>DAMCZI010000026.1:0-76121 GCA_032095175.1 Clostridiaceae bacterium
CTATTTACTCGCTCCAATGTCTCCTCCAGCAATATTTCTTGACCTTCACTGGTTTAATTTCCTATTGATAAGCTATTCATGAACAATTAGCCACATTTTATACAATTAAAAATAAGTAACCAGCATTATGAAGTTGTGTGAAATTTCATGTACTTTATGATGAAACTAAACAGGCTCAAATTTATAATTTTGTGAAAGTAGGCTTTAGGGATAAAAAAAGACTTGTCAGGGTGACAGGTTCTTGAGTTATTTAGATAGCTTTGAGATAATAAGATACTTTCGTTTAAATAACTCTAAAATCAAGAGAATATTATCAGGTAACTTTCTATCACATGAAAAACAGTGGAAACCGAGGTATCGGGGCATTTAACCCCTTGGAAAAACTTCGACCGAGTGTTAGAAATTCTTGATTGCATGGATGGTGAGAACCTTAGAACAATTCGATTGTTTGAAATATGATGCACTAGAATTCTTATATTTTATTTTTTTAAACAGCTCTGCTTAATTGGTTCGACCCTAAGATGTTTAAAAGAATAAAATATGTAGAATTCTTGCAACATATGAGTTTCGAATGTTCTTAGGTTGTCGCCATCCATGCAATCTTAGAATTTCAACACCCAGGGAGTGTTTTCCAAGGGGTTAAATGCCCCGATACCTCGGTTGGAACGGTATTTCAAGATATAAATTAACTATTAAGTTAAGAGGTATTATCCATATTTTATGTAAACTAATTATGGTATAACTTTGTGGTTAGGGTTGATACTAATGGTAAGGAGGGGTATGTATGATTGTGAGTGTGGATGATAGGCTTGTGGAGGTACAGGAGTATTTGGGGAAGAAAGGGTATAGCGTTTATAGGTTTAGTGATAGGGTTGTTTCTGATGTTTACATATATTCTAATGGAGATGAGGGATTGGCACAGATAACAAGCAGCGTTATGGGAAATGAAAATGGTTCGTTTTTAATAGATGCAGATGGTAAGAGCTTTAGAGAATTAGAATATATGATAAATAGAAGAGTTTATTCTCCACTACTAACAGATTAGGATTATTATATTTAAGTTATATAAGAATGAAGAAAAGTTACATTAATATATTATGGTTATAATGAAATTTAACACACCACAAGGGATGCATCCTTGTGGTGTGTTTATTATACTAATTCACTTTGAGATAGTAGAGTTTTTAGAGAACTATAGATGCTTAGGGATATAATATCCGCCATTTCCATAACAAGTGAGAGGCGGGTGTTTTGAAGTACCAGGTATTCCATGAATCCAGATATATTTACTATGCCTGTTATACTTATATCACCTATTGATTTTAGATTTTTATTTACGCCGGCGCCGGGATGAAGTGGACCCCTGTAGAGATTTATTTTACCAACGTTCTCAGTTCTTCCAAGGGAGGCATCTATAGCTATTATAAAAGGATTTTCCATTTCCTTGTATATACCATCAATCTTTTCTTCAAGGTTCTTTGCATGAACAGGTTCCTTTAGGGTTCCAAATATCTTTGCATACTTGGAAGTATAATATGAGGTAAGTTTATGGCCAACCAGAGGCCCAAGGCAATCACCGGTAGAACGATCAGTGCCTATACAGAGAATTACTACTTCTCTATCCGTATTGTAGTTTTGATTTATTAAATCAGAAATCTCATTTGAAAGTAAAAAAGAGGCATTTGGCTTGGAGCTTTCTATTGAGAACAGTAGGCTTGAAGTTTGAAGCATACAAATTCCTCCTAACACACGTATATAAGAAGTTTATCCAGATAAGGTAAATATTATTCCGGTAAATGTTTGTAAAAGTAAATATTATAAAATATAATTTATATATATGTATAGGGAGGTGAAAAATGTGAACATGAACTTAGTTGACATAATTATTATAGGAGTCGCTGCATGGGGAATTATTGATGGTGCAATGAGGGGAGTAATCATTTCACTTATAAATACAGCAGCAATATTTATCTCCTTATATTTTGGGAAATATGTCTCAGCTATAATTACTGAATTAGTAATGTCAAAAACAGGAATATACGCTTATCTAAGGGATGCAATAGCAAAGAAAATTTTACAGGGAAATGAAATGAGCAATTTAATATTGGGCATGATAAAAGTAAATGGAATGCCTGCCCCGGATGGAATTGCATATTTAATAATAAATGCAGTAAGCTTTATTATATTTTTAGCGTTGGTATTTACCCTGGTAAGGGTAGTTGGAGGGATAACAAAGGGAATTGTCAGAAAGACACCCTTAGGTATAGTTGATAAACTAGGTGGAGCAGTATTTGGTTTAATGAAGGCCCTAATAATATTATTTTTAGTATTTGCATTGATATTGCCTCTGCTTGGAGTTATATCAGGAGACTCTTTTATTAGCTCCTCTATAGAGAAATCAAAATTTGCAGTGTATTTTATGAAATACAATTTTGTGCTGGACTGGCTGAAGGGAAAAGTCATGGTTCTATAGAAAAAATTAATACTTAAAAGTTTATCTATATAATTTATCTATACATAAATTATCACCCCTATTTTTTGCTATATTATATTTGTAAGGATAACGTAATTAATATTTATTTTGGGGGTCAAAATATGAAGATAATAGATTGTAGAGGACTTGCATGTCCTAAGCCAGTTATAATGACAAAAAAAGAAATGGAATCAATAAGTGAAGGTGAATTTGAGGTAATAGTTGATAATGAAGCTGCAAGGGATAATGTGTCGAAATTTGTAAAAAATGAAGGCATGGAGTGCAGTGTAGTAGATAATAATGGAGAATATCATATTTCTGTAAAGAAAACAAAGGCTGCATGTGAGTGCATGGACTTTGGTGATAAGGGAAGTATTGCAATACTAATAGGAAGTAATACTTTTGGAAGAGGAGACGACAAGCTAGGTACTGCACTTATGAAAAGCTATCTATATGCTCTTTCAGAAAGCAGCAAAAGACCAGCAACAATAATGTTTGTAAATGCTGGAGTAAAGCTTACATCTGAGGGTTCGGAGGTTCTTGAAAGCTTAAAGGCATTGGAGAGCAATGGAGTAGAAATATTATCCTGTGGAACATGCCTTGATTTCTATGGATTAAAGGAAAAGCTTGTTATAGGTTCAATTACAAATATGTATACAATAGTTGATAAGCTTAACAATGCATCAAATTCAATAACACTGTAGGAGATATTATGGGAGAATACTTGTTACTGACATTTAACAGCACTAACTTTGCCATGCAGGCAGAAAGCCAGCTTAAGGCTTTAGGCATGGAGTTTCAGGTTATTCCAACGCCTAGAGAGGTTACACGCAGCTGTGGGCTTTCTATAAAGACATCCTTTGAGAACAAGGCAAAAGTTGATGAGTTGAAGAATGAAGAAAAAATTAAAATAAAAGCTATGTATAATGTTAGTATGATAACAGGAGTAAAAACCTTTAAAGAAGTGGGAAGATAGTTTGCTATCTTCCTTCTTTTCATTGGACATATTCGATAAAATAACTAGTCAATATTTTGGTCTATTTTGCGTCATACTTCGTCAATAGAAACTCAAGTTAGCACCACTAGCTTGAGCTTCTATTTCCTCGTCTGACACAAAATATCCTCAAAATCTTTGACTAGTTATTTTATCGAATATGCCTTATAATACTTATAATACAAGCAATGGCATATATATTTTTTATAAATACGAAAAGTTAAATGAAATAATTTTTTGGGAGAATTTTTATGACAATAACCAGAAAAATTAGAAAGCTTATATTAATATGTATAATTGTAAATATAGCTGCAATAATTATTCTTGGTATAGGGGTTATAAGCTTCACTGAGGACAATGGAAATGTTGAGGTTGTTGCAATGGATATGGGTGAGCCCGAAAAACCAATGAATAATGATGAATTTATAAAGGTTTCAGATTTAATTCCTGATATAGTAATTGAGCTTAGATATGGAACAGAGAGAAACATAACGGGTAAAAATTTATACACTGATAATACAGCATATTTAAGACTTGGAACTGCGCAAAAATTAAAAAAAGCAAATGAGGAGTTAAAAAAACTTGGACTAAGGATAAAGATATGGGATGCCTATAGACCAAGAGCAGTACAGTATGAATTGTGGAAAGAGGAACCTGATGTTAGATATATAGTTGATCCTAAAAGAGGATCAGTGCACAGCAGGGGGGCAGCTATAGATATAACCCTGGTAGATAAAAACGGCAAAGAAGTTAAAATGCCTACAGATTTTGATACCTTTTCGAAAAAGGGAGATAGAAATTACAGAGATGTGGATGCAGAAGCAGCAGAGAATTCAATGATTCTTGAAAATATAATGTATAAAAATGGATTCAAGGGGGCAAAAACTGAATGGTGGCATTTTTCTGATTTAGAGTGGAGCAAATATCCTCTTGTTGATAGAGTTTCTATTAAGGACAAGGAGGAGAAGCTTGATATTAAGATAGCTCCTTCAGAAGATAAAACACCTGAATTTATAACTTCAATAAGAGATAAGATAGCAAAATTTGATATGGATGGATTTTTGGCTGGTATAAAGTATCAAATATCAAAGGTTAAAGAAATATTTGGAGAATATGGATCTGAGGAGTAGATATATAATGGATATTAAATCGCAAATAGTAAAATATTTTGGAGAAATGATAACATATAAGGAACTAATTAATTATGCTATATTATTGATAAAATCAGTATTAATATTTATAATAACTAGGATATTTGTTAAAATATTTAGCTCTATAATAGAAAAGTTTTTTGAAAGACAGAAAAACTCCAGGTTTGGAATAAACAATAGAAGAGCAGATACCCTAAGTGAGCTCTTAAAAAGTATAATTAGATATGTAATGTATTTTATAGCCATTGTATGGATACTTGATGTGTTAGGGTTTGAGATTAAAACAGTATTAGCCGTTACAAGTGTTGCAGGAGTTGCAATAGGCTTTGGTGCACAGAACTTGGTTAAGGACGTAATCACTGGATTTTTTATACTTTTTGAAGATCAGTTTGCAGTTGGAGATTTTGTAGAAATAGATGGGATGACTGGTATTGTTGAAGCTTTAGGACTTAGAATTACAAAGATAAGGGATTTTTCTGGAGACCTTCATATAGTACCAAATGGCAGTATAGTTAAGGTAACAAACAAATCCAGAGGAAGCATGAGAGCACTTGTTGATGTGGATATAGCCTATGAAGAGAATACAGATAAAGTTATTGCTATAATAAACAAGGTATTGGAAGATATTAAAAAGGAAAAACAAGATATAGTTGAAGGACCAAACGTACTTGGAATAACAAAGTTTGGAGAGGCAGGAACAACTATAAGGATTATAGCTAGAACAAATCCAATGGGCCAGTGGGATGTTGAAATGGAGATTAGAAGAAGAATAAAAGCTGCTCTTGAAAAGAATGGAATACACATACAATACCCTACAAGGGTCCTTGTTGAAAACAAAAAGGAGGTTTAAAAATGGTAACTAACTTTAATATTGGAGATATAGTACAGACTAGAAAGGAACATCCCTGCGGCAGTAATCAGTGGGAAATAATAAGGCTCGGAGCAGATATTAAGATTAAATGCGTTGAATGCGGAAGAATAGTTATGCTTCCGAGGCAAAAATTTGAGAAATCAGTTAAAAAAATTGTAAAAAGCAGCAGTGAAGAGGATAAGGCAAATTAAAAAAATAAATGGGTCAGATTGCGAAGTGATTTTAATTATTTTCTAAATATAAATCAAAAATTCTATTACATTTTGTCTTTTTAAACATCCTAAGGTCGGACCAATACTGTAGGGCTGTTTAAAAAAACAAAATGTAAAGAATTTTACGATTTATATATAGGCACTCAATCACGCGCATACTAACTGTATGTAAGTGATTGAGTAATGACGAAAATAATTAAAAGGACGAGTAAGATGACTTATTTTTTTAATTTGCCTAAAGGTGTTGCACAAGAATAGGAAGTATGTTAAACTTGTAATGTTATAGTCCCTGCTCATTTTTGAGCCGTTAGTCCAAAGGGAGGAGGTGTGCATTATGAATAAATACGAATCATTATTCGTTTTAGCTCCAACTCTAGATGAAGAAGCTTTAAAGGCTGCTATAGACAGAGTAAAGGGAGTTATCGAAAATGGTGGAGGAGTAGTAGATAACGTTGATGAATGGGGTAAGAGAAGACTTGCCTATGAAATCAATAAAATCAACGAAGGATTCTACTTTCTAGTTAACTTTAGTTCCAATTCTGAATTACCAAAGGAATTAGACAGAGTTTTTAGAATCTCCGATAACGTTATCAGACATCTAATAATAAGACTTGAAGATTAATTATAGGTGGTGTAAGTATGAATAAAGTTATTCTTATAGGCAGATTAGTTCGCGACCCGGAGCTTAAGTTTACAACCGGAACGGGGATTGCTGTGGCCACCTTTTCATTAGCTGTCGATAGAAATTATGTAGGTCAAAGTGGTCAAAGGGAAGCTGATTTCATAAACATAGTGTGCTGGAGAAAACTTGCCGAAAACGTAGCAAACAATGTATCAAAGGGAAGATTAGTTGCAGTATCTGGATCAATACAGACAAGAAAGTATCAAGCACAGGATGGAAGCAACAGGTATGCTACCGAAGTAGTTGCTGATGAGGTGAAGTTCTTAGACTGGCCTAAAGACGGAGGTTCTATACCAAGGGGCAATGATATGTCCCGAGGAGTATCAGGAGAAACTGAATCAGGTTTTATGCCTATTTCAGAAGATGATGATATTCCATTCTAATTCTTTGATAAGGAGGGGAGAAAATGGCAAACGGAGGAGCTAGAAGACCATCCAACAAGCAAAGACGTATGAAGAAAAGAGTATGTTCTTTCTGTATGGATAAGTCTGAAAATATAGATTACAAAGATATATCAAAACTTAAGAAGTATATAACAGAAAGAGGAAAGATTCTTCCAAGAAGAATTTCCGGAAACTGTGCAAAGCATCAGAGAGAGCTTACAATTGCTATAAAGAGAGCAAGAAACATAGCATTACTTCCATATACAACAGAGTAATATAATCTTTGATGATTAAAGCCGATGAATATCATTCATCGGCTTTAAAAATGTCCTATGGAGAAAATATAAATTCGTACATTATGTTTTTTAAACAGCTCTGTTGAATTGATTTACAATTAGGATGTTTTAAGGAACAGAATGTATTAGAATTTTTAGATTATATATAATAATTACCAATGAATGAAAAAAAGAATTCTTAAGTAAAAATGCAGCACCATATCCATACAATATAGTCCATATAATAATAAAATAAACTTGATAAAAAACCCTTCATGTTGTAGCATTACATTAAAGGACTTATATGTAATTCTGCAGCAAATGTAAGTTGGGTATACAGTATGGGGGTGTAGTTATTATGGTAGATAACGAAAATATCGATATACTGGGAAATATGAAGGTAATGGAAAGCTATAAAACATATTTGCTTTCTGCAGTTGCAGATTTATATTCCACCATGTCAAAGGGAAATAAGGCTGATATGGAGGATATATTAGAGGAACTTGCAGATATTACAATGCTTTCATATCTACTTGGTAAGAGACTGGGAATTAATTATTCAACCATAGATGACAGCATAGTAAAAAAGCTAAGGCTTGGTGTCCTTGAGGAAAACAACATAGAAAGAGATTATCAGGATTATTCAAAGCTGATATCATATCTTAAGGACGGAAGAGAAATATAGAGTAAATCAGTGACCATCAATTGGAGGGTCGAAGATGTACAAAAATAAGATTTTTTTACCTGACAATGCCATATATATGCTGATAATTGCTGCATTGCTGGCACCACTGTTCTATTACAACTTGTATATAGGGATGGCAGGATTACTTGTCTTTGGAATTTTAGTAGCATACAATGTAATACTAACTAGAAAAAGAAAAAAGGAATGGAACAGATTTATTGAAGATATATCAATAAATCTTGATGCAGCGGGGAAAAACACCCTATCAAAGATTCCAGTACCTCTTGTTATAGTTGATAATAAGGGGCGCATTCTATGGGGAAATGGAATTTTTATAGAGAATGTTAATGGAGAAATATATGGCAAGAAAATAGGAGAATTTATAAAAGAATTCAGTCCTAAAAAGGTATATGACAAAACCATAACAGAGTATTCAAAGGTTAATATAGGCGATAAATTCTATAATGTACTTACAAGTACAATAGATATAAATGGGTCAAAGGATGAGAATAACTTTATAGTCCTTTTGTATTTTTTTGATATTACAAACTATTATAATATCGAGAAAACCTACAATGAAAAGAAATCCATCGTTATGCTTTTAGAAATAGACAGCTATGATGAGGTTATTAAAAGTACTGAGGAGGCTAACAGACCCGCACTTATAGCAGAGATAGACAAGGGAGTCAATTCCTTTGCTTCCTCCATAGAAGGCCTTATTAGAAAGTATGATGATAACAAATATATCATAGTATTTGAAAATCGTTTTTTAGAATCACTTGTTGAAAAGAAGTTTGATATTTTAGATAACTTTAGACAGATAGATGTGGGAAATAAAATCCCTGTAACATTAAGCATTGGTGTAGGCACAAATGGTGAAAATCTTAATAAAATACACCAGTATGCTGTATCTGCAAAGGATCTTGCCCTCGGTAGAGGAGGAGATCAAGCGACCATAAAGGATGGAGATAAGCTTTCCTTCTTTGGAGGAAAGAGTAAGGAAGTAGAAAAAAGGACAAGAGTTAAGGCAAGAATAATAGCCCATGCAATTGCAAGCCTTATTGATCAGAGCAGTGATGTAATAATAATGGGTCATGAGAGCCCTGATATGGACTGTCTTGGTTCAGCAATGGGAATGTATAGGGCATGCAAGCTTAGGGGGAAGGACGCCTATATACTCTTAAATAGAGCAAATGAATCCATAGTTAAAATAGTAGATAGACTAAACAGCAGCAGTGAACATCAAGGTATGTTTATAAACAATGAAACTGCATTTCAAAAATGTCAGAGGAATACGCTTTTAATAATTACAGACGTTCATAGAAAAAGCTTTGTTGAATTTCCAGAACTTTTGGACAAAGCAGAAAATATAGTAGTAATTGATCATCATAGGAAAAGTGTAGATTTCATAGAAAACGCTACTATTTCATATATTGAGACCTATGCATCTTCAACTAGTGAGCTTGTAACTGAAATACTTCAATATATAGTTGAAAAGCCAAAATTACATGAAATTGAAGCTCAGGCACTTATGGCAGGAATATATATAGATACGAAAAACTACACCTTTAAAACAGGTGTTAGAACATTTGAGGCAGCAGCATTTTTAAGAAGGCTTGGAGCTAATTTAATTGAAGTTAGGAAGCTTTTTTCAGATGACTTTGAAACCTATGTAGAAAGAACAAAGCTTGTTGCAAGTGCTAAGGTAAAGGATGGAATAGCCATTGCGGCTCATGAGGGAGCAGTAAAAAACAGCCTTATAATTCCCCAGGCTGCAGATGAACTATTAAAAATAGATGGTATTGAAGCATCCTTTGTACTTGCACGCTCAGGAAATGATATAATAATTAGTGGAAGATCCTTAGGAGACATAAATGTCCAGCTTATACTTGAAAGAATAGGCGGTGGAGGACATATGAGCATTGCAGGTGCAAGGATTTCAAATGTATCAATTGAAGAAGGAAAGAAAATGCTTATTAATTCAATTAATAATTACCTAAAGGAGAGTGACCGGAAATGAAGGTTATATTAAAAGCTGATGTAAAGAGTGTAGGCAAAAAGGGAGAAGTAATAAACGCATCCGATGGATACGCAAGAAACTTCCTTTTTCCAAGAGGACTTGCAGTAGAAGCAACTGAAGGAAATGTAAAAAGCCTTGAGGCTGTAAAGGAAAATGAAAAGAAGAAGAAGGCTGAAGAACTCCAAAAGGCAAAGGAGTTAGCAAAGAAGATTAAAGGATTAACAGTAACTATAAAGGCTAAGACAGGAGAAAATGGAAAGCTCTTTGGTTCAATTACTTCAAAGGATATAGCAGAAGAATTAAAAAAGCAGCATAAAATTGATATAGATAAGAAGAAGATAGCATTAGACGAAGCAATTAAATCAGCAGGAGTATTTAATGTTGAAGTAAAGGTATATCCCGAAGTTTCTGCTTCTTTAAAAGTAAGCATAATGGAGAATTAGAGGGGAGTTTTCTAGGTGAAAAAAGTTTCATTGAACGCAGCAAATTACGCAGATAGTTCATTAAATGAAGGCTACAATACTGTTCTTTTAGAGCATGTTGATTCAATAATGGACATAATTGAAAAAGTATGGGGAGAGGATTACATTCAATCGGTTTTAGAGAAGGAAGACCTTTTGGATAAAATGGAAAGTGATGATATAGGAGATAAGCTATATGTGCTTCAAAGACTTGTATTAAAAGAAGACACATATTCCGACGATCCATTATATACAATCGAACAGGTGGAGAAGGAACTTTCAAGGATAATTGCTAAGAGGCATGTTGAAAACAAGATAGAGGTAGAAGTTGAAAAAATCCTGGAAGAAAGACAGGAAAAAATGATAGATGACATAAGACTTGGCATCATAAAAAAGCAAAGAGGGCCTGAGAACTCCAAAACATTAAAGAGATTGGAAGACTTAGAAACAAAGGATAAAGTTAAGCTTTCAAAAAATGTAATGGAGCTTTTAAGACCTTCAAGCCTTGATGAAATAGTAGGCCAGGATAAGGCCGTAAAGTCAATACTATCAAAGCTTGTTTCTCCATATCCACAGCATATAATACTTTATGGACCTCCAGGTGTGGGAAAAACAACTGCAGCAAGGCTTGCCCTTTCTGAAGCTAAAAAGTTTATGTCTACTCCTTTTGAAAGTGATGCACCCTTTGTAGAGGTAGATGGGACAACCCTTAGATGGGATCCAAGGGAGATTACAAACCCTCTATTAGGCTCTGTTCATGACCCTATATATCAGGGTTCAAAGAGAGACCTAGCGGAATCAGGAATCCCTGAACCAAAGCCAGGTCTTGTAACTGAAGCCCATGGAGGAGTGCTTTTTATAGACGAGATAGGGGAGATAGACACAATTTTACAAAACAAGCTTCTTAAGGTTTTAGAGGACAAGCGTGTTGAATTTTCATCCTCATACTATGATCCAGATGATGAAAACGTTCCTCAATATATAAGAAAGTACTTTAGTGAAGGGGCACCTGCAGATTTTATACTAATAGGTGCAACAACAAGGGAACCCCATGCTATAAACCCGGCCTTAAGATCAAGATGTGCCGAGGTATATTTTGAACCACTATCTAAAAAGGAACTTCAAAAGATTGTTTTAAATGCAGCAAAAAAGTTAACAATTACAATGGATGAGAATGTTCCAGAGATAATAAGTGAGTATACAATTGAAGGACGAAGAGCTGTAAATATACTTGCAGATGTATATGGAAATGCAATATATAAAAGAGGCAATGATGACATTCATATAACAGCAGAGGATGTATATGAGGTAGTAGCACTTTCAAGGCTTGTTCCATACAGCAAAAACCTTGGAAAGGATACAGCTGAAGCTGGAAAAGTATTTGGCCTTGGAGTAAGCGGCTTTTTAGGCTCTGTTCTAGAGATTGAAGCAGTTGCCTTTAAAAGAGATAAGGAAGGCGGTACTGTTAGATTTAACGATACTGCAGGTTCAATGGCAAAGGATTCCGTTTTTAATGCTGCATCAGTTATAAGAGCTATAACAGGAGAAGATGTATCAAACTATGATGTTCATGTTAACGTTATAGGAGGAGGAAATGTTGATGGTCCATCAGCAGGTGCGGCTATAACAGTAGCTATGCTGAGTGCCATTACAAATAAGCCTGTTAAGCAGGACGTTGCAATAACAGGTGAGATATCACTATTAGGCGATATTAAGCCAGTTGGCGGTGTCATAGAAAAGGTATATGGTGCAGTTCAGGCAGGAATGAAGAGGGTTATAATACCCTTTGAGAATAAAAAGGACATTTCATGTATAGATGACGATGTAGAAATAATACCGGTTTCAAATATAAAGGAAATACTAGATTTAGTTTTTTAAGGTGGTGAGATTTTGGAAGGCAATTTAAGGGTTCCACCCCATAATATAGAGGCTGAGCAATCAGTCCTAGGTTCAATGATAATGGATAAAAACGCAATAGCAGAGGTAACAGAGGTATTGAAGGGTGAGGAATTCTATAAGGAATCCCATAACTTACTTTTTAATACAATATTAGAGCTATATAACGATGACGAGCCTGTTGATATGATTACCCTAGTGGAGCTCTTAAGGAGCAGGGATCAGCTAGAAGCCATAGGAGGAGTCTCCTATATATCAAACCTTGTTACATCTGTTCCCAGTACCGCAAACGTTAAATACTATGCAAAGATAGTTGAGGAAAAACACACTCTAAGAAGGCTAATACTCACCTCTGACAGCATAATGAATCAATGCTATGAGCAGCAGGACGATGTAGAGCTTATACTTGGAAGTGCAGAAAAGGGTATATTCGATATCTCACAGAGAAAGAGCAACCAGGACTTTGAGCATGTAAGTAACATTATAGTAAGAAGCTTTGATGAGTTCGAAAGGTTGTCTAAAAATAAAGGACAAATAAGAGGTGTGCCAACAGGCTTCACCGATTTAGATAGTAAGACCTCAGGCTTTAAGAAGGGTGAATTGGTACTTGTTGCAGCAAGACCTGCGATGGGTAAAACTGCATTCTCCCTTAACATCGCTATGTACCCTGCACTAAGAGCAGGGAAAAGCGTTGCTATATTCGAGCTTGAAATGTCAAAGGAGCAGCTAGTATACAGACTTCTAAGTGCCGAAGCCAATATTGAGCTTGGAAATCTTTTAAGAGGAGAGCTTAACGACGATGACTGGGTAAGGCTTGCCAAAGCAGCAGGCCCAATGGCAAATGCAAAGATGTATATAGATGATACCCCAGGTATTTCAATAAACGAACTAAGGTCCAAATGTAGAAGACTAAAGATAGAAAAGGGACTTGACCTAATAGTTATCGACTACCTCCAGCTAATGACAGGAAACGGCAAGGTAGAGAGCAGACAGCAGGAGGTTGCAGAAATATCAAGATCCCTAAAGGCCATTGCAAAGGAGCTAGAAGCCCCAGTAATAGCCTGCGCCCAGCTTTCCCGTGCTCCCGAAATGAGAGCAGACCACAGACCAATTCTATCAGACCTAAGAGAATCTGGTTCTATAGAGCAGGACGCCGACATTGTAATGTTTCTCTACAGAGACGAATACTATAACCAGGATACAGACAAGAAGAATATTGGTGAAGTAATCATAGCTAAGCAGAGAAACGGTCCAACAGGAACTACAGAGCTTGCATGGTTGGGACAGTATACGAAGTTTGGGAATTTGGATAGGTATAGAAACGAATAGGTATGAGATAAATATGAGGCTGCCACTTATTTGGTGCTCTAAGCACGCAGAATGAGTGGCAGCTGTTTTATATACTGCAAAATAGCAACGAGCAAAATTTCCACTTTATTGACAATAGGGATAAAAATAGTATCATATATTATATAAGCAATAATTTGGTAACAGCAGCACAACAGATTTACAATCTACTGTACAACAATAACTTAATATGCTGGAGTGGCTCAGTTGGTAGAGCGAATGATTCGTAATCATTAGGTCGTGGGTTCGAGTCCCATCTTCAGCTCCAAAATACTTAATCCTTGGGACATATATGTTTCAAGGAATTTTATTTATAAGGTTTAATTTAATTAGAACTTATTTATTAATTAATTTAGGTATAAATCTAATTATTAAAACAAGTGATTAAGAGGGAAGGTGATAAAATGTGGAATTCATATGACAACGGTACAACCCTAGGAACAGAGGGCAGTGAAAATGGAATAATTGTAAAGGATGAAGAACATAGTGATGGAGCTCGAATAACTCTTGAGAAAGAAGCTCATGGGGTTCCATATGCAATAACCTGTGGAATCTATGGACTTTTTGTACATACTGTTTATTGTTCTGATATTGAGAGCAGTATGAAACAATATGAAAATATGAAAAAAGATATAGAAAAAATATTAATAGAGTTGAATGATGATAATATGTCAGATTTACTAGATGAGTTTGTAAACAAATATTGATGTTAATTAAAATAGATTCTAAGGGAGTATCATGCAACAAATGGTATAATCAATTTATAATGACTTAAAGAAGGGGATAATAGCATGATCAAAAAAATTATCCAGAGAATAAAAGATTTTAATAAAGCTAAATTTATAAAATCGCATGATTCAAGTGTTTTACAGTCCAATAACAGTATGACTGAATTACTAGGAAATGATATAAAGCTATCAGCTATTCCTGATGTATTTTTATTATTACTCAGTAATGATGAAAAAATAAAGTTACAATCTGCAGAGATTCTTAATCATGTTATGAGTACATTAAATTCTACTCAGTTAATAAAAGTCGATAAAATTTTCAGAGAAAGGGCTTCATATGACTGGAATTATGATTGGAAAAATAAAGAGCCAAAAGAATTATTGAATCCTTTAATGTCTGAAGAAGAAAAAGTTACAATATTAGGTTTAAGTAGTTTTCATCCTAACGGATATTTTAGAGAAAAGGCAATAAAAGCTCTTTCAAATATAAAAACAGGTTGTGTAGTACCTTACTTATTAATTAGAATTAATGATTGGGTAAGCCGAGTAAGGAACACTTCACAAAAGCAATTACAAAAATATCTAAAGCCAGAATATGCTATGAACTTTGTAAACAATTTACCTTTAGTATTAAGATTAGGGGAATGCTCAAGGGATGAGCATATTGATATTATAGAAGCAGTAACTTCAATTATATCTAGTACTGAAGGATCTCAAAAGCTAATAATTGGACTTCAATCAACTGATTCAAAGGTTAGATTAGCCTGTTATAAAATAATCCTTCAGACAAAAGTAATAGATAATAGAAGCATTATAAACTACTTAATCAAAGATACCAATCCTTACAACAGGCTATTTGTACTTAGAAAAATACAGCAAGAGATAACACAAGATGAGTTTGCTGATATTTTTCAGCTATTACTTTATGATAAATTTGCTCAAATCAGGATTCTTGCCCTTGAGATGCTATATGCTTACATGCCTGAAAAGGCTGTAGAAATATTAGAAAAAGGTTTATTTGATAACAATCAGTCAGTCCGTGATTTATCTCGCTATTTGCTCTCAAAGAAGAAAGAATATGATTTTGCAGCCATATACCGTGATTCAATACAAAAAAGTGATAAACTATATGCCAGTATTTGTGGCCTTGGGGAGACAGGAAATATAAACGATTCAAAAATTATTAGTAAATTTTTATACTCTGATGTTATTAAAATAGTTAAAGCCTCTATAAATGCATTAGCACGGCTAGATATCCAAGAATATAAAAAGAAAATTATTTTGATATTAAACGATGAGAGAGCTGGTATATCCAAGGCCGCTAGAAGAGCTTTATATAAACAAATAGGTTCTTATGATGCAGCTACTATATATAGGATTTTTAAACAAGCTAAATACAATCATGTGAAAGTAAACGCTTGTGTCCTTTTATGCTCATTAAGTAAATGGGATTCTATAAGATATATTATAGAATTTTGTGCAGATAAAAATGAAAGTATTTCAATACTTGGACAAAGTGCACTTGAAAGATGGAGACTAAAATATAATCGGTCTTTTACGATCCCTACTAATAATCAAATTGAAGAAATAAGAAAATCTTTAATGGATTTTGGTAAATCAATTAAAGATAGTGATAGTAAGTTTATTGAATTTAGTATTAAGAATTTTAATAAATAAGATGTTGAAGGAAATTAAATATATTTGTAGAATAATGAAATTATGGGAAAATGTAAATTATAAATATAATGTTTAAGATGGGAAGTTATTAAAATTGATACTTAATTCGTAAGTTTCGGGAATATCATAGTTATCGGAAAGGTGAGGCAATGGTCGCCCTGTTCATGTAACTATATTAACTATTATATTTTTGTATAGAAATAAATCGGGAGGAGTTTGGTATGCCATATGGTTTAGGGGGTAGAGCTGATAAAAACGGGAATAGATTTGAGATTAAGTGGGGACTATACCAAATTATAAAAGTATTGGATGAAAAATTAGATTATGTTGTTTTGGAAGCCCTTGGTGACGATGAACGGGGTGTTGATATCTGGATTGGCAAAAAAAATGGTAGCAGAGAAGGTCAGCAATGTAAGGGAAGGAATGGGAGTAAAGAATGCTGGGATTATGGAACTGCTAATGCCAAAGGAATTTTCGCGAATTGGAAGTATCAATTGGATAGAGATGAGTCGAATACTGTTGCTTTGGTTTCACCTTTAGCTTTTACACTATTAGAGGATTTAATTGAAAGAGCAAAAAATACTAGTAAAAATCCTAAAGATTTTTATCATACCCAAATACTCAATGCTAGCAAAGAATTTGCTGATTTTTTTAAAAATTTTTGCAAAGTGATGGAAATAAATCCAGAACAAGATTTGGACTTAATAAAATGCATTTCTTATTTAAATAGAATAGCATATCGTCAATTTCCGGATACAGAATTAAAAGAACTGATATTATCCCAAATTAGTTATTTGTTAATCGGTAATGAAGAAAAAATATATGATACATTTATTGCTTGGATAGTAGATGGAAATATTTTGGGGAAAACACTTAACCAGTCCGTTTTGTACACCTTTTTAAAAGAAAAAAATATTAGGTTTAAAAATCTTGCAACTGATGAACGTATCATACCTAGGTTAAAGGAATTGAATCAGGAATATAAAGCAGCATTTATCCCGTTAGACAATGGGTTAATTAAGAGAAAAGAATTTTCTATATTTAGAGAAATAATAGATTCAGGGGATTCTCTAATAATACATGGAAAAGCCGGAAGAGGGAAAAGTGGATGTACAGTAGATATTATCAATTATTGTCAAGAAAATAAGATACCATATTTGGCAATTAAACTAGATAAACGTATTCCAAATGGGACAGCAGAGAAATGGGGCAAAGATCTAGGCTTACCTGCATCTATAGCTCATTGTATTCATAGCGTTTCAAAAGATGAAAGAGCAGTAATTATTTTAGATCAGTTGGATGCTCTGCGTTGGACACAAGCACACTCTAGAGATGCTTTATTAGTATGTGCTCAGATTATAAACCAAGTAGAGAGATTGAATTTTGAAAGAAAATATAAGATATCTGTTGTTTTTGTATGTCGAACCTATGACTTGGAAAATGATAATAATATTAAATCATTATTTAAGATAATTGATAAGAAAGAGGAAATTATTCAATGGAATAAAGTTCAGGTTAATGAATTGGATGAGGGAATGGTAAAGGACATAGTTGGGAAGCGTTATGAGCAATTAACAAGTAAACTGAAAGAGTTACTAAGGATTCCAAGTAATTTATATATTTGGCAACGATTAGATCCAAGCAAAGAATATGTTGAATGTTCTACCGCAAGTCATTTGGTCTCAAAATGGTGGGGGCAGTTGTCTGAAAAATGTTTTGAATATGGATTAAGTGAAACTGATCTAAATGTTACTAAAGAAAAAATGGTGACCTCCCTGGAAAACCTAGGTAGAATATGTATTCCATTGAGTATATTAAGTGTCAATAAATCATACTTAGAGTTTTTGTCTTCGAATGCTTTCTTAATAATTCAAGATAATAAAGCATCTTTTGCTCATCAATCAATATTAGACTCTTTTTTGGCCGAAAAAATGCTTAAGAGATATTATGTAGGTGAAGATATTGAAGATATTATAGGAAGCAAAGAAAAACAAACTCCCGGAAAAAGGTACCAGGTACAAATGTTTATGCAAAATTTATCTGAGTTCGATAGCCAAGATTTTATTAATGCAGGTCAGAAGATGTTTGAGGCAAAGCAAATAAGATATTTTGTTAAATTCGTTTTCCTTGAAGTATTAAATCAAATAGATATTTTAGATGAAAGTATAAAAGATTTTATTATTAATAACTGTGAAAACAAAATATATGGTAATCACATTATAAATAATGTTATATTTTCAAGGCCTAAATATATTAGGTTGCTTAGACAATATGGTGTTTTAGATAAATGGTTTAACAATCATCAAAAAAAAGATATTGTATTCAATTTACTTATAAGTATGAGGCCAGATTATGAAATTGAGGATATTGCATTCATTGAAAAGTATGCATTTAACTCACAAGAAGATGATAATAAATTCTCAAAATGTTTTTTACATGATATAAATAAAGATACGGATGAGTTGTTTGAATTGCGAAGGAGATTTTATAACAGGTATCCGCAGATGGCTGATGTATATCTTGACTTTAAGTCGATGCTCAAAAATTGTGAAATGAGAACAATACGGCTATTGGCATTTTTATTGGAAAATAAAATTAAAGGTAAAGAGAAAAACATTTATAAATATGAAGAGGATTTTTTATATGAAGACTCTGAAATTTTAATTAAAAATGGAATGGACGTTGTTAATTTATTATTGCCATACATTCCGACTGAAAAGGACGAAATGCTATCCTTCAGTGATTGGTCTGGAAGATATTTTCATAAAAGGGGTCTTGAAAGGGCTTGTATTCAAATTATTAGGAAAGCAAACGCAGCAATAATAGCCTTAAAACCAGAAACATTTTTGGAACGCTATAAAGAATTTATGGGTAAAGGCAATGATTTATTAAATGAAATTATATTGGATGGATTATATCGATTACCAGAGTTATATAGTGACGTAGTGATTACATATTTATGCAGTGACTTCGATAGCAACATATTTGATAAGACAAGTGGCAATAATGATGAATTATTTTTTACCAAACAGATATTAAGGAAGCATTCTAAATACTGTAGTGGAGACATTTTTGCTATATTAGAAAAGACGATTTTAAGTTATATATCACCAAAAGCTAAAGATATATATCGAGGTAGAATTGATTACAATAGAGAAAAAAATGGCTATAAAGTATATTGGAGTTTTTGGGGTGATTTGCAGAAAGAAATTCTCGGAGTTCTTCCCTATAATCGATTGAGCGATCAAGCAAAAGCTTTAATATGTGTTTTAAATCGTAAATTCCCTAAAGGGACAACTTTATATAAATATTCAGATGGACATAGTGGATGGGTGAGTTCACCCATTGCGGAAAAAAAACTAAATAATAAAAAGTGGCTTGAAATTTTAACTAACAAAAAACTTAAGCATAAAAGTCATTCAAGTCGGAAAGAGGTTCCAGGCGGATTTATTGATAGCTCTACTGAAGAAATTGCAAGAAGTTTTAGTAATGCTGTTTCTGAAGAACCGGTAAGAATGGTAAATCTAGTTCTTTCAAATAAGGAGGAAATTATGGATGTATATATCGATTCCTTATTTAGTGGAGTATCATATAGCAAGGCTTTGAACAATGTACCAATAGAGTTGTTAGAAGCAATGATTTTGGGATATCCATATGATTATACTTCACACAGAGCAGGTTACATTTGCTCGCTTATCGAAAACAAGAAGAATGAGAAATGGTCACAGAAGGTATTGGATATTCTTAAGGATATTGCGATTAACCATAAAAATCCCGAAATTGGTAAACCAAATGTAACTAATATTGAAGATAAAGAAATGCGCAGTTTTGATATGCTACAAAGTAATGCAATAAACTGCGTAAGGGGGAAGGCTGCTCAAGCGATAGCTCAGCTATTATGGAAAGACAGTGCTCTGTTTGAACAATTTAAAGATACAATTGAAAAATTGACAATGGATGAAAATCCGGCAGTAAAATTGGCAAGTTTATTCGCATTATGGCCTTCGTATAACGTTGAAAGAGATTGGGCATCAGAAAAAATTTTAAACCTATATGAACAAGATTACAGGTTAGCAGGCTTCTATGATACAAAAAACATGCTCTTTTTGTTGTATCCTAAATATCATGAACGTATATTAAAAATTATAAAAGAATGTTTCGAGTCCGAAGATAAAGAACTAATTAAAATGGGAGCTTGTTGTCTATCGGAAATGTTTATTCTGAAAAATGAATTTACCGATATAATGGGTAATGTGGATACAATGAGTGAAGTACAAGCCGAATCAGTTCTTCATATGGCTATTATCTATTTCAATAAAGATGAATTTAACTTATTAGCCAAAAATATTATACGTAAATTTAAGACAAGTACATTAGATTTGGAAATGCCGATTTCAAGATTATTTTATGATAATCTTATTGATTTAGAGAGAGATAAGGATTTTTTAATTGAAATAATGAGTTCGGGTTTAAGCCATAGAACATCGTATGCATTTGTACATTATCTTGAAGAAGAATCAAAGTCAGTAGTTGATTACAAAGATATTATACTATCAATGAGTTATCATTTAATTAAAGACGGATGTGGTAGAGATGAAGGTATTTGGGGAATAGAAGATGAAATTTCTAAGTTGGTAATCGGATTATATGATGAGACTGCTAGTTCACCACTACCTGAAATCAAAAATATTGCCAAAAAATGTCTTGATATATGGGATTTGATGTTTGAGAAGCAAATTGGGCCAATAAGACAACTGAGTCAGAAATTAATGGAAAGGTAATTGCAAATTCTTTTGTTAAACCGATATGGATCTCATCCATCCGATAATATTACAGTGGTAAATCTGGAGTTGAGCATAATAAGAGATACTGCTCAATTTCAGATTTACCTTGTTTAATGATGTCATAGAGAGCAGTTACCAATATCTATGGATTTCCAATCAAGTCTACTCATGATAAAATAAGTGTTATCCAAGGCTTAAAAATGAATAATTTTTTTAAAATCAAATTGTAATTGATGGCTGGGAAACTTCAATGAATCTAACTGGAGATTCAAATGAATATCCTACAGATTAAAAACCTTTGATTAATAACAATCCCCAGGGAGTACCTGTGCCTGAATCTTTTTAATTTCTTTTAGACAAATTGGGAATATTGTCATTATACTTTTGTGGATAACATTCAAGTATAATATTTGAACTGTTATCCATATCTTAAAGACTCAATTCTAATTCCACATATGGATTTTTTTATATAAAAAACTACTTGACAGTCACACTTATTTCATAGACAAAACTAATTACATAGAAAAGTGTTATAAAATACATATTTTTGTCTGAAGTGTCTATTTTAATATTCCAATTATTTTTTACAGATCCTTGGAAAACAGATATATGTTCATTACTATTATAAAACATAGCATACATTTATAGTTATAATGGTATTATGTGAGAAATTTATGATTAATAATATTATACTGAGGTATTCTTGAAATGCTTAAAGTTATAATGATATTGGATTAATTCTACTTGATAAATAAGTAGTGTAAAGTACCCTTTTGTGTTTTCTTAATATTTTTATTTTAAAGCAACACTATATATATTAATGATTATGATTAATATATATAGATGTCAACATTGTTATCTTATTAAAAGAGCAACAATGGCAAGAATGAGGATGATTATTAATCTATCTAAAAGATCTATTAATTTTTTCATCTTCTTGCCAACTCCTTTCTTATTTTATAAATATAGTTTATAGTATAGGGTTAACGGAATCAAATGCAATATATGGGGTTAATTATTAATAAAGGTATATAAATGTATTGGGCTTTTAATATTTATATTTTATTAATTTAAATGAAATGATAAAGATATTTGCATTACAGTGCAGTAAAGCATTTTTAAGAAAAATTCGACATTGACAGAAAAATGATTTTATATGAAGGAGGATTATATATAGAAGAAAGGTGGGATTATTAAGGAAATTAGTAATGAAGTAAAATAGACTAGCAGTTATTTATAGTGCAATTTTATCTAGAAGCAGTTACTTCAATTATATCTAGGGATGAATGCTCTCAAAAGTTTATGTAAGTAGGGCAGACATATAAGTTATAACTTATTTATGTCCATGGAGGAGATTTGGGATTTCAGGTTGAGTTGTATTAAGGTAAGCTGTAATTCCTGAAAGAGTAAATTCTTCCTCAAGGTTTTTTCTTTTTATTAGAGAAATTTTAATATCTGTTAAATATTTTTTTTTGCAACTTGAAGTAAGTAAATGTATGTCTTCAGGCTATGGGTTAAATAAGTCAATAATTTCTTGAGTAAAAAATCATGACTTTTCCAACTATAGTCCACTAACTTAGTACATATATTTTCTCTTATTGGATTTCTATAAATATGCCTAATAGGCCAAAGAAAATATTCATATGTTTGACATAGATCTCACCTCATACTAGAGTTTTACATATTTATGTTATTTATTCTTTTGGTATCAAATAAGTTATAACTTATTTGGCGTTCCAAATTATATGGATGGCTGTATCTTAGCTCATGGCTAAACGATACCTTTTACAATACTGAAAAACTCTTAGTTGCTACAAAGAATGAGGTTGATGCGATAACTATTGCAGTGGCTTTGAAAATATTAAGTAGCAAAGCTATTTGTCAAAATTAAAGTAAATTAAAATGGCAAACAGAACTTCCTAGATTGTACGTTCTGTTTGCCAAATTTAACATTGATAAAATTCTACCAATCATGTGAAATTGTATATTCTGCTAAATTGATATCTATTCCATTAGTTACTAAGTCAATAATTTGACTTTTCAATTGTGGAAAAATTTTTGCTTGAGTGTATATTGTATTCATTCCAGTAAGTAAGCTAGATAGGTTTTGTTTATTAAAATTAGGTAGTATTTTACTTATAATATCTTTGTAAGTCCAATTGATATAATCATAATCTGGATAAAAATAGTTAGAAGCCATACAATTACAGAAATAATAAATAGCAAATTCTCTGAGAAGTGATGTTGAATTAGTATTTTTTGAGTTTTCATATGCTTTAAGAAAAACTTCTGAACTAAGATAATAATTGTAGCCATTAATTTTTGTTTTAATAATATTAATATGCTGTTCCATATTTGGACTTATAAAACTTGAAAGTAGTAACAGGTTTATATTCTTAAAACAAATATTTTCTATTTCAACTTTTATCTCGCTACTAATTAAATGATATAATTGTGGAAATTCTGATAAAAAATAAATTAGTGAAAATATAGGATAATCATAGAATGTATATTCCTTATCATCAAATTCAATTTCAACTTTTTCACATAATATTTTGCTACTTAAATATGAAGTATTTTCCTTGAAATAATCGATAAACATTTTTGTATCTGTTTTCATAAGAAAAATTAATGCATTGCATAGAGCGCGTCTATTGTTTACACAATCATCATCAGTACCATAAAAAGTTAAGGACCATAAGTTTCTAAATATATATTTCTTTGTTGTTTCGTTCATTTTGGAAAAGTATCTTCCATTTAAGTATTTTTCTAAACCGACTAGTTCACTTCTTTCATAAAAATCTACTAGTTTATCGAGGAAGTCATCATATATTTTATTATTTAAGATAGCATCTTTCAAAAAAACTGCATTAAACATATTTCCAATGCAAGCTAATGTTTGTTCTTTTGTTGGATTAAATAATTCATAGTTATTCTTTAATACAGGATGAGCACATAAATTCCTTGTATTTCTAAGTTCATTAAATTGAAGTATTTCTATTTCATTTAATACTTTTTTATCACATACTGCTTTTATAATGATATTTTCCAATTCTGAGTATTTTGCATTATCATTTTGTTTTGACTGAAAGGTGTTTAATGTGTTTTGAGCAGATGAGTCTTGGTAGACATCTTTTAGTATTTGTAATTTTTCTATAAAATCAAAAATTACTATTGAATATAGCAAGACAATACAAGAGCGATAATTACCATTATAATAAGTTGAGATAACTTCTTTAAGGTACTTTTTCGTTTTTTCGTTTTTAACATTTTTAAGCTCTTCATCTAAAATAAAATCATGCATTTATAATCCTTCTTTCAAAATTTATAAAATAACAAGTGAAAGTTAGTATTAATAATCTAGTGCAGAGAAGAGCTACCTCATAAGGAGTTTTTTAAATATTATGGGGCAGCCACATATTTTTATCTACCAATGCTAATTAGTCTAGTTAATAATTGTTCAGAAGATGTCTTATTTAGTCTATTACTAGGTTTATATTTCTCAGGTATATTTGTATCATTTAATAAATCCTTATTTGCACTACTATGATATATCTTAGGTTTTTCGAAATTTTTCGGATATAATGCTGGTTGTTTTAAAAATGCGTATGATCTAGAGTCTGATGAACAAATAAGCTTACATTTAGAAACAATGGTTATGGCAATAAGATGGGGGTCATCAAAATCTCTATGCTCAACTCTAGATTTTAAATCAGCTTCTACGGAATCTACTTTGGAATTATCAACTTTAATTGTTTTTTTGCAATCACTAAGTAATCTAAATATTTTTAAGTATTTTTGAGCCTTCCTTAATTCCTCTAAATATTTCGACCCACCATATACAGCTTTACCACTACCTACTACAATCCAGTCTAATACAGGTTTAAACTCTTCATGATTTGCAGAGGAACCATCAAAAACAGATGAAAATGTATTTGTATCAATTATAATGCACATATCACAAACCAAGCAGGTCCATTTCTTCATTTATAAAAAAGTCTCTAAATTGTTCTGGCTGATTATCTGAATAATCTCCATTTTCATCTATTTCAATATAACTAACTATATTTCCTTCAGGTTTCCTTTCGAAGAACAATACTTGAGCCTCTAGTTTATTCTTTTCCTCGGCTTTTCTTTGGCAAATTCTGAATCTATCAATTATAAAATCACTATGCGTTTCTAAAATAAAAATTTGTTTTTTAACATGAGACATCTTAAAAATGAATTCTCCAACCGCCGCTTGTGCTTTAGGGTGTAAATGTACTTCTGGTTGTTGAATTATAAACGCATCTGTATTTTTTGTCAGTATATCTACTATTATAGGTAGTATCTGTGATACACCATATCCAACATTGGTTATTTTGTAAGTATTGTTGTTAAACGTTATATTTATTTCAAACGGAGAAGATTTTTCTCGAGAAAAATTTTTTACACTTATTGAATCAAACATACCACTTTCTTTACCAAAGTTATTTAACATGTCAATGCCTTTTGTTGAATATTCTTTGTTTTGAGTTTTTGAATTAAATAATTTTCTTAAAATGTATGGCATATGATCATTATCACTTGAAGCATTAATGTTATATGCATCATAAGTACTTTTAGGTTTAGCCCTAATTGGATCTATCCAATCACTTTTCATGAATAAGTTCTTAGATTGAACTATTATAATACTATTTCTATCTTCGCTATTCATAATATTTTCATTAACTTTCCATATTAATTGAAACAAGCTAGATACTTGCTTACTGTCAACATTTTCTATAGTAAATGTTCTTTTACCTTTTAAATAATAATCTTTGCACCATTTTTTAAAAAATCCTAAATCTAAACTATCCTTATTGATTACACTATATTTATATTTTATACAATTATCAAATATTGTTATCTTCATATCAATTCTTTGGTCTAAAATATGCAATGAACTTAAAGTAGGAACTTCATCTTTATTTTTAAATGTCAAAAGGACTGCATCGTACATTTGATTCTCTATTTTTTTAGAGTCGATAGTATCTACAACTTGATTGAACATACCTACTGTAAAGGACTTTTTTCCTTGTGAGGCAATTTCACTAAAGTAACCAAGATTAACGTTTTCATTATTAAAGTCTAAAGTTAAAAAAAACATTGGGTTACCTAAAATATGAATTAAAGACAATATAGATGATTTTCCTGTGCTATTTTCTCCAATAAAAAAATTAATATTCTTTAACGGAATGTATGTATCTTTAAAACTTCTATAATTGTTGACATATAAAACTTGCATCTACAACTAACCTCCTTGAATATGACAATATAAGCATTAAATACAAAAAATGCACTTAAGTTTAATATTCTACAAACACTCTCAAAATCCTCCATACTGTTTGTTCTATATAATTTCAAATTCGAATGAAAAGTTAATAATATAGATACAAAGAAATGTATTAATATAAGAATAGCAGTAACATAATTATATAGTAATTACACAAAGTAATAATTATTTAAGGGGTGAGCTAATTGAGAGTGTCAGTGATACAAATAGGAAATTCTAAAGATATAGGGATTCTGCAATCTATTTTGAAGCAATGCGAAATTGAGGATCAAGACAAGAGTATAATACTCAAACCTATTTACAAGAGAAATTATGAAATAATATTTAGAAATCTTGGAGAAATAGATGATATTGAAATACAAGAGATGTTGAAAAGAATTGATGAATACAGCAATATGGATGCTAAGCAACTGATAATAGAAATGCATAGGACACATATTAGTAATGTTCTTTTTGGAATTTAATTAATAATGATTCCGATAAACTGTATGATGAGAATTTGTTTCAACATACAGGTTATTTTTTATATCTTTTTATCTGTATCAAACAATTTGCATGTTATTAGGTAAAAGCAGGGATTTGTTAAATAATAATACTGGTTGGAATATAGTTACATGTAATTATATGGTATAATCAAGAAAAGGAATTGAGAAAAAGTATTTATAAATTAAAAGTTAATACTTTTTTAAATATGTTCACATTGGCTTTATAGTATATTCTTTGTATAAAGGTACATCTCGTTATAAAAATTTTGTTGATATCCTAAATAAGTCGATTATTGCAAAAGATATTAATGTAATAAGTTTTATCTTGAAAATATAAATATAAGTTAAAATTTTTATATAGAGAATATAAGGAGGGAGCGTTTTGGAAGGTCGTAAATATAATATTGTACAAAAAGTTTTATTTAGTATGTTTATACCAGTTCTTTTTATAGTCCTTTTATGGGCAGGAGATCCGGATTCATTAGCCCAGCTCATGGCAGAAGTATATGGGAGAAAGCATTCTGAAGCGAAATAAAAGTAAATGGCTTAATAATTTTTTCAGAGGATGCATATAAGGTAATGATAACTCTCAAGTGATTGTAGAAATATGGTATGGGAGATAAGTATACAAAAGATATAGAAATTTTTTTCATTCAAAAAAGGGGGCGGATGAATGAAAAGGACTGAATTGGGGTGTATTGCAGTTATTTTTGGAGGACTGATTCTTGCACTAGAGATATATGGTTTAAAATTTATGTTTTTAATGGAAAGAATGTCGGGCCTTCCGTGGAGGGAATCGGCATCTGCCTATCTTGAAGAGCCGACTGTAAAAGTAGCATTATTCATAACAGCGGGTGTTATTATCTATGGTTTGTTTTTAATTGTTCAAGGAAGAAAGTCTAGTACTCCATAATAAAATTATGGGGTGCTAGACTTTTTTTATTGAGGGGGAGTTAATTTATAAGTAAGTTAGAATATCAATATTATATAAAAATATAGGGTGATAAGCTTTATAACTATATGGATGGATAAATAAACTTTAGATTTATGATCTTATAAAAGTGTTTTTTAGATATTTAAAAGGGATCTGCGAGGGTAACAGGCACTTGAGTTATGAGTTATTTATGAAAGATGGGTGGTAAAAGATAGTTTGGGTTAAATAACTCATAACTTAAGAGCCTGTCACCAATTCCTATCACTTAAATGGATAGCTGGTTATCAAAAATAATAGATGGCTATCGAATATAGTTGACATGTGTCTAACATGATGATATATTATTAATCAATAAGGAGGTGTCAATATGGAGCAGATTATACATAATACTCCAAATTGGTTATATGAGGCTGTGGCTTGTATTACGGAGCAATATACAAATCATCAAAGTTCGTTTATGGAGAATCATGATAAGTTTGGAATGACTAAGGATGAGATGGCTGAATATATGAAGCGGTTTACTGAATATAAGGAAAAGGTGTCTTCGGAAATTATGCCTATATATGCGGAATATCCTTCTTTGGAAAAGTTATTTCATAGCGATAATTTTGATTCAGAGAGGGATGATTCTATAGCTCTATCCCTGGTTAGGTCTTTTGGACATAACATGACCTCTTCGCTTAATAATGATGAAATTGATCATATAATAAGCGATTTTATACCAACTATTGTAGATAATTTTCCATTACATGTAAGAGAAGAAATTGTAGTCAATAATATTGAGGATGTTTTAAATTTACTTGATAAAGCAAGCATTGAAGACGCAGATAAGATGCAGATACTGAATCTATATCGCAATCGTTATGAAATCATAGGTAAACTTTCAGAATTTCTTAATCTATGTGCCGCTGTTTGCCAGAAGCATTTTCCTATCATAAAGGAAGAATTTGAGAAAACAATTAAATTCCTTAATCAGGCAGGTAATTTGGTGGATCTAATCCATTCTAGTATTGATATAGATATTAAAATACCAGAAAAAAGGGATGTCTATTCATCTATATTTTGTTTTAATGGGCTTTCAATGATATCGCTTGAGGATAGATTTACGATTTTTATAGGCATTTATTTCTTTGATTTAGATAATCTAAAGAATAAAAATAAATTTAATGATGCTCAAATAGTTGCTGATTTAAAAGCATTGGGGGATCCTACCAGACTAAAGATAATCCATCTGCTTTCAAAGGATAATATGTATATTCAGGAATTGGCAGAGAAATTGAAATTAACACCGGCAACAGTTTCTCACCATATAAATGTTCTATTAAGTTCTGGTTTTATTTCAATAACGGTAGATACTGAAAAGGCAAAAAAAATATATTATAAGACGAATTCAGAGAAGTTTCATAGCATTAGTAATATAATAAAAGCTCTTGCTGATAATTTTTAATTTGGGGGTAATAAAATTGAATAATAGGATCAGTTATCCATTTGGTAAAATGATAAAACGACTATTAGACAATTTGAGGGTGCAGAATAAAAAAATAATATTTTACTTTATAATCTATACTGTTACAGCAAGTATATACCCATTCTTTGCAGTATTATTGCCTAAGTATTTGGTTGGAGAGCTTACACTTTCTGGTGGAGCAAGAATGGAATATATTATTTACATTGTAATAGGGTATTTCCTGCTGGCGGGAATCTTTGGCTTTGTTAAGGTATTCGTCAAAAATTTAGCATGGCCGAAGCTTACTAAGCTAAGGATAGATTATATACGAGATATGTTTGATAAGCTAGTAAGTATCGATTACAAGTACATGGAGGATGCAGTATTCTTTGAGGAGAATGGGAAAGGTTTTGGTGCTGTATCAGGCGATAACAACGGTGTTGAAGTAATATACCGTAAGATGTTTGAAACTCCTGCAGTATTTATAACTATATTGGTACTTACAATATTTGTAGGAAGGTTAAATATATTGATTCTAATTGGATTGGGGCTAAATATTGCAGCTACATTGTGGATTAATAAGAAAACCTACAGCTATCAGTATGGATTGCGTGATAAGCTTTCACATGAAGAAAGAAGGAAGGACTATTACTATAATACAACACATGACTTTGGATATGGAAAGGATATAAGGATATATAACTTTAAGGATAGGATTTTAAACAACTACAGCAAGGAGATTTCAAACTATATTGATATCTTTAAAAAGATAAAGAATAAGGAATACGCCTTGGGTTTTGTAGGTTTGTTGACTTTATTAATAAGCAATGTATTAACCTATGGAATAATAATTTATAAAACTGTAAAAGGAATGAGCATAGCTGATTTCTCAATGTATATAGTAGCTATATCAAACCTTTCACTGCTTCTAAAAACCTTTGCAGATGATATATCCCTTGTTAAAAATGAAGGACAATATGTAAATGACTTCTTTAAATTTATGGATATGGACCTTGGTGAAAAGGGTGGCAGCAAGTCTAGAATCAAGGGTGATACTCTGGAAATTGAGTTCAAGAATGTAAGCTTTAAATATCCGAACACTGATAAATACATATTTAAAAATTTAAACTTTAAAATAAACAAGGGAGAACGATTAGCAATTGTAGGAATCAACGGAGCGGGAAAAAGTACTTTGGTTAAGCTGATGACGGGGTTATTTGATGCTACTGAGGGTGACATTTTAATTAATGGGATACATATTAAGGAGTTTAATAAGAAGGAACTATTCTCTATGTTTTCTGTTGTATTTCAAGATGTAAATATATTAGCTTTTTCTATTAAAGAAAATGTTGCTTGTGCTTCTGATAAAATTGATGAAAAACGTGTAAACAGAGCATTAAGCAGGGTAGGACTTTATGAAAAGGTTAAAGGCTTCCCTAAGGGCATGGATCAAATGATGCTTAAAGTAATAGAAAGTGATGGTACAGAATTCTCTGGTGGTGAGAGCCAAAAGCTTGCAATTGCAAGGGCACTCTATAAAGATGGAAATATGGTTATAATGGACGAGCCTACTGCTGCATTGGATGCACTGGCTGAAGCTGAAATTTATGAAAATTTTGGGGAACTTATTAAAGGAAAAACTGCTGTATATATTTCACATAGACTTGCCAGTACTAAGTTCTGTGATAGAATTGCCCTATTTGATAATGATGGCTTAAAGGAATATGGAAGCCATGAGGAATTAATGGACAAGAAGGGCAGCTACTATAATATGTTTGTAATACAAGGAAAATACTACAATGAGGGAGGTAATTCATATGAACAATATAAAGAAGCTTAAAATGTTTTTTGGTTTAGCATGGAGTATCTCACCTTCCTATATACTACTTTTATTATTCAGTACACTTGTAAATAGTGGACAAGTATTGATTAATGTAGTACTACCTAAATTTTTAATAGATGAGCTAATGGGAAATAAAGATATAAAAAGGCTCATCTTATTTGGTATGGCAATCGTAGCAGCTAATGTACTTTTTGCCTTTTTAGCAAATACGATGAAAAGAATTATGGATATCAAAAACATATATATGAAAGAGAAAATGAGCCAGGCAATGGCAACTAAGATTATGAATGTTGAATTCTCCTATCTTGAAAATCCATATTATCTGGATTTGAAGGAGAGAGCGGTATTCGCAACAAATAACCAATCAGCAATGGAGAGCCTAATTAATAATATTGCCACATGCCTTAAAAATTTAATTACAATATCAGGGTTGTTGGCTGTAATGTTCACTTTGAGCTGGGTACTTGTAGTGCTAATGGTTGTTACAGTAGTACTATCCCTGATGATTTACAGGTTTTTCATGGATTATCAGATGAAGTTCTTTCAGGAGCTTGTTCCTGTCAATAGAAAATATGGTTACTATATAAACCTATGTGGCAGTGATAAGCTTCAAAAGGATATTAGATTATATAGAATGAACAAAATGCTTACAGATCGTGTAACAAAATATAATCTGGAGTTAAATACATGGCTAAATAAATATTGTAAAAAGCAGGGTGTATATATGGGACTTTATGGGGTAATAAATGACCTGCAGGCTGCAATTGCCTATGGATATGTAGCCATTAGGGTAATGGCTGATTTATTTGGCAGGAACATAGGCATTGGCTCCTTTACCATGTATGTAACAGCAGCAATTAACTTTAGCAGTTCTACAGCAGAGCTTGGTAATAGTATAATTAGAACAATGCAAATGCTTGGATACTTGGATCCTTTTATGGAATTTATGTCACTTCCGGATGAAAAAAATGCATGTGGCAGTCTTGAATTTAATGGAGATGTTGAAACGATTGAGTTTAAAAATGTTTCTTTTAGCTATCCAGGAAGCGAAAAGGAAATACTTCATGACATCTCATTTAGAATAAATAAGGGAGAAAAAATATCCATAGTTGGATTAAATGGAGCGGGAAAAACCACGTTAATAAAGTTGATTTGTAGATTATATCATCCAAACTTAGGTGAAATACTTATTAATGGACATAATATATTTGAATATAATCATGAAAGCTATATGAAAAATATTGCAGCAGTTTTTCAGGACTATAAGCTCTTTGCATTTAGTATTGATGAAAATATAACCTGTAAGGATATAGACAGTGATAGGGATAAAACTATGAAGCTGATTGAGGAAGTTGGACTTAAGGAGAAGGTTGAAGGCCTGCCTAATGGTATACATTCCTTATTTGGAAAGGCATATGATGAAGAAGGAATAGAGATGTCCGGTGGTCAATCTCAAAAGATTGCCATAGCAAGAGCTCTTTATAAGGATGCTTCCTTAATAATATTGGATGAACCGACAAGTGCACTGGATCCATTAGCAGAAGCCGAAATCTATGAGAATTTTAACACTATGGTAGGAGGCAAAACAGCAATTTACATTTCACATAGAATGTCAAGCAGCGTTTTCTGTGACAAAATATTAATTATTGATGGGGGAAGGGTATCTGACTATGATACTCATCATAATCTTATGCAAAAGACTGATAGCCTTTACTACAAGCTGTTTAACTCTCAGGCTGTTAATTACCAGGTGGATTAAATTTGTAATACTTCACTGATTTGCAGTTAAAATTATAATGATACATAGATGCCTATATGAGGACAATCTGTTCTAACATATAGGCATTTTTTATAATATCCCACTATTTTTATCTCCATACTAGTCTTGCACCTTCTCGCATTAATTACCTTCATATTGGATAAAATGAGTGAAGAAACAATCGGCATAGGCAGTATGTTTTCAGTACATTTCATAATAAAGTATGTTAAAAATGAAATATGGAATTGTAAAACTTGCAAAATAAGCTTATAATTAAAACTATGATGCAATATGATTTGTTGTAGGAAAGGTGGATTTTTCAATGAAAAGGTTCAAAAGAGTTCTTGTAGCTAACAGAGGAGAAATTGCAATTAGAATTTTTAGAGCTTGCAGCGAGTTGGGAATAAGGACAGTAGCTATATATTCAAATGAAGATAAATGTGCGTTGTTTAGGACTAAGGCAGATGAGGCTTACCTTATAGGAAAGGGTAAGGGACCAATTGAGGCATATTTAAGTATAGATGAAATAATAAAGCTTGCACTTAAAAAGGGTGTCGATGCAATACATCCTGGGTACGGATTTTTGTCTGAGAATCCTGAGTTTGCAAGAAAATGTGAAGAAGCAGGGATTGAATTCATAGGTCCAACTGGAGATATGATGGAAAAGTTGGGGGATAAGATAAAGGGAAAGATAATGGCAAAAAGCATTGGGGTGCCAACGATTCCTGGAATTGAAAGCCCAATTGAATCTGAAGAGCAGGCAATAGAGTTTGCAAGACGATGCGGATATCCTGTAATGCTTAAGGCAGCTGCTGGAGGCGGCGGAAGGGGCATGAGGGTTGTAAAGGATGAAAGGGAGCTTATTGAGTCCTATAGAAGTGCTAAAAGTGAGGCTAGGAAGGCTTTTGGAATAGATGACATATTTATAGAAAAGTATCTTGAAAGTCCAAAGCATATAGAGGTTCAGGTTCTTGGTGATAAGTATGGAAATATAGTTCATCTTTTTGAGAGGGACTGCTCAATACAGAGAAGGCATCAAAAGGTTATTGAATTTGCACCATCGATATCACTTCCTGAAGATAAGAGAAGGGAGATATGTGAGGATGCACTAAAGATTGCAATGGCAGTAAACTATAGGAGTGCTGGAACACTTGAATTCCTTGTAGATAGATATGGAAACCATTACTTTATAGAGATGAACCCAAGAATACAGGTTGAGCATACTGTATCAGAGATGGTTACAGGAGTGGATATAGTTCAGAGTCAGATATTAATAGCTCAGGGGTATGGTCTTGATTCAAAGGAGATAAATATCCCTTCTCAGGATGCTGTTAGTCTTAGGGGATATTCTATTCAGTGTAGAGTAACAACGGAGGATCCAAAAAACAATTTTGCACCTGACACAGGGAAGATTGATGTTTATAGAACAGGTTCAGGCTTTGGTATAAGGCTGGATGGAGGAAATGGTTTTACTGGGTCTGTAATAAGCCCATACTATGACAGCCTTTTGGTTAAGGTTACATCATGGTCTAGAAGCTTTGATGATGCCATTAAAAAGTCAATTCGTTCAATAAAGGAGCTTTCAATTTCAGGTGTTAAAACAAATACTGGATTTTTAATAAACGTTTTAAATCATCCGGATTTTAAACAGGGTATATGTGATACAAACTTTATTTCAAACAACCCTGAGCTCCTAAGTATCAATCCAAGGGAGGATATTGAAGCTAGGGTTTTATCCTTTATTGGAAATAAGGTTATAAATGAGACAAATGGACCAAAGAGGGATTTTGATGTTCCTGTTGTTCCAAGCTATGATAAGAAGAATGATCTTTATGGAACTAAAAACATTCTTGATGAAAAGGGAGCAGATGGTTTAGTTGAATGGATTAAGGGGCAGAAAAAGCTGCTTCTTACTGATGCAACGATGAGAGATGCTCATCAATCCCTTATGGCAACGAGGGTTAGAACAAGGGATATGATAAAGATTGCAGGAGCAACATCTAATCTTGCTTCAGACCTTTTCTCACTTGAAATGTGGGGAGGAGCAACCTTTGATGTGGCATACAGGTTCTTAAAGGAATCTCCATGGGAGAGACTTGAACTGCTTAGAAAAAAAGTGCCAAATATACTTTTCCAGATGCTTATTAGGGGAGCAAATGCAGTTGGATATAAGAACTATCCTGATAATGTGATTAGAGAGTTTATAAAGGAGTCTGCAGAATCAGGAATAGATGTATTTAGAATATTTGACTCATTAAACTGGACTAAGGGCATGGAGGTTGCAGTTGATGAGGTAATAAAAACAGGTAAGGTTGCTGAGGTATGTATGTGCTATACAGGAGACATACTTGATGAAAAGAGGGAGAAGTATAGCTTAAAGTACTATATAGACCTTGCAAAGGAAATTGAAAGGATGGGTGCTCATATACTTGGAATAAAGGATATGTCAGCACTATTAAAACCTTATGCAGCACAGAAACTTATTTCTGAGCTTAAAAATGAAATTTCAATTCCAATCCACCTCCATACCCACGATACAAGTGGAAATGGAGTGGCCACTGTTCTTATGGCAGCGGAAGCAGGTGTTGATATAGTAGATACTGCATTTAGCAGCATGGCAGGGCTTACAAGCCAGCCAGCTCTTAATTCAGTAGTTGCAGCCCTTCAAAACACTGACAGAGATACAGGAATAGACCTTGGTGGAATACAGAAAATAAGTGATTACTGGGGTGCTGTAAGACAGGTTTATTATCAATTTGAATCAGAGCTTAAATCAGGAACTGCTGAGATATACAAGTATGAAATACCTGGAGGGCAGTATTCAAATCTAAAGCCTCAAGTTGAAAGCTTTGGGCTTGGACACAGGTTTAATGAGATAAAGGAAATGTATATTAAGGTTAATGACATGGTTGGAGATATTGTTAAGGTTACTCCTTCATCAAAGATGGTTGGGGACATGGCAATATTCATGGTTAGAAACAATCTTACGCCAGAAAATATACTAGAAAAGGGCAGGGATTTGGCATATCCAGATTCAGTAGTGGATTATTTTAAAGGAATGATGGGGCAGCCTATAGGAGGATTCCCTAAGGGTCTTCAAAGGATAGTGTTAAAGGGAGAAGAACCGATAACAGCAAGGCCAGGAGAACTGCTTACGCCTGCTGATTTTGAGAAAGTTGAAGAATTGATAAAGGATAAGTTTGATATAGTGCCATCAAAAAAAGATGTTTTGGCCTATGTTTTATATCCAAAGGTATATGAAGAGTATCAGTCCTTCATAAAGGAATATGGGGATCTTTCAAGAATAGGAAGTGACGTGTTTTTCCATGGATTAAATGAAGGAGAAACCTGTGAAGTTGAGGTTTATGAAGGAAAGGTATTTGTAATAAAGCTTTTGAGCATTGGAAAGCTTGAGAGTGATGGTATGAGAACAGCTGCCTTTGAGGTTAATGGAAACAGAAGAGAAATAAGAATAAAGGATAAGGCAAGCAGCATAAGAGAAGAGGTTTCAATAATTGAGATGGCTGAACCGGGCAATATTAAGCATGTTGGAGCCAGCATTCCTGGTACAGTGGTTAAAATCCTTGTAAAGGAAGGCGACGAAGTAGCGGAAAATCAAACTCTTATGATAATAGAAGCTATGAAGATGGAAACGAATATCACTTCAAAAACAAAGGGAAGAGTTGAGAGAACCCTTGTTGAGGAAAAGAGTGGAGTTAAGCAGGGACAGCTTTTAATGGAAATTAAATAAGGCGATTGAGAGTAAAAAGGGGTTGTCACACAGATAAAGGGTATTATATTCTGAGGTAACAGGCACTTGAGTTATGAGTTATTTATGAAAGATGTAGATTGGAAGATGGTTTTGTTTAAATAACTCATAACTCAAGAGCCTGTCACCTTGTGTTGTGTGGAAGGCCTTTTTTATATGCTGTTTTGATTATATTGTAAACAGTAGCAAATGTTACATAAAGTTTATTAGCTTTGCATATCATTATTGATATAATTGAATTTAGAAGAGTGGTAGTGTGATTGTGGGGGGAGATTATGAAAGCAAAAAAAATCTTGGGATTAATATTATCTACTTTGATTGTAATTAATTTTGCTATTCCAAATAGAGCAGTAAAAGCTTCAAGGGTAATAGACACAATTCCAACTGTTAGAATAAAAACTCAACCTATCCTTGAATATAAGGACAGTGATACAGCATCCTTTTTTGTTGACTCCAGCAATTACACAGGAAAGGTTCAATACAGGGCAAGGATAAACAATAAGGAAACAGGAGAGGTGTTTGAACTTTATAATGATTCATCAACTGGATACTATTTAAGTGGGTGGATTCCTAATGGCACTGATGAAATTAATATAAGATTTCCATTAAAGGGGTTAAAAACAGGTAATTATTATATAAGAGTTTTTGTAAAGAAGGCAGGAACAACTGTTAGCTATGATAGTTTTGTTGATACTGTTGGCTTTGTGGTGAAAAATGAAAGTCAGGATACTGCTTTAAAGGAAGCTAAAACACTAAGAATATTTAAAAATTTCTTTGAAAATGCTGATTACAGCATGGATAAAAGTGAATTTTTAAAATTTGGTGCCCAGACTGATTCAAAAAGAGCAAGGGAGATAGCGAAGCAGTTTAATGATAAAAAAGATATTTCTACACTTGAGGAGATTTATACATGGATTAGGATAAATCTTGGCGATTATATTGGAAATGATATGGACAAATACTCAAGAAGTGTTGAAGAGATTATAGAAAGCGGTTTTTTAAATGGGTCTGGTGATTATGCAATAGTATTTGCTTCACTTGCAAGACTAAAGGGGATGCCTGCAATTGTCGTTAATTCAATAAAAGTTGATTGGATTAACAACCTTAAGGAAAAGTCACTTAGAAAAACCGAGGTTGGTAATTATACTTTTCTTGAGGTTTTAATAGGTAAGGATTGGGTGCTTATAGATCCAGTTGAAGGCATTGCTTATCTTGATTATGATAAGAACAATGCTAGTCTTCCCAGAAAGTGCTATGCATTTTCTAAGAGCATTGAGATATGGGATACAGGAATAAAATACGAGTCTCATAACAATGTAGTTACAAGGTATATCTTTAAAAACTATGATATTTCAAACTATAAGGAGCCAGAATATTTAAAAAATGCATCCCTTGGAAGCAAGATAGATCCTCAAAAGATAAAAAGATATCAGCTTTTTATTGCTCCTGTTTGTGGTGATAGTGAGTATGTTAATGATATTAATGAATATATATCAATACCTCCTGCAAGATATAAGAAGGTAAACTTTATTTCGCCGGTGCTCCCTGCAGAAAGGGTTATTGAAAATATTAAAAATGGCACAGTATATAATGCGGTAATTATAACTTATATATCAGGTAGTTGTTCAACGGGAAATAAAACATATATGCCGGATGAATTTGCAAAGTACCTTGGCTTGGATGTAAAGACAATAGAAAATGGAGCCCAGAAGGGTGTTTATAGAAAGCTTATAATAAAGGATGGAGTAAAGTATTTAATAATAGCTGCTCCAGAACCAGCATTGATATTGGAGAATATAATTATTAAGAGAGTGGATGAAATATTTTAAAAGAGTTGGGATGTCCCTTCCAGGTAATAGGGAAAACTCAGAAGAAGTAAGCAGTTATAAAAAATATGAAATTTAATATGCTTTGTGTTTCATAGTGAAATAAGCAGGCTCTAGATTTATGATTTTGTGAAAATAAGTTTTGGAAATTAAAAAAGAGGTTGTATGAGCAACAGGCACTTGAGTTTTGGGTTATTTAATTAAGGCATCTGATGATGCTTTTGATTAAATAACTCAAAACTCAAGTGCCTGCCATCTAGAGGGGCTTTTTATCTTATTGATAAGGATTTTATATCACCTTCTTTAGTTTTGTATTTAAGGATACCATTTTCGATGCTGATTGCTTCGGAATATTCATTGGTAAGCTGTTTTTTATCTTTTCCATAAATATTCATTCTATAAAGATAGCCTCCATTGGAATAGTTACTGAAGTACAGGTTTTTACCGTCTATAAGAATATATAATGAAGCATCATTGCTAAGCCTTTCTTTTTTGCTTCCATCAATTCGTATTTTATATAGCCCGTTTTCGGACAGGCTACTGTAGTATATCCAGCCATCCTGATATACAGGAAAGGCCATGTCCCTAAAATAGGAGAACTTTTTGCTTGTACAGGCATTATAGTTGCTTTTCTCCCAGGTATGATTTATTTCTATAACATCATCTGGAAGGTTAAAATATTGAAGGGTAAGGTGATTTCCCATATCAGGAACAGGATCATCCCAGGTTGCATCAAGATGATAGTATTCTCCGTCAATTTTTACTATGTTCCAGGCATGAAGTCCTGTATTGCCTGGCTGACCTGCCATTCCAACCACCCATCTACACTCAACATTTGAAAGGTTTAAAAGTAGTTGAAGAGACTCTGCGTAGCCACTGCATACTCCTATTCCCTTCACCAGTATTCCATAGGCACTTCCTGCATCAACAGTTATTTTATCCTTTTCATAATTATCAATATCATATTTTGAATGGGTAACGACGTAATTATGAAGTATTAATTCCTTTTCAAGATCTGTCATTTCTGGTTTTATTAACTCATTAACTATTTCTTTTGCTTTTTCAAAGGCCTTTGTAAGCTTATCTTCCTTTATTTCGTAGGGAATATTACCCAAAAGGGCGTTATTTAAATCATATATGCTTCTTACAACGGTAACTCCATCATTATTTTGTTTCATTGTTCCATCAGGCTTTACTTTATAAAGCATCTTTTTATCGAAGGCATTTGTAAAAAATACCCAGTTGTCGGATAGGTTTATACCTTCACAAAATTCATTACAAATGTTTTCCTTGCAAGTTCCATCGGTTTTAATTTTATATAAACCAGACTCTCCATATTCATTATTGATGGAGGTATAATATATCCAATCACTAAAAACATTTATACTGTGGGATGCTGTGCTGTCTATGACAGTATTTCCTCTTCCATTGATTTTTATTTTGCAAAGCTTGAAATTTTTTGAATAGTTGCTGTAATAAATCCAGTCTCCTGATACATTTAAAAAGTAGCACATATCCTTTGATATTAGGGTTCTTTTTTCTCCATCCATGGTGACTTTATACAATGAATAGTTTTCAGAGGTGTTACTGTAATATATCCATCCATTGGATATGTTTATAAATTCAGCACTATCTTTGCAGATAATTTTCTTACCTGAACCATCGGTTTTTATTCTTGTTATCTGATTGTCATTTGAGGAATTGCAGTAGTATATGAACTCTCCTGCTGCAGTTATAAAGTTTGAATCATCGTCATTAAGACATGTGCGCATTGTTCCGTCGGTTTTAATTTTATATATTTTCCCTCCATCATCTGTATTTCTATAATAAACCCATTCCTCAATTACATTTATGAATGAGCAGGAATCATCAGAAAGCTTTTTCTTGTCACTGCCGTCTTCCTTCATTCTATAGAGCTTGTTTTTATCTGATGTATTAGAAAAATATATGTAACCCTTCTGATATGCCATAAGTCCGTTATTTATAATGTTACCCGATGTATTTCCCAGGAAATATTGGGGCTGTTTTATTGAAGAGGTGTTCTTTGATTTAAAAAATGCAGCTCCAGAGATTATAACAAAAACTAATGTGGCTGCAATAATGACTATTTTTAAACATTTTCTCCTAGACAAATGCATCCCTCCCTGAAATTATTCTATCATATTATACATGCTGTAATAACTTGTGTTAATAAAAGTTGATAAATAAATGTTATTAGCTTAAAATTAAAGTAAAAAATAGATTTGGGGGGTTGAATTTGGATAGAGCAGTAACGATAATAGTTGCGGCCATATGGGCTGTAATGGTTATATTAAGGGCAGTAAATTATGTGAATCTAACTACATTTAGAATAGTACTTATTATTCTTGCAATTCTCTACATAGTATTTTTAAATAGAAAAAGATTTACAGGTAAAAAATAATATAGCATAGCTGTTTAGGGATAAAAATGTAGAAGTGTTTATGGAAACATATAATAAATCCACAGGATCTATTTAAAATTTATAATAGATGTTGATAATTTTTGTTAAAATGACTCAGTTATCGACACATATCAACAAAAACGCACAATTTTATGTGGATAATGTGGATAAAACTCGGGATTTTTGTTATTGTGCTGTGGATAATTAAAAAATGTAAGGTTAGGATTATATCCTCAACCTTACATTTTTAGTTTTGTTGTTGCTTTTTTGATATAGCCATAAAGGATTTAAAGTATTTATAGAATGCAAATATGGCCATAGCTATTGCAGCGTATAATATAATGGTTCCTAATTTTTTGCTAAATACTGTGGACACAACACCTGTATATATTAGAAGGGTTGTTATTTTCCCGTAATATTTTGCAGGAATATATTCTTTATAGCGAAGGAGGTTTACCCCTCCAGCAACCATTATAATTTCCTTTGCCAGAATAAAAATGAAAACCCATTTTGGAAGTATTGCATCTCTGGACAAACAGAATAATACTGTTATTATCATAAGCTTGTCCGCAAGAGGATCAAGAATGGTGCCCCATTTTGTTATCATGTCATACTTTCTTGCAATATACCCATCTAGAATATCTGTTATTCCTGAAATAACAAATATGGTTATTGATAAACCAAATCTATTGCTGAGGGAAGATGTATATACGAGGTAAAAAATGGGTATCAAGAAGAATCTTATTATTGTTAATATGTTTGGAATATTCATAATTTACCTCCGTTACCATAACTAATTATAAGAATTATAACATATAATGTACGCTAGTAGATACCATTTATGTAAAAAAATTTTTTTGATAGAACTTGTAATTTATAGATTACAGCTATATAAATGAAAATAATAGTACTATTTATAAATGATTGTATATTATTAGCTTTATCAATTGTTAAATATGTTACATGTGTTAATCTTTGTAAATGGGGTGGAAAATTCGAACAAGTACGAATTAATAATTAATATTTATAAAAAATGTTCGCAAATTTATTGACTGTAGACTTATGCTTTGCTAATATTATTATGTTATTTAACCTAAGGATTTTAACAAGGAAGAATAAGATTAACTGATAATATGGAAGAATATAATTATGACATCTATGTATTAAAATCTTTCTTTACCTTATGTATTTCTTAGGAGTATAATAATAAAATTGAAGCAAACCTGCTAAACAGTACACAAAATATTTAAAGCTGTTTACAATGTAAAAAATGAGGTGATTTATATGTCAGGATTTGTAGTTATAGGAGCACAATGGGGAGATGAAGGAAAAGGAAAAATAACTGATTTTTTAGCTGAAAAGGCTGATGTTGTTGTTAGGTATCAGGGCGGCAACAATGCTGGGCATACAGTTGAAGCAGGAGATAAAAAGTATAAGCTTCATTTAATACCGTCAGGAATTCTTAATGACGAAGCTGTATGTGTTGTAGGAAATGGTGTTGTTATAGACCCTAAAGCTTTTCTAGATGAAGTAAACTATCTTCGTGAAGAAGGAGTAGAGGTAACCCCTACTAAGCTTGTTATAAGCGATAGAGCTCATATTATAATGCCATATCACAGAGTAATAGATGCTCTTTCAGAAAAAGGAAGAGGAAATGAAGATATAGGCACTACAGGCAAGGGAATTGGACCATGTTATACTGACAAGCATGAAAGATCAGGAATAAGAATGTGTGATCTTATGAAGCCTGAGATTTTTAAAGAAAAGCTTAAAATCAATGTAGATATTAAGAATAAGATTATAAAGGAAGTATATGGCGCAGAAGAACTAAGCTATGACGATATTTTAAAGGAGTATCTTGCATTTGCTGAGGAAATGAGACAGTATGTAACAGATACTATCGTTGTTGTAAATGATGCGATAAAGGCAGGAAAGAAAGTTCTATTTGAAGGTGCACAGGGAACACTTTTAGACATTGACTATGGAACATATCCTTTTGTTACATCCTCACATCCTGTATCAGGAGGAGTTTGTGTTGGAGCTGGTGTTGGTCCAACTGCAATATCTGATGCAATAGGCGTATGTAAGGCATATACAACAAGAGTAGGAAAGGGACCATTCCCTACAGAACTTTTTGATGAAACTGGTGATTTTATAAGGGAAAAAGGTTTTGAGTATGGAACTACAACTGGAAGAGCGAGAAGATGCGGATGGTTGGATTTAGTTATATTAAAATATGCAGCAAGAATATCAGGACTTACAGGACTTGCAATAACAAAGCTTGATACACTTGCTGGAATGGACAAATTAAAGGTTTGTACAGGTTATGAGCTTGATGGAAAGGTAATTGACTACTTCCCAGCATCATTAGAGGATCTTGCAAGATGCAAGCCTGTTTATGAAGAATTCGATGGATGGGATGATTCCGTTCAAAAGGCAAACAGCTTCGATGAGCTTCATGAGAATGCAAAGAAGTATTTAAGAAGAATGGAAGAATTCACTGGAGTCAAGATCTGTATAGTATCAGTTGGACCAAACAGACAGCAGACAATAGTAGCTGATATGCTTCCATAACTTGGCGAAAAATATTTTTAAAAACCATGTTGACATGTTGATGACTTTCTAGTATTATATATAAGTGTCAGGGCCACGGCGCTGACACAATGGCCCCTTGGTCAAGCGGTTAAGACACCACCCTTTCACGGTGGTAACATGGGTTCGATTCCCGTAGGGGTCACCACACATATGGGCGCATAGCTCAGCTGGGAGAGCATCTGCCTTACAAGCAGAGGGTCACAGGTTCGAGCCCTGTTGTGCCCACCATATACGGCCAAGTAGCTCAGTTGGTTAGAGTGCCGGCCTGTCACGCCGGAGGTCGAGGGTTCGAGCCCCTTCTTGGTCGCCAAAAATGCCGGCTTAGCTCAATCGGTAGAGCAACTGACTTGTAATCAGTAGGTTGTGGGTTCAATTCCTATAGCCGGCTCCAAAAAAAAGACTTTGCATATTTGCAAAGTCTTTTTTTGTTTTAAGTACCATGTACTTGTTATGTGGCTAGTTATTGGTGATAGGCTATTGAGTTTTGAGTTATTTAATCAAAAGCATCGTCAGATGCTTTAATTAAATAACTCAAAACTCAAGTGCCTGTTACCCCAACGACTCCATTTTTTAATTTCTAAAACTTACTTTCACAAAATTATAAATATAAAGCCTATTTATTTCATTATGAAACACAAAACATATGAAATAAATAGGCTTTATGAGTGCTTAATTTTTCGGAGGTTTCCCGGGCACTTATCGAAGTTTTTTCATATTCTTTAAAACTCGTATATCATCTCCAAAGAACTTATGTGGTGTAAAGTTTCCAAGTATTCTTGATGTTATCCTCTCTGGATAATTTTTAGCCAGGTCTGCTATTGAAAGGTTTGTGGATATAATCATCCTCTTTTTCGCAAGAAGTCTGGAATTTATTATATTAAAAAGGTCTGATTGTGAATATGAATTTGAAGGTTCTGCTCCTAAATCGTCTATTATTAAAAGATCACAGTTCATAAAATCATCAAGCTGTTCTCTTGGAACATCATTTTCAAATCTTACCTGCCTTAATATTTCTATAAGTCCGGAAGCTGTTTGATATATTACAACCTTTCCTGCATCCAACATATCCTTTGCTATACAGTTTGAAAGAAAGGTTTTCCCAAGGCCTGAACCACCATAGAAAAACAGATTGGAATACTCCTTATTAAAATTTTTAACGTAATTTATACAGCTAAAAAGAACCTTTTCCATGTTTTTCCTCGGGGAGATATTTTCATTAGGATTAACATCCTTAGAGTAAAGGGTCAAATCAAAGTTATCAAAGTTCTCAACTCTTAAAATATCCTTTAGATTTGATTGCTGATAATATCTATCAATAAGCTTCTGTTTAAAACAGCTGCACTTTTCACTTCCTATATAACCAGTATCTTTGCACTTGCTGCATCGATACTTTATATCAAGAAAATCAATTGGATAGCCGTGGGATGCCAGTAGCTCTCCCTTCTCCATCTTCAAATCAGTGAGCTTTCTTCTCTGTTCATCTATATAACCTTCTATATTAGGTTCTTTAAATATAGATGTAACGATGCCAAGACCTATGGAACTTATTTGGCTGTCTATTTGCTTCATTCTTGGAAACTTTCTATATATTTCTTCCCTTCTAACGGCTTTTTCCCTTTCAGCCTGCTCTTGAAGAGATTCATACTCCTTTAAAATTTCCATTACATATTTATTCCTCATCTAAATCATTCCTTCCAAGGAGTTGTTTTTCAAGCTTATTTATATCATATTTTCTTTCACCTATATAAACCATGGAGTCTGAGCTTGTTTTTTTAGAACCCTTCTGTTTCTTTTCCGATTTTTCAAGATCCTTAAGGCTCTTAACGCCATTTTTATTCCAATCTGATAGTATTGCATCCATATAGCTGAAGTTTACCTCATTTATTCTCATGACACATATTTTACAGGCCTCATTTATTACTTCAACGGGAAGCTTGTATTTTGAAAGCCATTTCTCAAGAAATTCTTCCTGGGGCTTTGATATATCCCCATCTTTAATACCCATATAATTAAGTATGCTTCTGTATTTATTCCATTTTTCTTCATGCCTTGTAATATGTCTTTGTGCATCTTCATAATCCTTAATTCCGGAATCATGCCATCCTATGGCGACTTTCTCTATATACCTTATATCGGTTTTCTTTCTGGAGCAGCAGTACTCCACAAGAAGGTTTATCATTTCCGGGGTAAAGTTGAAGTCGGTCATAATATGGACAAATACAGATACTTCCTTAGATGATAGAGGTCGTCCAACCAACCTTTCTATGCCCTCAAATATCTCCCTGGTAGAGTTATTAGGACTAATTGGCGTGATTTGTTTCATACTTTCTCCATGTGAAAGTATGTCGATAAATCCCTGGGGTGAAAGCTTTAAAAGCCCTTTTTCCTCCCAATATTCCAATGCCTGTATAACGTCTGCTTGAAGCAGATTAAGGGAGGAAGCCATCTTTTCTATGCTTGATTCCCTGCCCTGGTATCCAAGTCTTATGCACAAAAGATATACCTTTACAAAGTCTCCCCTTGCACCGCACATGTATTCATCTATAAAAATATTTTCTATTGGCGTAAAACCCATATAGGGCATTCTAATCTGTACATCTGGCACAAAATCACCTCCCAAGGTTATTATTAATTCTATTACATTTTGACACTCCAAGCAGTCTAGAGTCAATTATATGTTTCGCATAAATGATTCTATATTGCTCGACCCTAAACATTTATGCGAAATCATATTCCTTGATTAATTAATCGCACAACACCCAATGTAAGATATTAGTACGATTAATATAGTTTATCTAGGCTGTTTGGAGCAGCAGAATGTAATTTTTTTATTGAATTCTACATATATATAAGTCAAAAATTCTATTACATTCTGTCTTTTTAAACATCCTAAGGTCGTACCAATGTAGTAGGGCTGTTTAAAAAAACAAAATGTAAAGAATTTTACGACTTATATATAGAACAATTATATCAGAATAAACTATCCCTCTCAACCAGCGCCCTAATATTGCCATGGAGAGTAATATCATTGAATATTTAATAATTATAAAGAAAATATAATATGCGTAGTGACATTTATAACCATAAGTGGTATATTTTAATTTAATGATAATATTACTCATGGATATAATAAATTACATGGGAATTGCATAAATATTATAAATGGCTATTAATGTATAAGTATGGAAATATTTGATAAAAATAATTACAATATATTAATTAAACTTGCATTTTGAAGGCTAATAGTTTATACTTACAATGTGCATTTTTGAAAAAGGAGGCGATGTAGTGAAAGAGTTTTTTAGCAATCTTCGATCTAAAATGCGCAGCAGTCTAAATGTTAATAATAAAATCAACTTTAACTCTGTTTTAGGCGTTGTCGCAGGTATATTAATAGCTATTTCAACTTTAGGTATTTACATAAATAAGAATATGATATACGTTGTAAAGGTTAAAGACAAATCCATAGGCTACATTCAGGATAAAGGTGTTTATAACCAGGTAGTTGGGGTCATTTCAAAATCTGATGGTTTAGAAGTTACAAAATCTATAACTTTAAAAAAGACTTTAGATAATACAACAAAATTTTTATCTTCCAGTGAAATTGAAAAAATTGCAAGACAGGATTTGAAACTAAAAATGCCTGGTGTTATCATGTATGCCGATGGAAAAGAAATAGCAAGAGTCGCAAATGTAGCTGCAATTAAAAGTGTTGAAGATGGTGTTGGAGAGTATTATAAATCCAGATATAGCTCTGGTAAATACAAAGTAATATCAAATGATATAAAAGAAAAGATAACAACATCAAGTACACTTTTAGACCCTAAAGAAATTCAAGATGTGGATGAAGCCATTAAAGGTATCGTGAATGGAAAAGGGGAGCAGAAAATCTATACTATTAAACAGGGAGACACAATTTGGGATGTTGCTCTAAAAAACAACATTTCCATAGAACAGATACAAGCAGCAAATGCAGGAAAGAATTTAGATAAAATTCAGATAGATGATAAAATAAAGCTCGCAGTTATTGAGCCATACCTACATGTTGAAACGGTATTGACCTTTAAAACTACAGAGCCAATACCATACACAACAAAGATAGCTTATGATAAGAAAAAGGCAAAGGGTTATAAATCCGTATCCCAAAAGGGAAAGAGCGGTAAATCTGAAATTGAAAAGAAGATAACAATAGTAAATGGTGATGTAGCAGGTGAAGAGGTTATAAACAACAAGATGCTTGTTGCAGCAGTTGCTGAAACAGTTGTTATGGGAACAAAAAAAGCAACATATGTTGCATCAGGTGGAACAGGTCGATTTGGATGGCCTGTAAGAGGGCTTATAACATCAAGATACGGAAGACGTTGGAGAGAGTTCCACACAGGTCTTGACATTGCAGTGCCAAGAGGCACAGGTGTTAAAGCAGCAGACGGAGGAGTAGTTTCCTTCGCAGGATGGAATGGTGGATATGGTCTCTGTGTAATGATTAAACATGGCAATGGATATCAGACCCTTTATGGACATATGAGTAAGCTAAATGTAAGATCTGGACAGAAAGTTTCAAAGGGACAAAAAATTGGTTCATCAGGAAGTACAGGAAGGTCGACAGGACCTCATGTTCACTTCGAGGTTAGAAAAAATGGAAGCAATGTGAATCCAAGTAAATATTTAAATTAGAAAAATTTTAGGGATGCAAATTTGCATCCCTATTTTACTATCTTTTCAAAATCAATTATTCCTTTTCCCTGTGAAAATTTATTTTCACCAAGGCTGGTTGATGATATAAAGAGTATGGACTTTATATCTGCGGGGCTAAGTTCGGGAGTTTTTTCAAGTATAAGTGCAGCTACGCCTGAAGCGATGGCACAGGCTGCAGATGTTCCGGATTTCGTTGTATAAGGATTTTGAAGCTCTGTTTTAACCCTGAATTCTGGATTGTATGATGTATTTGACGACAGTGAGGTTATGTTGGCACAGGGAGCAGTTATGTCTGGCTTTGCCTCTCCAGCTGATGTAGGCCCTCTACCGGAAAAAACTGATATAGAAAGATTCTTATGAATCTTATCTCCATGGGAAATACCTCCGACAGTAATTATGTCCTTCATATTTCCCGGGAAATATATACTGTATGGCTGGGGACCGAGGTTGCCAGAAGGGGCAAATACAACTATGTTATTCTGGACTGCTTTTTTTATTATTTCTTCAAGGGGATTTGCCTTTATAGTCTTTATATATGGAAATTCAAATGGAAGACATATTATCCTTATATTATATTTTTCCCTTTCATCAATAAGTAAATCCATTCCTTTAATAATATCTGATATAAATCCATTACCAGAAGCATCAAAGGCTTTTATAACGCAAAGATTTGAATCTGGTGCAGTTCCCATATATGTCTTTGATGATGAATAACCAGATGATGAAATACAGCCACATGTGAAGGTCCCATGACCATTATCATCGTAGGGCTTATCGAAGTTGTTTATTAAATCCTTAAAATAAACTATGGCATTTCTTTGAATTGTTAGATCTGGATGAGGGTAAACTCCAGAATCTATAACACCTATTCCTATGTTCTTTCCCGTTAGATTAAAGGTTCTTGCACTATTTATTCCTGTAACAGCCAGGGCATTTTTAAGGCACAGCACAGCCTTATGATCAATAAAAACGAAGGACACTTCAGGAAGCTCTGTAAGTCTATCTACTCCATAGGGAGAAATCTCACAGGCTATTGCATTGGCATTGGTATATTCATATTTTATTTTTCCACCATTGTATATGATTTTATTTTTTATAGATTTACTGATACCTTTGAAACATACAATTACAGGTATCCTTTTTTTTAAGTTTATTTTCATTAAGCTTCTAATATTTTCATCGATTTTTTTACCAAAACCAAAAAGCCACAATAATAATCACCTATAAAAATTTATGCACTATATTATATGCATAAAAGGTGCAGGTGTTACTTGTCCTTAAATAAATAGAGTAATATAATTAAGTCGGGAGGGATAAATATGGCTTTAATAGATTTTAAATGTAAAGAATGCGGTAAGGAATTCTTTGAAATAGTTTCATCAAGTGATGATAAGGTTACTTGTCCAGAGTGTAAAAGTACAAATGTTGAGAGAGTTTACAAAGGAAAATACTACGGCAAGGGAGGCGGCTGTTCTGGAAGCTGCTCAAGCTGTGGTGGAGGATGTCACTAAAAGCATAATGCCAGGCGTATGAGAAAAATTTATTCTCCTATGCCTGGCATCTATTATTTATTCTTCATATTTTCCAAGTTAGGTGACAGGCTCTTGAGTTATGAGTTATTTAGAAAAACTATCTTCTAAATAACTCAAGTACCTGTTACCTATGTATATAAGCTATAGCCTTTCTTTGTGCAACAGTCCCACTTTTATTTCTCCTTCATGTTTTCTATTACATGACTGTAAAAAGCTTTAGCAACTGGTGGAAGAGTTCTTTTGTTATGGTTTACTATAAATATGTCTCTTGATATATCCATTCCATTTATAAAATGCTTTTTAATAAGGCCAGTTGATATATAATCCTGGCAAGCCATTTCGGAAACTATAGAGACACCGGAACCACTTTTAACAAACTGTAAAACAGCCTCAAGGCTGCTTACCTCTGCAAAGACTTTAAGCCTTTCTGAGGTGTATCCCTTTGATTTTAAACCCTTTTCAAATGCATTTCTTGTTGCAGAGCCTTTTTCCCTTAGTATAAACCTCTGGTGAAGGAGCTCGTCAAGGGAAATAGTTTTAGAGAGCTCTGAGGAATTACTAATTACAACAAGTCTGTCGCTGCATATCTTCTCAAAGGATAATCTGCTGTCTGAAATAACCTCTCCAACTATGCCTACATCAGATTCTGAAGAAAGAATATGCTCTACAACGTTTCTGGTGTTATCCTCCTTTATACTAAACGTAACATCAGGATATGTATCATTAAAGGACTTTACCAGTGAAGGAAGTAGAAAACGGCATGGAGTAGTACTTGATGATATACTAAGCCTACCAGAAATACTATTTTCATATTCTGAAATATTAACTATGGCTGTATTTCTTATATTTACAAGATTTATTGCGTGCTCAAGAAAAAGGGACCCCGCATGGGTCAGGCGAACTTCCTTTCCATGCCTGTCGAAGAGCGCAACGTTGAGCTCTTGTTCAAGGGATGCTATGTGAGCACTTATTGTTGGCTGTGATAGGAATATTGCTTCGGCAGCTTTAGAAAAACTCTTATATTTTGCTACATTTATGAAAGCTTCAATTTGTTTGAAATCCACATTTTCACCCCCAGGCTCTATTATCCTATATATTATAAAAAAATTCAATATATAGTATTATAAATTTCTATATATATGTTGGGAAGTAAAATAATACTAGCAAAAAAATTAACTTGACAGTTACAATATTCTACATTAAGTGATATAATAACATGTGTGGATTTGTCTTTTGACAAAAAATGAATATTAGATTGAATTTGAGATATATAGTTAATTATGTTGCAAAAATTTTATCACAATTCGTATTATATAATCGTACTAAAAATTCTACATTGGGTACTATATGATTAAGAATGTAAGAAAAGTAATTTATATTAATGGCACTAAAGATTTTATATTGGGTGTTGTGCGATTAATGAATCAAGGAATATGATTTCGCATAAATGTCTAGGGTCGAGCAATGTAGAATCATTTATGCGAAGCATATAGAATAAATATTTAAATTTGAAATATAGAGCCATTTGCTTAAACATACAGAAAATGACCATGATTGGACTGATGTTTAAAGTAATTTTATATATGAATTGTGAGAATTTTAGAGCAACCTATACAAATTGAAAAGGATGGGTGCATTTATGGATAAACTAATCGTGGAAGGTGGAAAAAGACTTTTTGGAAACGTAGAAATAAGCGGAGCTAAAAATGCAGCACTTGCTATACTTCCAGGAGCTATTCTTGCAGATGAAGGATATTGTGATATTGATAATTTACCAGAAATTGAGGATATAAGATGCCTTGAGAAGGCAATACAAAAGCTCGGAGCTGATGTAGTTAAAAATCAAACCAGCCATGTGAGGATAGATGCTTCAAAAATTTCTCCTCATCTTATAAAGGGTGAGGATTTAAGAAAGATAAGAGCATCCTATTATTTTTTAGGAGCACTTTTAGGTAAATTTGGACATGCAGAGGTTGTTTACCCAGGAGGCTGTGAAATAGGGGTAAGACCTATTGATCAGCATATAAAGGGCTTTGAGGCTATGGGAGCAACTGTAACTGTTGATCATGGAATAATAAAGGCCAGCGTTGATGGAAGGCTTAAGGGAGCCAACATATATCTTGATGTGGTTAGCGTTGGAGCTACCATAAACATAATGCTTGCAGCGTGTAAGGCTGAGGGAGTTACTATAATTGAAAATGCGGCTAAGGAGCCACATGTTGTAGACGTTGCAAACTTTTTAAACACAATGGGAGCAAACATAAAGGGTGCAGGAACAGACGTAATAAAGGTTGTAGGTGTTGATCATCTTAAGGGATGCTCATATTCTGTTATTCCGGATCAGATAGAGGCAGGAACCTTTATGATAGCAGCTGCTGCAACATTGGGAGATGTTGTTATCAACAACGTTATTCCAAAGCATCTTGAATCCATTACAGCAAAGCTTGTTGAGATGGGAGTAGAGGTTATAGAGGGAGAAGATTCTGTAAGGGTAAATTGTAGTAAAAGACCAAAGGGTGTTAATATAAAAACACTTCCATACCCTGGATTTCCTACAGATCTTCAGCAGCCGATGACATCACTTCTTACAATTGCAGAGGGCAAAAGTATAGTAAATGAGAGCATATTTGAATCCAGGTTTAAGCATGCTTGTGAGCTTAAAAAAATGGGAGCGAAAATAACGGTTGATGGAAAAATGGCCACTATAGAAGGTATTGAAGAGCTAAAAGGGACAGATATTATTGCTACAGACCTTCGTGCAGGTGCAGCAATGATTGTTGCAGCCCTTGTAGCAAAAGGAACCTCAACAATATCCAATGTTGTATATATAGATAGAGGATATGAAAAGGTTGAGGAAAAGTTTAACGGACTTGGAGCTGTTGTAAAGAGGATAACGACTGCGGAGTAAGGGTATTTTCTAAGAGAAATTGTTTTTTTGAAATTAAAATAGATGTAATAAGGCATTCGATTTTAGTAATCTGAAGGCCTTTTTGTGATGCCTATATATTTAAAACCCCTGGAAACGGGGGTTTTAAATATATTAATCGCACTAAAGATACTGCAATTAGTGCGATTAATTAATGATGGAAAATGATTTCTCATAAATGCATTAGGGTCGTACAATCTAGAATCATTTGTGAGAAACAAATATATGTTTATATTCTTGCAACACCGCTTTTTATTGCAGCTTCCTTTACAGCTTCAGCTACCTTCTTCTGAACATCTCTATCAAAGGATTTTGGTATTATGTAATCCTCGCAAAGCATATCCTCTGAAACAGAATTAGCAATTGCATAGGCTGCTGCAACCTTCATTTCTTCATTTATTTCTCTTGCACGGACATCAAGGGCACCTCTGAATATTCCTGGGAATGCAAGAACGTTGTTTACCTGATTTGGGAAATCTGAACGTCCTGTACCAACAACCCTTGCACCGGCAGCCTTGGCATCTTCAGGGAATATTTCAGGGGTTGGATTTGCCATTGCAAATATTATAGAATCCTTATTCATTGTCTTAACCATGTCCTGTGTAAGCATGTTTGGAGCAGATACTCCGACGAATACATCAGCACCATTTACGACCTCTGAAAGGCTTCCTTTCACATTCCTTGGATTTGTTATATTTGAAAGTTCAATCTTTGCTGCATCCTTTGTGTCCATTCCTCTGTGTATTGCACCTTTTCTATCGCATACTATTACATCCTTTACACCTGAGGATATTAAAAGTCTTGCTATGGAATTCCCTGCTGCTCCTGCACCGTTTATAACAACCCTTAAATCAGAAAGCTTCTTTCCTGTTATCTTTAACGCATTTAAAAGCCCTGCAAGTGTAACTATTGCAGTTCCATGCTGATCATCATGGAAAACAGGTATATCAAGCCTTTCCTTTAGCTTTTTTTCTATCTCGAAGCATCTTGGAGCGGATATATCCTCAAGATTTACCCCTCCAAGGGTAGGAGAAATTCTTACAATAGTTTCTACTATCTCATCTGGGTCATTTGTATTAAGTACGATTGGGAATGCATCGACATCTGCAAAGGTTTTAAAAAGTATTGCCTTTCCCTCCATAACAGGAAGAGCTGCCAGTGGGCCTATATCCCCAAGGCCGAGTACTGCAGTTCCATCTGAAACAACTGCAATGGTATTCCATTTTCTTGTATACACATAGGCCATATCAGGATTACTCTGTATTTCAAGACATGGTTGTGCAACTCCAGGTGTATAGGCAAGGCTTAAATCCTTTGATGAGTTTATCTCAACTCTGGAGACTATTTCAAGCTTACCCCTTTTTTCTTCATGAAATTTCAATGATTCATCGTATATATTCATGGTACCACATCCTTTCTTGTATATAATGCATAAGCCCTTACATTTTATGGTGTATATATTACTGCGATTTTGTATAGAATGTACGGGGATTTCTGCATCCTACACATAAAATTATAAATGCTGCAGGGATATACTTCAACTAACGTTTGTATTTTACATTATTAAGTATTTCCTTATGTGATATAATGTATTATTAGCAGATATACATGATTTATATATTAATCTCACTAAAGATTTTTCATTGGGCGTTGTGCGATTAATGAATCAAGAAATATGATTTTGCATAAATGTTTAGGGTCGAGCAATGTAGAATCATTTATGCTAAACATATAGACACCAAGGAAAGGGGAATATAAATGGAGTTTTGTTCAATATATAGTGGAAGCAGTGGGAATTGCTTGTATGTTGGAAGTGATAGAACAAAAATTTTAATAGATGCAGGCCTTTCAGGCAAAAGGATACAAGAAGGATTAAACACAGCAGGAATAAACCCTACTGATATAGATGCAATAATAATAACCCATGAGCATGATGATCATATAAAATCTGCTGGAATTTTATCCAGGAGGTTTAATATTCCTATTTATGCAAATACTAATACATGGGAGGCAATGATAAATTCTCTTGGCTCGGTAGCAGAGGAGAATATAAAGGTGTTTAATGGATATTCACCATTTGAAATAGGTGATATAACTGTTTTGCCATATGAAATACCACATGATGCGGCACAGCCCTGTGGATATAACTTTGTAAAGGGGAAAGCAAAGCTATCCATTGCTACCGATATTGGCTATGCCAGTGAAAATATAAAAAACAATATAAAGGATTCAGATTTCATATTTCTAGAATCCAATCATGATATTGAGATGCTAAAGGTAGGTCCATATCCATATCCTTTAAAGCTTAGAATACTAGGAGAAAGAGGCCATCTTTCAAATGAAGCAGCAGGTAAAACAATAGTTGAGATACTTAACAGCAGAATAAAAAAGGTTATGCTTGGCCATTTAAGCAAAACCAACAACTATCCTGAGCTTGCACTGAGAACAGTATTGTCAGAGCTTGAGATGAATGGAATAAAGGATGGAAGAGATGTGGACATTGACATTGCCTATAGGGATAAGGTGGGGAGGATGCAGATAATAGAATAGGAGAGAAACCATATGGATTACAGAGAATTCAATGGTAAGAAGCGTTCCTCCTTTGGATACTTTATGTCAAGTTTGCTTGGAGCAGTAATAGGAGGCTTTCTGCTTTTAACCTTCGGTCCAGCAGCACTGTTTGCAAAGCTGCAGCCCCAAACACCAGAGACACCAACAGTACCACAAACTCAACAGATACAGCAGGTTACAGAAACAAAAAGTGGAAGTGTGACTCAGGCTGTTAACAAAGTTATACCCTCTGTAGTAAGCATAACCACAACCACTGTACAAAGAACCTCCTTTTCTAGAAGTAAAAAGGTTCAGGGGGTTGGCTCAGGTATAATCATTGATTCATCAGGATATATTTTAACAAACAACCATGTAGCAGGAATGGATGCCAAAAGCATTTCCGTTTCGCTATATGATGGCAGGGAATTTAGTGGTACTCCTGTATGGACAGATCCGATTCTTGATCTTTCAATAATTAAGATAGATGCCAGTGGTATTCCAACTGCATCTCTTGGAGATTCCAGAAAGGTAAAGATAGGTGAAGACGCCATTGCCATAGGAAACCCGCTTGGTCTTACATTTCAAAGAACTGTAACAGCAGGAATAATAAGCGCAGTAAACAGAACAGTTGAAATAGAAAAGGGAGTTTTTATGGAGGACTTAATACAAACAGATGCCTCCATAAATCCAGGAAACAGTGGAGGCCCCCTTGTAAACATAGGTGGCGAAGTAGTAGCAGTAAATACCGTAAAGGTATCAACAGCGGAGGGGATAGGTTTTGCTGTTCCTATAAATATTGTAAAGCCCGTTATAGAAAGCATAAAGAGAACAGGAACCTTTACAGCCCCTGTAATAGGGATAAAAGGTTTTGACAAGGAACTTGCATCCTTTTACAACTACAAAGTTGATGCAGGTATATATGTTGTTGAAGCTGTACCAGGAAGCCCAGCAGCCAATGCAGGTATAAGAGAAGGAGATGTAATACTTTCAATAAACAACAAAAACACAAACACACTCCTCGAGCTTAAAGAAGCTCTCTATACTGCAGGTGTAGGCAGTACAGTAACAGTAAGATACAAAAGTCAGCTTGGAGCAATAAAGGATGTTAATGTAACCCTTGAAGCCTCCAGCTAATAAGGGGAGATTGGGATGAACATAAGCGTAATAAGTGTAGGAAAAATAAAAGAGAAATACCTAAGAGACGGGATAGATGAATATAAAAAAAGGCTATCCCGTTATTGTAATATAGAACTAATTGAGGTAATGGATGAAAAAGCTCCAGAAAACCTCTCAGAAAAAGAAGAGGATCAAATCAAAATTAAGGAAGGCCAGGCAATCCTAAAGCACATCAAGGAAGGCACCTATGTAATTGCCCTAGCCATAAACGGCAAACTCCTCTCCTCAGAGGAACTTTCAGACATGCTCTCAAACCTCGGCCTAACAGGCAAAAGCAGCATAGCCTTTGTAATAGGAGGCTCCCTTGGATTATCAAAGGAAGTCCTAGACAGAGCGGACTACAAGCTATCCTTCTCTAAGATGACCTTCCCACATCAGTTGATGAGGATGATACTTTTAGAGCAGGTGTATAGAGGGTTTAAGATAATGAAGGGTGAACCGTACCATAAGTAAATGAGGTTTTTACTAAAATTGTTAATTTATTAGAATAAAGCTTATCATATAAGTGTATTGTGGTAAGTTTTATTTTATTTATGTACAATATAGATATCCTACAGAGTAGGACATAATGTTGATGATAATTAGTTATACACTATTTTGGGGGGGAGATTTATTGAAGCGATTATTTGAAATAATGTATTTGCTATCAGAAAAAAAGTGTATAAAAGCTATTGAACTAGCAGAACATTTTGAAGTATCTGTACGAACTATTTATCGTGATGTGGAAATGTTAAGTATGGCTGGAATTCCTGTATACGCTAAAAAGGGGAAGTATGGAGGAATTGCAATCCTTGATAATTTTGTTTTTGAAAAAAGTATTGTATCTGAAGAGGAACAGATTCAAATTTTAGCAGCCATTCAAAGTATACAAGAGGTAGAAAAAAGCGGTATTAATGATTTGTTAGTTAAATTATCTGGGCTATTTCAAATAAAAAATCCAAATTGGATTTCAATAGATTTTTCTGATTGGAGTAATCAACATCAAGAATTATTTCAAACAGTAAAATTTGCAATAGTGAAAACACGTGTTTTGAAATTTGATTATTACGGTAGAGTTGGAGAAATTTCAACTCGTAAAGTGGAGCCAATACAGCTTTGGTTCAAAGGACATACATGGTATTTAAGAGGGTACTGTCAAGAAAAACAGGCAATTAGAGTATTTAAATTGTCACGAATGAAAAGAGTTGAATGTCTTGATGAGTCTTTTGAGAAGAAGGAGCTTAACATAGAGGATAAAGAAGAAATTGATAAATATATAGATACTCCGCAAAATAAAATTTCATTTTCTATGAAAATAGATAAATGTATGGCGTATCAAGTATTTGATTATTTTGAAGAACATGAAATTAAATGTAATGCGGATGGAAGTTTTGCTGTATCATTGAACTACCCTAAAGATGAGTGGCTTTATGGAATGATTATGTCATTTGGAAATCATGCTAAAGTTATTTCTCCTGAATCATTAAAAAGCGAAATTGCAAATAGATTTAAAGAAGCTTATGAAAATTATTTTTAAAGTTGACAGACAGATGTCAACTTTAAAATTGTATAATAAAACAGAATTAACAATTAAGATATAGATAGGAGAGATGAACTATGGAGAAAAAAATATGCCAAAGTTGTGGTATGCCTTTAGAAGATGAAAAGGAGCTTGGAAAAAATTCTGATGGTTCAAGTAACGAAGATTATTGCTGTTATTGTTTTTCTAATGGTAGATTTATAAAAGATGAAACTTTGGAAGAAATGATTGAAAGCTGCATTCCGTTTAGAATAGGCGATGATTGTCCAGATGCAGAAACTGCACGAGCTAAAATGATGGAGTATATGCCAAATTTGAAACGTTGGAAAAAGAATTAGTGGAGGAGTTTAATATGTTACATTTAGGTTCCGTTTATCTTGTTGTAGCAGATATTAATAAATCTATAGATTTCTACAGCAAATTGCTTGATATGGAAGTAAGTTGTAGAAATCAAAATAGGTTTGCAGAATTTCACTTTGAGGGACACAACATATCTATGCTTAATCCACACTTCGATGAAGAAAATCCTGATAAGATAATAAGTATAGGCAATTATGATAAAGAATTTGATTTGACTGGTGTAACAAGTGCACCTAATAAGAATAAGTTTGTTTTAAATTTTTGGATTGAAGATTTGCAAAAGGAATACGAAAGAATTATAAGCTTAAATATATCAACGAAGATTACTAATATAAAATATTTTTATTCTAGAACACCATATTATTATTTTCAATTAAAAGACCCTGATGATAACATTATTGAAATTACAGGTGGATATAATGGTGAGGTAGTAAAATAGTATGCATGATATTGAATTGCAAGCAAGAGAAGAGATAAACATATTATTAAGTACATTAACAAGTGGAACACATATAAGAACAATAGATATTAGGCGGTTATCTTCAAAATTATTTCGATCATTAGATAATAAGGATATTAATAATGTATTTTTAATTTGCAAAGAGTTTTTAGACGAGCATAATTGGGAGATGGGAGTTATTGCATTTGATTGGGCATTTAAAGTCAGAGAGCAATATAACGAGAATACTTATGATATTTTTTATACTTGGCTAGAAAAATATGTTCGAGGTTGGGGAGATTGTGATGATTTTTGTACTCATGCTTTTAGTGAATTACTAGTACAAAATAAGCAATTATTTTCACATGTTCTTCAATGGACAAGACATTCTAATTTTTGCATTCGTAGAGCTTCAGCGGTAATTTCGATTCCTATGATTTTACACAACAATTATGATGGTATCAATCCATTACAAATAGCAGATGCATTAATAATGGACGAGCATGATTTAGTTCGTAAGGGATATGGCTGGATGTTGAAATCACTTTCTACAAAAGAGCCAGACACAGTTTATAATTATTTACTTGAACACAAAAGCACAATGCCGCGTGTTGCATTTCGATATGCATTAGAAAAAATGAAATGAATAATGGCAGCCATATGAGTTATTACTTATTTATGTGTCTGGAGAATTTTTGAGACTGCGGATTGATTTATATTAAAGTAAGCTGCAATTTCTGAAAGAGTGTATTTTTCCTCAAGAGCTTTTTTTATTATAGAAATTTTGATATCTGTATATATTTTCCTTCCTTCGTATTTCTCTGTTTGACATAGAATTCACCTCAAACTAGAGTTTTGACACTTTGAAAATTATTTATTCCTACAGCTTAAAAAAATAAGTAATAACTCATATGGCTGCCATTATATTTGAAATAGATAATTTTATACTATATACTATGCTTATTACAATATATGCCAAAGAAGACTTGTCATTATACTTATGTAAGGTATTACAAACATGATGTAAATACATTTTATATACGGCCAATAAAATATAAATCAAGAATAAAAAATAATATGAAAGATGTGATATAATGTCTATTCATTTTTATAATGTATTAACTAAAAAAAGAGAATTATTTACTCCAATAGAAGAAGGGAAAGTGAAAATGTATGCTTGTGGAATTACTGTGTCTGGAGATGCTCACATCGGGCATGCATATCAAGCAGTAATATTTGATGTTATTAAAAAGTATTTTGAATATAAAGGATATGATGTTACTTATGTAAGAAATTATACAGATGTTGATGATAAAATTATCGCAAAGGGTAAGGAATTAGGCATTGAACCACAAGAATATGCTAGAAATCAGATAATTAAAACGGATTTAGAATTGAGTAGACTTGGGGTTGATAAACCAACAGTTCAAGCAAAAGCAACTGAGAATATTTATGAAATGATAGAATTTATTAATAAATTAATTGGAAAAGGCTTTGCTTATTCAACAGAATTAGGCGATGTGTTTTTCTCTGTGAAAAAGTGTTCACAATATGGAAAACTATCTAATAGACTTATTGAAGATAGCATTAGTGGTGTAAGGAAAGAAATTGAGGCAGGAAAGATAGATAGTGAAGATTTTGCTTTATGGAAAAGTGCAAAAGAAGGTGAAATTTATTGGGAATCGCCGTGGGGAAAAGGTCGACCAGGTTGGCATATTGAGTGTTCAACTATGAGTATGAAATATTTGGGTGAAACAATTGATGTTCATGGTGGTGGAAAAGATTTAATTTTTCCTCATCATGAAAATGAAATTGCACAATCTGAGGCTTTAACAGGAAAACAATTCTCAAACTATTGGATACATAATGGTCTTGTTAAAATCAATGGTCAAAAAATGAGTAAATCTTTAGGAAATGGAATTGCATTAAAGCAACTTCTAGATAACTACCATCCGGATGTTATAAGACTTGTATTATTGCAAAATAGCTATAAATCTGATTTAAATATAATTGATGGTATATTTGAGGAAAATGAAAAGCATATATATAATTTTTATAAAGTTTTTAATGCTATCGATAATTTGAAAATTCAAGAAGAGTTAGCAAACGCAAAACAATCAAATGATTTACAGGCTAGTATAGTAACTGCATTTAATGATGCAATGAGCAATGATTTTAATACAGCTTTAGCAATATCTTATTTGTTTCAATATTTTGATAAAATGAAAGCCATGTTGGGAAAATCCAAAGAAATTTATAATTTAAGATTATTGAAAGAAACGATAATTAGAACATATTGTGTTTTAGGAATCTTACAAGGTGAACCTCAAAAAATTGTAGATGAAATTAAAAATAAGTACATGGGAAAATATAGAACATCAGAAGAAGAGGTTAAATCTTTGATTGAGAAGAGAAGTGAATATAAAGAAAATAAAGACTATGTGAATGCTGATAAAATCAAAGGGATGCTGCTAGAAAAAGGAATAATAATTCTAGATGGACGGAATGGAACAGAGTGGGAGATTAATATAGGTAAAAAATAATTATTAAATGAAATCTATGTTTATCAATCATATTATTGAGTAATTCATTATGTACTTAGTCGGTAAATTTGCTATAAATCATGTAAAATGGCTTACCTCAAGGAGTGTAAGCCTATATTTTTTCTGTTCATAAGGATATGCTTTAGAAAAAGGTCTACGATATATTAGTTACGGTGAACCGTACCATAAATAAGTGAGGTTTATAGCTTTAGGCATTGATATTACTTGCCTAAGGCTATTTTTATATGTGAAAATACCGTATCATAAGCAATAGTGCATTTACAAAATATGTTATAATAAAATCAGGAACAAATTTGAATAATAGACAAATAGTAATTTGTCAGTGAGCGTATGACTATAACTTAAAGCCAGACAAATTCTAATTTATATTATTGAGATTAAAGTTTTTAACAGACAACTTTGATGGGAGATTATTTAAATTGGGAAAGATGTGGTATAATGTATAAAAATGGACTAAAAGACATACTTATTAGTTGGTCAGCAGCAAAATGTTATTATGGTTAAGGGGGATTAGATTAAATGGGGAAGAAGGAGTTCTGAAGAAGTGTTCCTTTGGAAATTCTTACGAATATGAAAAATGCGAAAACAGCCAATAAGCAAGGTGTACCAACATATTCAGACTGTTTTATTATAGACTAGTGAAAGAAGTGGTAGCTATTATGAAGACATTGGAGAGTGAAAGGTTAGTTTTAAGAGATTGGAACCTTTCGGATTTAGATGATTTTCATGATATTTCATCTAATAAAAAGGTTTCTGATTTAGCAGGATTTAGACTTAAAACTAGTAAGGAGGACAGTTTTAATAATTTAAAACAATTTATTGCGGCTTCAGATGATTCAACCTGGAAAGTAGAATTAAAAGAATTAGAGCAAGTAGTTTTTTGGGCTATTGAATTAAAGGAATTAAATAAAGCTGTTGGTTGGTTTGAAGTATGTGAGGCCTCATGCAAGCCTGAAGCAGAAAGTTTTAAATATGCAAAAGAAATAGGTTTTGTTTTAGCAGAAGAATATTGGGGACAAGGGGTAATGCCAGAAGCTATTAAACGAGTTCTTAGCTATTTGTTTAATGAAGAAAAAATTGATGGCGTTGTATGTTCACACTTTAAAAATAATTATCAATCCGAAAAAGCAATGAAAAAATGTGGATTTGAATTTTATTTAGAAGATGATGAGGAAAAATATTATTATGTAACTAAGAATGCAATATAAATAGGAAATATGTAAATGAGGAGATTATATGATGGATTATAGTAATCAAAATACTATTAGTGAGATCATTAATGAAGTTATTGAAAATGGATTTATTCTTAATGAATTTGATGAACATCCATCTTGGACAAATGAAAAGGTAACAGGAGAGTTTACAATTATAGCTAAGAAGAATTAAACAAATTATAATTTAGCTATTAGTTAAAAATATTATAGTAGAAAAACTATATATGTTTATTTTTTATGAAAATTTGATATAATATAAATAAGAAATGTAGCAAATAAAAACAGGGCGCTCCAACACCCTATAGTATACAATTCTAGTTGCATAGGCAACTTGTATCACTATAATTTAATATGATTAAAAATAGTAGCATCCAATTGCGAGTGGGAGCTACTATTTTTTTGGCATTTTATCAATAAGTAACACTATAAATGTTAGTAGTGCTAATAAAAATAATCCTGCCTGAAATAGTAACATTAAAGTATTGTTACTCATATGTATCACCTCCCTTCAAAAGGGATGAGTGATACCAGTAGCCCACATTTAACTATAAAATTGTACTTTAGAATTATACCATAATTATGTAGAATATATACACAAGAATAAAGTGAAAAAACCTCACTTATATTAGTTATGGTGAACCGTATCATAAGTGAAGGCGATTTTTGGTAGATAAGTGATAACTACAGTGGTTACATTTGATAACCGTGTAACTTAGATGCTCGGAATTTATGTAATAAATAATTATAATTGTTGTTTACATGTTTAATAATCTTTTGTCTTGCTATAATTTATTATGAAATGTAAATTCAATTGGGGGGATAGAAATGAACAAATATAAATTCAGATCAATTACAGCTGATGATATACCTGCAATGGCTGACTTGCTAATAGAAAGACAAAACCTTGAGAGTAAGGTATATCCATTTCTTAAAAATAGCTGTCTTAACACAAAGTACATTATAGATATGTTTGAGGAATTGTTCGTTAATAGTAAAGTGATCGGGATAGGGGCATTTTCTAATGAGGAACTAGTAGGTTATATAATAGGAGAGATAAAGATTGATAGTAGAAGAGGCAGGCATGCATGGGTCCCCTATGAGGGAATCGCAATTAGAATGGGTCAATCATCTGAACTTATAAGGAATCTCTATGCAAAGGTTTCAGTTATTTGGCTTGAACAAGGTTGTTTCAATCAATATACTTTAGTACCGTTTGGAAGTCAAGAGTACTATGAGGCCTTCCTGAGATTAGGCTTTTCTATTCAGCAAGTACACGCGATAATGAACATGGAGGAGTACAAGCCTTTTGAAAATGTAGCTGATATAGATATTAGACTTGCCAATAAAGCGGATAGTGAAGCGATGGGCAGAATGTCCAAAATAATCCAGTACTATCAATGTTCGGCACCAACTTTTGAACTTGTATTACCTGAAGTTGTAGCACAAATAAAAGCTGGGTATAGGGGTACAGTAGAGGATGATGATGCAACGGTTCTCATTGCAACAAAGGACATGAAGGAATTAGGATTTCAAGTATATGGGACTATTAATTCAGATTTGATGTCACCCGATGATGGAGTAGAGCTAAGTATTGCGGGTACTTATCCTTCCGAAATGGGAAGTGGTATCGGTAAAAAGTTAATGAATGAAGGCTATAAGATTATGAAAGAAAAGGGATATAACAACATAATTATAGATTGGAGAATAACCAATCTTGCTTCTTCCACATTTTGGCCCCAATGTGGATTTAAACCCATAGCTTACAGAATGTTTAGATGTATCGACAATAATGTAGCATGGGCAAACTTTTACAACCCAAGTATTAAGCAGTTGTAGCGAATTCAGTTAACGAATTTTTATCATTTGTTGCTGTTACGCAGAGCTATGGATGACAGTCACATCATTTAGATATAACTAGTGTTCAGTGTAGGAGATGAATAAAATAGGAGCAAACAATGGAACTTAAAAAACTAACGAATGGTAGTGGCAGCCATATGACTTATTTACATAATAAATTAGAGTAGGGTGATAATATTTAAGAAGAAAGAGGGTATTATTGAAGTATCCTCTTTCAAATTTTAAGGCATAATGCCTGAAAGTCTACGTTATAATTGTTATGGTGAACCGTATCATAAATGACGTAGACTTTTTTGTAAACTTATATGATTACCAGTTATAAATGCAACTAATAAATTGTACTTACAAATTTTATTATAGGATTTTATGATTAAAATTAAACAGATATAAAAGAGATTGAGATATTATGACCTATTTTATGTTTTGAACTATACCTCTAGTTAAGGATAATAGACAGGCTATTTTTCTGATAGATAAGTTTGAACTTTCTTTTAACTCATGTACCAAAGAGTATCTTAATTCCCAGTTTGTTTTAACAGCTTCTAAGGTTTCATTCTTGTTTTCGAGGTAGTCTTTGATGAATATTTTAGCCTGAGTTTCACTTAGAATTGTTTTGTTAGTGTTGATATTATTACAATCCATGAATTTATGATTAGAAATATTGTTAGTGTGGTTTAAGGGCAATTTAAAAAAATCGTCATTATCATGTATTAATCTGTTTAAGAGTTCATTTGAAGAAACTAAAGAATTTTCAGTATAGTCATTATACAAATAACAATTATAGCTGCTCCACTGATAATGGTTTGGCTGTTTTGTTAAATTGTGTATTAAAGGATTATTATGTATAAAACCCACTATTGAGGTTAAGCTTTCCGTATCTTCGATTGGTTCACTTCTAAATCTATCATGAAAAACTTTACCTGTTCTTTTGTATTTATTATTTAGATAATAAGCATACTTTTTAGTGATTTCTTTAACTAATTTAGAAAGAATATTTTGAAAGTCCCCAATAAGTAAATGAGCATGGTTGTCTATAATACAGTAGGCGAGAATCTTCAAATTATTTTGTAATACGTTATCCAATAATATAGTGATAAAAAATTTCTTATCTGATTCATCCTTAAAGATTTCAGTTTTATTATATCCTTGAATGAGAACATGATATATACCGCTATTACTTAATTGTCTGTTTTTTCTTGGCATATATTAACTCCTTCAGTAATCAAAATAATTATAATTTGATATGTCCCTTGTCAAAATATTTTATTTATATTAATAATCCTATTATAGATTCAAAATAGTAAATTATCAATAAAGAGCCATAGAATATATGAGATTAAATGGAAAGATATGATTATTTATAAACAGAGTAGCAGTCAGTTCAATATGGTAGATTTAAGCTTTTTCATAAATAGTATTTTATTGCTATACTCATATTAAATTGATTAGGAGGTAATCTATATGAAAAATGAATTGAAAGTTAGAAAAGCACTTGTGGATGATGCATATTTTATAGCAGAGATAAAAACAAAGGCTTATAGGGATGAAAAGGAACGGTTTAAGCCTGAAGAAGGGAAAATTCCAAAATGGTTTTATGATGAATGGTACATAGATATACCAGAGAATATTCGATTAATAAATAAATATAATGTATACTTATTATTAGTTAATGAGGTAGTTATGGGAACATTTTGGGTTCATGATGTTGAGGAAAATACCATTGAACTTGAAGATTTTTGTATATTACCAGAATATCAAGGCCTAGGCTATGGTTATAAAGCCTTAAATATTATGGAAGGAATGTTTGCGCACAAAAAAAGGTGGATTTTAGGGACGCCTTTTTATAGCTTGAAAAACCACCATTTATATGAGAAAGCGGGATACAAAAAAGTTGGAACAGCATCGAATGAAACAGTTATATTATATGAGAAACTTATAGTATGAGTATAATGCCAAGTTTATAAGAAGTCTGCGTTATACCAGTTATGGTGAACCGTATCATAAGTAATGGGGGTTTTCTTTATAAGAATTTATGCTGAAATGACATGTGAAACTTTATTTTATAACTATTCTTAATTAATCAAACTAGGCTGTGAAGTGGATATAAAGGAGCTCGTTATTATTTTATATAAAAAATTAGGATTAAAAACTATTAATATGAATAATAATAAAGATGACTTTCGTTTGAGCCCGATTATTTTTCGTGATACAATAAAGAAAACTATATAAGCGAGGATGTATCATGGCTAAACAACATATCTATACAATGAGCGTCGCAAGTGTCTATCCCCATTATGTTACGAAGGCGGAGAAAAAAGGACGTACGAAAACAGAAGTCGATGAAATCATCTGTTGGCTGACAGGATATAGCCAGGAAGAGTTAGAAGTGCAACTGGAAAAACAGACAGACTTTGAGACCTTCTTTGCGGAAGCTCCCCAACTGAATCCTTTGCGAGCTTTGATCAAAGGTGTGGTCTGCGGTGTCAGAGTTGAAGACATCGAAGAACCAACTATGCGGGAAATTCGCTATTTGGATAAGCTGGTCGATGAGTTAGCAAAGGGAAAAGCGATGGATAAGATTTTACGGAAATAATAATTAAAAACAGAGAAACACTGATTCTATATATAAAATATAAAAGAATCGGTGTTTTTTTGTAGAATCGGCAATAATCTTGAAACTTTAGGAAAACAAGTCCAGTAATCCGATATAATAAACTATATCACCTTCAAAATTTCCTCTTTATCTGTTTGACATAGATCTCACCTCATACTAGAGTTTTGTTACATTCATGTTATTTATTCTTTTAGTTCCAAATAAGTTATAACTTATTTGGCTGCCAGTTTAAGAAAGAATAATTATAGTCAAGTTATCTATATCTACTATTTATAGCTTATGCTAATATTTAATTATGCACAAAAGTACGATAGTTAGGTAAGTAAAGTAGTTATTATAGACAATAAATTATATTTTCAGTTCTAATATGGAACTTGACTATGAAACTTTTTTTCAGATGCTTACAAAATTTAGCAACTATTAGAGAAAAATCTATGTTGAAAATAATATAGACAGAAGGGGGAAAAGTGAGTAATATGAGTGATTACATTATAAGAAACTACTGTAGTGATGATGCTGATAAAATTGGTAGCTTTGACAAAATCGCAGAACTAGCATACCGCTATAAAGGAGATATTAAGGCCGCTAATATTTTTTGCGCAATAAATTCAGAGAATGAAATTTTGGGTGTGGCGGATTTAGAACCTCATATATCATGGACTCCTATAGATAAAGATTGTCAAGATCCTGATTATATTTATAGATTGAGTGTAAACATAAGAATAAATTCGGCATATATAGCTGATAAGAATTTGCGTTCTTGCTTAATGGATGCTTTGTTAACTAGAGCTAAGGAAATAAAGAGGGACTACCAAGGAAAGAAGATGAGAGTGATAAAGTATATTTCTTCTGGTAGTAATGAGGAAATGGACCTTTTTATTTCAAAAGGATTTGTTGCTTATAGAACTTCCCTAGTAATGAAACGTGACTTAACAGAAGAAATAAAGCCATGTCCCTATAGTTCTGATTTCAGGATTGTGAATTGGAAGATGAGTACAGAAGAAGAGTTAAAATGCCATGTGGAAGCTGATGCAAAATGTAATAATGGAGCTGCTTGGAACATCGACACAGTGAGATGGATGAGGTATGCACCAGAATGGGCTACATTTGCTGCTTTCTCAGGAGATGAGTTTTTGGGGAGTGTGATGACCTTTTCAATAGGAGAAGAGAGAAGCGCCACTGAAAACATATTTGTCCTACCTGAGTGGAGAAGAAAGGGTGTGGCAAAAGCTTTCATTACAGAAGCCTTAAAGTACCTCAAAGAAAAGGGTAAAAACATGGCAACTCTCTGTACTGATGGTGACAATAAACCAGCTATAAATTTATACAAGTCTTTGGGTTATAGAATGTATTCTGTTAGTATTGAATTTGGGTATGATGTGTAGAATTTTCACAGTGGAACTTAACTTATCATGTATTGCTTTCTCTTAAGGCTACAAAATAAATTCACTGCTAAATAAATAGTGAAGATGCTATAAAGCGGCTTACATCAGGAGGTGTAAGCTTTTATTGATTGCCGAACTTGAGTGATAATTAAAAAAGTCTACATTATGGAGAGCCATACTATAAGTAATGGTGGACATATAAGTTAGAAACTACTCAAATGAGTAGTTTTTTAAGTTTAAAGGAGAATTTGAGATTTGAGAGAATATATAAATAAATATAATATAAATTTATGTTAGAAGAATAAAACTCTATAACTTAATTTGTGTGGTGGTGAAAAACAATGAATATTGAATTTAATGTAATTGCTATTTTTGACAGGGAGTGCAAATATATACTTATGTGCAAGAGAAGAAAAAACCCATATAAAGGATTATATAATTTAGTAGGAGGAAAGATTGAAAGTGGAGAAGATGGATTGTGTGCAGCTTATCGTGAATTAGAAGAAGAAACTGGTATATCTAAAGATGATATTAAATTATCACATTTGATGGATTTTACTTATTACTTACAAAGTATTAAGTTGGAAGTATATGTTGGGCGTTTGAATAAAGAAGTATGTGTACATGGAGATGAAAATGATTTAAAGTGGATAGAGATAAGTGAGAATTTCTTTGATATTTCAAAGTTTGCGGGAGAAGGTAACATTGGTCATATAATGGAACATATATTTTTATCTAAAGAGATTCTTTTAAAATAGAATATAGATGAAATGTATAAATAATTGATACAGGAATATTGCAATTACTAAAGGAGTATATTTTTCCTCAAGGTAAACAACAATTTTGAAACTTATTTACAATATAAGTATCATGTAATTAATATTGGGGGTGGAAAAAATGATGATGATTCGTTTGAATCTAGGTTTTTTCAGAGGTAATGTAGATTCAGGCAAAAAGCTCTATGCAGAATCAGTCTTATAGACAATGGCGATAACTGCATAGAGAATCTTTTAATCGCCTTTTTCATTCTAATTTTGAAATGTTAATAAGCCTGATTTTGCATCTTTTACTTAACTATTTACGAAGTAAAGGAGCAAATTAGAATGAAGTATATTAATGCCACAGAGGTATTACCTTTTGATTTACTTAGTGAAATTCAGAAATATATAGCTGGGGAGATATTGTATATCCCACAACCAGAGGGAAAAAAGAATCGTTGGGGAAGCAGAACTGGTACAAGACAAGAGATTATAACTAGAAACAAACAAATTAAATTAGAAAAAGAAAATGGTAGAAGTATTGAAGAACTTATGATAAAATACAATCTTTCTTATGATACAATTAAAAAAATCGTGTATTTAAAGTAGCGTTAACATATAAAACCTCTGTGGGTTAAAAACTCGCAGAGGTTTTGTGCATAAAATAGTTATAGAGATTCAGTACCTTTCACTATAAAAAAATATAATTTACAATATGAATGTATACAATTTCCGGAAAGTGTGGCTTAAAATTACTTATATTTTCGGAGGTGAATTATGTTTGAACAAGATAAAATAATTGATGATTGGAACAATTATTCTGATGAGTACTTTAGTAAAACCAAATTTGATGAACTATTTTCGGCTCTTGAGAAAGACCCCTATAAGGGTTTCCCGCATGCTATGGCGGAAATGATAAAAGAATATTATCCTGATTTAAAGGGAAAGAATGTTTGTGTTCCATCTTGTGGTGACAACACTGCAGTGTTTAGTTTTTGTGCTTTGGGAGCAAACGTGACAGCTACGGATATTTCATATAAGCAAATTGAAAATGCACGAAAAGTCGCAGAAGAAAGGGATTTTAACATAAAGTATCATGTTTCTGATAGTATGAAACTGAATGAACTCTCAGACAATATGTATGATTTGGTCTATACTTCCAATGGTGTTCATGTTTGGATTAATGATTTGAATGCAATGTATAGCAATATTTATCGTATATTGAAAAAAGGAGGTAAATATATTCTTTTTGACACACATCCCTTTGTTCGACCTTTTGATAAAAAAGTATACAAGGGAATTTTTGAGGTTATTAAACGATATGAAGATGTGGGGCCATTCGGAGAAGTTCCAACTTTCGATTGGAGAATACAAGATTATGTAAACTCATTGATTAAATCAGGCTTTGCTATTAACAGAATGGAAGAATTTCATAGTGTTATTGACGATATTCCAGCCTGTAATTACTTATTTGAAGAAACTGATATTAATCATGATAACTTCAATTGGCACGATAATACATGGGCTGCATTGCCGCAGTGTCTCGGGTTATGCAGCCAGAAAGTTTGAAAATAAGCATAATTGTATATAGTTTATTTGGGTATAATATCGGTGAACATGGCAGCCAGATAAGTTATAACTTATCTGGCTGCCAGTTATACTGGCTAAAAAAGTGAAAGATTATATTTCAAAATTAAAGTGATGAATAGATTATAATTTATATATTAATAAGATAGATGTTTTAAATGAAGCAATTAAAGGTTTATTTTTATAAGAAAAGCTTAGTGTGCTAACACTAAGCAATCCTTGGAATATTTATTTTAGGTCTATTGGATTTTAACTAAATATGTTAAGAAGAAAATAAATAAGACCTACTCAAATTTCTTATACATAGCAACACTTTGTACTCCGGGGAAAAATCCCATTTTATAATATAAGGCTTCCGCAGCATTACCAACAGTTACATCTAACTTTGTTGCTGGAGATATGTCCTTTAAAACAGTTAATGCCCTTTTTATCATGTTCTCAGCAATACCCTGTCCTCTATAAGCTGGTTTTACTGCTACTTCGTTAATTTTAGAGAACTCATAATCATCCTCCTCATTTTTTCCTGCTAAACATACCCCTATTAATTCATTATTATTTCTATCATAAACCAATGTAGAAGCATGTAAACTATTTGTAGCAATATACCTTTCTAAAAACATCTTAGAGTTTTCGATTTCTTCTTCTAGGGTGCAGTTAGAAAATTCTTCATACTGGATGCCGCCTTTATATGATTCATTTAGTACTTTTCCAATCTCAGCAGCATCTTCGATTGTAGGTGTTTTAATAAATAAATCTTTTTTCCATTGAATATCCTCAAATATTTCTGTTGGACGAATCATCACTCTTCTAGCAAAACGTCTCCTAAATCCGAGTCTATTATAATATTCAACATCTCTTGGATGAACTATATATATGAAGGTTTTCTTGTTCTTATTTGACCACTGTAATAGGGCATTATTTAGTTCGCTAATTATACAGAACTTGTCTACTGCATATGGTGATTCAACAAAAAAATGTGATGAATAATTTGGCTCTATTACTACTCCACCAACTCTTTTATTATCCTTGAAAATCCAAAATGCATTTTCATCATAGTATGGATCCTGTGACATTTTGATCCAACTATATTTGAACTCTTCATCTCTATCTACATATATAGCATAATGTATACCAAATTCACCTACATTAGCTCTTACAAGCCTAAATCCATTATTTAATGCGTATTGTTCTTTTCCTTCTTCCCACTTCTCGATGTTCTCCACTTTAAGTCCCCCCCCTATGTGCATTTATTACAAGAATAGTATAGTTAAATCTAGATTACCTCAAGTTAATCATAACATTTTTTGCTTATTCTATTAAATCCCCGAAACTGTTCAGAATTAAAATTGAGCATAGCAATGGGTATGAAATATGTTAAGAAGGAAGGTGCTAATCTTGTGAGGATGGAGCATTTTTTTCTTTTCCTTTTATTTAGGATATGGTATGTTAGATATTGTTGAAATCTGTGAGTTATTTTTTAGGGAGTGGTTATCATTGAAAACAGATAAAGTAACTGAGAAAGTAGTTGGAGAAAAGAAAATTTATATAGTAAATAATCATCATGAAGTTATAATTCCATGGTCAGAATATGCTTCTAGTAATGAAACTGCACCAGTATTATTAACTTTTGACCACCATATGGATACCCGTAGTGCATTTTACAGGCATTCCCGTAAGGTCGCTGGATTAGAATGGAGAACAGTAAGAGATCAATTGGTAACAAATGCAGATATAAATGAATCAAGTACAATAAGAGCAGCATTAGAAAAACTTTGTAATGATGAACATATAGATTTTGCATTACAAACAGGGATGATATCAGACGCAGTAGTGTTTAGCCTTCTGAGTGCAGGTATTTGCAGAGATTATGCCAATAGCAATATATATTATATAGATCCTTGTTGCACTAGTAAATGGAACAAAAGTTCATACGGTGATGAGTGTCAACTTGATGTATATAATAAGGTAATAGAAGGGGAGGAGCTATTGTTTAAATTAAATCAGATAAATCAGTTTATACCTGATTTTTTTACTGGGAATAGAATAAACAGGAAGTTTATTTTAGATATTGACTTAGATTGTTTCCATACTAAAAAAGCTATCAATCCTGTGAACATGTCTGTTTTTAACTATTTAGTAAATAATGCAGAAATAGTTACTATAGCAACAGAAGGATATTATGTTGAGTTAGAAAAAAAGGATAATGATATAAATGAGAACTACCTTTTGGAAAAGTTATTATCCCATATAGAAAATGCTTGTAAGTCCAAAGCGACTGATGCCCCTTTGATAATGATGCCGAATGTTAGCTAACATGCTTTAACAACTCACAAACCCTAAGGTGTTAGCTACCTCAAGTCACGAGTTGATTTAAATTTTAGGATAAGATAAGGTGAACCGTACCACAAATAAGTGAGGTTTTTACTAAAATTGGATTATGTATTTTGCTGACTGAAATAATAAGTAATGAGAATTATAAATATAATTACTACTATTATAAATAGTCTTTAATAAAAAGGTTATCTATATATCTAACTCGAAATCAGGCGTACAGTGAATAGCTGTACTTAAGGTTTAAATCACTTTCTCTGCAAAAATCAAAGGCTTTAACTGTTTTCGCTAGAGCCTTTTTGCTATGATTTTTGTTATAAAAATAGTGGATGTTTGAACATTTTAAGATAAATTATGAAAAGCTATATAAAAGCTAACGAAAAAGTTATTTATGATAAATACAAAATTGAGAGAAGGAGAATCTTGTGATGATGGGAGCTTCTTCTTTTATTTTACATAAATAATTTTGATTATTCATAGAAGCGCCTAGCTTATATATTTATATGATAAATATTTACATATTATTGTATAGGAGTATATAATTATATGTGTAATTATGTATATGTGGTAAATAATATAAATTATTTAATAAATATTAGTTTAAAGTTGGAGGGGTATATGAGTAAATATAATATATTAGTCAATATTCTTGATGAGTTAAGAAATGAAGCACCACCAGGATACAAAAGATATTATCCAGCATCAAATGAAAAGGAGAAACTAGATTCAGCTAGGTCAAGAGCATTTATACATCTATTTTTAAAGGTATGCTATGGATTGAGTGAATTTAATGAAAGAGAAAATTATATTACAGATGATTCTTTTGATGGAGGTATAGATGCATATTACATAGATACCGAGCAAAAGAAAGTGATATTTATCCAATCTAAATTTAGAACTAATGAAAATAATTTTGAAACCAAAGAGATTACTTTAGATGAAATATTAAAAATGGATGTTGATAGGATCGTTGACGGGGATAAAGTAGATGAAGAAGGAAAATCATATAATAGTAAGATAATTAATATGATGAAAAGAATAAGTGATATATCGGATATAGGAAGGTACGGATATGAAGTTGTTATTTTAGCGAATTTAAAGAACTATAAAAATTCAACATTAAAAAAATTGACTGGCGGGTTTAGTACGACGGTTTTTGACTATGAGAGATGCTATACTTCATTACTATTTCCGGTTGTAACAGGATGTTATTATAATGCCGATGAGATTAAGATTAATTTATCATTAGTAAACAAAGAGAGCAATGAAGGTAGAATTAGTTATTCTGTTCAAACTGAATTTAGTGGATGCAAAATCATGGTTATTTTTGTACCCCTAATTGAAATTGCAAAGATAGTATATAAGTTTAAAAATTCTATATTAAAGTTTAATCCGCGTTGTTATTTAGGGTTAAATAATAATGGTGTTAACCCCAAAATAGAAAACACTATCAGAAATAAGAAAACTAACGAATTTGCTTTATTTAATAATGGAATTACAATACTATCAGATAGTACTGAATTCAATTCTAGAATTGCGTTAAAAGACTCAGCACAATTAATCATCACAAATCCTCAAATAATTAATGGTGGACAAACAGCATACACATTAGCTTCAACTTATGAAAAATGTCTAAAAGAACAAGATGAATCTATATTTGATAATAAAGAAGTGCTTGTTAAGGTAATAACATTTTTTGAAGGGGAAGATAATCAACAGAAAAAACTAGCTTTAATAGAAGAGTTGTCTAGAGCTACAAATGAACAATCAGTAGTAAGAGAATCGGATAGACGCTCAAATGATAAAGTGCAAGTTAATTATCAAACTAAAATATTTGATGAATTTGGATATTTTTATAATCGTAAAAGAGGAGAATTTCATGATGGGATTAGTAAAAAATACATTCCAAGAGATAGAATAATAGATTCCTCTGTTTTTATTAGAGTTGCAGTAAGTGCTTCTGGTGATGTTGCAAGAGCAAGAAGAAATGGCGACGAATATTTGTTTAGGGAAGATAATTTTAAAGAAGTTTTTATTGACTCTGAAATATATAGAAAATATATGTTTGGGTATTTCTGTCATCAATATCTACTTGAATTAGAAAAGAAGTTTGATAAGACAGCGAATAACAAGTTTGGTATAAATACTTATGGAAATGCTTTGAGATACGGTAAGTATGCAGTAGTTAATGTAGTTACAAGGTTTTTTAATGAAAGCTTTCAAATATCAATGTACAAGGATTTTGCAAGAATAATTTCAGACCAAATTCTTAATCAATGGCAAGATTATGAGAAGGCGGTAAGTGAAAAAGCCTATAATAGAGATTATTTCTATTATTTTATGGAGAATGATAAGAAAAATATATATTACAATTTTGATGGATATTATAAAGGTCGAACTATTAATAGAGATCTTGAGAGCTATAAATTTAATGTATACATCAGTAACGAAGAGGTGGCTGCAGCACTAAGTGAATAAAAAATGCTGAAAGAACTTTCAAATCTATTATTGGACTTCTAGATAATCAATGTTATGCTTAGCACACTAAATGCCATATATAATTTGCTAGAAATATTTTATAAATATTAGTATTAGGAATAGAGGATTAATAAAGATAAAACCAAAAATATTATTGGTACTGAGATTAGAATAAATGAGTTGAGAGAATTAGAGACAATAAAGTTAAAAATAAATAATAGTTTAGTAAAATGTTTAAGTAAAGAAGAAGGAGTATCTATGAAGGGAATCTTTCTTCTTTTATATTAAGAGATGTTGTATTAAATTTAGATATTGTAATATATAAGACAGTATAATATTAAGGAAATAAATAGAATAATATATACTCAAATTAAAGGGGTGATATCAATGAATACTAGAGAAAATCTAAAAGCAGAAATAATAGCTTTTCTTGAAAATGATGAAGAAAAAATAATGCTTATAACCGGAACACATCAAAATGAAAAACATATGGAAGTATTACGAACATTAAATAAAAATGTACAAGATGGTGTTAAAGTTTTATTTAGACTTAATGGAAAAGATAATATTGATAGTATTTTTCAACATAGTCTTAAATCAGTAAAATTGAATACAAGAATTAAAGTAGGAAACTTGAGAATGTATATAGACACAATAAATAAAAAGTCATGGAGAAATGAAAAATATAATGTATCTATATTGTATCCAGTAGATTCAATATGTAGAAAGAAAAATGAACAACGTAAAGAAATATTGGATGACCTAATAAGAAATACAGTTCATAAAGTATTTATAGTTTCGTGGACTGATTCATATGATTATAGTTGGTTAGATGAATTTGGAATAGATAGAACAGTTGTATTTGATGCAGAGGAAGAAGACCCAGCTTATCATGGTAGAGTAATAGAGAATATAAATAGATTTAAATAAAATATGTAAAGTTAAGGAGTGTGAATAAAATGGTAGTTACAAATATTATGCTATGTATAAAGGTTACAAAAGAGGATAATATGAGCGGTATGGAGATGTATATTGATTTAGGTTCTAAGATTGTTTTTGGCAAGTAGATTTTCAAGCATTCCGGAAGTTAATTTTTCAAGCAC
>DAMCZI010000027.1:0-69992 GCA_032095175.1 Clostridiaceae bacterium
GGGACGGTTACTTATTTTTAATTGTATTAGGTGTGGCTACTTGTTATTGAATAACTTTTCAATAGAGAATGAAACCAGTGAAGGTCAAGAAATATTGCTGGAGGAGACATTGGAGCGAGCAAATAGAAGTTGTTGATGTCAAAATGGCGAGAGCCTTAGAACTTTTGAGTGTTTGAGTAGAGGCTGCATTAAAATTCTTACATTTTGGTCTTTCAAACAGCCCTGCTTAATAGCTTTGACCCTAGGCTGTTTGAAAGGCCGAAATGTTAGAATTTTGCAGCATATACGAGTTCTCAAAAGTTCTTAGGCTGTCGCCATTTTGACATCTTACAACTTCTTTGCGAGCGGAGTAGTCGACGGAAGCAATATTTCTTGACCTTCACGGTCTATTACAGATAAACTTGGGTAGGATGCTACGCATAATCCCTATGTTATGAAAAATAGATATTTCAACTTATATGGCTGTTTTTAGGGAATCATTTACTATATTCTTTAACCACTTAAAGGATTTAAATCTTTTTATTATAAGAAAAACTTTTATAATCTCCTCAACGGCGGTAAATGCAACAACATAATAAACAGGTAAATGAAGTATAAACGCTGCGGTGAAAGCTAATGGAATACCTATAAACCAAAGAGTAATACCTTGAAGTATGGAGCCATAGGCAGCATCCCCGCCACCCCTAAGTATTCCTACTATCATAACCGCATTATAAACCTTAACAATCATAAGCAGTGAATATACATATAGTATATAGGTAGAAGCTGCTTTAACTTCATCTGATACATTAAAGAAAGAGGTTATAGGCTTTGCTAACATGAAAAGTATAATACCTAAAACAAAGGCGATTAATATAGATATTGAAGATATCCTCTTAGATGCTTCTATAGCAGACTCTTCTCTATTAGCACCAATTTCGTTTCCTATTATAACTACTGCAGCATAAGCAAGTCCAAAAGTAAATACCATAAATAAATTCATTATGGTTGAACATATTTGAATTGATGCAGCTGCACGAGTACCTATTCTTGCATATATCCCAATATATGTTACATTACCAAGTCCCCAGCAAATTTCATTTAGCACTATTGGAGTAGTGACCTTTGTAAAAGTTTTAGTTAGATTTTTAGATAGTCCTCTAAAATTATTTAATTTAATGTTTAATATTTTATCTTTAAAATATACAACAAATATTATTATTAAGCACTCAAATATTCTTGCAATAAGAGTTGCTATTGCAGCTCCAGGAGTTTTAAGTGCAGGTATTCCTAGCTTCCCAAATATTAAAATATAATTTAATACTCCATTTGTAATAAGACCAACTAAGCTTGCAAACATAGGCAGTTTAGTATTTCCAATGCTTCTAAGGGCAGAGGCAAAGGTAAAGGTAATGCAGGTAAATATATAGCTTATAACTGTTATTCTAAGATATTCACTTCCTATAGATACCACTAATACATCCTTATTAAAAAGCCTCATTATTTTTTCAGGCATTATAAATCCTACAAACAAAAAGGCAAGTGATACAAGCAAACTTATGATTAATGCTTTGCTTAAAACCTTTTTTATATTATCCTTATCTTTCTTTCCCCAGAGTTGAGCAATTAGCACTCCGCAGCCTCCGCTTACCCCTAATATAAATAATGTAAATAAAAAGTAGTATTGATTTGCAATACCCACAGCTGCAAGCTCTGTTTCACCAACTTTACCTATCATCACAGTATCAAGCATATTGAGTGATGATGCTATCAAGTTCTGTAGGACTATTGGCAGCGTTATTGCAAATAGATTCCTATAAAATTTTTTATTATTCCTGTAGTCTCTTATTAAACTTAATGACATGTAAAAACTCCCTTCTATATGTTTCGCATAAATGATTCTACATTGCGCAACCCTAAGCATTTATGCAAAATCATTTTCATTGATTCATTAATCACGCAGCACTAAATGTAAAATCTTTAATGCAATTAATATTACAAAAAAAAATACATCCACTCTGAGTTTTTTTAAAGTGGATGTTCAACACTTTGATATCAAAATATCAATTATATTTAAATTCTAATCGCAGTATGCAAAAGGGAAAATAAAATTAATTATTAAATTCTCTCAATACCAAATTCCTTTATAATAATAGACAAAAGAATAGTTTTTGTCAATATATAGACAGTCAGCTGAACTAAACAATAGCATCAAAAAGTATTATTTATTAACTTTCTTTTACTATGAGTAAAATTCTTTTCTATAATCTGAAGGAGAACAATCCATGTATTTTTTAAACATTCTACAAAAGTGATTTGCTTCATTAAAACCTACTCTGTACATAATTTCAGATACTGGAAGCATTGTGTCTCTTAACATTACAGATGCTAACTTAATTCTCAGTTTTATAAGGTAATCTTTGATTGACATACCCATCGAAGCACGAAATTTTTCTGATAAAGTTGTTCTATTTATGTGGAAAATTTTTGTTAAATCCTCAATTGTAATTTTATTTTGATAATTTGTATGCAAATACAAAATAATTTCATTTAAATCATCCGAAGTATTAGGAAGCTGAATCCTATCATCCACCTCAAAATTTGTATATACGTATTGTATTAAAAACAAAATTTCTAGAAAGAAAGACCTGGAACGACATACCCAATATAAACCCTCACAGGGATTTGTTTCTTCATAAAGCATTTTATAAAGTTGTTCTATTCTTTTGAACATTGTAAATCCAATTTCAAAGTACGATTTTGTTTTCTCTGTAAAATAAAGAAATGGCTCAAGATAAAAATAATCTTGTATGTTTGTAAATTTATCAAAATTGTTTATGTTGTATACTTTTTCAAGAGTAAATGAACTATTAATTATTGTTGGATCAAAATATATAACCTTTACTTTTACACCACATTCCTTTTCAAGTACAACTGCATCTCTTTCATTAAGACAAAGTACAGATGGTGACATAAATACAAATGAACAATTATTTATTTTTAGTATTCCTGTACCAGATTCTATTAGAACAATTCTAAACATAGAATTGTTCTCTTGCGAAATTGAATCGTTCAAATTTACATATAGTGGGATAGCCACGTTTGTAATACTGTGTTTGGAATATAGTGTCATAATGCAATCTCCTATCTTTTATCTTAAATATTGTATTCTACACTATTTAAAATAATCCTTTTATATATAACACTTGGACTTTTGAAATAACAGAATGTAATAGGACTTTTGCTATACTAAAAAAAAGACATTCCTTCATCAAGAAATGCCCTTATATTCCAAAACAATATTCACACTATGTTTCTATTTGTATTCAAGTACCTTTATGAACTCACTAGGTCTTGTTAGTGTTATAGTTTTTCCATCCTGTGATAAATACAATGCTCCATTAGGCAAATCAGGAACAGTATCATTTATCCATGTTTTTCCTCCATCACTGCTTCTAGCAGCCTGAAATTTTCCTTTCTCATTCTCATAGGCTAAAAACCCATAGTTTTCATCTGAAAACTTAAGAACAACATGGGGCTCAGCTTTAGCATTAAGGCATGCATCTTCTATATTCAATGGCTGTTTTACAAAGTTCTTGCCACCATCATTAGTTATATATAAATTATTTTTGTTGTCTAATATATAACCATTCTCAGCAGTTCTTAAATATATCGCAACAATTTCATCGATCTCCTCAGGGAGCACAATATATTCCCATGTTTCACCACCATCCTTTGTGCTGCCTAGCATTACTTTTTTGTCTTTATGCTTAAATTTTTGGGGAGTTGCAATCCAACCCATATCTTCATTTATAAAACTTAAGTATCTTGGCTGATTGGGTTCATATTCTCCAAAGTTCATTATCTGTTTCCAATTTTTTGCGCCATCTGTTGTTTTTACAACATAAGTTCCATTTCCACATGCATAAGCAACTTTTGTGTTTACAATACATAAACCAAATAAGCAATATGAGCTGTTACTACCCTTGTTCCATGTTTTACCTTTATTCTTTGTATAATAGATTTCTCCAGCATACCCAACAGTAACTCCATATTTTTTATTGAAAAAGCCTCCTATATTTCTAGGAAAAATAGCTTCTGATTCTGAGGTGATTTTCCAAGAACGATTTGATAGATCACCTGTTTTTCCACATCCAAAACATATAGATGTAATTAAAAGAATTCCTACTAATGGCATTATTTTTTTCATTTTCCTCCCCCTTACCCAAATGCACAGCAATTATAGTTTATTTTATTTAATTTCAAAATAAATTTTATCATCCTTCCATTATGAAAAATATATAGTTTCAGCAGAAATATTAAGCTTTTTGACAATTTTCCCAACAAAATAGCTTTTTGATACGTTATATTAATGTAAGGAGGTGCATCATGGAACTTGATGATTGTTTAGAGAATATATCAAAGGGAGATATACAATCCCTTGAGTGCCTTTACAATAAATTGAAAACACCTGTATATGCCTTTGCTCTATCCATGGTAAGGAGCAAAGCAGCTGCAGAAGACATACTTCAAGATACATTTATAAAGGTATATGAAAAAGCCTCCCTTTACAAGCTTGGAAACCCTAAGGCCTGGGTTTTATCAATTACCCGTAACCTTTCACTTGATTGGCTTCGAAGAAGCAGCGTCGTTAGTCCCGAAGATGATAGTAAGCTTTTAAACTTATTAGATACTGCCCAATCAGGTGATGCAGCTGTATCAAAGATTATAGACAAAATGGAAGTTACAAGTGCACTTTTAAACATAGATGAAAAGGAAAGAGAGATAGTTGTCCTCCATATTATTGGCGGATTAAAACATATTGAGATATCTAAACTACTTGAAATACCAGAAGGTACCGTTAGGTGGAAATATAGAAGGGCCCTTTCTAAATTATCAAAATCCCTTGGAGGTGAACATTATGAATGAAGCTAAATCTGTTGAACACGTTTTAAAATTAAAAAATGAATTTAAAAAGAATACTCCGGATGTATGGCCTTCTATAAAGAAGAAAATATCAGCACTCATAGCTGCTTCTCTTCTAAAAGAGCTTGAAGGACTGCCTGATCCCCAGGGGAGAATGTTAATGGAAATCCATATGGAGGCCATTAAAAGTACAGGTAAAGAAAGGATTGGAGCGTGATTATATGAAAAAAGATAGAAAAATGGAGCTTTTTGAACAGTATGAAAATGGAGATAAAAGCTTGTATGAAGAGGTATTAAGCTTATATGAGGATGCTTTAAAGGAAAACCCTGATGATCCCAACACATTATTTTTCTATGGGGTACTTCAGGAATATAGAGCGACAGATCTTATGAAAAATGCAGTAATCTGCTATGAAAAGGGCATTGAACTTACATCAAAAAAAGAGGATGAGGAAATGACACTTTTTAACAGGAAGTTTAACGGCCAATTAATCCATATACGTTCATCGCTCCATGAGAACAATAAATCTGTTGAATTCTATAAAAAATATGTATCAGCCTTTCCAGATGATCCACAGGGATATTGCTATCTTGCTCATTCATATTTTTTAGCTGATCAGATTAACGAGGCCAAGAAGGTTATTGAAGCAGGGCTCAAAATATCCTCTGATTATGCAATTCTTCACTACTGGTATGGCGAGATTCTTTCTCGCCTTGGAATGATTGATTTGGCAATTGAAGAATGGGATATGACCTTAGCACTTGATCAGACCATAATAGACGCCAGATTCAGCAGAGCCTCCCTTCTTGAACATGAGAAAAAATACGTTGAGGCTGCACAGGAATTTAGGATTATAATAGAATATCTGAAGCAAAATAACTTCAACCCAAAATGGTGTGAGGATGAGCTTGAAAGACTTAATAAGTTGATGTAAAAGAACAAGTGCCTTCTGAGAATGAAGGCACTTGTTAATATAATCTTTACACCAAAAAATTATATTGTACTTAATAACTGTTCTAATTTATCATAAATGGGCTTTTCTTTCTTGCAAAGCAATAACACATATATATACCCCAAATAACTATAAATACAAAAGAAATCCCTTCACAAAACCCAAATATGAAATCTGTTAATGAATGTCTAAAAATCTGACTTAAAGTGAAAATTAAATATCCCAATAGTGAAATTAACAACATTATAAATCGGAATCTTTTGTTCATTTTTATCATCTCCTATTAGTTATAACTTAAGCCCTTGTCACATGTTATTTAAAATAAATTATGCTCATTGTACTATTTTTCTAATTAAAGATTTTTTAAATTTTTTTATTTTAGTTATATCATGCTTCATTGAATATACTCCTATCAATTCTAAAGCAATACCTATTCCAAGACCAAAGCCACTTATAATTTCAGGTAATCCTATAAGTCGATTAAAAAACAATACAATACTACAAATAAAGAGCCCTAAAATTAAATAACTATTCATTTGATTATTCTTCATTTCTAATCACACCCCAACTAAAGTTTATTATGATAATACAATTTAAAAAATCCTTTAACTAAAGAAGTAAATGCCGTAGCTCCCAGTAATGAAAAGAATACGATTTGATTGAAAAAACCTGCGCTTACTGTTGCACATCCTAAACCAATATTACATATTGCCATACCCATAGCACCTGTTTTTTGCATTATCATAATTGTACGTTCATCATTCTCCTTAATATGTTACTCCAACTGTCTGTGCCGATTCTTCCTGTGATAGTCTATGTTGTTTACGCAGTTCCTGAATTCATGTTTTCAAATAATCCTCCCTCTGTATAGTTTGCTTTGCACTTTTAGTATAGTTAACTTTGCACATTATGTCAAGCATGCTTTGCAATATTTATTTTACAGTAAAATATTTATATTATATCGGGACCTAATAAAAAGGGACTGTTTCATATAAGAAAATAGCTTTGAAAAGTGCCGGGCAAACGGCAAGTAGCAAGCTGAATAAACCTGGTATTCTAAGGTTTATTCAGCTTGCTACTTGCTATGTGCCCGGCACTTAAGGCGATAACATTTGTTGTGGGATAGCCCTTTTTATAGCTTCTTTTTCATAGTAACAGCAGATAAAATCTTTCCTGCCCAATTTAACTCCACATCTCTAAATTTATCAAATCCATTTTTAATCCAAAAATTAAGCACAGAATCATCATAATTAGTAACTACATCTATTCTAATACACTTACTGCTTAATGATTTAACATATTTCTCAAACATCTGAAAAAAGACTTTCCCAAAGCCCTTACCTTTATAATCACTATGAATCATCAATAAAGATAAATAAGCTTCCTCATCTATATTAAAGTCTGTCACTCCTATTATCTTTTCTGAATTCTTTTCCACCACCTTACAGGAATTAAAGCCAGCTTCCTTTATAGATTTTAATTCTTGAAGCATCCATTTCCTGGTTACTTTTTCTTTATCCATATGGTTTATTATAAAATGCTTATTAGAATTATACACTTCCACAATTTCATCTATATCCTTTTTTTCAACTAAATCAACATAAAAATCCTTTGATTCAAAAATCATTTATCTCCACCCCAAAATAAGAATTTTAAATGGTTCTATATACACATCAAGTCGGATAACCCTATATTATAAAGGGATATCCAACTTGTTACATACTGCATTTCTCTCATATTTTAACCCAGTAAGCACTTCCATCATTGTGTCTGTCTAAAAATCCATATTCTATCAAGTATCTTCTTAGAAGTACATAATCATCATATGCTTTTTTTAATATCTCATTAACTTCCTTTTCAGTGTATTGCTTTCCCACTTCGAATCTTTTTACAAGATTCCTTAAAACAGCAATCTTTCTCTTTTCCTTTGTTGGGAAATCACTTAATGGTCCATCAGGACCTTCTTTAAAATAAGCCGTTAATATTTTTTCATTTTCTTCCTCTGTAATGGCATAGCGTTCATCAACCATTGTCGCTGATTTGTGCATATCTACAAAATCCTCCCTTCTATCTGGTTTTCTTTCCTTTAAAAGCTCCATAATCGCAAGGAATACCTTTGCCTGTTTCTCCTTCTGTCTAAGGGCAAACCTGTGATTTCTTATGGTGGAGGTACTTCCTGCATCAACCTTTTTAACTATTTCAGAATCACTTAAGCCTTGATAAAACAAATCCAGCAAACCCTTTTGTACATCTGTTAAGCCTGTAAGTCTTTTATCCATGCTTAAAAGATAGTCAAACATAGATTTATGCTCACAGCTTATATGATCTTTCATAGCTCTTTCTGCTTCAAGAAGCATCCCTTTCTCCTGATAAATAACCCCCTTTATGAAGGTCTTTCCACAGATAAGGCATACAAATTCATCAGTTTCTTCCTCATAGACATATCCCTTTTTTATTTCTTCTACCGAAGCATTCCAAAACATCTCATTTATATCTCTCAATAAACGTCACCTACTTTTGTTTGTTCTCATATAGACATTATATTATATTGTCTATTGCATGTCAACGTGCATAAAAAAACCCGGGTACTTCCCGGGTTAAAATTATTTTATTGATGACAGAATTGAATCTAGCCCTGCATTTATCTTTACAAGATATTCATATCTTGTATTTCTTAGTTTTATGATACTGTTAAGGCTTGCTACTGCCCCTTCTATGTTCTTGCCTTTTATGTTTGCCTTGAGGCTTTCATGGTATGGTTTTCCCGTACCTTTCAGCTCTTTAAGGGCTTCTCTGTTTTCTGATATTGCTTTCAAGCCTTCCCTAATCTTTGTCAGGGTTGCCTTGGATTGTTCATCCTCCTTGCCTTTTAGTTCCTTTGTTATTCCCTTTATCTCAGTAATCTTTGCCTTAATTTCTGTCCTTACAGCAGCATTTCTTTCATGTGCTTGTTTTGCTTCCTGTCTTCTCTCCATTATCTGCTGTCTTACCCCAGGTTTCTTTTCATTCTGCGGTTCTCCCTCCTTTGCAAAAGCTGCTCCAAATGGAAGGATCAGCAGAAATGCTGTAATTAATGCAATTAGTTTTTTCATGTAAACACCTCCTAAAATTCTTAATGCCCTTTTGGCATCTTCTTTATCCTCATTATATCCACATATAATTAAATCCCAATAAATAAAAATTAAAAATTATTAAAATTTCACAACTCACTTGATTGATTTATTATAATTGATATATATTAAAAACAATAATGGGGAAGGAGATTATATTTTATGGTAAGTAAAATTCTTGTTGTTGATGATGATAGAGATATAGCAAATTTGATTTGTGACATACTTGAGGATGAAGGTTTTGAAACCTTTAAAGCCTTTACAGGAGACACAGCTCTTGAAAAAATACAAAATCAAAGGTTTGATCTTATAATTCTTGATATAATGCTGCCAAATCTTAGTGGTACCGATATACTAAAAAAAGTACGAGATGATATAAAAACGCCTATTCTTCTCCTAACAGCTAAAAGTAAAAGTATAGATAAGGTTTTAGGCTTTGAGCTTGGAGCTGATGATTACATAACCAAGCCCTTCGACACTTATGAACTTGCAGCGAGGGTTAAGGCTCATATTAGAAGAAGTAATATGAATAATTCAAATGTTGATGACAATTCCATCTCCTTTAAAGGTATAGTTCTTAATAGGAACTCATATAAAGTTGCTGTTGATGGAAAAACAATTGAGCTTTCCACAAAGGAATTTCAGCTTCTTGAATACCTTATGATTAATGCAAATATAATCCTAACAAGGGAAAAGATATATGACAGCATATGGGGATATGAGGAATTTGGAGATATAAACACAGTTACAGTTCACATTAAAAAGCTGAGAGAAAAAATTGACCCAAACAATAAATATATAAAAACTGTTTGGGGTACTGGCTATAAGTTTGTAGGTGAAAGATGATGAAGAGTGTTGGGGCAAGGATAACCCTTATACTTCTTTTAGGTTTTATACTTATAGCTCTTCCTACAAAGCTTTTAATAGAAAAAAGTGTTATTCTCCAAATAAATTCAAAGGAATTAAAAAGACAGCGTGTGCTCCAGCAGGTTGTCACAAAGCTTGAGAAAAATCCATATGATTTTGAAAATGCATCAAGAATCCTTGATGCTCATTCAGCTAAATCAAGTATTAAGTTTACCTTGGAAACAATGGATAAAAGCATAATATATAAGTCTAAAGGTAATTTAAACATATCCAATTCAATACATGAAATGGATACAGTAAAGCAGAAGAAAAAGCCTGCATATATTATTCATGCATATTTTCCACCTGAGTTTGGAATGGGTACAAAAGGGGAAACCGCTGTTATATTTGCACTTTCCTCGGTAATACTATTGGTTTCAGCAATTGTATCCTTTCTGATTTATAGAGTACTTTCAAACCCAATTACAAAGCTTAGAAAAGCATTGGATAGTATAAATTACGGTAATACCATTGTTGATATACCATACAAGGAAAATGATTCAATAGGTCTTTTATGCAGAAACGTTGAGGATATGGGAAGACGGCTAAAATATTCTGAGGACAGTCAGAATGAACTTATACAAGCAATATCCCATGATCTTAAAACACCACTTACATCAATATTGGGATATGTTGAGAGACTTAATAATGGCAGGGTAAAGGATGAAGAAAAAAAATTTGAATACTATTCAACAATATATAGGAAAGCTAGTGACCTTAAGGAGCTTATTTACGAGCTTGACGATTACTCAAGCATTAGTTCAACAAAAAAGTACAACCTTATAGAGATAAATTGTAGGAGTTTTATTGATGATATGTTAAAGGATCTAGAAACTGAAATAACACAACATGGAGGAAGCCTTAAAAGGAGTATAGAAGTTGATGCTAATACAACATTTCTAATTGATGCTTCCAGGTTAAAAAGAGTTTTTACAAACATCATTCAAAATTCTTTTAAATATGCAGGTGAAAAATGTACTATCACTGTTTCATCAACGCTTGAAAGCAAAAGCATTTTGTTTGAGATATGTGATGATGGCCCTGGGGTTCCAGAAGACAAACTGCTAAGAATTTTTAATAGATTTTATAGATTAGACACATCCCGCTCTAGAGAAAAGGGTGGAATGGGACTTGGCCTTTCAATATGCAAATCAATAGTTGAAGCCCACGAAGGAAAAATATATGCCAAATCCAATCCAACAGGAGGCCTCTGTATCTGCTTTGCATTACCAACAAATAATTTAAACGTAGTATAATAAATATTGACTTGATTATTTCTAACGAGGAGTGATTTATGTGGAATTAATACTTGAAAACGAATTTTTAACTGTTAAACCAATCAGCAAAGGTGCTGAAATAACAAGTATAAAGGATAAGAAGGATGATACCGAATACATATGGTATGGAGAATCTAAATATTGGGGAAGACATGCCCCTATACTATTTCCTATTGTAGGGAAGGTAAAAAATAATGAATACAGGATAGATGATGCATCCTACACCCTTGGTCAGCACGGTTTTGCCAGGGATTTCGAATTTGATGTTATAGAAAGAAGTAAGGATAAGGTACTTTTCAGACTTTCATGGAGCGAAGATACTCTTAAACTATATCCATACAAATTCCAACTGGATGTACAATACAAGCTTAGCGGCAATAATCTTGAGGTTAGCTATATAGTAAGAAATATTGATAGCAAGGATATCCACTTTTCAATAGGTGCCCATCCAGGCTTCAATTGTCCTCTAGAAGGTAAAGGACTAGAACCTTCCTGCTTTGAGGATTACTATTTCGAATTTGAAAACAAGGAAACCACAGATATTTTATGTTTAAATAATAGTGGTCTTTTTGAAAGAACAACACAACCATATATGAAGGATTCAAATAGAATTAATTTTTCAAATACTCTATTTAAGAATGATGCACTTGTTTTTGAAGGCCTTAAATCCAAAAAAGTATCATTAAAAAACACTAAGAATTCAAAATCAATTACATTTGATTTTACTGGCTTCCCCTACCTTGGTCTCTGGTCAAAACCAACTGGCGCACCCTTTGTATGCATAGAACCATGGTTTGGACATGCAGATTTTGAAGACTTTGAAGGAGATTTTAGGGATAAGGAAGGCGTCTTAAGACTTGGTAAGGGAGAAGAATTTGGCTGCAAATATACAATTACCATTTCAGAGTAAATAAAAAAAATAGGTAATACCTTGATTATATAGAAATCAATAATGATTTTGCATCATCCCTAGTTTCACATGCCTAACACTTTTACATAAATTATTTATTGCTTTCTATACATAGTATATTAATGAAAATGTTTTTTATATTCTTCAAAATATCTCGTTCATATCATTTATTTGTATTTTATGGAGGAATTTTGAATATTATGTTGAAAGAATGTATAGGAGTATTTATTAAAAACACTCTTACGCATTCTTTTCACGTTAATTGGGGGAATATAAAAATGAAAAAAAATATTTGTTTTTTAATCATTATTCTTACTGTGGAATTTTTTAGCTGTGGCAGCAATAAACCAATTGATATTCCATTAAATCAAGTTATTAATGAAGTAAATAATAGCCGCATTTCATCAGAACAACCACAAGACATAGAAAAATATCTATATCATTACGATAGTAAGGATGAAGGTTTTTCTGATGCCGAGATAGCTATACTTTCAGATTTTGATTATGCTGAAGCTGAAAAAAACTATAATGGAGAAAAAACAGTTACAAAGGAACAGGCTATCAAAGACATAAACTACCTTTTTAGGCTTCTTAAATATTCATATGGTGGTTATCAATATTTTGGTGGTGATAAAGTCTTTGGTGAAGCAAAAATCAATGTTATTAAGAGCATTAACTCCTGTGATAATATAACACCAGACTATCTATTACGTATATTATACCAATATCTAGATTTTATAAAGGATGGTCATTTTGCATTACATAGTGAGTCTTTAATTGCTAGATATTTTAAAGTTTATTATTATAACGATGATTATGAATTTTTTAAAGATAAAAAAGGATATTTTACACTAATCGATAACAAAAGCTATTACTTGAAATCTGTAGATGGTTCCGATAATGTTCAAGATTATATAAAGTTATCAATAAATAGAGATGGTAGAATAATTTATACAATTGGATTACTTCAAAACATAAACACTCCTAAGAATTCATTAACGCTTACCTTTGTTAGAAACAAAAATAAGTTAGATAAACAAATTACCTTAGAAAAGTCAGAACGCCTTAAAGATACTGCTACTGGCTTTAATAAGGATTTTATAAATGATGTGCCTGTTGTTAAATGCAGAAGAATGGCTGATATAGATAAAAATGATAATACTACAGAGCTTTTTTCCGGGAGTGGAAGCGAATTGAAGCTTTATCCAATAAGCATAGTAGATATAAGAGGAAATGGCGGTGGAAGTGATACGCCATGTGACAATTGGTTTATTGGATATACAGGCAAAAAACCTACTAGTACATATAGCCAGGCTACTTTATTAAGTAAAATAAACTGTACAATTAATAAAAATATTATGAAGCAGCATTTAGACAATGATAATATGTCAGAAGATAATTATAAAACGGTTTTAAACTACTATGAATATTATAATACTTTACTTAAATCAAAGAATTTTAATCAGTGGAATAAATCAAAAGAAACTGCCATCCTAGCAGAGAACAAAAATATAGTTTTTGTATTGCTTGATAAAAGCATCGCTTCATCAGGTGAGACTTTTGTTAAATATCTAAGAAATTTAAAAAATGTTGTATTTGTAGGCACAAACACAAAAGGTTGTGACCTTTTTGGCAACTGTGTTCTTTATAAGCTTCCCAATACCGGATTAATGCTTTACTTTGGTACAAGCTTACATTTAACCGAAGGTCTCGAGGAAGGTACAGGATTCCTACCTGATATTTGGGTTGGAAGCAATGATTCATTAGAAAGAGTATTGAAGCTTATAGCAAATTATAAAAACCAAAAATAGGCTTTCTGAAGGAAGGTAAATCATATGGATGTTATTAGCTTATTACCTATTGAATCAATCAACGATGAAAATATGGAACAAATTGTAGAGCTTTTAAATAACGATAAGAAACTTTTAGCTGCTCTAGAATCAAACAATAGAAAACTAACAAAGAAGGATTTCATCGAGAAGAATAAGGATTGGGCAATAAACAAAAGTACGGATATGTTTGCTATATTTGTTGAAAGTACTGCGATAGGGATGATATCCCTAAGCCATCAAGACCTATTAAATCATAAGGCAGATATAGGCTATTGGATTGGAAGCAATTATTGGGGAAAGGGCTATACCAGTAAAGCATTTCTTCAGATATTGGATTTTGCCATAAGTAAAGGAATCCGATATGTTTCTTCAACTATAAAAGAAGATAACATCGCTTCAAGAAGGATTTGGGGAAAGTATGGAGCCAATATGATACTGAAGAATAACAGATTCTATGTATCACTAACATTGCCTGTCATTACTAAAGATTAGATAATTTAAAAAGGAATTTGTCGAGGTAACAGTCACTTGAGTTTTGGGTTATTTAATTAAAGCATCTGATGATGCTTTTGATTAAATAACTCAAAACTTAAGAGCCTGTCACCTAATGTATAGCAATTCCTAGGACTTCAAAATACAAAATTATTTATATTGTTTACTCCCACAGCACCACATCATTTCGTGTTTTAGCAAGTTCAATTAGCTCATCGGTAAATCCATTGATTGAAAATAATATAAAATGCTCATTGCGATTATCTTTTCTCCATTCAACAGCTTTTGCTTTTTCCTCAAGAGTGGTAAGTACATTGATACCAACTTTTCCGTCCCAATATTTACACTCACCAAAAATTATGTCCTTACCTGTACTATCATAGGCCACAATATCGATTTCAGTATCGTTATTCCACCAGCGACCAACTTTATCAAAAGTGAAATTCCATTTTTCATCAGCATTTAACTTCCACATATCTTCTATGCAAATATCTTCATATACATAGCTTATATGTCTATCAATAAGGTTTGATTTTATCTTTTTCATTGCAAGTTCGCTGTTGCCAGATTCTATAAAGCTTAAATTTGGATAGACAAATTTAAACCAGAAAAGAATAAAATTATCTTTTATTTTATATAGACCTCGTTTGCTTTTTTCAGGACTTTCTTCGGTTATAGGGACTTCACGCTCCAATATGTCAAGGTCAATCAAAGTTTTAAGATACTTCGTGAGCCCTGTCTGTTTAAGCTCCAAAGCTCCAGCTATTTTAGACAATTTTTGATTACCTGCTGCTATGGACTTAATTACAGAGAAATAACTTCCAACTTCCGTTACTTCACGTTGTAGGAGAAAATTTGGCTCGTCATACAAAAAACTCTGCTTAGACAATATGTTTTTATTGATAGCAGAATAAATATCTTTACTGTCATAAAAAAGTTCAATATACTTTGGAACCCCGCCTGTGACAGAGTAATATTCAATCAACTCTTTGCGAGATTTATCAGGAAAAAACTCTTTATAATAGGAGAATGGAATTTGCTTCAGCTTAATTTGTCCTGTTCTTCTACCATACAGAGGACTGGTGTAATTTAAGGTTTGGGTTTCCATCATAGAAATAAGAGAACCACAAAGAATTACAATTACATTTTTATTTTTCAGCATCATATCCCATATCTTTTGAAATATGGAAGGGAAGGCAGGGTTTGATTTTCCCAAGTACTGAAATTCATCTATAATTAAAAGTAGTTTTTCATTTTGTGCTTTTTCGCAGAGTATCTTAAATAAGATTTCCCAACTGTCTATTTTTGCATTTCGGAGTAATTCATTATCACAAAATTCTGCAACTGAATCTTTAAAGGCATTACGATTTTGCATTTCGCTTTCTTCAGTAACAAGAAAATATAAAGCATTCTTATTTTTCATAAAAGCAGAAGAAAGTTCAGTTTTTCCAACTCTACGTCTTCCATAAAGTATAACAAGTGAAGAACCTTTGCGATTATATTCTTCATTTAAAAATTGCATTTCCTGTTCTCTGTCTACAAAGTTTTTCATTCAAATCACCCCTTAATAACTATTATACTTTCAATTATTATAATTTCAAGTATAACTTTTGTAATGCTTTTCTTTTTTACAGATACTTTTTTAAAACCATGTACATGAAGGTCAACTCAAAAGCAGAATAACATAAAGATATAATCCCCTTGAATTTTTTTCATCTACTGTTATAATTAAGTTAATTTGTTCTACAGGAGGTATAATATGACTAATATTCTATATTCAATGATAAATTCAATTAATGTAAGGAGGTAGCTACCAAAAAAGGAGGAACATTAATTGAATTTTCATTTACTTAAAAACAAAGATTATCTACTATTATTGCTTGGAGACCTTGTGTCCCTTGTTGGTTCGAGGATGCAAAGCTTTGCACTATCACTCTATGTATTAAACACTACAGGTTCCGCAGCTAAATTCGCATCTATTTTATCAATTACTTTTATACCAGAATTAATATTAGGTCCAATAGCAGGGGTTTTTGCAGATTGGTTTGACAGAAAGAAGCTCATAGTTACTTTGGATATTTTAAGTGGCACACTGGTTGGTATTTATGCTTTAATCTATTTAATAGATAAGAGTTTTATAAATATATTTAGCATAACAATACTAGTTGCATTGCTTTCAATTATATCAACCATCTTTCAACCTGCAATTGCAACTATAACTCCAGGAATAGTTAAAAAGGAGCAGCTTGTAGATGCTAATGGCTTAAGTACAATAGTTTCAGCAGGGGGAAGACTTGCTGCACCAATAATAGCAGGACTATTTTTACAGAAGTTTGGCTTGTTTTGGATATTTATAATTAACTCTCTAAGCTTTCTATGCTCTGCTGCAAGTGAGACTTTTATAAATATTCCAAAGAATAATAGGAAACATGAAAAAATAACCTTTAAGGTCTTCTTTCTAGACTTTTCCGAGGGAATTAAATTTATATATAATAATAAACTGATTTTAGGAATAGGCATTTTGCTGCTATCTGTAAATTTTTTTATTGCCCCGGTAATTATTGTAGGGGAACCCTATATATTAAAAACCATTTTAAAGATTTCAGATACTCAGTATGGCTTTTTTCAGTCTGGTTTAATGATTCCTATGTTTGCAGCACCAGTACTGTGCAGCCTTGTTTCTAAAAAAGTAAGTCTAAATAAAATTATATATGGAAGTATGATTATAAACTCATTAATTGTAGCAATAATAGGTGTTGCAACAACAAATACATACTTAAGCATGTTTAAAAGTAATTTGATACCATTTATAATCATATTTATGCTCTTTTTTATAATCAGCATATTTGATTTAATCAGCAATTTAGCTATCTGTTCAATGGAACAAGAAATTGTTCCCCTTTCACTACTGGGAAGAGTTGAAAGTGTGCTTACAAGCATTGCCTTTGCACTAACTCCATTAGGGCAGATTATTTTTGGTTTTCTGCTTGATAAGTTTAATGCTTGCGTGTGCATTATTGCTGTAAGTATATTGACATTAATAAGTGTTATACTGACTAAGAGCTTGTTTTTAAACATCAATAAAGCTAATATCGATATCAATTCCAATCAATCTTAATTTAATTTTTAGAGAAGTTTGCTTATAAGATTATGCTTTTTATCAAGAGGGATAAAATAATGTCCCTCTTGTTTATATTTTACAACCGAGGATCATTTTGAAAATTTTGCAATAATAGATGTTAATACCACTTGAATCTGGTAAAATTAAATTATTGTAAGCTATAACAGTATCTTTATTATAGGGGGTTTTAATTTTGGGACATATTAACGAAAACAGCGTTCTGGATTTTTATATTGAGCAAATTCACCAGGACAACATTGAATTTCTAAAGGAAAGGGATGAATTTAAAAAGCAAATAGAGAACAAAATACTCGAACTTAAAAATGATGAAAGTGAGCATTCAAAAATTCAAGTGGCAAAGGATTTATGGAAACTGCTGTTTGAAGCTGCAATGAGCTATATAGATCCTGATAAAGGTGGATATGACAGGTTGTTTAAATACTTTGATGAATATGTGGACTTTGAAGAGCTAATCTTTGCCTCAGATTCCTTTTACAGAGATCATACACTTCACTGTCTCTGGGTTTATTTCTTAGGAGAATATATTATCAAAAGCAGACAATTCAATTTTATAACAGAAAGCACAAATACCGAATATAACATCCAACGTAATATATATGAAGACATGAAAAAATTAAATAATGATGGTTTTCTTGATGATCCTGTAAAAACGTATGGTGATCTTCTTAGTTATTTTAAAAAAGATGATTCTATAAGATGTATATCTGCTCTAACACATGATCTTGGATATCCATTAAAAAAGATTTATCGAATAAATAAGTCGATAAAAAACATTCTTCCTTATTTTGATGTAGAAAACTATGATGAATTTAATTTTAACTATTCTGGTACACAACAAAACTTTATAGACTGCTTTATAAATTTATTAAGTTGGAAGATATACTATTCAACACTGCCTGAATGTAAAGATCCTGAAGTAGAAGATAAATACACATATATAGGACCATCTAGAAATATGCTAGGCATAAATTGGGAAACATTGAAAGAAATATCACAAGATGAATTGCTTAGATTAAAAAGAACATTCATTATGGAGTTAAACATTCGCCAAAGTACATCCGCCAAATTCAGGTATTCAAATGACTTTGAAAAATACCAGCATGGAATTATGAGTGCCTTTTTGCTTATGAAAAACTTAAATGCCTTTAAGAAGATAAATGTTTCATATTGTGATTATATGCATATTCCTACATATGCTAATAATTTCTCTGATATTCAAACAAAAACAGATATTTTAAAAGCAATATCAGATCATACATGTGAAAGCTATCAAATTAAAAATTTAAGTACTACCTCTTCTTTCCTAACCTTTATCGATGAACTCGAGGAATTCTCTAGAACATCAAGGGCTAATCAGAACAGACAATATGTAAGTGAATTTTGTAAAACAGATATTTATATGAAGGATGAATATATGAATATAGATTTTACCTTTGATAATACTAAAATAGGAAATCTTGATCCCGAAATAGCTTTTAAGGGAAGGTGTAAACGCTTCTTAAGCCTTTTTGATATACCAAACCTTGACGAAAAATTTAAAATTAGATTAAGCTGTATAGGAAAACTCCCCTATGATGATAACACATATAAACTTGAGATAAGTAGAAAATATGCAAATATATTTATAAACGATGTTGAGCAAAGTATACCTAGATATCTAAAAACAACCCAGTTCTATACAAAGGAAGAATATATGAAAATGTAGTTATGATGTGAATTGGAAGCTATATAAATCGCAATAAAGATTTTGAATAATGTACATTGCGATTTATGAATCTATGAATATGATTTTGCATAAATGTTTGGGGTCAAGCAATGTAGAATCATTTATACGAAACATATAATTACCTAACAAATAACATAAATATACAAGAATAATTTTAAATAAATGATGTTTAATTTGTACATCTCTGTTAAAATAAATTTAAATATCAAGGGTTTAAATATAATGCTTTGTTAAGGGGGAATGGTTGTGAGATTTTTAATGAGGCAAAGGTTCTTTTCATTTGGAGACAGCTTTTCAATCAAGGACGAGAATGAGAATGACGTGTTTACAGTTGAAGGACAAGTATTTAGCTTTGGAGATAAGCTTTCTTTTCAGGACATGGGCGGAAATGAGATTTTCTTTATAAAGCAGAAGATTACATTCTTTGGGAATACATATGAAATTTATCAGAATGGTGAACTCTACGGTGTATTAACTAAGGAGCTTCTTACATTTTTCAACTGCCGCTTCAATATTGAAACATCCAACTACGGAGATATAGAGGTTGAGGGAGATTTCACGGATCATGAGTATTCCTTTTCAAAGGATGGCAGAACTATTGCAAGCATATCAAAGCAATGGTTCTCCTGGACAGATTCCTATGGAATTGATATTGCACCAGGGGAAAATGAAGCTTTTATACTTGCCTGTGTAGTTATAATCGATATGATTTGCCATGATAAGCATAACTAAAATATAAGGGATCTATATATTTCGCATTAATGATTTTACATTTAAAAATCATTAATGCGAAATATTTTCCTAAATTCATATAACTCAATAAATACCTTAATATAAAATTTTTATTGCGATATATACCATAAATTATCGTTCAACCCGGCATGAATTCCTTTTAAAACGTTCCACCTAATGTTTTAAAAGGAATTCATGCCGGGTTTCATTGTTTTTTGCATTTTAAAAGTGATAGTCACTTGGATCATTTAGGCAAAAAATAATTTCTTAAAACAACTCATAGCTCAAGTGCCTGTTACCTAAGGATAAGATATAACATTTCTTGCATACAGCCCTATTCCCTTTTTCAATAAACATGCTATAATGTTAATATATGTTAATTATTTGAAAAAGGGAGGTGTAATCAGGGACAAGCTTCCCTGGTATAAGAATGAATCAAGAGTTTAAAAAAATACTTCTTTTATTCTTTGGCTTTTCTATAGTGACATTTATTCTAATAATTTTTATAACCCTAAATTCAAAGGAAAAACCATTAACACCTCAAGCAAAAAAGATAGAGACTTCTTCAAATGCAGATAAATCTGCTATAAGCCTTCCCACTAATGAAAATGTATGTGGGAATACCCCTGAAAATTTGATTTACAGAGGCAGCTTTGCAGGCTATAAGGATTACGTTTATTATTCAATACCCAAAAACGAAGAGAAATTATACCGCATGAGAACCAATGGAACTGACAAACAGAAAATAGGCGATATAAAAACAAAGTTTATAAATATTATCAGCGATCGTATATTCTTTGTTAACTCTGATGATATGGATAAAATATATGTTATGGACTTGGAAGGAAAAGATAGTACAATATTTCTCGATGAATCAGTACTATTTCTTTTCATCAGGGGAGAATGGTTATATTTTATAAAAGAAACTGAACCTCAAAGCTTATATAAAATGAAGGTTGATAAGAGCTTTTCCACAAAAATACTTGAAGACAGCAAAAAAACAGATAAGATGTTTGATCCTCCACTTTATAATATAACATCAGATTACATTTATTATGTAGACAGCTCCAATGCACTCTGCAAAGTAAATTTTGATGGAAGTGACAAAACTGTTATTGCACAGGATAATGCAGGACCGTTTATAGTTATAAAAAATTGGATCTATTACATAAACCATTCTGATAGCAATAAAATCTACAAGGTAAAAACCGATGGTTCAAGAAGAGCTAAATTTGTTGATGAAAACGTTATTTCTATGAATGCTTCTGATGGTTATATATATTTCTCTCTTGAATCTAAAGGAACATATAAAATGAAATACGACGGAACAGGTGTAAAAAGGCTGACTGATATCACTGGGTGTGATATACATACCTATGATAAGTGGATATACTTTTGGGATCACAGCAGTGGATATAGCGTTACATATCAGGCTAAAAATGACGGAAAGGTGATTTCAATTATAAATCATGAATAATTATATATTTTGCAATAAAAGATTCAGGTAAGGATTCTATCCAATCTGGGTCTTTTATTTTAACTATAAAAAGCGCTAAAATAGCTATACTAATTCTCTCCCTTATTATCCAATATAAAATACTATATAATTTTATTATAATAATACAATCTATGCATTCTATCCATCATAATCAAAGCTTTAATGTTTGATGCTTATGAGGATAAAATTTGCACACTGTACATGTATGGAATTGGAGGGGATACTATGAAAAATATTATCGATAGGGCAATGGGATATAAATATACTTCTTTAGAGTATGTTGATGCTGAAGACCTGGAAGAAGCTTCTATTCTCTTTGATATGGAGGAATATATATTTATATATAAGGAATTAGAAAATAAAATAAGGATTTATTGGGCAACTGCATCAAAGGAAGAATTTATCATTGGATTTAAGAAAGCAATTAAGATACTTGAAGAAAAATACAAGAAAAAAATCTACATTGAATTTATTCCTGAAGATTTTATAGAAATCCTTGAAGACCTTGGATTTAAAATTGTAAGTGAATATGTTGATTTTTGGAATACCGATTTATCAGATATAAAACCAAACTCACAAAATCAATACTGTGTAGAAACCATTAAACCCAATGAATATCATGCTGCAGGTGAAGTATTAAGAGGCTGCAAAGGATATTCTAGAGGATTTTCTGGGGAATCTGACGAATGGGTTAAGGAATGGAATGAATCCGATAATTTCTCCATTCTTACAGCAAAGATTGATGACAAAATTACAGGTGTATGCTGTGTTGGGCTTTATGGCTTTGAAAGCGAAAAGGGCACCGTTTTATGGATAAGAAAAATTGCTGTTGCTCCTTCATATCATGGCAAGGGTGTAGGACGCTGTCTTTTAGAAAGCGCTATGATGTGGGGAATAAAAAATGGTGCAAAGCGAAGCTTTCTTGCCTGTGATACCGAGAATTATAACGCAATTAAACTATATGAGAATCTAGGATATAGAAAGAGTGATGGTCGAGGGGAAATCGATATGGAAAATTAAACTTAGGTGTATTAAAGACATGTCTTCAATCTGGAGGCATGTTTTTAATTTTTATATTTTCTTAATACCTTGATATTTATAATGTATACATGATACTTATATGGTAAAATATACATAATAATTAAATGCTTCTAAGCGATTTATATAGCAAAAACATTTTAAGGAGGGGTTTTATGGGAAATTGCTGTGATTATCTAACTGGAGAAATTGATGAACTTATGGAAGAATACCTTAAAGATGGAACTCTCAACGGAAGCATACTGGTATCCCAAGGGAGAAATGTACTCTATAAAAGGGGCCTTGGTTATGCAAATATGGAATGGAAAATACCAAATGAACCAGACACAAGGCACAGTGCAGGTTCCCTTATTAATCAGTTTACTTCCATGCTTATTTTGCAGTTAGTTGAAGCAGGTAAGATAAGTTTAGATGGTTATATAACTGATTACCTTGATTATTATCGCAGCGATACAGGAAAACTTATATCCATATACAATCTGTTAACCTGTACATCAGGCATACCTAACTATACAGAAAAACCAGGATTTATAGAAAACAAAATACACCAAGCAGAATACACTGTTAAAAATTTTATTACTGACTACTGCCGTGATGACCTTAAATTTGAACCTGGAACTAAGTTTACTTACAGCAATTCCGATTATTGTATTCTTGGAGCTATCATAGAAAAGGTTACTGGAAAAAGCTTTGGTGAGGTATTAAAGGAAAATATTCTCCTTCCATTAAACATGACAAACTCTGGATATGATGATGATTATGCAATTGTTGAAAAGCGTTCCTCTACATATGAAAAAACCATTAAAGGCTACAAAAAGGTTAATTGCTGGGATAGAAACACAGTCTATGCATCAGGCTCAATGTATTCAACAGTAGAAGATTTATTTCTATGGGATCAAGCTCTATATACAGATAAGCTTCTTTCTAAAAAATACAGAGATATAATGTTTAAGCCCTTCATCAATAACTATGCCTGTGGATGGGCAGTGGCAAAGGCCCCATTATGCGATCTTTGTAATTTTTTAAGTAATCCCTATGATTTTGTAAGTCCCTCAGATGATGAGCTTAAAAATATCGTTACCACTGCATATCATACTGGAAATATTTTTGGTATGCATATCATCGTACTTAGAATAATCGATAAAAAGCAGTCTATAATCTTCATGGGCAATACAGGTATTACTCCTCTTAATAGTGCCATTCGCGAAATAATTAAAATACTGAACTGTCCCCCTCTAGCTCATGCATAAGCTTAAAAATACCATACTATTGAATATTCTAAATAATGCATTCAATAAGTATAAAAATTATATATTTATTTAGAAGGTGATTTATACGAAAAGAAAAATAATACGAATTATTATAATTATCCTTATACTAGGATTAGGGTTTTATATCTTCTATCCTAGAAAGGCAAAGACTATTATAGGAGGAATCCCCTCTGGTAATCCCTATACCTCATGCCATGTAATGATTGATAGAGTTGTATCAGGTCACTTAGTTCCAACAGACTCCTTTGAGATAAAGGATCAAAATAAAATAGCTAAAATATATGATTTTATAGCAAATCATAGGGTTAGAAAAACCTTTGAGCTTATAGATTCGGGATATCGGGGAGAAGGAGATAACTATCTGATACATTTTTATGGTAAAGCAATAGGTAAAGACTCCATTGAGTTTGTAGGTATTTCTAATAGTAGATATATTAGTCTTAAATCATGGACAGGTAAATCCAAAATGTATCGATTTACTCCAGACGAAATGGATTTAAAAAAGTTGGAAGAACTTATTAAATAATTAACTATATGTTCCGCACAAATAATTCTACATTGCTCAGCCATAAACATTTATACGAAATCATATTTCTTGATTTATTAACCGTACAACACTCAATATAAAATCTATAGTGGGATTAATATATAAAACTTATCCCCATACTCCAGGTTAAAGCATATAATAACATTGTGATTATATACCTGGAGGTTTTTTATGCATATAATGATGTATCCTGTACCCCAGATGCGTTACATCCCTGATTGTCCAATATGTAGAATATACCCCGATGACGACGAGCTTGATGATTCTTGGAGTGATGAAATGCTTGAGGGTTATGAAGATTATTCTGATTTTAATGACTATAGCGATTTTAACGACTTTGGGGAATTTGATTACTCTGATTCAGACATGTATCGCGAAATCGGCACTCAACCTCAAGTACCTAGAAAAAGCTTTACACTTCAGGAAGCCATAGATATAGGTCGTACCCTAGGAATAGATTGGAACAGAAGTCCCTTTCCTCCAGAGCAATTCAGAATGGGACTCGATGTTGAATTGGAGCATGGAAGAAGGGATCCCGAAACTAACGTTACCGGGGATGACCCTATCCTAACAGGTAAAATTGCCCTTGCCCATTTAAGAGAATTTCCAGACTACTACGACAGATTAAAAATGATCGAACAATAATCTAAAAAAATTGTATCACAATTTACTGACATACTAAAAGACCGTTCCACCAGGTTATTCACCCCCTTGGAACGGTCTTTTCAAAATCCAATACTAATAACTACTACTTTATGAAAAGTGTTTCAGAACAATCCATTGTAAAACCACAACTGAGTAAATTAGTTCTCATGGGATAATTCTCAACATCAATGTCTGCAATTAACTTTTTTATTTCATATTGATAAGCAAGGTTCATTGATTCAAAAAGTAAATCCCGTGTAAAATGATTCCCTCTATATTCGGGTACTACACCTATATAACCAATTCCTGCATCACTCTCAGTTAGCCTTTGAATAATTACAAAGCCTATAGGATCATTTTCAATATAAGCAATTACCCATAACTTTCTTTGGAAATCTATTTGTTTCAATTCCATAAAGAAATCCCTAGACCCTTCATATATGCCTTTTTCTTTGATTTCTTTAAGAATTGTGCTGTCCTTATTATCTTTTACAACTTTGATAAACAAATCAACTAGTAATGCTTCATCATTTGATTCCATGGATTTAAATGATAATTTACTATCTTTATAAACTGGTGCTGCCTGAATTGTATAGCTCTCCTTGTGAATAAGATCTTTGAATCCATTTGCCAGTAGACTAGTATATATTGCTTTATAGTTCCTTTTATCTGAATATAGGTCTGCTTCAAATTCTCTATTTGGGTATCTTTTTAGAACATTTGCTAAAAATTCATTTGCAATCTCTTGATCAATATTCTCCAATGTGTACAACCCCAAATAGCAATCATACATAATTATTGCACGTGCAAGTACATGGTGATTATGCTCAAGAAAATAACAATCTTCTAACTTTACTTTACCGTCTTGAATAGCTTGTTTCAGATATTGATTTTGCTCAGGGCTTGACGATGCCATTGATGTTACTTTATCAATTTCTTCTTGTGTTGTAATCGTTTTAGTTATCATCTTATTCCCCCTATATAATTAACTCCTTTTTACTTAAAACAAAATGCCTCTATGTGTTTCATAAAAATAATCCTTTACAAAGAATAGCCTATGATTATATGACAACTTTTTAGGGAAGCCATTAAGACTTCCCCAATTAACATTGTAAGATTATAGTGAATAAGGCAGTTTTAAATTATATTAATAATTGCCAAACCTACTTATTTCCTTTAGTACCCCTTTAACTGTATTTGTTATTTGTTCATACTCTGGTTTATCAATCAACCTAAAGTACAAGCTTTTCAAGAAAGAGTTTATGTTGAAATCAATAACTAAATCCTCTGGATATCTGCCTATTTTCTCTATTTTATTAAAGTTCTTAATCCAGTCTTCAATTTCTTTTGCAGGTATAATTTTTCTTTCTAATACAGCCTTAACAGCTGTAATCATACGTTCATCTTCAAAATGAATATATCCATAATAGTTTGTATTCACCTTTTTGCAAATTGCATCTAATATTTTTTTCAATTCTTCGTATCCAAATTCTTCACACCTGGCAAATTCATCAAGGACATCAGCCCCGTGGGCAGCTCCATGAGCCCAACCCCTGCCTTCTATATAACCCCTAACATCCTTGTCTTCATTATAAAATTTCAAAACGGTGTTAAAGGCTTTTTTAATATCATCTTGTGATATAAACTTTTCTTTTCTATGTCTATAAATGATAGATGCAACTATTTCACATGAGAAGGTTCTACTGAAAACCGAATCACCAATACTGCCTAATCCCTTAAGAATATGCTCCTCATCCATGGCTATCATTAGCAGCTTATAAACCTCATCTGTTGATAAAATCCCCTCATTTATCCAGATACATAGATTGGAAAGTATCAAGTCATCACGCAATTCACTATCGATATCACCTATATTATCCATCATCATCAAGGATAATTGATATGGACTCACACCCTTAGGTACTGCATATTCATTATCTTTTATACTTTTTAATAATTCCTTTAATGCTTGTTTTTCCAACTCTACTCCCCCATTTAAATCAATTAGTATTCAAATTCGTGTGCTCTTTATGGCTTTCTTCTCACCCAACCTCCAAAATAAGATTATATTGAGATGCTTTCAAGCTGTCTTCGTGTTTTAAATATTATCTTCCTTATACTGTCCTCAGAGAGATTATAGGCTTCCACAAGGCTATCTATATCTGTTCCTGTTTTATAAAGCCTGTATATTTCTCTGTTTCTTTTATCAATTAATACCCTAGTGCCGTTCATTTCTCCCCATGCTGCTCTGCCTTCATTCTGTTTAGGTATATATATCAATTCTCCCTGTATATACTTCTGAAGCTCCTTTAAAAGCTCAGTTGGTAATACATCCTTCCCATTTCTGTAATTCACAAATGAAAACCTCACTTTCAATATCATAATATCTATTTAAAAAATTAACTGTTTTCACTTGCTCACCTCCCCATTTATTATTTGTTTCAAATGACTGTACTGGCATTTATATAGGTTGCATTAGAATTCTTACATTCTGCCTTTTTAAACAGCTCTGCAAAGCTGGTTTGACTCTAGGATGTTTGAAAAGGTGCAATGTAATAGAATTCTTGCAGCATATTTGGGTATAAAAAATCCGTGGAATATAACCATCCACGGACTCATTTTTGGCAATAAAAAAAACACGACTAATCACCGTGCTCACATGCCTATATATCGAATCTTTTAGGTGATGGTAAGAATCGTCAGAGAAGTAACACAAATAAACCCTATGCATGGCTTAGCTTAAATAATATATTCTCTGACCTTTATTCAGTTATTGTTCAGTCACCTCATAACTAATTTTAATCATTTAATAACACTCCTTTCACCTAAAATGTAATTTCTTTTTAAATTTCCTATATTTACATTGTATTACACAAATATGTACATGTCAACAATATATAAGAAGTGCCAGGCATGTGCCTGGCACCCCTGAGAAACCGTTAGGCGGAAAACCACCTATCCTCTCTAAAAATCACTACATCATCCCCCTTCCCTGTACTCGCCGGCTGATTATATTATCTCTCGTTTAAACTCATACAACAATGGAAAGAATAAATATAACAATTTTTACCCAAATGCCATATGTTTAAAGAGGTGATAACTGTGGAAGTTGCAATTATGGGTGCCGGCCTTTCCGGACTTGCCTGTGCCATAACACTTGAAGCCAATGGAATAAGTCCAACAATATTCGAGAAAAGAGGGCTTCCTGGGGATAGGTTTGTAAATGCTGAACTATTTTTTACACTTTTCTCAAGACCAATTGAGGATCCCGTTGCTTATTTTTCTAATAGACATGGTATATATATAAACCCAGTAAGTGATATTACTGAGATAAAATTCTACAGTCAAAATCACGAAGGAACGCTTAATGGGAGATTGGGTTTTTCAAATATAAGAGGAAGACACCCGGATTCCACAGATAACCAGCTTGCAAAGCAGGTAAAATCCCCTATAACGTATAATTCAAAATATACCTATGGTGAGATTAAGAAGGAATTTACTCATGTGATTTTAGCAACTGGGGATGCAATAGATGCCAAGGATGCCGGAAACTTCACAGAAAGCGTCAGAGCATCTCTTAAGGGCGGTACTGTTACTGGAGATTTTGAGGTGAACAAGACATATATATGGCTAAACAATGATTTTGCTCCTCAAGGCTATGGCTATCTTATACCATATACAACAAAAGAAGCTCACCTTGCAATAGGTTATCCAGAATATCCCCAAACCATGAAGGAACCTATACATAATCTATGGGAAAAGTTTTATTCTCAAGTATGCAAGGATTTAATACAAGATTTCCATATAACCGATAACTTTGAGATATCCGGACAGATGATGGGTATATCAAAATATCCACGTGTTGGAAATACATTTTTTACCGGTAATTGCCTTGGTTCGCTTATGCCTGCATTTGGATTTGGTCAAATACCTTCAATTTTGAGCGGTATATACGCAGCATATGATATTTTAGGTCTTGGAGATTACGAAAAGTTAACTAAAAAATTTTTTACCAGCTATAAAAACTCATTAATTATTAGACGCGCTGCCGAAACCCTGGATAATAACGACTATGATAAAATTGTTATAGGGCTTAAGCACCCTGTTATCAGTAAGATAGTCAGCAATAATAAATATGATGCATTTAAGATTGCAAGCTATCTTTTAAGGCCCTGGTATAATTTAAAGAAACTAAATTCAAATGCCCGGGGGAAATAACCCACGGGCATTTTTAAAAATGCTACTCCTTATTTTTAAAGAGCAGATATATTCCTGCAAGAACAAGAGTAACAGGCAGGAAGTACCTTTGTAAATATCCCTTTATAAGTGTATACAGTTCATTATACTCAAATACTTTATTTACTATTGCCAATATTCCTATTATTATAAGTCCCCATGCAGCCGCCAGGATAAAGCTTTTATTAAGCTTAATTCTGTCTGTAACAGGATAACCTTCTCCCTTATGGTTGAAAATAAAATCTGTATCTTCAACATGCTCTCCTCTATCAAGCTTTGCTGCAGTATTAAATGTATCAAAAAATGCATATATCCATATTGATAGATTAACTAAGAAGGATAAAAAACCTCCTATACCAAGTATATCGAAAATAGGACGTATAAGTAAAAAGAGTAAAAGCACCTGTATTCCCTTTCTCACAAGACCTAAGTACATATATCCAACTCCAGGTATAAGTGCAGAAAGAAATGTCAAGAAGCCATTCCTTTTTTCCATAGTACAACCCTCCTATGTCTTTAATATTTATGCTATTTATTTCTAAACTTTAGAGCACCTGAGCCCATTTTAATCTTTACATTTCCCAAACCATTTCCAAAAATCTTTTCCACATTACTATCAGAGCTTATTAATCTTTCACTGTTAATCTCGCATACGCCGCTATCCATATTCACATTAAACTTTAGGTTTTCATCAGAGGTTTTAATAGTTACCATACCTGAATCCATACCAATATCTACATTTTTACATACTGAATTTTTTATGTCAACATTTCCACTATCCCCACGAACATATATTTCTTCGCAGCCATCCCCAATATTGATGTTACCGCTTGAGGTCTCAATTCTGGATTTTTTTACATCATCAAGTTTTACACTGCCTGAGTCCATCTTAATATCAATAGCCTTAATGCCATCAGTATCTATATTACAGCTGCTGGTTTCAACATAGAATGAAGACTTGTTAAGGTAGCCTGTGCTATCTAATTCAAGAGAATCAGAATTTAAATATACATCATACCCATCAGGTATATATATATCAAGCTCAGCTCCATTAATAAACCCCTCATTAAGCTCTACTACATATCCATTAATGTCTTTTTTCGCATTTATAGAATACTCATCTAAATTATCATCATCAACATATACATTACCCTGTATTTTTATATTCGTATCCTCAGACTTCACTATATTTAGTTTGGCATGGTCAGCTATAAAATTCAGCCTCTTACCATACTGCGGCAATAGCTTATAGGCTGCAATGCTCTTTGAGTTATGGCTTCCATTTATGTTAAATCTAATACCATGGTTAAAGAAATTAATAAAATTATTCCTTGTTCCATGATAAACATTAACAAGGAGCAGCACAATTAGGAGAGGTATGATAAGGCCATTAACCCCTGTTTTTTCAGCCCCTTTTCTGTTGTAATGTATTAATACTTCTAAACCAAGTAAAATTATAATAATTGGCCAAAATTTAAACACCTGACTTCCAAGCACTGGATTTACTCTATCAATTATCATCCAAACACCAAGATAGATAAGTCCAAAAGCAGAAGCAAAGGTTCCAACCTTTCTCATATTATTAATCCCCCTATTCTTTCTACTATATAAAATCCAAAAATCTATTGCATTATAACTTTTCAAACTTCTTGGCTCGGATAAATCCTATAGAGTTATTTGAAAAACAAAATGTAATAATTTTATTGGATTCTATATATATAGACGAAGCTGACTATATATATCCCACAAATATTTTACAATAAATATTTGTACTATATTTTTCACATAAATAATTCTACATTGCTTGACCCTAAACATTTATGTGAAATAATATTCCTTGATTTAATAATGGCACAATATACATTATTTAAAATCTTTAGTGCGCTTAATATACATTAAAAATGCACATGCACAAGCCAGAATTTAATTCCCTTGTCGCTCCAGCCCAAGTCCCATGGAACCCTGTATCTATCGGTGTTGTGACAATTAACAAGTATATATCCCTTAGAATCATATCCTGTAACAACCGATATATGTGTTACCTTTCCGTTCTTCTCATAAGCAACAAAATCCCCTGGCTGCAGTTTATATGATGCCTTATAAACCTTATTATATGAGCCGTATGCTGCAACTGATGCTCTCCCGCTGTTTACCATATAATCCTTAAACCCCTGAGCATTTACCCATGCTCTGCTACCTTCGGATTTAGTATAATTCCAAGCCCTTGTTTTTCTAAACTTTCCACCCTCAAAAAGTATCTGGGACGCAAAGTTTGCACAATCCCCTCCCTGGGGGTTATAATCCCTATACTTCTTATTATACTTATATCCATTTTTCTCATCTCCTGCAGCACCGCAGTACTTATCTGCATATTGAACTGCTGAAGCTCTTCTTTCATTTTGAATTATATTATCCCTACCCTGCTGAGTAGTTATATATTTTTTAATTTCCTCTGTTTTTATCTCATCAAGGTTTAAAGAATCTGCAAAGGGATCTGTATACCATTCTCTTGTTATATACCATGTTCCATTCATCTCAACCATATCAACGGAGTGATACGCCCCAATTCTAAGAGAATTTACCTTATTAGGTTCATTATCGTATGCATATTGATATTCAGTAGCAACTATTAGGTTGCATCTAAAGCCTGAATCCCTTTTCTTTACTTGTCTTACCACAACATTTGAGTTAATGCCAAAAAACTTTATCCCCTGCTTATCAGACCACTTTTTTAAATATTTCATCTTCTTAACTTCATGTTCATATGCCCAATTCCCATATTTCTTTGATGTATCATAAAGGACTTTTATTGCCTTCGAGTCTTCCTTTAATATTGCCTGGTTTCTAGCTTTAAAGGTTTTATCAATTATTTCATAATATTCATCATTATTAAAAACTGTATTTACACTATAAAAGAGCTTATATGTTAAAAGCATACCAAAAACAGCACTTAATACTATTAACACTCTAAGCAGCTTTAACTTTTTCATTCTATCAAATATAATCATATACATTCTCCCCATCAACAGATTTAACTTCCACATATAGGATTATATGTGGAAGACCTCTTTGTTAGAATAGAGAAGGCAATAGGTGCTTAACAACATTCAAGAAATAAAAAAAATCCCCTGTAAACAACAGGAGATAAAATGCAAAATCTATTTACTTATTATTATTTGATTTTTAAAATAATCAACTGTCAAAACCATTCTTGATATAACATCAGAACCTATACTTATAAGAACTGGCTCTGAAAAATTCTTGTCTAATGCCTTTAGATCTACTTCCTCAGCATTTGGAACATTAAATTCATAGCTTCCAAGTAATATACTATCAATAACATGCCCTTCATCAGTTTTTGTTAATTTTAGCTTATCCGCCAGTCTAGCATCAATACCTGTTTTAGTTCTTCCAGTGTCTATCTGTATAAGAACCTCATGTCCATTTACCTTTCCTTTAACAACAATCATTTTATTATATTTAAGGTTTCTAACTATTGGTAGCATGCTGACATTTTTATCATCAATATGTCCCTGGCTATATCCTACCCCTATAAGCTTATTTTTATAATCAAGAGTAAACCGTTCCCTACCTTTACCTATATATAGCGGCCCTATAGAGCCATCATATCCCTCATATTTTGACTCTTCATATATCCTCTGGTCTTTCCATGATTCATTAAAAACAGCAATCTTTGAAGCAAGAAAGATTGAGTATTTTCCAATACTACCTCCTCTATAATCCTCGCCATTCCAGTTATCGACCCTGGCAAGTTTAACCTTTCTGGATTTATCTAGTCCTATAGACATTCCCTTCATATTCCCTGTATCAAACATCATATCTAAATCATTATCATTTATTACAACCTTTACATGGGGAAGTCCATTTTCATCAACATCCATAGAATATACTTGATCAGGTTTATAATTATATTTTTCTTGCCAATGAAGCAATACCTCGTTGGGCCTTCCACAACCACTCATTAATATTGTAAAAGTTAAAAGAGTAACAAAGACGCCCATCAAGTGTCTTTTCTGCATTAAGAACACCCCTCTAACAGGTAGATTCTTTCATTTCAATCTACATATATAAAATAAAACTTTATTATTAATAATATAACTTTCATCATTCTAGCAGCGTATATATTATTTGATTATTTAATAAATATTGTAACACAATACAAGTGTACAGGCTATTAAAATATCTGTAATAAAAGGATATAAACATTTTACATTATATTATTTTTTCTTTGCATCTATATACTTTTTTACTTCATCCTCCATAATTGGGATTGGTACTGGCCCATTTCTTAAAATAATGTTATGAAACTCCTTTATGTTAAATCTATCTTTTAGTTCCTTTTTTGCCTTATCTCTTAACTCAAGTATTTTTAACTGACCTATCTTATATGAGCAGGCATCTCCTGGTGTTACAATGTATCTATCAATTTCAGACTCAAGATATTCGTCTGGTATACACCCTGCACTTTTCATATATTCTATTGCCTCATCTCTTGTCCACCTTTTATAATGAATACCAGTGTCTATTACCAGACGGGCTGCCCTTAACAGCTCCCCTCTTAGATATCCTATCCTGCTGTAATTATCATTATAAAGCTTTAATTCATCTGCAAGCTTTTCTCCATATAGGGCCCATCCTTCAATATAAGCTTGTATTGATGTATACTGAGGCTCAGAATTCTTTTCGCCTAGTATTTCATTATGTAAAGCCATTTGAAAATGGTGCCCTGGAATAGTTTCATGATATGCTATGGATTTCATATCATATTTATAAGTAGGTTTATCAAGATTAATTGAAAAAGTCCCTTCGCTGGCTCCTGATTGATTTGAAGGTAGATAATACGCTTGAGGACCTGTTTGTATAGCAAAATCCTCCATTGCCTCAACCCTTAAACCCTCTAGGGGCTTTGAATCAAACAGAATGCTTGTCTTATTTTCTGCATCATTTACAATTTTTCTATAATCCTCTAAAAGCTTTTCTTTATCCTCAGTGTTATTACCATATAGTAGGTTTTTATCTCTATTCAATAGCTTTATATTTTCTTTGGGGTTTTCTCCATTATATCCTATTGCTTTAAATTCCTTTTGAAGTTCCCCTTTTAGCCTCTCTACTTCCTTAATCCCAGTATCATATATATCCTCTGGAGTCACAGCCACAGTTGTGCTGTGCTTTATGGCATATTTATAATATTCATCTCCCCCCTTAAATTTCCAAACTCCAGGTGTACTATCTGCCTTGGCTCTAAGGGTGCATAAATATTTTTTAAGTTTATTATAGGAAGGATACATGAACTTTTTTACCTGGGATTCAACATCCTTTATGATTATTTTCTTTTCAGAATCATTAATTTCTTTTATGGAATCAACCTTTTTTATAAGCCCTCTGCAAACGATATTATCCTCTGCCTTTTGAGGAGTAAAACCATCAATCTGCTTTATTACCTTGTCTATTATAAAATCAGGGGGCACTATTCCTTCCTTCTCTCTTATCTTCAGTTCATTTATGGTACTATCAAACCCTTCATTAAAGGATGCTATCATATCCTTTAATCCATCTACATCATCTTTATTTTCTATTAAATCTATATAGTACAGAAGGTTGTCTGTATTATCTATATGAACTCCATAATACTGACTTATTGGGTATTCATATTTACTAAATGATTGCCACTCCTTAAGGTCATCATCCACCCATTTATGCACCTCATCAATTACCTCTTGTGATGGCAAACATAAAAAAGCAGCATCAACAGGAGCTGAATAAAGCTGCTCAGACTTATTTTTATTGTTATCCAAGCATAGCTTATAAATAGCCCCGGATGCCGCTGTAATTACGACAACTGTCAGAAGCGTTAATAAAATCCTTTTTAACTTGCTGAATTTTTTTTCATCTATTGTAGACTGCTTCATAATTCTTCTCCTATATATTTTCCTAAATTCATATAACGCAATAAATACCTTAATTTAAAATCTTTATTGTGTTATATATAAATGAGTTAAATTTTTTATCTTATGATTCCACTGGTAAGTTGTTTCTAATTATAAAAATGAAAACTGGTATTAAAAAAGGAATTATTATGCTCAGCACAATCCACAGCACAGCATAATCTGGTTTATACATTTTATAAAGTTGATATAAAACAATAAGAGTCAATACTACATATACAAGGAACACAATAAATCCAATAACAGCAACATTATTGAGAAGGTATGAAACTAAACATCCTACTGGTAGAACAACTTCAATATATGGTATATCATATCCGCATACCTTTAGATTGTTTATTATTTTTCCCAGAATATAAAGATTTGCAATCGGTATCCATGCAAGCCATGGATTTTCCAGACCTTTGTTCTGTGCCAGCTTATAAAGCCCCAAGGAACTTAAGATATATAATCCAATTGAAACTAATGTGATGAGAAGCCATAAAACAAAACTAACTGCAAGAATTGAAAAGATCCAACCTTCCCCAACAGACATTTTATACCTCCACTTAATTAATATAGTTCGGTGAAACACAAGTTTTTATATATATGTGCCTCACCTCTTATATATTAATTTTATTCACCATATCTTAAAAAATTCCTTATAAGTGTTAAGTATAAAATCCTATACGTTTTAAGAAATAGCCTTCATCTATACAAATCGCAATAAATGAATCTTTCTACCTTCTTCTCCTAGTTGGTCTTCTTTTACAAAATCTCAAAACTATAATCAGCCCAAGAACCGCAAATATAATCCATGTTGGGATTTCACAGTCCACTATATATATAGTTTTTTTACTCTTCTTTATATTTCTATCAGCAATAAGTTTTGTTTCTCCTAGGGTTTTGCCATTTATACTGAAGGTTGCTCTTCCTATAATATCATCCTTGGAAATTGTCTTTTTAAGATGCATCTTCTCTCCAGATTTCTTTATATCAAAAAACTTTTTATCCCATTCAAAATCCACCTTTATACCAGGTATATCACCTTTATACATCAATTCACATATCTGGTCATTGGATAGTGCAAAAAACTCCATGTTATCCTTGGAAGAAGGATTATCAACTCCCATTGATTTTACCTTTTTCCCTAGTTCAGTTACTTTATAGAATTCATAATTACTAAATCCATAGTTTAAAAGTGATGTAGAATCTCTCCATTGTCCAGATGGTGTTGTATTTAGTATTACACCTATGAGATCCAACCCATTATTTTTTGCATATGAAACAAGACAATAGCCTGCAGGTGTAGTATGTCCAGTCTTAATTCCATTTGTATACTTGTAAAAGTATCTACCTTTTTCTTTAATAAGTTCATTAGTATTTGTCCATTTGTGGGTTATCCCTTTGCCTATAGACGGGATTCCCATTTCAATTGGCATTTCATAATATTGAGTATTAACTATCTCTCTAAAGGTTTTGTTCTTTATTGCCTCCCCTGCTATTACACCAAGATCATAGGCTGTTGAATAATGCTTTTCATCATGAAAACCATGGGGATTTATGAAGTTTGAATCCTTTGCCCCTGCTTTTTTTGCTCTTTCATTCATCATGGATACAAAAAGCTTAACTGCCTCATTACTATCCATTTTTTCATCCTTTGAAACCCTTCTTGCTGTATAAACTGCAATTGTATAAGCAGCATCGTTCCCTGATGGTATCAGAAGACCTCTTAAAAGATTTACAAGGGATATTCTTTCTCCTTTAACAAGCCCTGCTGTACTGCTGCCTTCCTTTATCATATCAATTTCATCGCCTACAGTAACCATTTCCTCAAGGTCTCCATTTTCTATAGCTACAAGTGCTGTAAGAATTTTTGTCGTGCTTGCCGGATAGAGGTGTTTATGTGAATCCTTCTCATACAATACTTTCCCAGTCTTTTCCTCAATAAGCACAGCACCCTTTGCTATAATATCCAATTTGCTCTCTTTTTTCCCCATAAAATCTTTGCTTTTTCCATAGACATCATAGGGAGTTAAAAGGATTATAAATACTATTAAAAATGATGTTATACGTTTCATATAAGCCATCCCCTTCCGTCATGAATTAATACTCAAGTAACACCTGTTTTAATAACAAATGCTTAACGATTTATGCCTTCCTTTGCAGGTATATTCTTTGATTCAATAATTTTTGGAATACCAAATATTACTCCATACAGAAATACTGAAAGCACCACAGCCCATGCCACATCCTGTATAGAATGCTGCTTAACAAAAACTGTAGATGCACTTATTATACAAGCACTTATAAAGGATATTATGCATGCCAGTCTATCCTTTCCAAACCTGCTGTAATTCACTAAAGCAGCATGCACCGCAATGGAATTAAGAACATGTATACTTGGAGCAACATTAGTAGGTGTATCTATTGTATATATACTCTTAATAATAAGAGAAAAAACATCTTTATCTGTTATAATCGGTCTAAGATTTTGAGCATTTGGGAATACAAGATATATTATACAGCATATTGCCATCCCGCTAAATATAAAAAAAAATAATTTGTAAAAATCCTTTTTTGATTTAAATCCCAGATATACAAAACCAAATATCATATAAACATACCACAAAATATAAGGTATTATAAATTCCTTCATAAAGGGTATATACATATCTATTCTTGAAAACATATAATGCTTGGGAATAACAGTTTTTTCACAGTAAAAAAACAACCCTTGAAGTGGAATAAAAAAAAGAAGTATTAGAAAATGTTTGTACTCCAATATATCTTTCCCCATTATTTTCATAATGGCTCACTCCTTCTTTATTTTTCTGGTACAATAAGAATATACCCCATTTTACAACATAAGTAAACATATCATGCAATTACTTAAAGAATTGTTTATAATTGGTTATATATAACGCAATAAAGATTTCACATTAAGGTATTTATTGCGTTATATGCATTGGGGAAAATATTTCGCATAAATGATTTTTTAAATGTAAAATCATTTATGCGAAATATTTAGGTGTTAATTTATATTTTAATATAATCTAAAAAGTTTACAAGGTGGTGATTTATATGAATTATAAAAAAATCCCTTATTTCGAACTTATACCAATCATACTTATCTCAGTTATTATCTTTAAGGTCGTTAACAGTATCGAGGATGTTACTTCCCTGGTAGGAACTCTGCTCTCCTTTTTAAGTTATTTTTTATGGGGATGGCTAATAGCATTTTTCATAAATCCTGCAATGGTATATTTAGAAAAAAAATTTAAAACCAAGAGAATACTATCTATTATCATTGTGTACACACTGTTCATTGGTATAATTGCTCTTGTAATAACTCTTATAACACCTGCAATAACTAGAAATATCCTTGAACTTGCAGGAAAACTTCCAAGGTTCATAGGAAATATAGAGGATTCCACATGGGATTTAATAAACAAATATGATGTATTCAACAGATTTGGTTTAGATAAGTATGTAAAAGAGAACCTCAGTGATATTCTTTCAAAGTTAAATCACATTCTAACCTCTGGTTTAAACCTTATCTTTTCACAGCTTATAAATCTTACATCTTCATTGTTTAAATTTATTACCGGCATTGTAATATCTATATATATGCTTATAGATAAGGAAAGAATAATAAGATCCAGCAAAAGAATTACTTTTTCACTTTTCAATGAGGATCATGCCCAGGATATCATTGATATTGGAAGGGAAACTCACAGGGTATTTTCTCAATATATAATAGGGAAATTTTTAGATTCCACTATATTAGCATCAATTTTATGCGTGGTTCTTGGTATTTTTAAAATCCCATACTTTATTCTTATAAGCCTGCTTATGGGTATAACAAATATGATACCCTACTTTGGAAACCTTATTGGTGCAGTACCTTCCTGTCTTATCGCTCTTTTTATAAGCCCTGTAAAAGCATTGGAGCTTATAATATTAATTATAATAGTATGTGAATTTGAGACTTTATACGTTGGCCCTAAGGTTCTTGGTGAAAGAGTTGGCTTAAGTCCTCTTTTAATTATTATGGCAATGGCAATAGGCGGAGGATTGTATGGCATATGGGGAATGTTTTTCAGCGTCCCCATCATGGCAGTTATCAAAGCCATGATTGAAGAAGTCACCAATAGAAGGTTAAAAGAAAAGAAAATAGATATTGATATTTAGGTATATTAATCGCACTAAAGATTTTATATTGGGTGTTGTGCGATTAATGAATCAAGGAATATGATTTCGCATAAATGCTTAGGGTCAAGCAATGTAGAATCATTTACGCGAAACATATAGTTTATACTTTAATACGCCTAAAAAACAGTTTCAACCAGCATGCATCCTTTAGGAAAACACTCTGGTTGGAACTGTTTTTATATAATTATATCACTATTGATATAATTATCATTATTGACAGTTGTATCAATAGTGATATAATCATATTAAAGAAGTGAATAATTATTCTTTTAGCGAATTTATAACACAAGTTCCCTCTAATGTCTTTTATTGTATTCCTCCCTATGATGTCAAGAATGCGGGATGCAACATATAATGTATGGAGTGAATCGATGGTTGGAGGGATATCTTATGTCAAAATATATTATTTATAGTGCTTTAGCAGGAGGAATCATAGGTATAATACCACTTGTTTTTGGTTTACTGCATTCTAAAAAAGTTCTTGGTATAGCTGCATTCATCATATCCATTATTTCCGGAGCTTTTTTAGGATTAACCCTTGCAATCCCTCTATGCTGTATATTTATGTATTTCATGCAAGAAAAGAACGACGAGGAAATTTTAATAACAGCAAAAAGAAAATGTCCATACTGTCATTATGATATACCTATGGATGCAAAAAAATGCTTCCATTGTAATAGAGATATATTTTAATAACACAAATGAATGTACCTCCTAGATAAAATAAAAACCCGCTATCATAAAAACATAATTAATATGTATATTAAGATTTCTATGGAGGTGAATTTTAAATGATTGTTGTAACTGGAGCAACCGGTCATATTGGAAACGTTCTTGTACGTGAATTGCTGGAAAAAGGACAACAGGTAAGAGTAGTTCTTAGACCGGATGAAGACACTACATCTATACGTGGTCTGGATACAGAATGGTTTTATGGCGATGTAAGAGATATGGACTCTCTTTTAAGAGCATTTAAGGATGCAGATATGGTATATCACCTTGCAGGTATTGTCTCAATTTCTAAGGGACAAAGGAAGCTTTTACATGACGTAAATGTTAATGGCACAAAAAATGTTGTGGACGCTTGTATTAAAGCCGGAGTAAGGCGTCTTATATATACAAGTTCAGTCCATGCATTATTTGAACCACCCCATGGAACTGTTATAGACGAATCATTTCCCTTTGATCCTAAAAGGGTTATTGGGGATTATGCAAAATCCAAAGCCAGTGCAACTCTTGAAATATTTAAAGGTATTGAAAAAGGGCTGGATGCTGTCATAGTATGTCCAACAGGAGTTATAGGGCCCTATGACTATAGAGTATCGGAAATTGGCCATCTGATACTGGATTTTATAAGTAGAAAGCTTAAGGCTTACATAGACGGGGCTTACGATTTTGTTGATGTCCGTGACGTTGCTCATGGTTTAGTTTTAGCATCTGAAACAGGAAAAACAGGTGAGAGCTATCTTCTATCTGGAGAAAGGATTACTGTTAAAGGTATTTTCGATGTACTTGAGAAGGTAACAAATATTAAACCTCCTTCCTTTAAGGTACCACTCTGGATTGTAAAAACTGCAGCTCTGTTTACTCCTTTGTACTATAAAATTACAGGAGCAAAACCACGTTTTACTTCCTATTCAATAAAGGTGCTGCAATCCAACTGTGTAATAAGCAGTAAAAAGGCTGTAAGGGAACTAGGCTACAACCCACGTCCAATTGCTGAAAGTCTTGCTGACAGCATAAAATGGTTTAAACAAGCAGGGGTTCTTCAACAATAAATTTCAGGTGATGGTAACAGACACTTGAGTTTTGAGTTATTTAGAGCAAAATATCTTTTAAGCTCTATCACTGCACAAATAACTTACAACTCAAGTGTCTGTTACCTTAAAGGTGTGATTAATATGGATAAAAAAATTATAATAATTGGTGGAACAGGCTTTATAGGGTATCATGCAGTAAAGGAGTTCATAAAGCGTGGATACTATGTAACTGTAATATGCCGTAAAAATCCTAAAGAAAATCTATTTACAGATGATAGAGTAACAATTAAAAAACTCGATATAAACAGCTCCTCAGATGAAGAAATCCTTTCCATTCTAAATGGGCAGGATTTTATACTATATGCTGCGGGCGCTGATGACAGAGTTACACCTAAGGCTCCAGCCTACGACTTCTTCTACAAATCAAATGTTGAATCCTCAATAAGAATATTCGCCCTTGCCAGGGATGCAAAGATTAAAAGAGCAGTTATGTTAGGTTCATATTTCGCATACTTCAATAGAATATGGCCTGAAATGGAGTTGTCAAAAAAACATCCATATATACGAAGCAGAGTTGAACAGGAGAATGAGGTGCTTCAGGTTGGGGGAAGCATGGAGGTTATTGTTTTAGAGCTTCCATATATATTTGGAAGTACCCCAGGCATAATTCCTCTATGGAAACCCCTTATAAATTATATAGCCTCATCCCTTCCACTCTTTTATACAAAAGGGGGTACCAATGTAATATCCGTAGCAAATGTTGCCTTAGCAATAGCAGGTGCTGTTGAAAACGGTGAGGGAGGAGCTATATATACTGTTGGCGATGAAAACCTATCTTGGAATGAGCTTCTCCATAAAATTTTAGATATTTTAGGAAAAAGAAAAAGGATAATAACAATTCCTAATTTCCTAGCAAAAGCCATAATGGCTATTCTTAAGCTTAAGCATTGGTTAGGAGGCAAGGAAGGCGGTCTGGAGCCCATTGGCTTTGTGGAGCTTCAAACTAGAAACACCTTCTTCAATTCATCAGATACTGTCAAGCTTCTTAAGTATAACCCAGGAGATATAATGAGTGCATTGTTGGATACAGTAGAAAGCTCAGGAAAAAACTCTAGAAAAGTATCTATATATAAATCGTAAAATTCTTTACATTTTGTCTTTTTAAACAGCCCTACAGCATTGATCCGACCTTAGGATGTTTAAAAGACAAAATGTAATAGAATTTTTGATTTATATTTATTTAAATATAAAAAAGAAATGCCACGGACCGAGCTTAACACAGCCAAGTCCATGGCATTTCTTTAATCGCCTAGCATTTATATCTCTCTTGTTTCCCTCTTAAGCCATTCTTTTTCAGAAGCATTAAGATAAGGTGAAAGCTCATCATATACCTTTTTATGATAATCATTGAGCCATTGTCTTTCATTGTCTGAAAGAAGTGATGGTTCAACTCCATCAAGATCAATTGGGCAGTATGTAATGGCATCAAAGCCCATAAACTGTCCAAACTCTGTTTCCTGTCCCTCCACAACAAGGAGCATGTTTTCTATTCTTATTCCATGCTTTCCTTCCTTGTAAACTCCAGGTTCATTAGTTACTATCATTCCCTTTTCCATGGTTATGTTGTTTGGAGTCTGTCTAAAGCCCTGCGGTCCCTCATGAACATTTAGGAAGAATCCTACTCCATGACCTGTACCACACTTGTAATCTATTCCCTGCTCCCATAAAGGAAGTCTAGCTAAAATATCAAGGTTTGAACCAGTTGAGCCATGTAAAAATACAGCTCTTGATAGCGCAATGTTTCCCTTTAATGTAAGGGTAAAATCGCGTTTTTCCTCTTCTGTTAATTTCCCTAAAACAATAGTTCTTGTAATATCAGTTGTTCCATCAAGATACTGTCCACCTGAATCTACAAGGAACATTCCCTCTGCCTTTAAGGAGTAATCACTCTCCTTGGTAGCCTTATAGTGCATCATTGCAGCATGTTCCTTATATCCTCCAATGGTATCAAAGCTTAATCCCATGTAATAATCCTGCTGACTTCTTAATTCCTCAAGCTTATCTGATGCTGATATTTCAGTTATTTCAGTCTTTCCGATATTCTCATCCAACCAGTAAAGGAATTTGACCATTGCAACTCCGTCTCTTACAAGACATCTTCTAAGATTCTTTATTTCAACATCATTTTTAATCGCCTTTAGCTTTGTTGTTACATTAGGCTCTTCAACCCTTTTGCAATCCTTGTTTATCGCATCGTATAATTTACTGTTAACTCTGTCGCCATCTAAAAGTACAGTCTCTTTGGAAGCAATCCTTGAAATATGCTCCTCTATGCTCTCATAAGGTAAAACTTTTATTCTGCTTAGTGAAAGCTCCTTTACTGCATCCTTATCTACTTTTCTTTTATCTATAAATAGAAGTGCTTCATTCATTGTAACAAGTACATGTGAGGTTACAACAGGGTTATTTAACACATCATTTCCCCTTATATTTAAGAGCCATGCTATATCATCCAAGCTGCTTATTACATAGAAGCCTGCTCCCTTTTTCTTCATTTCTGCTCTAACTTCATCCAGTTTTTCCTTAGCTGATTTTCCTGCAAACTTTACATCATGAATTATTATAGGATTTGCAGGCACTTCAGGTCTATCCTTCCATATGCAGTCTATCAGGTCATGCTCCTTATTTATCTTTATTCCCTTTTTATTAAAAAGCTCAGTCATTTCTCTTACCCTTGATGCTGCAAATAGCTTTCCATCAAAGCCAACACACCCTCCATCCCTTAGGGTGTCTAGTAGCCATTCTGTATAGGTTGGCACTCCTGGCTGAGCCATCTTAAAGAGTCTTATTCCAGAGCCCTCAAGCTGCTTTTCAGCCTGTATGAAGTATCTTCCATCAGTCCATAGTCCTCCATCATTCATTGTTATAACAACAGTTCCTGCAGAGCCTGTAAAGCCTGATATCCATGCTCTAGCCTTCCAATGCTCTGCAACATATTCGCTTTGATGCGGGTCAGAGCTTGGTATGATGTAAGCATCCATACCGTTCTGCTTCATAAGGCTTCTTAATACCTCTACTCTTTCCTTAATATTCATGTTATCACTCCTAACTGATTATTATTCTATATGTTTCGCATAAATGATTCTACATTGCTTGACCCTAAACATTTATGCGAAATCACATTCCTTGATTCATAAATCACAATATACCTTATTTAAAATCCTTATTGCGATTTATATATTTACTACCTAATATTAAGTATACACTTGATGTCCATGTAAAGGCTTTGTCTCTAAGCCCTTCTCCTGTTTTTGCATTAAAATTTTCCGCCATTCCACTTCTATTAGCCATCTTTACATACCTTAATGCAATATCCTTTGCAAGCTCATCCTCTCCTGCTCTCTTAAGTCCATCAACTATAAGCATTGTTGAAGGTGCCCATATAGGGCCTCTCCAGTATCCATCATCCTTATAGTATTTGCTCTTAAGGCTTTCTGTAGCAAGGCCATAGGGAGTTAAAAATCTTCCTTCTTCCCTTATACCCTGAATTAGAATATCCCTTATTTCACACGGCAGGAGCTCTCCTAAAACTATAGGTACATGCATTATGAGACTATCACCATCAAAGTCCTTTGCAGTGCAGCCTTCCCTTTTAGGTATGAATCTGTCTTTTTCCCAAAAGTAATCTATAAGCAGTTTTACAGTTTCTTCTTTTCTTTTTTTCCATACTTCCGCTTCCCCATCAATTCCAAGCATTATTGAAAGTTTCTCAAGGGTTTTCATTTGAAGTATTAAAAAGGACAGTAAATCAGGACTTTTTAACGGAGCTCCATTTATAAAAGCGGTACTGTTATCCCAACCTGCATCATTTCCATGGCTGTAGGTTGGAACATTATCTATTCCATCCGTTGTATACTTAAACCAATATTCCGTCCATTTCACAAGGGGTATATAAATCTCCTTAAGCTTTTCATGTGTAAAGAACTCTGGATTTTCCTCCATCATCCAGTTAAGTGTCCAACCATGTATCGGAGGCTTTGTGCAGCTGAAATATTCATACTTATCATTTACAAAGTCAGGTAGAAGACCGCTCTCATCCTGCAAATCAAATGGAATCATAAACTGAGACCATGCAAGGTCAGGGTGATTTTTTATCAGAGCCATTGCATTAAAGCAGTGATCCCAGCTCCATATGTTTGTCATCCAGTTTTTTGACATGTACATTGCAGGCCTTGTAAGCCTTCCTGTTTTGGGCACCACACAGGACCATGTTATGTATGATGCAAGCCTTCTTCCAGGTTCAAATTCTTCCAACACTTGTGGTATCTTATCAACCCACTCTTCATAATCCACTTTAACACTGTTTAAGCAGCTTTCATAGCTTCCTTCATATTTTCTTTCTTTCCATACAGGCTTGAATTCCTCAATTACTCCATGGAAACATCTCACTCCTTCTTTTGGTGTAAAATCCATCTTTACATATTTAGAACGTATTCCTTCCCATGGAGCATCTACACTAAGAGATCCCTCAATAGCTTCAACAATAAATTTTATATCATGCTTAAAACAGTTAACCTTAAACCTGTTATTGCCAAAAGGAATTGCATTATCATAGCTTCCACTACTCATTTCAAGCCTCAATGTAATATTTTCCCCAAACAGCCTTATTGTATTTCCATCTTCAAAACATATTCGAACCCTTCCACAGTCTGTTTCAAGAACAAGTTCAATTTCAGACATTATCACTCTATATGGGATAATTTCCCCATTAGAATTTAATGTACATATTTTAAATACTTTCCCACAGTCTGAATCCATATCTCCTCCCCTTACAGTTCTTATGTAAAGGAACCCATCATCATTCCATAATGGAGATATTGTAAGAAATGAATTGAATCTGCTAAATGGTATTTTATTGATATCCATCGAACCCACCACCTATATTGTTGATAAATTACTCCCCAACCTATATTTTAAAATATTATGATTTTTGAAAATGCCTAAATTTCCACTTCGTTTCTGCAGTTATTATTGCTGCAAATATCAATATACAGCCAAAAACCATCTTTATTGTAAACACATCCCCTAGGAATATAACTGGAAATATAGTTCCGAATACAGATTCCATACTCATTATTATTGCGGCTCTAGTTGATGATGTATATTTCTGTGCAACATTTTGAATTAAAAAAGCTATAAGCGTACTAAAAACAGCAAGATAAAGTGTTGCAGCAATTCCCTTTGGATTTATTACAAGGGGTGCTTTTTCAAATATTAGTACTGAAATAATAGATAATACCGCTGATACTCCAACCTGAAGTATTGTTAGTATTATTGGGTCATGCTTTTCTATAAAATAGCCAATTGCTACTATATGCGCTGCAAAGAATATTGCACAAATCAGTGTGAGACTATCGCCTATACTTATTCTAATGCCTCCATTAAGTGATAACATTGCTGCTCCTATAAAACATAGAAGGACTCCTGCAATCTCATATCTATCAGGTCTTTTGCCCTTAACAGCCCAATACATAAAAGGTACCATAACAACATATGTTGCTGTAAGGAAAGCCTGTTTCGAAGCATTTGTATATTGTGCTGCAACTGTTTGAAGAGAAAAACCCATATATAATACAAAACCTACTACTACTCCTGCTATTAAATCCTTCTTAGTAATTGTCTTCAGCTTTTTCCAAAAGACAATTGACATTAGTACAAAGGATAATGAAAATCTTATTGCCATCATGTAATGCGGCGAAATATACTTTAAACCTACCTTTGTTGCTGCAAATCCACTTCCCCATATAATCGTTACAAATAGAAGCGCCAAGTCTGCATACAGCCCTTTTTTATCTTTTTTATCTTTTTTATCTCCCATAGCTACTCTCCTTTAGATATTACTTAAACTCTATTTCCCTGGAAATAATCCAGGACTGCAAATATATTACCTTGAATTTTTATAAATAATTACGGATTATTCCTTAAACTTATTTGGAGTGTTCACAGAAATTAACTTTACCATCCTATTGGTATAGTTAGCCCAATTGTGATTCATACTGGAATGTACATGTGCACTATCTCCAGGGTATAACTCGTACCTCCGTTCTCCAACAAAAAGTGTTAAAATGCCTTCAAGGATATGTATAAATTCTTCTCCTTCATGGTTATACAGTTCAACATTTTCTTCCCTGCTGCTTGGAAGCACCTCTATCATTCTTGGAAGCATTTCCATATTCCTGATATCATTAGAAAGATGATAATGTATAAACTTTGAATCCTCTGACAGAAATATCTGCCTTTCATAGCTTCTAACTACACATTCCTTTCTTTCCTTCGGTGCTGCAAAAAAATATCTCCAATCAACACCAAGGGCTTCAGAAATCCTTTCCAAAGTATCTATTGCTGCTGTAGTCAGACCCCTTTCAAGCTGGGATAGAAACCCTGTTGAAAGACCTGTTTTTTCACTTAACTCCTTTAAAGTTAAGTTCTTTGTTGTTCTTAACTCTTTTATCTTTTTGCCTATATCCACCAAAAGCCTTCATCCTTTCTCGGTGCTTTTCAAAGTATTCACACAATTTCATTATATTGCAAATATTAGCTTAAGTCCATATTTTCAATGAAATATTTTCATATCTATGAATATTATTTTACCTATACTAAAAGTATCAAGTACACAGCAGGCAGCAAGTTAGGCTGCCTAACTTGCTGCCTGCTGTGTACTTGATACTTAGAAAACCAGCTGTCATCAAAGCAAGATGACAGCTGGTTTATAATTTATACTATACTACTCTATATTATTGTCTTCCCTCAGTATATGCATACTTATATTCTATTGAACCAAATAAAGTATACATAACGTTCTTTACATATGGATGTCTAAAGCTTCTCTTATCTCCATAGTACATAGGTGCTATAGCACACTTGTCAACAAGAAGAATCTTTTCCATCTGTCTGAAATACTCAAGTCTTTCATTATTATCTGCAGTTGCTTTTGACTTCTTATAGAGATCATCATATTCTGGACTAGTCCATCTTCCTGGGTTATTGCTGTTTCCAGTTGTGAACAGGTTGAAGAATGTTTCTGGGTCATTAAAGTCTCCACCCCATCCATAAGTACAAAGGTCATATTCCATGTTATCAACTCTGTCCCAATACTGTGGTTCATCAGCACATATATCAAGTTCTATAGTAACTCCAAGAGCATTTTCCCACTGAGCCTTATACCAATCCTGGAATATCTTGTCAGTTGCACTTGTGCCATTGTCAAGATACTTAACTGTATAATGTGCCTCTGGATCCATTCCAAGTTCCTTTAAGCCTTCTTTAAATAAAGCCTTTACATCTGTATTCTTATCCATTAATTCCTTAAATGGCTCTGGAACTTCCTTTCTGTATTCCTTTTCGCCGATCATAAGTGTTGGAGGAATTAAGCCCTGTGCAACATATCCTCTCTTAAAGATATTATTTATATAGTCCTCTCTATCAAGTGCAAGAGCAAAAGCAAGTCTAACCTTTGGATTTAAGAATAGTTTACTTGATCCACCATTTTCACAGTTGAATATAATATAATAAGTTGATGGGTCATAGCTTTCTGTCATATCAAGCTTTCCTTCCTTTGCCATAGCTTTGAACTTTGTATAATAATCTCCTCTTGCAGCAGATATATCAAGCTGTTTTGACTGGAACATCTGCATTCTTGAAGCTTCTTCTTCAATATATGTCATTTCTACCTTCTGTAGTTTAACATTCTTTTCATCCCAGTATGTTGGGTTCTTTTCAAATATTATCTTTGCACCCTTTGTATATTCCTTCATAATAAATGGTCCATTAAATACCATCTGCATTGGGTCAACACCATACTTATCTCCTAGCTTTGCTATTATGTCTTTTCTTATAGGGAATAATGATTTAAATGCGGTTAATTGTATAAAATATGGAACTGGAGCCTTTAATGTAACTTCCAGGGTTTTGTCATCAACTGCCTTAGCTGCTACATCTTCAGCTTTACCCTGTCCACCATTAAATTCCTTAGCTCCAACAACATCAAATAAGAATGATGCATAGTCAAATGCATTGTTAGGATCAAGAAGTCTTATCCATCCATCTACAAATTGCTGTGCTGTTACAGCTTCTCCATCAGTCCACTTTGCATCTCTTAGTTTGAACGTCCAAACTTTTCCATCCTCAGAAGTCGTCCATTCCTTTGCAAGGGCAGGTTCCATTTCATCTAGTCCATTCTCACCAACAACTATTCTTGTAAGTCCATCAGTTAAGAAGTTTAACGCTTGGAATGATGTCATATCTGTTGCCTTATTCCAGTCAAAGGTTCTAGGATTGGTCATTGAAATATTAAGATACTGATCTGTGTCCATTTTTACCTTGTTACCACATCCGGTAAGGCCAAGTGACAAAGCCATTACCAATGTTAGTAGAATAGCCATCCACTTTCTACTTCTCATTAAATTATTCCCCCTTATGATTTTTTATAATAACTGCATAATACAGTTATCTACCACATTTATCATTTCCTTTTTAAATATATTCTTCCTAAACTTCTATATTCCTCCAATTGTTAAGCAATTATAAAATTCATGGCAAATATCAAGGATTCTATTAATATTTTTACAATTCATTACTGACTTGTTCATTATTAGCAAAGGAGCTGCTTCTTTATTGAAGCAGCTCCTTCTTTATAAATATTTATTATTGTCTTCCTGATGTATATGTATACTTATATTCAGTTGATCCAAACATAGTATACATTACACCCTTAACATATGGCTGTCTAAATGCCCTAACATCTCCATAGCTTGTTGGACATATAGCACACTTGTCAACAAGAAGAATTTTCTCCATCTGTCTGAAGAGTTCAAGTCTTTCATTATTATCTGCTGTTTCCTTTGTCTTCTTATAGAGGTCATCATATTCTGGGCTAGTCCATCTTCCTGGGTTGTTGCTGTTTCCAGTTGTAAATAGATTGAAGAATGTTTCTGGGTCGTTAAAGTCTCCGATCCATCCATAAGTACAAATGTCATATTCCATATTGTCTACTCTTTCCCAATACTGTGGTTCATCGGCACATACATCTATTTCTACCTTAACACCAAGTGCATTTTCCCACTGAGCCTTATACCAATCTTGGAATATCTTGTCTGTTGAGCTTGTACCATTGTCTAAGTACTTAACTGTATACTGTGCATTGGGATCCATTCCAAGTTCCTTTATACCTTCCTGGAATAAAGCCTTTACATCTGTTTTCTGGTCGATTAATTCCTTAAATGGCTCTGGAACTTCTTTTCTGTATTCCTTTTCACCAATCATAAGTGTTGGAGGAATTAATCCTTGTGCAACATATCCTCTCTTGTAGATATTAGTTATATAGTCTTCTCTATCAAGTGCAAGTCCAAAGGCAAGTCTTACCTTTGCATTTGTGAATATCTTTGCTGCTCCACCTGTCTCACAGTTGAATATAACATAATATGTTGCTGGACTATAGCCATAAGTTTTATCAAGTTGCTTACTTTCTGCTAGCTTTGAGAATTTATCAGCATATTCTCCTCTAGCTCCTGTCATATCAATCTGCTTAGCTTGGAACATCTGCATTCTTGAAGCTTCCTCTTCAATATATGTCATGTTAATCTTCTGAAGTTTAACCTTATCTGCATCCCAGTAATTTGGGTTTTTCTCAAATGCTATCTTTGCTCCCTTTGCATATTCCTTTATAAGGAAACATCCTGTAAATACCATCTGTAATGGGTCTACTCCATACTTGTCTCCAGCCTTTTCGATTATATCCTTTCTAACAGGGAAAAGGTTTTTAAATGGAGTTAGCTGTATAAAGTATGGAACCGGGGCTTTTAATGTAACTTCAAAGGTCTTATCATCAACAGCCTTTATTCCTACATCTTCAGCCTTACCCTGCTTAGCGTTGAATTCCTTTGCTCCAACTATATCAAATAGGAATGAAGCATAATCAAATGCATTATCTGGTTCAAGAAGTCTTATCCAGCCATCAACAAATTGCTGTGCAGTTACTGCTTCTCCATCTGACCATTTTGCATCTCTTAGCTTAAATGTCCAAACCTTTCCATCCTCGGAAGTTGTCCATTCCTTAGCAAGAGCAGCTTCTATTTTATCTCCATTTCCGTCATTAACTATTCTTGTTAGTCCATCCATAATCATTGTTATAATCTGAGTTGAACTTGAGTCTGTAGCCTTCTGATAGTCAAAAGTTCTAGGTGTTGTCATTGAGAGGTTAAGATGCTGGTCATCATCGACCTTTACCTTTCCTCCTCCACATCCTGCAAGACCGAATGAAAAAATCATTACTAATGTCAGTACAAGAGCCATCCACTTTTTGTTTTTCATTAAGCTATTCCCCCTTTAATTATATCTTTATATAATAACTGCACATGGCAATTATTAGGCTAAGTTAAAAACATAAAACTAATTAATTCAGCTTTGCTTTATTTACGCAGATATATCACCTTATTGACACTATTATTCGTCATAACGCTACGTTTCCCTTCCATATGTTAACTATTGTTTAAAATATAACCTAATTTAAAAAATCTTTTATGAGATTAGATTTTATATTACAAATATTAAGCGCGCTGTTATAAATTTATAACAGCGCGCTTAATATTAAAAATTCCATATTAAATTTCTATATTCCTTAATAAAGGGCTGCTCCCATAAGAAACAGCCCTCTTATTAATCTATATTAGTTTCTTCCTGCTGTATATGCGTATTTGTATTCTACTGCTGGTCCAAACATTGTGTACTGTACTCCCTTAACATATGGATGTCTAAATGATCTTGTATCTCCATAGTACATAGGTGCTATAGCACACTGGTCAACAAGAAGAATCTTTTCCATCTGTCTGAATAATTCAAGTCTTTCATTGTTGTCTGCAGTTGCCTTTGATTTCTTATATAAATCATCATATTCTGGGCTAACCCATTTTCCTGGGTTGTTGCTGTTTCCAGTTGTGAATAGGTTGAAGAATGTTTCTGGGTCGTTGAAGTCTCCACCCCATCCATAAGTACAAATGTCATATTCCATGTTGTCAACTCTTTCCCAGTATTGTGGTTCATCAGCACATACATCAAGCTCAACCTTAACTCCAAGTGCCTTTTCCCACTGTGCCTTGTACCATTCTTGTATTAGCTTTGAAGTTGAATCTGTTCCATTATCAAGGTACTTAACTGTATACTGTGCGTTTGGATCCATTCCAAGATCCTTTAATCCTTCCTGTAATAAAGCCTTAACATCTGTTTTCTTATCAATTAATTCCTTAAACTGCTCTGGAACTTCTTTTCTGTATTCCTTATCTCCAATCATAAGTGTTGGAGGTATTAATCCCTGTGCAACATATCCTCTTCTGTATATGTTGTTTACATAATCTTCTCTATCAAGAGCAAGTGCAAATGCAAGTCTTACCTTTGGACTCATAAATATTTTAGATGTTCCACCTGTCTGGCAGTTGAATATTACATAGTATGTTGTTGGAGCATATCCAAATGTCTTATCAAGTTCTCCCTTATCTGCCATATCAGCAAACTTTTTAGCATAATCTCCTCTAGCTCCACTTATATCAATCTGCTTAGATTGGAACATCTGCATTCTTGAAGCTTCTTCTTCAATATATGTCATAGTAACAGTCTGTAGCTTAACCTTATCTGCATCCCAGTAATTTGGGTTCTTTTCAAATATTATCTTTGCTCCCTTTGAATATTCCTTTATAAGGAATGGTCCATTGAATGCCATCTTCATTGGGTCTACTCCATATTTGTCTCCAGCCTTCTCAACTATATCAAGTCTTGTTGGGTAAAGATTCTTAAATGCGGTAAGCTGAATGAAATATGGTACTGGAGCCTTTAATGTAACTACGAATGTCTTATCATCAACAGCCTTGATTCCAACGTCTTCTGCCTTACCCTGTCCAGCATTGAACTCCTGAGCTCCAACTATATCAAATAAGAATGAAGCATAGTCAAATGCCTTTTGAGGATCAAGTAGTCTTATCCAACCATCAACAAACTGCTTTGCAGTTACTGCTTCTCCGTCTGTCCACTTTGCATCTCTAAGATGGAATGTCCAAACCTTTCCATCCTCTGAAGTTTCCCACTTTTCAGCTATTGCTGGATCAATCTTATCATTTGTTCCATCATTTGATATTCTTGTAAGTCCATCCATAACCATTGTTATAATCTGGTTTGAACTTGAGTCAGTTGCCTTCTGATAGTCAAAAGTTCTTGGGTTAACCATGGAAACATTTAAATGCTGATCAGCATCTGTCTTGGCTCCTTTTTCTCCACCACATCCTGCTAGTCCAAAGGAAAGGGCTAAAACAAGAGTTAATAGAAGTGCCATCCATTTTTTGTTTTTCATTAAGTAATTCCCCCTTCATATAATTGAGTAGCTTTTACAGATAATGTTAACATTAGTTAAAATGTTTGTATCCATTTATTAACATTTGTTAATCCACTGCAAAGCTTTGTAATTTATTATTAAATATTCTCTGAAAAATTACAAAATCCTGCTATTTTTTTAAATGTATAGCATTCTTAACATCTTCTTTTATATGTTACATTTAGTTAATATTCTATTAATATTTTTAATTATTTCTGTCCAATTATTTATTTTGCTTAAACAATGGGGCTGTTTTCTGTGTTTTTTATCCTTGATAAGCTTTACACAATGATATATTTGCTTCAAAATAGTATATATAGATATAAAATATTATTAACATATGTTACCTTTTTTTCTATCACGTCCCATATATTGGAGGATTAGTTATGAAAATTGCAATTATAGATGCCCAAGGAGCAGGTCTTGGTCAAACAATCATTAAAAAGTTATTAAGAGAAATAAAGGAGGATATATACATATTGGCCCTAGGAACTAATTCTGTAGCAACAGCCAAAATGGTACGCTCTGGTGCCAGGGTTGGAATAACAGGTGAAAGTGCTATTTGTACCTTCTGCAGCACCCAAAAAGTTGACTGCATAATAGGCCCTATAGGAATTATGGTAAGCGGAGGAATAAACGGTGAAATAACTCCAAAAATTTCTCAAGCAATTTTTAAAATGGAATGTACCAAATATATAATTCCTCTTCAAAAACATGGAATTTATATACCCGGTACAAGAAATCTTGAAATAAAAGAGATAATACAGGAGATTATAGAGGATATTAAAAAAAATATAGTTTTAAGCAAAGCCTTTTCTGAATAAACTGTATTGTAGACAACCTAAATATAAGGTTTCTATAATATAGTTTCTGAGGTGATTCTATGAATACAAGAGCAAAAAAATTATGGTCCTGCTTGATTCTTATGCTTTTTCTACTTTCTTCATGTTCGAAAAACACCCCCGAATCAACTGTAAAAACCTTTCTTGATTCAACTATAAAAATGGATATTAAAAATGCAACTGATTGTTTAAACAGAGATAAGAATAGTTCTGATTTTATAAATTCTATATTTATCTTCGAAGATGATTATCAAAAGGAGCTTGCAGGCAAAACCTTTTCAAAGATGGAATATAATATTTCATCTATTGAAGATATTGAAAAGGACTATAAAAAGGCAACCTTAACCATAAAACATATAGATTTTTTAAAAATGACCGAAGAAGTCGTTCCTAAGCTTATGGAAGGGGATCTTCAAAATAGCAGCGATGAAGCAATGGATAAAATGGTAAAGGAATACTTTTCCAAAACACTTTCGGATTCAAATACCCCTATGATGGATTCAAACATAGAAATTGTACTATATAAAAGTAATGGCAAATGGCTTATAATTCCTGATGAAGAGCTTTTAAATGCAATATCAGGAAATATGATTATGGCTTATCAGCTTATAGGTGAAAGCATTCCTACTCAGTAAAATCACTATGCAAGGATCCTGGGGTTCTTGAATAGTACCAGGCACATGGCAAGTGGCAAGTTGAATAAATCCTAGAACATTAGGCTTTATTCAACTTGCCACTTGCCATGTGCCTGGCACTTTTAAAAGTTATTTTCTTTAATACGCCTTATTTATCAGATGACATGCTACATATCTTTCATCTCCAACATTAGTAAGCATAGGCTCCTTTTCCTTGCAAATTTTCATACATTGTCTGCACCTAAGGGAGAAAACACATCCAGCAGGAGTATTTACAGGTGATGGAACATCTCCCTGTAAAACAATCCTCGTCTTCTTGCGTCCAGGATTAGCTATAGGAACTGCAGAAAGCAGTGCTTGGGTATATGGGTGCAGGGGTTTTTCAAAAAGCTTATCAGAATCTGACATTTCAACTATTTTACCAAGATACATAACAGCTATTCTATCAGATATATGCTTAACTACGCTTAAATCGTGGGATATAAACATATATGTAAGGCCCAACTTTTCCTTTAACTCTTCAAATAAATTTATAATCTGAGCCTGTATTGACACATCAAGGGCAGAAACTGCTTCATCACATACAATAAACTTCGGGTTCAATGCAAGTGCTCTTGCAATACCAATTCTCTGTCTTTGGCCTCCGCTAAATTCATGAGGATACCTTCTAATATGAAATGGACTTAATCCGACTAGCTGCAAAAGCTCCTTAACCCTTTCATTTCTTTGGCCAAGCTTAACTCCCTTATCATGTATTAAAAGAGGTTCACCAACTATATCTCCAACAGTCATTCTCGGATTTAATGAAGAGTATGGGTCTTGAAATATCAACTGCATATCCCTTCTTCTTTTTCTTAAAACTTCATTATCTAGTCCACATATATTCTCCCCACCGAAATAAATTTCTCCTTGCGTTGGCTCATGAAGCCTTAATATAGTTCTTCCCACTGTTGTCTTACCACATCCAGATTCTCCTACAAGTCCTAGAACTTCACCCTTTTCTATAAAAAAGTTCACCCCATCTACTGCCTTTAATTGGGCAATGGTTCTATTAAAGAATCCTCCTTTTATAGGAAAATACTTCTTTAGATCCTTTACCTCTATGAGTTTTTCCATTATTCAGCACCTCCCTTAATACTATATAGGAAGCAGCTAACCTTTCTTTCATCTCCTAAAACAAATGTATCAGGTTCCTTCTCCCTGCATATCTTCATTGCTTTGCTGCATCTTGGGGAAAATCTACATCCCTTTGGCATGTTAAGGGGATTAGGAACAACTCCTGGTATGGAGTCAAGCTTCTTTTGTTTTACCTCTAAGGAAGGAATAGAATATAGAAGTCCTTTAGTATATGGATGAAGAGGATTATCGAATATAGATTTTACATCCCCTTCTTCGACTATCTTTCCCGCATACATAACGATAATTCTATCACAGGTTTCAGCAACAACTCCAAGGTTGTGAGTTATAAGCATTATTGATGAATTTATCTTTTCTTTAAGTTCCCTCATAAGCTCAAGTATCTGAGCTTGAACAGTAACATCAAGAGCTGTTGTAGGCTCGTCTGCTATCAAAAGCTTTGGATTACATGCAAGAGCCATTGCTATCATCGCTCTTTGTCGCATGCCTCCACTTAAAATATGCGGATACTCATCAATAACCTTTTCAGGTCTTGGTATGCCAACAAGCTTAAGCATATTTACTGCTTTATCCCTTGCATTTGATTTTGACATTTTCTGATGGAGTATAAGTACCTCTGAAAGCTGACCTCCTATCTTTAAAACCGGGTTTAATGATGTCATAGGTTCTTGAAATATCATGGATATTTCATTCCCTCTTATTTTTCTCATTTCCCTTTCTGACAACCCCATTAAATTCATGCCATCAAAGTTTATTTCACTTCCCTCTAATATTTTACCTGGCGGGTTTGGAATAAGCCTCATGGCTGATAGAGATGTAACACTTTTCCCACATCCCGATTCTCCAACAATGCCAAGGGTTTCTCCTGGTTTTACATAAAAGCTCACTCCATCAACTGCAGGAACAACTCCATCCTCTGTATAAAAATATGTCTTTAGGTTTTTTATATCTAACAACTTTTCCATACAGCCACCCCCCTATTGTTTCAGTCTTGGGTCAAGTGCATCACGAAGTCCATCACCAACAAAGTTAAAGGATAAAACCGTTATAAATATAAGCATTCCTGGGTAAAATGCCTTCCAGGGTGCATCAACCATTGTACTTAGCTCCTGAGCATTTGTCAGCATATTGCCCCAGCTTGCCGTAGGAGGCTGAACCCCTAACCCAAAATAGCTTAGGCCTGATTCTGTAAGTATTGCTCCTGCAATACCCATAGTTGCTGCAACTATTATAGGCGCAGTTGAATTAGGAAGAATATGCTTAAATATTATTCTTGAATTTTTAGCTCCTATACATCTTGCCGCCTCAACAAAGTCCCTCTTTTTGAGGCTCAAAAACTCAGCTCTAACATATCGTGCAATACCTGTCCAACCTGTTATTCCTATTACTATCATTACGTTATATAGGCTTGGTTTAAATATAGCCATAACTGTGATTAAAAGCATCATTGTTGGTATAGCCATGATAGCATCTACTATTCTCATCATTATATTGTCAACCCAGCCCCCATAGTAACCTGCAATTGCTCCCCATATAGTTCCTATGATTATATATATACTTACAGATACAAACCCAACAGTAAGGGATATTCTACCTGCATAAAGAGATCTTGAAAATACATCTCTTCCAAGCTCATCTCTTCCAAATATATTGGGCTTATAGATAACTTCTTCTCCCTCCATATTTATTTCCTTATATGCTCTATAGCTTGGCGCCCTATCGATAAATAAAATATCATCTGCACTTCCTTCTGGATTATAAGGTGCTACTAAAGGAGCAAATATCGCAAGAGAGTATAAAATTATAAGTATTATAAGCCCTGCCACTGCAAACTTATTTTTTCTAAATCTCCTCCAAAATATCTTTAGCTTCTTAGAAAAGGTATCACTATATTCAAAGCTCTCAGCGAGAATATCATTTTCTTGATCTTTTTGATTCAAATTAATATCTTCCATACAACCACCCTCCCTAGTTATATTTTATTCTCGGGTCAGCAACTGCATAAAGTATATCTGCTATGAGACTTCCGAGAACAACCAGCACCGAGGAAACAATGGTTGTACCCATCATAACCGGGTAATCCCTCATAAATGTTGCTTCAACTGCAAGTCTTCCTATTCCTGGCCATGAGAAAATTTGTTCTGTTATGGCTGCTCCACTTAAAAGTCCTGGTATTATCAAGCCCAATATTGTTATTATAGGTAATAATGCATTTCTAAGGGCATGCTTAAATATTACCTTTCTCTCCGATAAACCTTTACTTCTTGCAGTTCTTATATAATCCTGTCTTATTACTTCCAACATGGAACTTCTCATATATCTCATCTTTGATGCCATACTTCCTGTACCAAGAACAATTGCAGGAAGTATTATATGCTTAAGTCTGTCCACAAAAACAAACTGCTCAAAGTTTTCTCTTAATCCTCCTGAGGGTAACACTCCCCATTTTAAACTAAATAAAAGAATAAGCATTAATCCAAACCAAAAGCTTGGTAATGAAACTCCAATAAAGGAGATTGTAGAAAAGAAATAATCAATGGGCGTATTTCTTTTTAAGGCGGATATTATTCCAGCAGGTATAGCCACTATAAATGAAAAAATAGTTGCCACTAAAGCAAGTGTCAATGTTGCTGGAATTCTTTCTTTAATTAAATCCCAAACCGGTCTGCTATGTAGAAAGGATGTCCCTAAATCACGCTTCAACAAACTCCCAAGCCATCTTATATATCTTATTGGAAGAGGCTGATCTAATCCAAGGTTATGTCTAATTGCTTCAACATCGACACTACTTGCTGTTTCAGGGTTTATAAACATATATATTGGATCTCCAGGTGCAAGATTTATTATTACAAAGGTTATTATAGTGATTATTATAAGGAGTGGTATAGCTTGAAGTATTCTTTTCAATATATATTTGAACATGCTTAAACCTCCTTTAAAATAAAGGTACACGATGCTTTTGCATCGTATACCCTTATATAAAATTATCTCTTCAGTCTTTACCTTTACTTGGTAAGAGTCCAATCAAGATATCCATCGTTAGCTCCAAGAAGGTCTACATACTTAGTATTCTTTACCCTTTTATTAACTACAGTAGCGCTTCTTCGATAGCATATAAAGGTCATTGGCTGGTCTTCAGCAACTAGCTTTTGAACCTCTGCATACATCTTCTTTTGCTCCTTTTCATCAAATGTCAATTTGGCCTTATCGAGAAGCTCATCAACTCTTGCATTTTTATAGAAGCCTTTGTTAAAATAGGATTTTTCTCTGTCACTATGATAGAATGCTGTTTGATCGCCATCAAGAGCAGTTGAGAATCCCCCTACATATGCATCAAACTTACCTGGAGTAACATATTTGTTGAGGAAGGTGTTCCACTCTAATATTCTAGGCTCTGCCTTAATTCCTACAAGTCTTAATTGAGTTTGAACAACAACAATGAGTTTTTCCCTCATTATGTTTCCCTTGTTTGTAAGAAGAACAAATTCGAACTTCTTTCCGTTTTTCTCTCTTACTCCGCTCTTACCCATCTTCCAGCCTGCTTGATCTAGAAGTTGTTTAGCCTTTGTGAGGCTATAGGTATACTTTGGAACGTTGTTTGAATATGCCCAAAGTCTTGGATGGTATGAGCTCTCTGCAACCTTTGCAACACCCTTATATATTCCCTTTACTATAGCGTCCTTGTTCATAGCATGTGTTATTGCCTGTCTTACTCTCTTGTCTGAAAAATATGGAGTCTTTAGGTTGTATAGTATGCAGTCAAATGCTGCTCTATCATATACATAAACATTAAGATTTGATTTAGTCTTCATTCTTGCAATATCTGATTCAGGTATAGCAACCAAGTCAGCCTCTCCAGTTTCAGCCTTAACCATAGCAACTGCCTGTGATGGGGTTATTGACATAACTATTCTCTTTATTTTTGGTGTTCTCCCATAATAATATGGGTTTACTTCTAAAACAACTCTTTCTGCTGGTTTCCACTCAACAAACTTATATGGTCCATTACCAACTGGATTTTTATTGGCATCTGCCTGTTTAACCTTTGTTCTATCAACCTTTTCCCATATATGCTTTGGAATAATATAGCCAAATGTAAAGTTTGGTAAAATAGCAGCATCAGGCTGTTTTAGCTTGAATACAACAGTATATTTATCAGTTGTTTCAATTTTATCTATACTTTCAAAGTCTGAATATCTTGGTGATGCAACTCTTTTATCAAGTATAAATTCATATGAAAACTTAACATCTTCAGATGTAAGATCCTTTCCGTCACTCCACTTTAAGCCTTTTCTCAGCTTAAATGTTATTGTCTTATTATCCTTTGATATAACCGGCATACTCTCTGCCATATCAGGTACTATTTTTGTATTCCAATCTCTTGTAAGCAATCCTGCGAATGTATATCCATTCACATCAGAGGATGCAGAATCAGAGGATACTGTTGGGTTTAAATCTATTGGATCCGAAAATGTTGCGATTGTTAAGGTCTCATCCTTATCTGCAGCCTTTGCAATATTTATTCCTGCAAAGGACGTTACAACTAGAGTAAAGGTCAAAAGTATACAAATTACTAACCTATTCCTTTTCATTATTATCCTCCTATCCTAATTATTTCTTTTCTATCAAGATAACCTGATATCTTGATGCTGGGTCTACAGTTATTTTTATAACGTCTCCTGGCATTACATCACCTATTGTCAAAGCTTCACCTTTAGCATTCATTACCTGAACATCCTCAGATATGAAAAGAACGTCTTCAAAGGCTGCTTTTCCAAACTTATATCCCTTAAATCCAATCTTGTTATCAACTATACTTACAACCTCTGCTTCAAGATTTCTATAGAAGGCATTTATATAAATTATCTCACTCATACCATTGGTTGTTATGAATGCATAGTTTGCTCTATTAAGAGCCTTTGCAAGTGATACTTCATTACCGTTTAATTCTGTATATACATCATCGTTTACATTATAGGTAGTAAATTCTGAAGATGTTACTTTATATATACTCTTCTTGAAACTTACAACAAGAGCTTCCTCAAGATTATCCTTAGGAAGATCCTGCTCAAACTCTAAGTAATAGAATGTTTTGTCTAAGTTAAGTTTTACTTCATCTCCTAGGGTTGCAGTATTAAATTCAGCTTTTGCATCTATAACCTTGAGCTCTTTACCATTTAAAGTAACCTTTAGGGAATCCTTGATGATATTTATGTCACCTAAATCTACTCTCTTTTCACTCTTATAGACATATGCAGTGTCTTCCTCTGGTTCAATTTCCTTTACATCAACTATACTTGGGTTTAACACTCCTGTTGTCTCATTTGGATCTCCTTTTATTTCAGCTGCTGCCAGTGATGAATCTGTAATATTTGTACGAATATTATTCAAGCACACATTAAATGGTACATATCCGGCCTCTATCAATTTTTCCTTCTTTTCATAGAGACTGTTTATACCAGCACTTAAGTATCCCTCTCCATCAAGGCCTGGAGCTGGGACATCCATATAGGTTATATGTCTTGGCTTTCCATTAACCATCTGTACCTTATAAGTTATCTTAAGTCCCTTAATTGCCACTTCCATAAATTCAACTAGGTTGCCCATCTGTTCTACCTTGACATCCTTTGCCAAAGTATAGCCAACTGTTTTACCATCTTCGTTAACAACAACTGAAATGGCATTAAAAAGTTTGATTACACCTGTTTTAGTAACCTCTGTTATTACTGGAGCATTTGTTTTACTGTTAGTAGCCGCAGATACTGATACTGCAGCTCCAAAAAGAAGCGTAAAAACAAGCAGCAGTGATAAGAGTTTTTTCATTTATTTCCCTCCTTTAAAATAATGGTTTTGGTATTATATGTTTCGCATAAATGATTCTACATTGCTCAACCCTAAACATTTATGCGAAATCATATTCCTCGATTCATTAATCGCACAATACCTAATGTAAAATCTTTAGTGCGATTAATATAAATAATAAATATTATTTGAAGGTAATACCCTCCTTCACAATTTATAGTATTATCAAGCTAATTTGATAGATAATATATAAGAAAAGCTTCATATTTACAGACAAACCATCTATTCTTGAAATTTCACTTAAAGATTCAAATACTTTGTTCCTTTAATCTATCTTTGTATTAATACAATTGCTGCTATTACTAGTAAAATGGGTATAATCCATTTTGATAAAAAGTTTTTTCGAGAAAAGAAATCTTTATATCTTGATGCGTTACTATTATGCATATGATACCTATATCTTCTTTTATACTCCTTCATATACTTCATATATGTCTCAAACATCTGTTTTTCTTTATATAAAACTCCAAGATTGTAGTAAGCTAAATAATAATCAGGATCAAGCCTTATTGATTCAGAGTAATATTCCAAAGCTGATACTTCATCCCCTAATTCCTTATAAACATTCCCCATATTAACAAGGGCTGGTCCATAATTTTTGTCTTTATCCAGCACTTTTTCAAAATGCTTTTGGGCATTTTCTAAATCTCCCTGTCTTGCGTATATAACCCCTACCTTATTCAAGGCTTCATAATTTTTTTCATCCTCCCTAAGTATTTCATTAAATATCTCCATCGCCTCACTATACTTCCCATAGTCAATCAAAAGGCATCCCTTTTCATACTTCATCTCCATATTTCTCACCCTTCATCCCAATAATCTCTTATACTATTTCCAGGCTTGTTCCTTATTAATAAACATATATTAAATTCCATTTCATTTAATACCATATTTTTTATTTTATTTTTTCATAAGCTGCCCTTTCAAGACAAAGAAAAAGAACCCTGCTTATACTCAGCAGAGTTCCTTACATTCTTATTGTTATATCTATTTTTCAATAATTAATCTCATTTATCAGTTTTTAAAATGGATACCAGAAGTTATTTAAAACCTTTATCTTCAAATATATAGCTATCCCTATGAACAAAGCACAGGCTGCAGCAACTATATAATCGGAATTCTTTATCATAGTTCCACTGTACCATGTTCTTTTTTTATGCTTTCCAAAGCTTCTTAGCTCCATTGCATTTGTTACAACCTCAATTCTTTGAAGGGAGGATGTAACAAGGGGAATTAAAATTGAAGTCAGGTTTTTCAACCTCTGCTTTAGGGATGCTTCTCCTTTTTTAAAGCTTATACCTCTGGCTTCCTGAGCATTTACTATCGTCCTAAATTCCTCCTGTATGTCAGGTATATATCTAAATGCTATATTTATAGAATATGCTATCTTGTATGGCAGCCCTAACTTGTTAAGGCTGCTTGCAAATCTGCTTGGATGGGTAGTAAAAATAAATATCATTGTCATAGGCAGCAGATTTGCATATTTAAGCGAAAGTGTTATAACATACATTATTGTTTCAAGGTTTATTGTATTATATCCCAGGTTAAGTACCGCCCTGCTTGTCCCTGTAAGCTCCGTGCCGTATGCTGGAGTTATTAGGAGAATAAAGATAGAGTTTATAATATTAAAGGTAATCATAACCCAAAGAAGTGGCTTTACAACCTTAAAGGGGATTCTCGCTATATTTAAGCACAAAAATCCAAGCAATAGCATAACTAAAAATACTCTCAAATCCATAAATAAAACCGTTACTACCGTCCAGGTTAAAAAAAGAAGGAACTTGATACTTCCATCCATTCTGTGAAAGAAAGTATTTTCTTCTATATAAAGGGTTCCTGTTCTACGCATGTCTTCTCCCCCTTCTTTCACAATCTATAAAATGTTGAACAAAGCCATTTGGATCATGGATATCAAGTATCTCAGAAAGCTTTGATAGTGATGTTTCTTTAAGGTTAGCCTTACTTATTATCTCCCCATTTGTAAGTATACTTGAAACTAAATCATCGGCTATTTTTCCCCCCTCTGATATTACAATTGCCCTATCAGTATATTCCATAGCCAGATGCATATCATGGGTAATCAATATAATAGCTATACCTTTATTAGTAAGTTCTTTTATAAATTCCATGAACTCCGTATAATGTTTATAATCCTGTCCTGCTGTCGGTTCATCAAGTATCAAAACCTTTGGCTCAAGGGCAAGTATTGATGCTATAGTGAGCCTTTTTTTCTGCCCATAGCTGAGAGCAGAAACAGGCCAATTTCTATATGGATAAAGTCCACAAGTTCTTAATGCCTCATCTACCCTTCCACCGATTTTTACGCTGTCAATTCCTCTAGCAGCAAGTCCTAACCCCACTTCTTCCTTTATCATGTGCTGGGTAATCATGTGGTTTGGATTTTGCATTACATAGCCTATATGCTGTCCCCTCTTTTTAATGGACCATGAACTAATATCCTCATTGCAAAATAATATGCTACCGCTATCAGGCTTTTTTATCCCTGTAATAAGATTTGAAATCGTAGATTTTCCTGCTCCATTATTTCCAAGTATAGCTATTATCTCTCCTTCATGTACATCAAAGGAGATATCCTTTATTACTTCCTCTATACCATCATAGGAAAATCTTATATTTTTAAGGGATAAAACCACATCTCTTATTTCCCTTTCCTCAAGTTTTTCGCCGGAATTGTACCATGAAGTTAATGGCAGCTCATACTTGTCTACCTTTAAGTTTTTCATATTCGACAGCCCATCTGATGCATCAAGCCTGCAGCCAGCATACTTTGCGGCCTCTATATAAAGTGGTTCCCTTAGACCTGATGCCCTCAATATATCTGAGGCCAATATTTCATCTGGGGTACCCATTCCCTTAATTTCTCCCTCACTTATTACAACAACCTTGTCAATAGGCTGCTCTAAAACCTCTTCAATTCTATGCTCTATTATAATAATTGTCTTTCCTGTCTTCTTATGTATTTCATTTATAATTTCCATAGCTCTTCTACCGCTTGCAGGGTCAAGGTTTGCAAGGGGTTCGTCAAATAAGAGTATGTCTGCTTCTGTAGCCAATACTCCTGCAAGTGACACCCTCTGCTTCTGACCACCTGAAAGTTCATAGGGGCTTTTATTAACAAACTCGCTCATTTCAACGGCATCAAGAGCAGTCTTTACTTCTTTAATCATAACATCCTGTGGAACCATTTCATTTTCTGAGGCAAATGCAACATCCTCCCCTACAGATAAGCCTATAAATTGACCATCCTGATCCTGAAGTATGGTCCCTACGGATTTACTTATTTCAAATATACTGGATTTATGCGGCTCTATACCATTTACCAAAGCCTCTCCCTGTATATCTCCATGGTATGCAAAGGGAATTAGCCCATTTATACAATGGGCTAATGTTGATTTGCCGGATCCACTTGGTCCAGCTATTAAAATTCTTTCTCCCTTATAAACATCCAGGTTAATATTCTTTAAAGTTGGTTCAGATAGACTTCTATATTTAAAGCTAAAATTCTTAAAAGATATTATTGGTTTCATTCCCTGGCTCCTTATTTATCCATAGTCAAGTTTGAGTTCTTCTTGTTTCTCTTTGCAATTCCTAAAACTGCTGGAACTCCTATTACAATAAATACTACTATGTTTGCAATTATTGCTCCTCCAACCTGTACAACCATCTTATCAAATGGTTCTCCCATTACAAGTATGTCAAAACCTCCAGCAAATACAATTGCAACTATTATTCCTATGATTCCGGTAACTATCATATAGATTATATGTTTCTTTTCTGCTGTTCCTTCATTTACATCAAAATCCTTGTAGCTATAAACTAGTCCCATAAATAGACCCATTATTGCAGAGCTTAATACCCAGCCCCACCATACGCCCCATCCAGCGAGCATATCGGTTATAACATGTCCAACAAAACCAACCACAAATCCAACCATTGGTCCAAACATGGCTCCAAATATAGTTAGTATGGCTATTGCTGGCTTAAGAGTGGTATTAGGTCCTATTGGTATTCCTATATAGCCAAGAGCTCCATATAGTGCAGCACCGATTCCCATAGCAACTGCTGCCTTTGTTGTAAACTTAAATGGCGAGTTCTTCATCTTACCTTCTCCCTTCATTTATAATATACAAACCCTTTTACAGGGATTCGCATCTAATTTTTATTAAAAACAAGAAAAATATCCAACAGCAATTCAAACCACTGCGCTGTTTTTTAATTCATTTTAGTATTAGAATTACCATAATGTGCTTTCTTTCATTTATCAATATTAGTATAAATTGACTTTATCGTCAAGTAATTGTACGTATTGTTACGATTGTTTCAAACAAACATAAGAATCAAATCATACTTAAGTTAGATATATAATAAATAAAACCCTCGATAATTAGGTTATCTCAAAAAAATAAATATACCATTGTCTGTGAGCAAGTGTCACCTCAATGGTATATTCATTCATACATTTCTTCTAAACATTAAAGTTATTTATTTAATATATTTCGGTAATTCAACAGTTTCTCTCTTTTCAACATAAAACTGCATGCTATACTTTTCACCTAATTCTTTTGCCTTTAAATTCGCCTCTTCTTCCGTGCTGTAATATCCAACCTCTACACAAAAGGTTCCCTTTTGATCTTTTAAAATTCTTTTTCCTTCTATATCAAATAGAACTTCCTCAGCCATTCCAATTTCCTCACCATATTGATAGGAGGATGTTCTTACGGCATACACAGTAGTATTTGTTTTTTCTCTATCCTCATCTAATGTGAGAACTGCTTGTGCAGGATTTTTATATTCCTTTAACTCATACTTTACTGGTTTGTTAAAAACAACAGTAAAGCGAACCATTGAATCATCCAAGGTTATAAGCTTATATACATCTTTTATCAAGTTGCTTTCCTTTAAATTATCAAAATACTTTTCTGCAGCTATTTCCCTCGCTCCACTAATTATAAATGTCATAGAGTATGGATATTCCTTATATTCTACATTAAAATGTGGTACCGCTTCTATTTTACTGAAGTTAATTATAACATGTTCTTTATCATTTTCCTTTTTAAGGCTTATGAAATCAACATTTGCACCATCAGTAATCCTTCCTCCACTTGCAGCACCATCCTTAAATTGCAGTATACTAACAAGCTTTCCTAATCCCGGAACATTAGCTACTGTACTCGCAAAAGCTGGTATTGTATTAATACTCACTGTAAATGCTAAAATTATAGCTGCAGCTATACCAATGCCTCCCTTGAAAATCTTTTTATTCTTTTCCTTTTTTCCCTCTGTGTTTGCTTTAATAACAGATTTTTTTATGACATCTTCAATATTTTCAGGTATTTCAATATCATCATATATCTTTTTTAAATCCTCTATTTTATTACTCAATATCCTCAACCTCCTCAAGCTTAATTCTCAATATTTTAAGGGCACGATATAGATGTGTCTTAACAGTATTTAGAGGTATTTCTAAGGTTCTTGATATTTCCTCAAGCGTCATGTCTTCAAAATACCTCAGAATAACTACGGTTTTATATTTTATTTCAAGTTTCTCAAGGGCTGTACGGAGATCCATTATCTCCTCAGTACCATTAAATTCCTCACTAACATCCTCGTCAAAGTATTCACTTACATAAACAATCTTCTTTGATTTATTTATATGGTTTATGGAGCAATTTATAGTTATCCTGGTAATCCATGTATTAAAGTATTCCGGTTGCCTTAAACTTGTTATAGAAGAATATACTTTATATATAACTTCCTGCACAATATCTAATGCATCCTCACGATTGTTTACATAACTGTATGCAATTTTATATATACTATTCTTTTTGTCCTCAATAAGCTTACATAAGCTCTGAGCATCTCCCTTTATTGCCTTTAAAACAAAATCTTTCAGATTGGCCACCTCCAAATCGAGCTCGATTTCTATGAATTCATATATTGTGGTACTGCACAGCCTTTTTGTGTTTCATTTATTAGACAAACTCCCTTATTGGATAGTTTCAGTTAATAATACCACAAACAAAAATTAATCCTCTATATTCTATAAAAGGAAAAACATTTAAAACCCCAGCATCGTATGTTATAATTTTCATATGCTATTTAAAGGGGGAATGGGTAATGTTTAAAGAAGCAGATATGCTAATCAAAGAAGTCAGAGAAGCATTAAAATCAATGGATGGCCACGAAAAGCTTGAAATGTGCTTCGACGATATTCTTAACACCAATGTTGCTAACGTAGAAGATCTTAAAAACTGGATTTTTACGCTAGGCAAGATTCAAGATGAAGCTAGAGAGGTTCTCTCAAGAGATTATGCAAATTTCCAATGTCATAATGATAATGAGGAAATAAAGAAGAGATTTACATATGATCAAGAGGTAATTTCTCCAATACTTCAAAAATATCAGGATAAATTTGATAAGTTCCTCTATAACAGTGAGTTTAGAAAAGATTTAGGTTCTGAATATGACATATTAATAAAGAAGAAAGTTAATGCAATAGAGCTTTTCAGACCTGAAAATATAAAACTTGGAGTTGAAGAGGATAAGCTTTCAACAGAGTACTATGACATTACAGGTCAGATGACAGTTATGTGGAATGGTGAAGAAAAAACCCTCCCACAAATGAGTGTATATATGAAAGACCCTGATAGAAGCATCCGTGAAAAAGCATGGAAGCTTGTTCAGGAAAGAAAACTCAAGGATTCAAAGGCTCTTGATGATATTATGGATAAGCTTGTAAAGGTAAGACATCAAAAGGCTTTAAATGCAGGTTTAAAGAATTTCAGAGATTACAAGTTTAAGGACCTTGAGAGATTTGATTATACTCCTGAGGATTGCTTTGAATTCCACGAAGCTGTATTAAAATATGTTGTTCCACTAAGCGAGAAGCTGCAAAAGGAACACCAAAAGGAACTTGGTATAGATAGCTACAGACCATGGGATATGGATGCAGTACCAAGTGGTCAAAAGCCACTTAAACCATATGAGCATATAGACGGGCTTATAGATGGAGTTAGAAATATATTTGCAAAGACAGATAAACTTTTCTCAGATACAATAGAGAGAATGAAGGAAATGGGCACTCTCGATTTAGAGAGCAGAAAAGCAAAGTCTCCTGGAGGCTTCTGTGATTTCTTCCCAGTATCAAAGGTTCCATTTATATTTATGAACAGTGCCCAAAGCCACAGTGATTTGGTTACTTTAACCCATGAAGGTGGACATTCAGTTCATGGAATGCTTGTATCTGATATGGAAATATCAGAATACAGAGATACCCCAAGCGAATCTGCAGAACTTGCAAGTATGAGCATGGAATTGATTTGCATGGATAAGTGGGATGAATTCTATAAAAATGAAGAGGATTTAAAAAGAGCAAAACGTGAGCAAATTGAAGGAATAATCAAGTTCCTCCCATGGGCAATGGTAGTGGATAGATTCCAACATTGGATATATCTAAATCCTGATTCAACTGCCGATGAGAGAAACAACAAGTTTACTGAAATAGCAAAGCAGTATGTATATTCATATGTTGATTGGACAGGATATGGGGATGAGTTAAAGCACAGATGGAAGGGACAGCTTCATATATATGAGGTTCCATTCTACTATATTGAATATGCTATATCACAGCTTGGTGCTCTTCAAATATGGAAGAGATACAAGGAAAATCCAAAGGCCGCAGTTGAGGACTACAAGAAGGCTCTATCCCTTGGATGTTCAAAATCCCTATCCGAGGTATATTCCGCAGCAGGTATCCAATTCAACTTCTCCAAGGACATGATAAAAGGCCTCATGGAATTTGCATGCAAGGAACTCGAAAACTTAAAATAGTGTTTAATCAATAATTTAGGGATAATGCGTAGCAACTTTATAGTTGATTTGTACATTAAAAGACCGTTCCAACCGAGGTGTCGGGGCATTTAACCCCTTGGAAAACACTC
>DAMCZI010000028.1:0-68173 GCA_032095175.1 Clostridiaceae bacterium
ATATTTTACGTCAGATGAGGAAATGAAAGCTCAAGCTAGTTAGGCTAACTTGAGCTCTCATTGACGAAGTATGATATAAAATAGGCCAAAATATTGACTTGTTATTTTCTTTTGTACGCCTAATATAAAAACAATATATTTTTAGAAACTGTAGAATTTGTACAAAACTTAAGCAATTGATTAAAAGAGGAATACTCTTCTATAAGGTTTATATAACACAAGCCCCTTGATATTTTGAAAAATATCAAGGGGCTTGTACCCTTAAATATTGATGAATGGTATCATTCTTGTATAAAACCTTAATCTTTGCTCATCAAAGTTCTTTAATCCATACGCTTTTAAAAAGGCTTGTTTTTCCTCATCATCAATAAAATAGTCCAATAACATTGCATAGTCATAGTAAGGATCTCCAATGTCACAAAATGCCCAATCTATAATAGATGCAATCTTGTTATTTTCCCAAAGCATATTCTTAGGTCTATAATCACCATGAATCAAGCATGTTTTTCCGCCTTGAGGTATGTTCTCCTTAAGCCATTTCATAACATCCTGGGGATCTTCTCTTTTACCATCAAAAACAAAGTCTAGTATATCTATAGTATTATTTTTGTAATGCTCCTCAGCAAAATAGAATTGTGCCTTTATAAACTCCTCAAAGGAAATGCTATTTTTATTTATATTATGAATTTCACGTAAAGCTCTTGCCATTTCCTCAATCATATAAAGTCTTTCCTTTTTATTCTCACTTTCATTAAATAATGTATTTAATGGAGTCCCTTCACTACACTCTCTCAAGAGATAATACATATTTCCCTCCTGAAAGAAATCCTCCAATACAGGGACAGGTACTTTAGTTTCCCTTAAGGCCTTCATTGCCGCATACTCAGCATATAACTCTCTTCCCCTATATTCTCCCTTTGAAACCTTTAAAATAAATCTTCCACTATCAGAATCAATAATAGATACCAGGCTGCACATTCCCTGCTGAGGAAAGGAAATATTATTAACATTACCCACAGCAGCTAGTATCCTTTCTGGCAGCTTTATATTATCCTCTATCTTAGGATTCTTTAATTCACTTCTCGTTATAAATGATGTGATATTCTTAATTCTCGGTTTAATTTCCATCGTGTTCATATCAATTCTCCTGTCAAAGAAAGCTTTAATATGTTTATCTTTATAAGAGATTCTTTATAGCAGCAATAACTACATCTGGCCTAGATTCATTCATTAAATGATTGCTGTTTTTAGCAATTGTAATTTCACTTTTACTAGATAGTTCTTTTAATCCCTTAGATGTGCTCTGCCACAATTCTTCTATCTTTTCAGCCTCTTCCCTTGGAATTCCATCTTCATTTACCATTTCATTTATAGAATACTCTGAATCCCTTATTAATATTTTTAAAGGTACGTTTGGGAATTCACCTGCATCCTTTATTTTCCTTACATTATTTCTTAAGTCAAGTAGTTCAAATCGTTGAGTTCTATAAAATTGTGGTCTTACGTTGAACTCTAAAAGTTCCTTTTGCATTTCTATAGGCAGCTTGAGTTCTTTATCTGATAATACTGGTTTTATTTCTTCTATTAGCTGCTCCCTACTATACTTTGAATACTTGTCCCATTCTTTTAAATATGCTTCATCAGATTGATCTTCATCAGACATAGGTAATTCTAATTCATCAAATTTATCTGCCTCCATTGAGCTAGATTCAACTAAAACCATTCCTTCCACCATTTCAGGATATAATCTTGCAAAGTGTTGAATACATATGCCTCCATAGGAGTGACCTACTAATATAATCTTTTCTTCAATGCCAAGCTTTTTAATTAAAGCATACAAATCCATAGAAGCTATGGCAGTTGAGCTTCCCTCAGGATGAGGTTCACTATTTCCAACTCCCGGTCTATGTATTACAATAACCCTTGCATATTTTGATATGTCATCAACAATATCCAGCCAATCATACATGCTGCAGCTCATTCCTACCATTATAGCAACCGTCTTTTTGCCATTTCCCTTTATAAGGTATTCTACCTTTCTTTCCCCATTATCCATTAGTTTTATCATATGTATCCCCCTTTTTAAGGTATTAGCTAAGCATAATACTGTGCCTGTGTCATATACATCCTTTCATACTGGCTTCCTTTATCTTTTATTAATTCCTCATGTGTTCCATATTGAATAATTTTTCCATTACTAAATACAGCAATTCTATCACAAAGCTTACAGCTTGACAATCTGTGGGAAATATATATTGCTGTTTTTTCTCCTGCTATATCCTTAAATTTACTATATATCTCAAACTCTGCAATAGGATCTAGTGCTGCTGTTGGTTCGTCTAAAACTACTATTGGAGAATCCTTATATATTGCTCTTGCAATAGCCAGCTTTTGAGATTGCCCTCCTGAAAATTCTATCCCATCCTCTTTAAAAATTTTATATATGTGAGTATTGATTCCTTTTGGCAGCTTCAAAATATCCTTCTCAAGCCCTGCTTTTTTTAGTGTTTTTTCAATGTCTTCAAACTTTGATGATTGATAATCCTTAAGGACTATATTCTCTTTTATACTAAATGCCATCAGCTTAAAATCTTGAAAAACTACTGCTAGTAATTTCATATATTCATCATAAGCATACTCGCTTATGTTTACACCATTTAATAAAATTTCACCCTCTGTAGGCTCATAAAGTCTTGTAAGTAATTTTATAAAGGTTGTTTTCCCGGCTCCATTTAACCCCACTACTGCTAACTTTTCCTTATCCATAATAGTAATAGAAACATTCCTTAAAGTGTACTCTTTACTTCGCGGATACTTGAAGGATACATTTTTAAATTCAATGTTAAACTCTTTTATATCTTTAGTTTCTCTGGTTCCTTCCATATTTTTAGATTTAATTTGTTGAAATTCCATATAGGGCTCTAATAATATGCACATTTGCCTTAATTCTATAAAACTCGTACTAAACTCTGATAATGTAGTACTAAATTTAATAGCTGAAGATACATACATCATAAAAGCACCTATGTGTATTGCCTTTATATATACCTTATAAGTGATATAAGCATAAATAATTGCCATTTGAACCTGAAGATTCACCTTATTAAACCCAAAATATTTATAAATAATTTTATACTTCTTACTAAATTCATTTACTGCAAAGTCATGATATTCATTATACTTATCCATAATTAGAGGAGATATGTTGTATAGTCTTATATCTTTGCCCACAGAAAAATCGTAAATTATGCCATCAAAGTATTGAATTACTCTATTTAGTGGAATTATTACATTATGCATTCCAAGCTTAACTTCCTGTGCTTTTTTATGCATAAAGCAATTTACAATTACTATAAAAAGGATAAATAAAACAATATATAAGTTTAGAGTTGCAATTACTGTAATAAGTCCTATGATAATGATTGTCTGTGTAAATATTTTTACTATATCATTTATCATTCGCTCTATAACATGCTGATTATTAATGCCATATGTAGCTTTTTCTTTCAAATCTAAAACTTCAGGATCCTCTATTTTTTCAAAATCTATATTCATTATTTTTTTCCCTATTAATAAATTAAAACCATTTAAAATCTCCATGTTTTTTACACTAAGCACGGTATCTAGCCATCTATTTACTAAATTAAATATTAAATTCAAAGCTATAATTATCAATACCAGGGCTATACATATCCTTATTCTCTTTTCATTAGTCAATTCATCTATAATGAATTTAGGTATTATTATATTAATAAAGGGAGTTAATGCCTTAAATACAGATGATATTATTAAAACTGGAATATATGTTTTTGAAATTCCACAGGTTAACTTTAAAAAATGTATTGCTGTATTAAAATCTTTTTTAAGTCCTAAAGGTCTTTCTTTATTCATTCTGCACCCCCCCTTTTCAAACTCCTCTTTATAATAGGATGCTTGTACATTAAACATTTCTGCATACTTTCCATTTTTCATTAAAAGTTCCTCATGGGTTCCATATTCTTTTATTTCTCCATCTTCGAAAAAGGCTATGACATCACAAAAACGCGTACTTGCTAATCTGTGTGATATAAATAAGGCTGTTTTAGCACCAATCATATTATTAAAGTCCTTGTAAATGTTGTATTCTGCAATTGCATCCAGTGCCGCTGTTGGTTCATCTAATATTACAATAGATCCATCTTTGTATAACCCTCTTGCAAGTGCTAGCTTCTGATTTTCTCCCCCTGAAAATTCTATACCAGTAGAATCCAATATTTTAAGAAGAGATGTATCTATTCCCTTTTCTAAAGAATTAATTTTATCTTCCATTCCAGCTTTATAAATACTCTTTATTACCTTTTCTCTATCTATACCACTTTTATCCATAAAGGATATATTTTCTGCTATAGAAAAAGCAAACATTTTTATTTCTTGAAATACTACTGAAAACAATTTATAGTACTCATTTCTATCAAACCTTGAAATATTTATTCCATCTAATAATATTTCACCCTCTGTAGGCACATATAACCTGGTTAGCAATTTTATAAAGGTTGTTTTTCCCGCTCCGTTAATTCCTACTATGGCTAATCTCTGACCTTTATTTATTTTAAATGAAATATTCTTAAAAATATTTCTTTCGCTGTTAGGATATTTAAAGGATACATTTTTAAATTCTATTTCATAGGTATCAGCTTTAGGAATGCTTTCATAATCTGAGTTTTCTGTTTTTAAATCCTTGTCCAAAAAATTTCTATAGTCATTTATATAAAAACTCTGTGCATTTATAGAGGCTATATCATCTAATATATTCTGCATCCATCCTGTAAATCCAGCAATTACAGTAGAATACATAACAAAGTTGCCTATACTCAAGTTACCATGTAAGACTCTGTATATTAGATAAATATATACTAACCCTTCTCTAATCAACAAAAGAAAAACATCAACTATTGCCACCTTAAAATACTTGTACTTAATATCCTTATGAACCTTAATTTCTTCTGCCTTAACTCCTTGAAATTTATCTACTATCCACTGGCTCAAATTAAAAATTCGTATATCCTTACCAAAGGCAAAGTTATGCATAATATCATAAATGTAATTACTTTTTCTGTTCAGTTCTGAAACATCATTCTTTTTTCCATGCTCATATTTTTTTACTCTAGCAGTCAAATAATAAATAACTTGTACATTAAATATCAAATATAATAAAACCCATGGACTCAAGGTAAGTACAATTGTTATGTATCCCAGGAATGCAATACCTGAACCAGCTAATGAAAAAAGCTTACGAATTACTTCTATACTGCCAAAAGCAGCTTTCTCTGCAGTTTCTCTATCATTTAATGTTTTTGGATCTTCGGTATATTTAAAATCCATACTCATACATTTTTCTTTTATAAGGCTACCAAACTTAAATGCTATATGCATAAATCTTGGAGCATGCACCCCTTCTAAATATGAATTAAGATAGTTTAATACAGCAGATAATATAAAGTAGAATAATAATATAGTAATCAATACTTCTGCTCTATTAACTCCCATTAGTTCATCAATTAAAAATTTAGGGGCAAATATATTTATAAATGGTAATACAGCATTTACTATTGTAAATAAAGCAAAATAGCTTAATACTTTTTTATCCCATTTACAAGTGTTCTTAATCAAAAACCATATATTGTTAATCGCGCTTCGTTTATTGTTTTCCATAAATCTTCCCACCCTTATGGATACAACCTCTTGACATTTAAAATTCCTTTAAAATATCAAGAGGCTGGCACCTCTAAATCTATTTACTCCATATTTCTCTCATTTCTTCACAGTTGTCTAAAAGCTCTTCTAAAGTACCCTGGGCTTCAACTTTTCCATCCTTTAGCACTATAATGTTGTCTGCCCTTTGAAGAGCAAGCTTTTTATTGGAAACTGCTATACATGTTGCTTCTTTTCTCTCAAATAACCTTGTCCATAATTTAATTTCAGTATCTACATCAAGAGCACTTGAAATATCATCGACTATAAATATTTCTGAACTACGGGCGTACATTCTTGCAACAGCAAGTCTTTGCTTTTGACCTCCCGACAGCTTCGCTCCCCTTGGACCTACTGTAGTTTCAATTCCATTTTCCAGGGAAGTTATATCATCATCTAATACAGAAGAGTTAAGTATTTCATTTAGATTAACATCCCTTTCATCTATTCCAAGTAAAATGTTGTTCTTTACTGTATTGCTAAACAACCGTGGTATTTGAGATGTATATGAAACCCTTGGAGGGGTGAAAAATTCTGATGGATTCTCTATATTCTCTCCATTCCAAAACATTTCTCCACTCTGCTTCGGTACTAATCCTAATAGTGTCTTAATTAAGGTAGTTTTGCCAGAACCTATTCTGCCTGTTATAACAGTAAAGGAGTTCTTCTTAACCTTAAAGCTAATGTCTTTAATCCCTCCGCTACCTTCATAAGCATATGTTAAACCCTTTACTTCTAGTTCCTTAAGTTTATTTTCACAATGATTATTATATTTTATCTCTGGCATTTCACTCTTTAAATATATATCACTATATTCAGTTAGCTTACTATTTGGTTCTCCATTTATAACCTCTGTCATTCTTTCCAAGGAAACTCCTGCCTGTTTATAGGCTACCATAATCTCACCTATAACCTTGGTAGCATTTGATACATAAGGTAGGAAATATACAAACAACGCAAAATCACCAACAGTGAATTTTCCCGAACTGATATCTTGTGCTGACAGAAGCAATATCAATCCAGTTCCAATATTTACTGCATTATCAAAAACAGAAGTCATGGCTTGATTTAACAATGTATCCTTTAGGGATGCTTTATATCTTCCTTTATTAAGCTCCTTTAAATAATTAAGTATATGTTTTTCAGCTGTAGCAAGCTGTATTGCCTGTATAGAATTAAAAACTTCTCCCATTGCACCACTTACCCTTGCAGTAGCTTCTCTTGATGCTTTTCTGTACTTTTCTATTTTTTCTCTAATAGTCCTTGCAATAACTAATATAAAAGCAAGGGGCAAGAAAACCAATACTGTGATTTTCACATTTATACTTAATAATATACCAATTGATACAATACCAAAAATCATAAAGCCTATGTTATCAATTATCATATCGAAGGTACTTTCCGCTACCTCTGTATCGTCCCTTAAACTGTTTAATGTTTCTCCCAGGGAAGCAGATGTAGAGTTAGCCTGTGGTTTTTCTAATATTATCTTTAGCATGTTTTTTCTTAAAAGTGATCCTATATAAAATTTATGAAGTACACCGGCTCTAAAGCCTCCATACATCATTAAGCCTCGTGCCAGTGCAACTGCAACTAACAAAGAACATAATGCCCATAAATTTGAATTTGCAGAAGCTTTATTGCTTATAGTATCAAAAATACCTTTCAATACTAATGCTGGTATCAATGATGAATTTTGAATAAGTATCCATACCAGTCCATTTGTTAAGCTTAACAAAGGTTTGTACTTTATTAATTCCCATATAAATTGTCTGGTTTTTATATCTTTAAGCTTTTCTCTAGCGTCCATCAACAAAGCACCTCCTCTATTCCCTTTTGTAATAGAGCAAAATATCTAGAGTTTTTGTCATTTAACAATTCTTCTCTATTTCCATTCTCTATAATTTGTCCATTTTCCAGAATTAAAATATCATCAGCCCTTTTTACTGTTGCTAATCTATGAGCAATTATTATGCATGTCCTATTTTCAAGAAGCTTTTTCAAAGCTCTCTCCATAACCTTCTCTGTGGCTGGATCTAGTCTTGAGGAAGCTTCATCCATAATTACAAGAGACGGATTCTTTAAAAACACCCTTATAAAGGCTATTAGCTGTGCTTCTCCAGCTGAAAGGCCGCCTCCCTCTGATTGCAGCATTGTATCTAAACCATTGGACAGCTTTTCAAACCAATTACTTAGCCCCATGTCATCGATTATTTTAAGAATATCTTCATCCTTTATTTCCGGATTAAATAAGGTTATGTTATCCCTAACATTTGCACAAAATATTTGCACATCCTGTGTAACATAGGCAACGTTTTGTCTTAAGCTTTCAATTTTAAGCTTATTGATGTTTATATCATTAAACTTAATCTCCCCAATTTGAGGGTCATACAATCTAACAAGAAGCCTTGCTAATGTAGTTTTCCCACTTCCTGTTCTACCTAAAATACCAAGGACTTTACCCTTTGGAAGATTAAAAGATATATCCTTTAAAACCTGTTTCCCATCTTCATATTGAAAACAAATGTTTTTTACATCAATTGATAATGCACCCTCTTGAGCAATTTCCTCTGCACCGTCTATTAACTGCGATTTTGTGTCAAATAGCTCCTCAACCCTTTTAATACTTGCACTTGATCTTTGCAAATCCTCTAATTGAAATCTGATTTGGTCAATTGGTCTTCTAAGGAGTTCAGTATAATTGAATATTATATAAATTGTTCCTATTGATATAATACCTTTTTTCCACAAATATCCTCCCATTCCCAGAGAAATTGCTGAACCAATAGCAAATAAAACCAATGATGATGTTACCATCTTACAAAACATCAATTCAGATTTTAATTGTATTCTATAAAGCTTTCTTAAAAATTTATGATAACAATTAATAAAATAACCTATGGCACCACTTGTACGAATATCCTCATTACTATCAATGCTCTCTCCTAATAATCCATAAAACTCTGAAGTAACCATTCTGTTTTCACCCCAAACAGGTACTGCCTTCTTTTGAATGTGTATAAATATATATAGTGCTAAAATAACAAATATGGTTATTGGGATTCCAACAAGTATACCCTCTCTAAACAGCATGATAAGTATACCAATCATGAGAACCATATTGTTTAAAAGGTTGGGTAGAAGTTTTGAGAAAAAATTAAATAGTGCTGTTACATCCCCATCTATTCTTTCAATCATTTCCCCCTGCATATGATTTTTGTGGAAATTCATATCCAACTTCAAACATTTATCAATCAAATCGATTCTTAACTTATTAGTAGAATTCCATCCAACTACTTGAGCTATATAGGTTGATGTTATAGCCAATATCTGCTGAACAATTGCTGACCCAATAAAGTATCCAGCTTTTATAATCAATGCTTTTACAGGGACTCCATCCCTTGCTGAGTCAATAAAGCTACCTAGAATTTGTGGCATAATCAACTGTAACGCTATACTAGCAGCCGATACAATACCTAAAAATATTACTTGTATTCTTAGTGGTTTTAAGTATTTTGATAAAAGTTTAAAATATGATCTAGTTTCAAGCTTCATCTGTGCTCCCCCCTTGCAGTGTGTTAAAAAAATAAAGGTATAGATCAGCAAACCCACCTATACCTTTAAAAATATATCTTATTTGTTCACCTAACCATCTATAAGCTTTTCAAATGTTTCTACATTATTTACATATTGAGCTTTAAATTCATCTTCCAATATGCTCATTGTTACCATGTCATAATATTTATGATTGAAAAAACATCCATCCCTTTTTATTCCCTCTCTTTTAAATCCTATTTTTTCATATACATGAATTGCCCTTTTATTAAAAGGAAAGGCTTCCAGTTCAATTCTGTGCAAATTAAGCATACCGAATGCATAATACAAAGCCAGTTTTATTGCTTCAGTGCCATATCCCTTGTTAAAGTTTTCTTTTTTACTTATTGCTATTCTTAAATTTGCACTTCTATTGTTTCTATAAATATCATTAACAACTACCTCACCAATCATTTCATCTGTTTCCTTAGAAAAAATAATAAAATCTGTTCTACTATTATCAGATGCTATTTCTTCTAAATATTTTTCAATTCCAGTTTTATTAAACATTATTTGAGTTCCTGTGAAAATATTTGATTCAACATCACATCCATCTAAACTTTTCCAATATTCATCAATATACTCTTTATCAAGCTTTTTCAAATAAACAAGGTTACCATCAACCTCTAAAAAATTCTTTAATGTTAAACTCTTCTTTTCCATACGTAATTCCCCCAACACAATATTAAAAGCCGCTTACTATATGTTTCGCATAAATGATTCTACATTGCTCGACCCTAAACATTTATGCGAAATCATATTCCTTGATTCATTAATCGTACAACACCCAATGTAAAATCTTTAGTGTGATTAATATAGCTGTGTAAAAGCGATCAAAATCATTCTGCAATCAGAATAGTAATTAAAAGGCTTACATTTTAATCACTCCTACAAAAATCATATCATGCCCTAATATGCACATTCAATTACACAAATAATTCTGTATTGATTATAAGAGGATAGGAGTATACAAAAAAAATAAGCCATATCTAACGAAAAGTTATCCGTTAGAATTGGCTTATTTTCTTAAAATACCCTATTATGAGCATAGAGCATTTACTTGACTAATTATTCTTCTTATACTCTGTTCTGAAAGGTAGTATTCCTGTGCTAACTTTACAGCAGTAGTCCCACTTTTATATTTCCTGTAAATTTCATTATTCCTCACTTTAAGACTACTTCTAATACCACTATTCTCTCCCCAGGCCTTCTGATTTTCATCTTTCCTGGGTACATATATATATTCACCATCTACATATTCTTGTATTATTTTTACTATATCCTCAGGTAACACATTTTGTGCCTTAATATATTTCATGTCTTAACTCCTCCACTAATTTATATTAGTTTGAAAGCAAAGACTACTAAAAGCCAATGTGCTACAGAGCCTAAAATGTTAACCTCAGCTATTTAAACAGCTTAGGCTCCGAACAAAGCATAGCTGACTTTGTTGTAGTCTCTGTGCGGAGCTGCTTAATTTCCAGATGAATGTATCATTACCCTTCATAACATCACCCCCCCAAAAATTCTAGTTTTATAAAAGTTCTAATTTTTAACTTAAACTTATAATATCAACTTAGTGAAATAATTTTCTGTATAAAATCTAATTGTCTTTTGCATATATGATTTTTTTAATACTATCAACTGAGAGAAAAAATTCTTCCGCTAAACTGCTAATTGCATATCCATTTTTATGTTTACTGCGTATATCTTCATTTCTACTTCTTATATAATCTCGATTTCCAGAATTCTCTCCCCACTTCTTTCGCTTTTCCGGTTTTGATGGAATATACACATATCCACCTTGAATATATTTTTGAATCTCTATAACTAAATTATCGGGTAAAATTGTCTCAGCATTTACATAATTCACGATGCTCATCTCCTTAAAGTTACTTTAGTTTTAAGGAAACAAAGCCTGTAATTATATATATGGCGATACTAAAACTTTACTCTGTGCAAACTATCGCCAAGTCATATCTACAGACTTTGCACAGAGCTTTGCATCTTTATCATGTTTTTGAAACCCGCTATTCATATTATCACACTCCAAATGATAGCCTTATATTATAGATAATATCAAATTTTCCATAAGACATCAATTATTAACAGTAGAGTTTATGTTTGCTAACAATTTTGACATGTATAATTTGTAATGATATAATATCGTTAAAAGTTATATTTACAAATCATGTAACTGGCGGAAATGGAATTAACCATAGGGAGCATGATTTTAACAAGTACCGACCGCCTGGGTAGATATTTTATTTACCCAGGCTTTTTTGCATTTAATTTTATTTTAGGAGGCAAATTTTATGAGCAATTCTGAATTTATACTTAAGTATGGCTGTAATCCACACCAAAAACCTGCAAGAATTTATACCAATGACAAGCCACTTCCTTTTACAATTTTAAATGGTAATCCAGGCTATATAAACTTTATGGATGCCCTTAATTCATGGCAGTTAGTAAAGGAACTAAAGCAAGTAACTGGTCTTCCTGCAGCTGCATCCTTTAAGCATGTAAGCCCTGCTGGTGCTGCTGTTGCAATTCCATTAAGCGATGCACTAAAGAAGTCTTATTTTGTTGAGGACATTGAATTATCCCCTGTTGCTAATGCATATGCAAGAGCTAGAGGTGCTGATAGAATGTCTTCCTTCGGCGATTGGGCTGCAATTAGTGATATCGTTGATTTACCAACTGCAAAAATTTTAAGTCATTCTGTTTCAGATGGTATAATAGCTCCGGGGTATACTCCTGAAGCCCTTGAAATATTAAAGAAAAAGAAAAAGGGCAACTATTGCATTATAGAGATGGATTGGGACTATGAACCAAGGAATATAGAAAGAAGAGAAATCTTTGGCATCACCTTTGAGCAAAAGAGAAATGATGTTTTAGCAAATGAGGATATGCTTAAGAATATTGTTACTGATAACAAGGATCTTCCCGAAGCTGCTAAACGCGACTTACTTATTTCCATGGTAACATTAAAGTATACTCAATCTAATTCTGTATGCTTTGTATTAGATGGTCAGGTTATTGGAGTTGGTGCAGGTCAGCAATCCCGTATACACTGTACAAGACTGGCAGCATCTAAGGCCGATATATGGTTTTTAAGACAGCACCCTGCAGTTTTAAGCCTTCCATTTAAGGACGGTATTTCAAGACCTGATAGAGATAATGTTATCGATCAATTTTTAAGGGATGATGTTACTCCAATGGAAATGAAAGAATGGAATAATGTGCTTAAATATATACCTGATAGATTAACTAAAGAAGAAAAAGCTAAATGGCTGTCTAATTTAACTGGAGTTTCTTTAGGCTCCGATGCCTTTTTCCCATTTAGAGACAATATAGATAGAGCTGCTCAAAGCGGTGTAAAATATATAGTTCAACCAGGCGGCTCTTTAAGAGATGATATAGTAATTAATGCATGTAATGAATATGATATGACCATGTCCTTCTCAGGTTTAAGATTATTCCACCACTAACATAATTATCACAACAGTCATTAAGTAATAGGAAAAGTAATACATTACTATCCTATTACTTTTTTTATAATAGAAATTTTCTTGCTTATACAAGTATTTAGTTATAACATATTAAAGTGTGCTGGTAAACGATAAGATAATTATTATTAAGGGAGGATATACTTATGATTGGATTAGCAAGAGGAACTGTTCAGATAGCACCTTATAGTAATGAATGGAAAGAAGCATATAAGCAAGAAGAAGCGCATCTTCACTCTTTAATTGGCAACTATGTTTTAGACATACAGCACGTAGGAAGTACATCTATAGAAGGACTTGCCTCAAAGCCTATTATAGATATTGCAGTAGGTGTTAAAACTCTTGAGGATGTGGAAAAATTCAAGAACATCCTTGAAGATAATGGATATCACTTTAGAGATAATGCAGGTGTTGAGGGGCGTTTGATGTTTGCAAAGGGAAGTGAGGAGCTGAGAACACATTATATACATATTGAAATTTTTGGAGACAAGCTATGGAAAAATCATATTTATTTTCGTGACTACCTTAGATTACATAAGGATTTAGTAGATGAATATGCAGAACTTAAGAAGGAATTAGGAACAAAATTCGGTGATGATCGAGGCTCCTACACTAGTTCTAAGCATGAATTCATTGAAAAAACATTAAAAAAAGCATATGAGTTTTTTGAATAAAAAAGTATAAGTCCCATTACATATGACTTATCAACTAAGTCTTATGTAATGGGACTTACATAAATTAATAGCTTATTTTATCAATAAATTAAATATCTTCCTCATTGCTCCAATAAGCTTATTTACTGGCTGAGCATAATTAAAACATTATATTATTTAAACACCTAAGAAGCTTATCTGATATATGTTCCTTAGTCATAATATAAAATCTTGGTCGTAGGAAGGTTTTCTCTCCATTTCCCAAGCTTACTCTGTGTTTATACTTAAACTCAATATTTTCATCACTAGTACAACAGTATTTACTGTCATATTCATCAAGGTTTGAGTAAAATTGAAGCTTGTCTTCTAGAGTTTCACCTCCGAATAGGACTGATGAATTAAAGAATACTAACTCTTCTGCTCCACCTTTGTATCTTGTAAAATCATGCTCTTCATCTTCTATAACTAAATAACTTTTAGTGAGGTCATTATCAAGGTTAAAAAAGTTTTTTGTAACAAACATTTTATCCTTCATAAAGCTGTTCATATTATGTGCTATTTCAATTGTATGGCATAATACAGAAACCATAGGAAGCATTAAAAAATACTCATTTATTTCAATTCCCTCTAAATCATTATGATTTTTAATCAAAAGATTCGATCTAATTCCCTGCCATTCATTACCACAGCTATCCATAATTTTAACAAACTCCGTTTTAACTCTTTCCTTCAATACAGGCTTTGAATTATTAGTCCACTCTTCAGGTAAAGTCTGTATACCACCAAACCATGGAGTATAATCAGAGCTGTCTTCTATATTGGGAAATGGAGAATTAAGCCACTCATGATTTTTGTATTTTAGGGAATATAATCCACTCGAGAAGTCAGGGCATGCTTTTATCTCTATAATTCCATTATCCATTGAATATATATTTTTACCTTCTTTTATTATCTGTGCGTTAAAATCTGCATTTTTCATTTTAAAAACTAAAGCTTTTCTTTCAAAGAATTTTGATTCAAGGTCTGCCTTAACTAAAATAACATCTTTATCAATGGAATCTTCTAGAGAAACCTCTATGCCTTCAAATGCTGTAGTTTCTTCTATATCTTTCTTTGTAATATGTGCAGGATTACTTTGTGTGGCAACTGTTATTTCTCCCTTAAATGGTCTGCTCTTATGTTCTTCAATTTTCACTAAGAAATTTTCTTTAACAAAAGGGTTCCCATTATTTATATTAATTTCAAAGTTCGAAACAGCAGGTAATCCTAGTTGCTTATTTTCCTTAAGAGCATAGTTTCTGAGCTCTTCCCAATTTTTAAATGTAGAAATAGCAATATAAACAGGCTTTGTAACTCTTTTTCCTTTTCCTTCGATTATTCCAAGGTTATGTTCGAAATATACAGGAAAATAACTAAAGCATGCTTTTAAATCCTTATCCCACCATAGGCTTCGTGTACTTAAACCACCAGCAGCAAACATCCAATTCTCACTTAGCCTATCACCTTCAAAGGGAAGCATATCTTCATATACACCATCTGATATTTTTATAAACTTATTATCATAGGGGATTACTCCCTTTGACAAATCATGTACTGCATCTTGTTTTATCCATAACTCACGTTTGGTTTGATTTTTTGATAAATTAGTAACTTCAAAGTAGTTCTCAATTATGCCATTATTTAAAAGCTTAACAAACATGGTTACTTTGATATCTTTAAAGCCATCTAAAAAGTAATCCGCTTCAAGTACCATATACTCATCTTCTTTATATACTCTAACATCTTGAGGTAACTTAGCACTAAGCTCCTCTGTATATGGCAATCCAAATTTAGGGCATTCAAAGTATGTTTCATTAAACATATTTTGAATTTTCCCGGATTTAATTACATACATACAATTTTTATCGAATCCTTTTTTGCATAGGATCAAAGAATATTCACCATTGACTATTGCATATCCATTCTCTGTTATCCCACCAAAGGCAGCAGTTCTTCCGATAAATAACTCTGAAATATTCTTTTTAAAAATGAAACTTTCTTTTTTATCAGGGATAACTTTAATATCTAACAGTTCATTGAAAATAGTTGGTTTAATAAGTTTAACCGGAACTGCTATTGATGTCTTTCCCTGGGGACTCAAGTCTGCTTTTAAATTTCTTTTCTTTAGTTTTATATCATCATTTTCTGGAAGTGCAAATTCAAAGGATGCTTTTTCATTTAGGCAATTTTCAATATCAATATACATTGTATAATCTTTGTTTCCACATTTCTCCGTTTGCTCAATGTTTAGACTTATTCTAGCAGGTAATTTAGGTGCAATCCCCAAATTAAATAAAGCCTTTTTCCCATTTATTAAAATCTCTGATGAAACCACAGGGTGTGTATTTGAATCATCAAATTCCTCATCAATAAAATCAACATAAAATTCACCGCTAATAATCTCTTTGCTATAAACATTTATCTCTTTATTGAAGTTATATTTAATGTTTTTATTGTCTTGGCCTTTTATTATTACATTTAAAGGCTTTCCACTTTTATTAACTATTTCATAGTCAGCCCTATAAGATTTTCCTACAACTAGATTTTGATTTTCTGCAATAACAGATATTATATAATCATCTGTTTCTATTAACCTTATGCCTCTACCACGCTGCTCAAACTCAACTCTTAGTTTTGTTCCATTCTTTTCCCAACAATATTCAAAGAAGTTAAATCCATTTTCTTTTCTACCATCGGGTTCCATATCAATTTGTCTCTTAAAATCCTCGTACCAATCTAACTCCCTAAAATAGTCTTTTAATGCTTCTGTATTCATAACCTGGGGCACAAAGTTCATAAGATGTGTTTGCTCTTCTCCGTTTTCAAGTAAAAATCCACATTTTTTATATAACGGAATAGACCTTTTATTAGATGCCCATGTAAAAACATCAACTCTTGGATAACCAAGTTCAATTGCTCTTTCAATAACTTTTTTAACAAGTGTTTTTCCAATTCCCTTGCCATGACAATCAAAACGTGCATTTAAAATCCTTAATTGAAGAGTATTTTCATCAAAGGGATAAGGTCTTATACTACAATACCCCAATACCTCATTATTATTTACAGCAAGATATGTATTTATATTTGTACATCCTTCATGTTGTTTTAAAACCTCCTCTTCTGTCTTGTTTGCATATTCTCCATTCCATCCTTCAGCACTCAATCTCCACATCCTAGCAACTTCCCCTGCATAGGATGGGTTATACTCTACAATTTTTAGATTCTCCATAAATAAACTCCCCCTTATATAAATGTCATCTTATCTGTCTTACAACTTAGATAACTCATTTTAAATAATTTACTACAACTAGATTATAACCCCAATGCAATTCCCTATAAACCCCACAAATGGTTATGTATTGAACTCGGGCTTTTCATTACTTTAGATATATATTTCTGGTGGAATATAACAGTATTAATATTATTGAAACACTTACATTCGTGCATCAATTTTAAATACTGATAAAATCTATTACTCTTTTATTAAAATAAAACAATCCTTTGAACATTAAATTATTTAGTTGTACAATATCAATATAGAATCTAATGTTAAAATTTAATATTAATGTTAAATGGAGGTTAATGTATGAGCTATAATAGTTTTATTGAGTTAGAAAAAGATATAGACAAGTATACAGAAGAGGAAAAGTATAAAGAAGCTCTTAACTTATTGCTAGAATGTGTTTCAACTCTACCAAAAAAAGAACAAGAAAAACGTCAAGATACTATTATTAATCTTAAGGAATGGCTTTTTTATGAATGTAGAATGTATGATGATTTTTATGATTTGGTTACAAGTGCACTTAATAAAGGCTACTCACGTGAATTAGATTACTATGATTCTTTAAAACAGGACTCAAGGTACATAGCCTTAAAAGAAAAAAGTGATCAGTTGTTGATTGAAAACCGAAAAAATGCCAAGTTTAAATACATTATATATGTACCTGAGGATTACTCGGAAAACAAGAAATATCCTGTTTTTATAAATTTTCATGGTAATGGAGATTTTATTGAATACCATAAGGATTATTGGAAACCTGATAATCTTCTTAAAAAGGGATTTATTGTTGTATATCCTCAATCATCACAAATCTATGCTTATAATCATTATGAGTGGGTAGTAAGATCAAATGATAATGGAAATACTTCATGGGAACCCTATACTTCCTTATATGATGAGCTAAAAGCTTGTTATAGTTCAATTGCTAAGGAATATTCTATAGATAATGAACAAATCATTGTTGGTGGATTCTCTGGTGGAGCTATGTGTGCTCTTGATATTGCTATAACTAATGCAATTCCCATCAAAGGAGCAATTGCCCTATGCTCAGGTAGACTAAAAAGCTTTACAGCAGAAAAAATTAAAGCAGCTTCTGCCAGAGGAGTAAAGCTTGTATTTTTAGAAGGAGCAAAGGATGAAAGGCTAGCTGGCGTAGAGGAAATGATGAAAAAGTGTAAAGAAAATGGACTTCCCTATGAGTATTATATCAATGAAGGAATAGGACATTGGTATCCTGATGATATTGATGATAAATGTGAGAAAGCTTTAAACTTTATATTGGAGAGCAGGGTTTAATAGAAATAGCCATAATTTCAACTTTATTTTAATAGCTTATACATTTTTAAACCTAATTTATTAGCACATATTTTAAAATATGGGTATAATCTAAGTAGAGGTGTTTCTATGAATAACAATGATTTTGTTATGCTCTGTAAAGAATTTATAATAAAAATAGATAAAAAATACCCCATAAAATTCGCATACCTTTTTGGATCAAGAGCTAAGAAAACAGAAAATGCAATGAGTGACATTGATATTGCACTAATGTTTAATAATAGATATGATGCAATGGATGAAGTTTTTATCAGGGGATATATAATCGAAGAAGGTAAATCATATTTCAACTTAGAGGTTGATATTGTACCACTAGACAAGGCTTCATTAGCATTAAAATATGAAGTGATAAAGGATGGAATTATAATTAAGGATACCCCCGATGCGGCAAGGGCGGAGTTTGAGTCTTTAGCATTGAGAGAATACTTTGATTTTAGATATTATGCTGATATATATAATGAGAGTATGATTAAAAATATTAAAGATAGAAAATATATGGGAGGTTAAAAATGGTTAACAGGGATATAGTGTTATCAAGAATAGATAAGCTAAATGAATACATGGGTTTTTTAAAGTCTGTAAAAAACTACTCTAAAGAAGAATATATAAATACCCCTATGATTTTTGGTTCAACAGAAAGATTTTTACATCTTGCAATTGAATGTATCCTCGATATAGGAAATCACATTATTTCAGACTTAAGATATAGAAAGCCACAAAATAATAGAGACATCTTTGAGGTCCTTTATGAAAATAATATTTTACCCCTTGAGTTAAAAGAAAATCTTTGTAAAATGGCTCAGTTTAGAAATATCTTAGTTCGTGATTATATGAAACTAGACAGAGGAATTGTTTATGGTATAGTCATTAATAATCTTAATGACTTACAAGAGTTTGTAGTAAATGTATCAGATTACATTTAATAATAAAGGTACCAGCCTCTTGACATTTGAAAAAATGTCAAGAGGCTGGTACTTTTATTGGCAATTACTTAGTTAGTTACAGCAGCTTCCTCATTTCTTACAATTCTAGCTTCTGCTTTGTTGATAATCTCATCTGGATAGCCAATGTACTTTAATATTCTTATTGCATTTCTCGTTGGAGAAACACCCTTCTTTATTAAGTAATCAAATTTCAAACCATTTTCATCTACATCTTCTCTAAAATAATAGCAATCATAATTTTCTACTATTTTAGTAAGCTCTAAGTCATGGGTAGCAACAAGCACTAACGCATTGTTGTTTATTAAATAATTAAGTATTTCCACTGCTGCAGAAACCCTTTCTGTAGGATTCGTTCCTCTAAATATTTCATCTATGAAGCTTAATAGAGGTACTTCATTATTACAGGAATTTATTATATTAAGTAGTGCTTCAGCTTCTCCCAAATAATAGCTCTTTCCACTCATTAGGTTATCGTCTGGACTTATGGAACTTATAATTCTAAAGTATCCTGCTTTATAATGATCAGCAGTACAGGTATATATAGTTTGCGCCAAAAGAGCATTTACCCCAAGAGTTCTTAAGAAGGTGGATTTACCAGACATATTGGAGCCTGTTAATATGACCCCTCGATTATCCATTGTTATACTGTTAGCCACAGGCTTCTCAATTAGAGGATGAACTATATTAGTGGCCTCAATAAATCTCTTGCCCATCTCAAGCTCAGGCTCTACATACTTATCTAGTCCAACTCTATAGGAGGCTGCAGATATTAAAGCATCAATCTCTCCTAGGGTTAAATATAATTTCTTAATTTCCTCTCTGTATTTGTTTATTTCATCAATAACAGCATAAAAGGCTCTTTCTTCTGCTAAAAAGAAAATATATATATATTCTGTTAGTGAACTTAAAAAGTCACCATTTATCACATTAATATTAAGAAATGCCGTTCTTCTAGCTATCTTTTTACACTTAGCAGCACAGCTTTTTAATGCCTCTTCATGTTTATTAATTTCTGAAATATTTATTTTTGAAATCTTTTCTGCAGTTCTTATCGTTGCTCCTAAATATGTTACTGCCGACTGCTGTCCAAAGGTAATTTTCTTTTCTCTATAATGTATAGACATGTTAATAACTAACACCATAAATAAAGGAAAGCCAACCATCTTAAATCCAAGGAAAGGAATTGCTGCAATTAATGCTAAAGAAGCTAATGCCATAAAACTGTAACAAAATCTCTTTACCTTGCTTCCAATAACACGTCCCCATATCAGAGGTAATATACCAATTTCCTTCCTGCCAAGCTTATACAGCTCCAGCTGGACCTTTTCTCTTATATCTGTATTTTTTTGAAAAAACTCTATTAATTCTTTTCTATTATGAAGCTTCTCTTCATCAATAAGGGGGCTTCTTAGCATAGAATAAAAAACTTGCTCACCTGGTGTGGATAAAGTCCTGTCCAGCTCTTTGAACAACTCATCCATATTTAAATCCTGCCAGGTTTGATCATTTATATAAAACTCATCAGGTTTATCCTCTTTAACACAATTAAAGAGTTCCTTCATATCTTTAACCTTTCTTTTCCTATATACCTTCTTACCCCATTTGTCTCTAATTGCAGCTAGAGCTTTTCTATTCCAAATACTTTGAATTATATTCATCTTTTATCACTTCTCTTCCTCTATATAATTAAATTACCGCTGTATAATAAAGTATTCATAATAATATTACTGTATATTTTGAAAGCCCTGTCCTAATACTTCATGTGCAGTATTCACAATGATAAATGCATCTGGATAATTCTTCTTAATAAACACCCTTAGCTTTATTAGTTGAGATCTATCCATTACAGAATATACTAATTTTCTTTTTTCATTTGTATACCCACCTTCTGCTTCAAAGATACTGCATCCTCTGTTTATTTCATTAATAATATACTCTCTAATCATATCACAATTATTTGAATATACCGTAACTGCCTTTACAGAACTAAATCCTTCAATAATTTTATCTATGATTATTCCATTTAAGATTACACAAATAAATGCATACAATGCACTTGATATTCCAAAGGTAATACCTGCAAAAATGACCACCAGAACGTCTACCGCTTGCATGGCTTTTCCCATATCAATGTGAAAATACTTATTAAGTATCTTTGCAATAATATCCGTCCCTCCAGTAGAAGCATTTTGTGAAAAAACAATACCAAGGCCTGTCCCAACCATTAGGGTACCAATAATGACCGAAAGCAAAATATCATTTGTAAGTTTTTGTGGTGTAAATACCTTTTCTATAAACCACATCGCACCTGATATTCCAAAGCTTGCATAAATAGTTTTCGCTCCAAAATTGCCTCCTATAAATATAAACCCTATAATAAAAAGCACTACATTCATTGCCATCATAAGCATTCCCATTGGTAAAGAGGGTATATAGTGGCTTATCGCCATAGAAATACCTGTAATCCCTCCCCCCGTAATATTAGAGGGAACATAAAAATACTGAACTCCAATACTAGCCAATATGAAACCTATCGTTATGATAAAATACTCCTTTATTCTGTCCATCATTTCTAATTTTCCTTTCATTTGTAAACTTCTATAAAAAGTTCTCCAAACTTTGCTTCTGATATTTAATCTAACTACTAATATTGCATCAATTAAGAAAACTTTCCACACACTATTGTAGCATAATCCACAATTATAGGGTAGAAAAGATTTAAAGACAAAAGCCTTTACAAAAGAGAATTTATTCTCCATTCTCTGTCGGCTGTTTCCTTTAAATCCAGTCAACAAATTCAACAGGCACATGGATACATTTCATTAATATCCATGTGCCTGTTATTAATCACAACTTATTTAATATGAATATTTCATTACTTACCTGATATAGTAATGCCACAAACTGCAATCCAAGTAAGTATAAGCCCCCTCCTTTTTTAGGATATGATATCATTTTATTTAACCATTTACAGCTAAAGGTGATAGTTCCAAAGAGAGGAGGTTTGTTCTTTATCTCTAGCGATTAGCACCTTTAGACTTTCCCAATTAAAACCTTATATTATTTAAACACTTAAGTAGTTTATCGGGTATATGCTCCTCTGTAAAAATATAAAATGTTGGATCTGTAAATAAACTTTCACCATGTGCCATATTTAGATCTCTTATTATACCGCAAAAATTATCCTTATCATTTATTAAAAGTCGTGTTACACATTTATCATAATCTGTGTATATCTGAAGTTTGTCATTGATTTCATCATTACCAAAATACAAAGAGGTATTTGGATATATTTGAATTTCTTCAGTACTAGGTCTCAATGTTGTAATTTCCTTATGGGGTTCTTTAAAGCACACATAATTTTTGATTATATCATTATTAATATTGAAGAAATTCTTATTCATAAAGCACATTTCTTTCATATACTTCCCCATATTATTAACAAACTCAGATGTATGGCATAAAACAGGAATTCCTGGAAGCATTAAATAATAGTCGTTTATTATTAATCCTTTGTATTCATCATTTTCTTGAATATATAAACATGCTTTAATTCCACTCCATTTATTTTTATAAGCATCTTCTATTTCAACAAACTCTGCTGTTATTTTTTCCTTTGATAGATGAGCAGAATTATTAAACCAATTTCTTGGTACAGTTTGTATTCCCCCAAACCAAGGGTTGAACCAAGTCCTCATCCCTAAATGTGGAAATGAGCTTTCAATATAGTCAATACCCTTATATTTTAATGAGTATATCCCATTACTATAATCAGGAGAAGCCTTAACCTCAATTTCTCCATTGATCATTGAATAAACAGTATAGTTTTCTTTATTTACTATTTCTGTTTTTATAGGTGTGTCCTTAACTTTAAATATAGCTGCTTTTTTATGTAATGATAAGTTTCCTATATTTGCTTTTATGGATATAATATCAGTATTGGATTTATCAAGCATAGGAATATTAATTGTTGCATTCAATACTTTATCCTCAATGATTTTTTTGACACAGCGAATAGATTTATTTTGAGATTCAATTATTACTTCACCATCAAAAGGCAACTGCTTATGCTCTATTAATTCCACAGAAATATTATCTTTAATAATTGGATTATTATTGTTTATAGTCACTTCAAATTCTGGTACTGTATTCAAGTTTAGTAATCTTGATTCTTTTAAAACAAAGCTTCGTAAATCTTGCCAAGTTTCAAAGGTTGTCAAGGCTGTATAAATAGATTTTGTCACTTTTTTAGCATTTCCCTGAATTTTGCCAAGGTTGTGTTCAAAATATATATAAGGCCATTCACCAAAATTTACCTTTAAATCTTCATCCCACCAAAGACTTCTTGAACCACCTTTATATTTTGTAAAAATCCAATTTTCATTTAGCCTTTCGCTTTGGAAAAGCATTGCTTCCCAAAAACATATATTGGATAACTGTATAATCCTATTATCATAGGGTAAAAATGCTCCCATAAGCTCATTATGAAATACTTCTTGTTTTAACCATATTTCATCAGTCGTTTCATTTGAGGACAAATTACATATTTCATAATTAGATTCTACAATTCCGTTGTTTAAAATCTTTATGACTAAAGTCACCTTGATTTTATCATAATCTGCAAAACCATAGTCTGCTTTAAGCACAATATAATCATCTTCTTTGTACCAATGAACATTTGCAGCATTTTTATTTGCAAATTCCTCAGAATAAGGTAATCCTAATCTTGGGTATTCCAAAATAGTTTCAATATGCTTTTTATCAAATTTTTTGAAGCTTACCTCATTATAGTCCTTATTTAAAATTACAGTATAGGAACCATTAACTACTATATAATTGTCTTGAGTTTCTGCACCAAAAGCTTCATCTCTTCCCTTTATAAACTCTACTATATTTGTCTTAAACAAAATACATTCACCATTTTTTAATGCAGCCTTAACATCAAGTGAAGAAGAAAAAACAGTTGGCTTGTTTAAAATAAAGGGTAATTCTAATGAAATTCTCTCCTGCTTCTTTATTGGGATACTAAAACTTCTTTTTAATAACTTTATATCCTTATTTTCTGGAATTTCAAATTCTAAAACAGCATCCTCATGCATGTTACTTTCTATATCAATGTACATTTTATAAGTTTGTCCAACAAATCTTTCAATACTCTCAGATAAAAGCGATATTTTTGCTGGAATTTTTGGAATAATCCCAAGTCTAAATAAAGCCTTTTTACCATTTATAGAAATTTCTGATACCACAGCAGGATGTGTTTTATACTCATTAACCTCCCTATCAATAGGCTCTATAAACAATTCTCCATCAACTATTTCTGTATCAATAACATTAATATTTTCATTAAAATCAAATTTGATATTTTTATCATTATGTCCCTTTATTTCTATCCCCAAAGGCTTTCCTGTTTTATTAACAATTTTATAGGAAACCTTGTAGGCTCTTCCAAATATAAGGCATTGATTTTCTATAGACATAGAAATTAAATAATCTTCTGTTTCAATAAGTCTTAGCCCTCTTCCTCTCCTTTCAAATTCCATTCTAAGGCTACTGCCTTCATTTTCCCAATTATATTCATAAAACTCAAAATCCCCTTCACTTCTCCCATCAGGTTCCATATCTATGTTTCTTATTAAATCCCTATACCAGTCTATATTTTTAAAATACTCCATAATTGCTTCAGTTTGAAAAACATAGGGAATAAAGTTCATTAAATGAGAACCTCCATCATTTTCCAGAAAAAAGCCGCATCTTTTGTATAACGGTATAGACTTTGTATTAGATGACCATGAATAAAGCTCTAATCTTGGGACCTTAGCTTCTGTAGTTCTTTCAATTGCTTTTTTAACAAGTGTTTTACCTATTCCCATGCCATGACAATCAAATCTTGCATTTAATAGTTTAATCTCGAGCGCTCCCTCATCTTCTGCATACTCTTTTATATTGCAATAACCAAGAACTTCATTATTTTTTATGGCTAGAAAAGTATCTGAATTTGTTTTTTCACTCTGTTCTGATAAAACTTGCTCTTCTGTCTTATTGGAGTACCATCCATTCCACCCTTCAGAACTCAATCTCCACATTCTTGCAACTTCACCTGCGTAAGATGGATCATATTCTATGATTTTTAAATTCTCCATAAATGCCCCCCCTTACCTCTTGTGATATTATAATTTCTATATGTAACAGTATTTCTATAGGTTATTCTTGTTTTTTATTCTATTGTATAGCAAGTCTTTTTCAAACTATCTCAATTTTTTTCTCATCCAAAGTACCTTTAATTTTTCCCCAGCAATTTCACCATTATAGGTTGTAAATACCTCAAAGCCTGCTCTTTCATAGGCTTTTAGTGCTCTTTTGTTAAATTCTGCAACACCTAGCCTTACATAATCACCCCTGTAGTTATGATATTTTACTGCAAAATCAACACATGCCATAACAAATTCATGTCCTAAACCATTGCCTGTTAAGTCAGGTCTTTTTCCAAATCCAATCCACATTTGATAGTCCTTATCTGGATTGTTTTTAACAACATCTATTTCAACATATCCATCATCCTCTGAATTTTCATCAGCCTCATCAAAAAACTCAGTCGTTAGTTCCCCAACTAAATTGTCCTTCTCATCTAAAACCGCAAACTTTTCTTTTCCCCATTTTTGTTCTTCAAGCAATAGCTCTTCCTCATTATGATAATCATAGATGGAATATTCCCCACCATATTTCCAATTATCAATCATTTCCCTTGCATACTTCTCATTCATCGCAGCAAATTTAAAATTCATATTCTCTCCCCCCACCGAACATAATCATTGTATATTTAAAAGATTTAATTGCTCTTTTCTATTCCCCATAGTGTAATTTTGCCATTGTCATTTCTTCCAAACTCATATTGTTCGTCTATCCATGTATGATGAAATATTGTTTCTGATATTGGATAAAATGGCAGCATGTATTCATCATCAATGGTAAAGAACATCTTTTCTTTATCTCTTGCCACTGTTAGCTTAATATCTGGTTCTTCATATACTCCCATGTAGCTTTCGTAAACTTTAGGATCAAGGTTAAATATCTCTGGTCTTTTTGGAAGTTCATATTTTTGACCAAATACTATAGCAGCAAGTACTTCACTGATTTTCCATACAGCTGTAAAACCATAATTGCTTAATACAACAATAGATACTTTATCATCAGTATACCTATGCAATTCATTTAAAAAGCCTTCACAGCCTCCTCCATGATTAACTCTTTTTCTATTATATTTTTCATCTATATTCACCCCATATCCATAATCATTTTTATATGGTGTTTCCATTTTTTCAAGAGAGGCCTCATTAATAAGCTTTCCATTATGCAAAGCTTGATCCCATAGATACATATCTTCAACTGTTGAATATATGCCTCCAGATGAAAAAACTGTGTTCATATCTATATACTCACAATGAATTAGATTATCCCCATTTAAATAATATCCTGAAGCACTATTTTGTATTAGAGTCTTATTGTCATCAACTCCTGTGTTTCTCATTGCCAATGGTTCAAATATATTTTCCTTTAAAAATTGGCTATACTTTTTTCCTGAAACCCTTTCTATAATAAGTCCTAATAGATAGTATCCTGAATTACTATAGTTCCAACCTTCTCCCGGTTCAAAATCCAATGGCTTATCTTTGAAACTTCCTATTAACTCTTCAGATGTATATGGAAGCTTGTAAAACTTCTTATGAGAATATGGAATATCAGCATAATTAAAAAATCCTGCTGTATGTGTTAATAAATGGTGAACCGTAATTCTTTCATCAAATTCAGGGTACTCAGGAAAGTATTTTCTTATGCTGTCATTTACACTAATTAAACCTCTTTCCTCAAGCATTAAGATTGCAACTGCTGTAAACTGTTTTGTTATGGACCATAGTCTAAATTTTGTTTCAGTTGTATTAGGTATGTTATGCTCAATATTAGCTAATCCATATCCGTCTTTAAATACAACCTCCCCTTCTTTTATAACCATTATAGCCCCACTAAAAGCCCATGTTTTTACATACCTATTCATATATTCATCTATTTTTAATTTAATTTCTTCATTAGTCATATTTTATCTTTAGTGAGGGAGTATATTATAAGTACATACTCTCACTAAATCTATCCCCCTTTCATTTCAAACACTTTTTTAGTGTTAATAAGTTTTTAATTGTTTTTTAAGAAGATCGAGAATCAACTCAACTTTGTATTATGGTAGTTATCTATGCTTATGAATATATAATTTCTGAAAGATAACCTCCTTCTCCATCAGCTAATGAGAGCAATTTATTGTATGCATCCAATTCTTCAAGTTTCCCTTCAGGATTTTCAAACCAAAATTCAAGGAATCGCTGGCGATATAAAATTGCATACCCTAATATCAAATCAGTGCTACTAGAATCTACTAACATAGGCTTTAACAATTCAATGACATCCCTTTTGTATTGCTGATATTCCTGAGTTTTGCAGTCACTCATAAAATCGCTTTCATCTGAAAAAAAAGCCAAATTAATAAGGGAATGTAAATCAAGTCCTGAAGGGGCAATCACAGAAAATTCAAAGTCCAATAGTGATACGACTCTACCATTAGACCATAATAGGTTGTCCATAGTTATATCTCCATGATTCAATACATGCGTCATTGAATTATGTTTCTCCCAAAAACGCTCTAAAATACCATAAAAAATATCTATTTGTTCAGCAGAAAAAATTTTTTGATGCTTGCATTTTTCCAAGCATGAATATGTCTCTTTAACATCAAATGAACTATACCAAGCCTTCCTACTGGACAAATTCTCGATTTTACTGATATCTACATTATGCAATAGCTCCATCATTCTTAAAATTTGTCTAATTGCTTCAGTTCGTTCCTTCCAATCCAGCTTGCTCCAAACTTCGCTTAAGTTATTTCCATATATTCGTTTAGAAAGACTCCATTCATATCCATCTGTAATACCTACCGCAATATTAACAGGATATCCGATTGTATCAGGTAAATATTTTGATAATCTTACTTCCCGTCCGATTCTATCACTGTCTTTTTTAAATGATAAACGTAAGGCTAAATCTCCGTTAAGCCAAACTGCATTTGTCCAGCCTCCTGCACGTGCTGCAGTTTTAAAATCTAAACCATAATTACTAAAAATACTTGCTGCTATTCTTTCCTGTTTGTTCATAGATTGCCTCCTATAAACCTTTTTTTTTATAACAATTCTTTCTCTGCTACCTCTCGTTTTGAGAATTGTAAATCCTTTTGTCTATGATAAAATTCATGGGCTTGTTCATTTTCAGCAGTAAATAAATAATATCTTTTTACACCTTTACTCTTAAAATATTCCTCCGCACCTTTGAATAATTTCTTTGCTATCCCAATGCCTCTCTTATCCTTTAATACATAAACCCAATCGATATATCCTGTTTTTTCACAATCCATCAAGCTCACTATTATAGCTATATCACATCTTCCAACAATTTTGCCATCCAATACTGCAGCAATTATTTTATTATTCTCCAGTGTATCAAAGTTAAGATTTACAAGCTGATTATAATATTCTTCCTCATTAAAATCCTGGAGCCAGATTTCTGGTTCTGTTATTCGTGCTTGTCTTTCAAACTCACATAAAGCTGATAAATACTCCGCTGTAACATATTTTATTACTATATCTTTCATTTTTTCCTCCCTAAGTGACAGCCACTTGACATTTCGTTAAGATGTCAAATGGCTTAATATATTACAACTAAAACTTCTCCAAATATTTTGTTATAAGAACTTCTAACTCATTCATTTCAATATTAGCCAGTTCTTTAGTGGAATAATTGCCGCTTATGTTTTTAATAAACTCACAGCCTAGATAATATCCCACATCACTATGTTCTTTAAAATCAACCCAGCTTCCATAAAAACATTGTGTGCTTATACCATTTTTCATTCTATGCAGATATTCCCTACATATTTCATCATGATTATCCTGACACCATTTTAACCAACAATTGTTATCTTGGTGGTAAAATCCATCCTTATATAACACTTGTTCATATCTCTGAGCAAAGCCCTCTGTATATAATTGCCATATACTTTCTTCTCTTTCTGTATTGAACTGTATGTCTAGATTTTGATTTCTAAGTATACTGTGAGCCACATGGCTTAATTCATGATATATAAGACCAATCATTAGTTTTTCTTCATGCCAATTAAGCTCCGCTACCTTCTCTGCCCCTATCAGTACAGCTGGATGTGAATTTATTTCAGTTGCCCATCCTGCACCATTACACAAACCTATATAAAAATATATGTAGACCTCCTCATCAATTGAAAAGGTATGCTGAAAATTATTACTCAGACTTTCTATAAGCTTGATGAAATTATCATGTGCCGTCTCTATTTTATTAAAGTTTGAAATCAATGCATCAAGTATTATAGGTTTAATATTTATATCAAAATCATATTCTATGGAGTCCTTCAAGCATTGCTCTTTGATTTCATTATATGGCAAAATGTATTCTTTCCAGCACTCTAATACATCTGCTGTTCCATTAATTAATCTCTTTCTCATCTCAAGAATTTCATTGAAGGTATCTACAACTTTTAACATACTTCTCACCATCCAGAATTAATAGTTCCATTTATATTTAATCACTTTACCTTCAGTTCAAAATAGTCACTCTTTTCATCCTCAGAAACCTTAACAAAACCAAGTGAAGTAAATAGATTTCTTGAGCGGTCATTGTATTTATATATTTCTATGGATATTTTACTTAATCCTATTTCTTTTGCATGTTCAATCAATTTTGAAACAACCTTGCCGCCAATGCCTTTACCCCAATATGCTTCATCTCCAATTACTATTGGTAGGTTCTTCTCTGATAAAGAAGCATCTCCAATAGGTTTCCATGCATTATTTTCATAGGCTTCTATAAAGTAAACTTCCCCTTGATTGCCTAAGGACTTATACATACATTGTATGTTGTGAAGATCATAAACCTTATTTGTTACTCCCTCTGAGTAATACATTACTTTTGGGTTGTGATACCATTTAACAGCAACACTCCATTCACTTTCATCAGGCTTTCTTATTCTTAAATTTTCATCAATTTTTATAATTTCAGGTTGAATTACATTTTCAATTGCCATTATTACTCCTCCATATGCGCAGTCATTTATCGATTTAATAATAATCTATTCATTGTCAATCTTAATTCCCTGTGAAAGCTGTTCATTTCACCTAATTGCTGCTCTGTTACAGCCTTGTCTTCACAAATCTTTCCATTAATATAGTTATTAATAAGTTCAAATATCTCTTTATTAACAACTGGTGGATTATTGCGTAGATATGTATCTATAACCTTTAATTTATTAAACTCAAAAATTCCCTTTTCAATAAGTAAGTATCTTTTCAATAGTATTAATATACTGTTTGAGCAGGCAGTTATTGATAATAACTGTTTAGAATTTATAAATGACTCATCCCACCAATCCTCAAAAGCCTTTGCATATTCTATAATTGCATTTCGGTCCGGCATAGGTATTGAGTCAGTGTCAAAATCGCCATATAATAAAAGTCCCTGTGCCTTAAGATTGATAATTTCTAAAACTAATTCATCGGTTTTATTATATGGTGGATAAAGCTGACTCTTTAAAATTACAATTGATCCAAATCCCTTTGGTATATTATATTTATTCTGATATTCATCAGCAATTTTTTCTACTAACATTTTATCCTCTGATACCTTGTTTGTTAGTAAGATTTCCTTACTATCATCTACAATAATTAACGTATCAATATCACTTTGCCCTGGTCGATAATATCCTCCTCCAAGGGAGCCAATTGCAAAAACAGCTATCAAAGAATCTCCACCGATTTTTGCAATCTCACAAGCAAATTCCTTTGCAATTTCAATAGCCTGTTCCACTGAAATAAAACTCATAGGTCATCCCCCTACTTTTAGCTGCTTTACAGCTAAATATACTTTTAAATATTAAGTACTATATTAATCTCTCTAAATATTATGAATTAGGTATTGTGCATTAATGAAACAAATAATATGGTTTTACATAAATGCTTATAACCATACAATATAGAATCATTTATGCGAAACATATAACACCATCATTATAAATTTTCAAGCTTTGGAATACCATATATATTTTTATTAAAACAATAGTATACTCCTATTATAGTTAAGCAAATACCATATAAAATCATAGTGTTATTAATATGTATATTGGAAACCAACACCCCGCCTATTATAGAACCAATAGGCATTGCTAGTGTAATAATACTATCCAAGGTAGCGCTTGCTCTTCCTAAAAATTCTCTTGGAATTAATGCCTGAAACATTGAAGCATACATAATATTTATTGCTCCAAAGAACAGATAGCTTAAGAACAAGAAAATATACACAAGAATAACATTATCGGTTAAGCACATAAAAATCCAAAATACCCCTTCAATAACAGAACCAAAGGCAATGAATTTCCCAGGATTAAGCTTTTGCTGAACAAAGTTTACTAATATAGCTCCACAAAAGCTTCCAGCTGCTCTAACACTCATCAAAATTCCATACATTAACTCAGAATTGTCAAATTTACGAGCAAAATATGGGAATCCTACTGCATTTATTGAGTGAAACAAATTTATAATAACAAGTGTAACCAACATCATCCTAAAAGCACTTTCTCCTAAGACTTTAAATCCATCTATCAGCTCACGTTTATACACCTTAAAATTAAATTCCTCAATTTCATCTGATGGCTTATAATTAAATTTAACAAATTTCATTATAAGTAAAGGCATAATAAACAACACTAAATTTACTTTGTATAATATATAAATCGTAAACAAGCTTACTAATAATCCTGAAATTCCATTAAATAATAAGTCCACAATTTTATATGTAATATCCATTATTGAATTTGCTGTTACAAGTTCCTTGTTCTTCACTAAATTAGGTATCATTGTTTCTTCAATTGGATAGGTTATTGAAGATAAAAATGTTGATAATAATATAATAAAAAACAGTAAATAAATATTCATTAGATTTAAATGCAGCAGCAAAACTAAAATTACAGTTAATATAACCTGTCCAATATTAGCAAAGAGTAAAATCTTCTTTGCATTAAAATGATCAATAAATGGACCAACAATAAAATTGAAGTTTTCTGGCAGTGTAAAACAGAACACAGCAACTCCTGTTAGTAATGGAGATTTTGATGATACATACCACAAGGTTACTATATAAAACAAGCTATCTGCCATGTTTATTAACAATCTTATAATAACTAAAGCTAAAAATGATTTGTTTTTAAATACTGACATAGTAAAATCCTCTCTAGATGAGAATATCCAAAGGTAACAGGTACTTGAGTTTTGAGTTGTTTAATGAAAGCATCTGACGATGCTTTTGATTAAATAACTCAAAACTCAAGAGCCTGTCACCTATGACAACCTCACCTTTTAAATGAACATTTGTATTTCCTTTGAAGTTTTCAATAGTTCTGGTAATTTCCCATGAGCTTCAATTGCACCATCCTTCATTAGTATAATATTATCAGCCTGCTCAATAACTTGTTTTCTGTTTGATACAATTATGCAGGTTGGTTTATTATCACTAAAGAGTCTTGACCAAAGAGCTTTTTCCGTTTCCACATCAAGAGCACTTGAAATATCATCAAAAACAAGCAATTGAGCTTTTCTTATAAACATACGTGCCGCTGCAACTCTTTGCAGCTGTCCTCCTGAAAGCTTTACTCCCTTAGGACCGATTACTGTATCCAAACCAGCTTCAAGCTCATCAATATCTCTTTCTAGTACAGCTGAATTTATTGCTCCCTCTAAATCTGCTGTCTTTTTAGAAATTCCTAGTAAAATGTTGTTTTTTACCGTTTCGCTGAACAAATTAGGAATCTGTGATGTATAAGCACTTACAGGTGGAATAAAAAATGTTTGTGGGTTTTCTATTTTATTTCCATTCCAATATATCTCACCAGAATCTGCTGGTAAAAGCCCAATTAAAGCTTTAAGAAGAGTACTTTTCCCACAGCCTGTACGACCACAAATTACTGTAACCTCACCTTTATTCAAAGTAAAGCTTATATTTTTTATTCCTTTATCAAAACCTTCGTAGCAGTAGCTTAACCCTCTTACCTCCAAGGTTTTTAACTCTCTATCCTTTATATTTATTTCTACTTCATTTGTTTTTTGATGTTTAAAAGCATCCTTTTCCTTAAAATATATAGCTTTATGCTTTACGATTTCATCATCAGTTTTACTTCCAGTTAAGCCTATAATTCTTTTTATAGACACACCTGTTTGCTGAAAATGCACAAGGAAGTTTCCTGTTGATTCTATACTATCGGTGACAAAGCCCAAATAATATACAAACAAAGCAAAATCACCTACACCAAAGCTTCCAGATTTAATAGCATATGCAGCTAACAACAGTACCAATCCTGTTCCTAGATTAACTGCATTATTATATATCGAATCTATTAATTGAGATAAAAGACAATCCTTAACCATTAGGCGATGTCTCTTCTTATTTAGCCCTTTTAAATTGTTAATAATGGATTTTTTAGAACCTGAAACCTTAATAGCAAGTACAGATTCAAATATTTCTCCAATCGCCCCAGTTACACTTGCAGTTGCTTTTCTTGATTGCTCTCTATTTTTTTCAACTCTTTTTTCTGATCTTTGAGCCAATACTATAATAGCTGCCAAGGGGGCAAAAACTAAAATTGTCATCTTTATGTTTATCGTCATTAGTATAACAATTGCAGCAACTGCACGAGTTATTTGTCCAGTTAACCATGATAACCACCCTACAGATGCTTGAACAATTTCAACATCATCCCTAAAGGAATTAATAGCCTCCCCAACAGATGTTGGTATTGCCTTTGCACCAGCTTTTTTTAATATGGAGCTCAGCATGTTTCTTCTAAGCAGTGCTGATATGTATAATTCATGTTTCCCTGAACTTTTAAAGCCTAAATGCAGTATAGATATTTGTATTACAGTTATCATTATTATCAGAAATAACAATCCTATTATCCCTATATTTAATTTTGGTTTTCCAGCAAGAATATCGAAAAATTCCTTTACTAAAACTCCATATATCAGTGGTATAGCATCCTTTATTATCCAAAGTATAATTACAGCCAAGTACAACCACGTCTTATATTTTAATAGCTCAAAGATATAGCAGGAAGTCCTCATTTTATTACCTTTTGCCTCCATTATACAAGCACCTCCTCTATACCATGCTGCAATAAATTATGATACCTGGACTCTGTATCATTTAAAAGCTTTTCTCTTTCACCAAACTCTACTACATTTCCATTTTCAAGAACAAAAATATCATCTGCTCTATTAAGTGTCCACAATCTATGAGCAATGATAATGCATGTCCTATCATTAAGCAGTTTGTTTAATGCTCTTTCAACTAACTGCTCAGTTATAGGATCTATTCTTGAAGTAGCCTCATCAAGTATTATAAGTCTTGGATTCTTAAGAAACACTCTAATAAATGCAAGGAGCTGTGCCTCGCCTGCTGATAAACTCCCATTTCCTCCTTCAAGCAAAGTATCCAAGCCATTGGGAAGATTATTAAGCCATTCCTTAAGTCCTAAATCTTCTATGATATTTAGGATTGTTTCATCCTTAATATCATCGTTAAATAGGGTTATGTTATTCCTAACTGTTGCAGTAAAAATCTGTACATTCTGTGTTACATATGCTATGTTTTTTGACAATTCATCAAGAGAGATAGTATCTATATTTTTACCATCATATAGGATTTCTCCACTGTTTACATCATAAAGCCTTACAAGAAGACGGGCCAAGGTGGTTTTTCCGCTGCCTGTATGACCTAATACTCCAAGTATTCTGCCTGGCTTTAAATCTAAAGAAATATCCTTTAATACACCTACTCCCTCTTCATACTCAAAATTTATATTTTTTATTTTAATATCCAGTGCCTTTGAGGAAGATAAAGTGTTTTTCCCATCCTTTAGCTTTGATTTAATATCAAATAATTCCTTTACCCTTACAACACTTGCACCTGACATCTGAAGTTCCTGAAGGTTTACTCTAATCTGTTCGATGGGTCTTCTTAAGGTTTCTGTATAATTAAAAATCAAATATGCAGTTCCAACTGATATTAATCCCTTTTTCCACAAATATGCTGATACCCCAAAGGCAATAACATTTCCAAGTGCAAATATTATCATGGTCGCTGACCACATGGATGACCATGTCATCTTTGCATCAATAATAACCGGAAACATTTTTCTTATTCTTTTATAGAACTCCCTCATTGCATATTTCTTTGCTCCATTAGAAGCAATATCCTCTGTGCTTGAAAGCTGTTCACCTAGAAAGCCATAAAACTCTGCATTTACTTCACTTGCTTTTACCCAGCGTCCTTCCGTCCTTGATTTTACAAACCAAAGAAGCCAAATAGAAAATAGAGCAAATAAGGTTAAACTTACTCCAACCAAAAATCCCTCTCTATAAAGCAGTACAAGTACCCCTATAAGAAGTAAAAGGTTGTTTACCATATTTAAAATGATATTTGAGAATAACCCGAACAACTCAGATACGTCCCCATCTACCCTCTCTATAAGTTCACCTGGCTGATGCTCCTTATGAAATGACATATCTAAATCTATACAATGCTCTATAAGATCAATTCTCATATCATTAGTAGCTTTCCATGCTACATTTTGTCCTAAATAGGTTGAAGCTATATTAAATAACTGCTGAACAAAGGCCACACCAATAAATAAAATAGCTGCTAGTATTAAATTTTTAGTTGTACTCCCCTTCGAAGCTTCATCTATGAAGTATCGGGATATTTGCGGATTAATTAACTGTAATCCAACAATAGCTGCTAAAACTAATGCAAGAAACAGTACTCTCAGCTTTTGAGTTTTTAAATATTTTAATATAAAGCCAGTATATCCTTTTGAATTTAGATTCATTTATTTATACCTCTAAAATTGTCTCTCCTCCGGCATTCCATCAATATAATCGGAAAAATGCATATGAAGAATACGCCATTTATTGTCTTTCTTTATTAATACACCAGTAAATTTCATAGGAACGTTAAATATTGACCCAAATTCTGCATCATATAATCTTTTGGTTGTTTTCCAAAGCATCAATAGAAGTTTTTCCTCATTACTTTTATCAGATGTAATTATATAATTATGATATAAATCTCCTAGACTATCATAAATAAGTTGACTTAGGTCGGTATCCCTTTGGAATGCTTTAGAAAACACCCATGCCATATTACCATTAACTGAAATAAAAGAATTCTCTGCATTCAGGCTAAAATCTCCCCAGTATTTAAAATCACTTTCTAACAAGTCTTTTGCAGCTCTTTCGCCTTCAAAATTCTCTCCTTCATCTGTTCCAAAGATAAAGGCATCCTTAGTATTCATGAATATGTCTTCTGTTAAAGCCTCTACAGAGTTTATATCCCTATCCTTATAGGCTTCCTGGAGTTTTAACAATGTACGCATTATTGCTTTCTTCTCTGAATCATCCTTGGACTTTGCTGGAATAATAAAATAGCTTTTATCTATATTATCAGAGCTTATCCAGCTCTCCCATCCATTACATGCACCAAAGGAGATGTTAATATGCTTGAACTTTAAGCTCTCTCCATCGTAAATTACCATTCCAGAAAGTCTAAAAGGCCATATATACTCATTACTTTGGCAAGCTTCATAAAATGTTCTTGATATTTCATTAGATAATCTCATTAGCTCTATTTTTGATACATTATTTTTGTTTAAGTTTTTACTTATTTTATCTATCATTTTCTTGTACATTTTTTGTTTTTCGATAGTCATCGTATTTTTGCCGCATATTGTTATTACTGCTGAGTTTCCTTCTATAGTAATTTTTGAATTATTTATATCTAATTCTATATTACTTAGGTATTTATCTTCATTTGTCCAATATGAAGCAAATACAGTTTTTATTGCAGCTGTTCCAAAATATAAATCACCCTTTCCAGAACCTATAAGACTTGTATCATATTCATCAACAAAAAATTCTTTGATGAAGTTATCCAGCTTTTTTATATTCTTTTTGGAGTATTGTTCTTGGAACCTATTCAAAAATAACCTAATATCTTCAACTGAATTTTTATATAGCATAATATTGCCCTCCCGATACCATTATTTTCATACCAATTATATTATAACTTCAGTATAAAACAATCCAAAGCCCATAAATGGTTAGGTATTAAACTTGAGCCTGCTGTATTACCAGTAGATAAGGGTCAGATAAGGTATCACGAAAACAGTTTTTGAGATCAAAAAGGGGGCGTGCGTGGTAACAGGGAAACCTCCGAAAAAGTAGACACTCATAAAAAATATGAAATTTTGTAGGTTTTCTGAATTTAAAAATACATCTTCATTAGTTTTTTAATAAAACTTGCTAAATTCCAATAAGTGAAATTAAACCATTAGCCAACGTTTCCCCCCAACATAGATAATCATGTCCACTATTAAAATATTCAAAATCAACAGTGTATCCCTTTGATATTAATACATCTTTTAATTTTATATTTGTACCAATCATACCTTCTTTATGTTCAAGAACACCTACATTTAGGTAAAATCTGAGAGACAATTTATCTATTTCCTTAAATTGAGTACTTAACCAGCAATCAGGTTCTACACCTTCAAAGCTTTCTGGTTTATACCAATATGAACCAGATTGCGAAAGTACATTTCCAAAAACTTCGGAATGCTTTAGCCCTAAATAGGATGCTGTTAATCCACCCATACTTAGTCCACCAATTATGGCTTCATTTGATTTATTAGAAATATTATAATTTCCTCTAACCCATGGAATCAGTTCCCTAGCAATAATATTTGAAAAGCTATCATTACAGCTTAATTCTTCCTCTCTTGTTTCAGTTGAATCAATAAATATTGTAACTATAGGTGATATTTTTCTATCAGCTATCAAGTTGTCTAATGTTGTTACTGCTGAAAGAACATTAATGTATTCATCACCATCAGTTAAAACCAAAAACTTATAAGGGTTACTATCCTTTTTATAACCATATGGTGTGTATACCCTAATTTTACGAGCCTTCTTTAAATTTTCACTATGAAACTGATGCTCATACATAGTTCCTTTAGGAATGTCATCTCTTTCATTAATCCAAAAATGCTTATCTGCATTTGGCATTACTGCATATGATTCTATTTCATCAACTTTCCCATCATGATCTTTAAATACCAATCTATTTTTATTTAATTTATCATATGTTAGTTTATCCCATCTCTTTTCCCAATCATCATCAAGAGAATCATTAACCGAAAAACTGTACTTAAAACGCACATTATTTCTTACTTTATAGCTTATATACCATATGTTTGTTTCAAGTAGTCTTTCCATCTTGTTTGCTAATATATTGTCCCACCCAATAGGAGGTACTAATACCACATTTTCAATCTCTTCATCAGCTTTATAAACAAAAGTAACTAATACATTTTCTAGATCTCCATCTATTGTTTCTATTAATGGAGTTCCATTAGCCTCTATATAATCCCAAAATTCTTGTATGGCTTTTTTATTATCTTGTTTAACTTTTTCCTTTATATTTATAATTTTCTTGCTACAAGTAAACGATTTTTCCATGTTAATTATTTTCATTTCCTTTCAAATCATTGTTTATACAAGAATATAGATAATGCAATTTTTTCCGATCACATTTATTCTCATTCTACTTATATTATAACTTCAAGAGAATTCAGTCCAAAGCCCATAAATAATTAAGTATTAAACTTGAGCCAAAAAGGCGCCACCTACTTAACATTTTGCCAAACACAAAATGCTAAGTAGGTGGCGCCTTTCTTTTATCCATATAACATTTTTTCCTGTCTTATTATCCTTCTTATGCTTTTCTCCGAAAGATAGTATTGCTCGGATAGTTCTACAACAGTAGTTCCTCTAACATGCTTCTTAAGGATTTCAGCATTTCTCTTTTTGAGGCTGCTTCTTGTACCATTCTTTTCGCCCCAGGATTTTTCGTTTCCATTTTTTCTGGGGATATATACATATTCCCCATCTATATATTGTTGAATTAATTCAATAATTTCTTCTGGTAACACACTTTGTGCTTTAACATAACCCATATCTTTGCTCCTCCTCATATAAATAAATACTTGGATGAAGCAAAGACTACTACAAAGTAAACCAATGTGTTATCAGCCTAAATCCCATACTCTATCAAATAGATGACAGTTATTTTTAGGTATTAGGCTCCAAGCAAAACATAGTCGACTTCTATTTTAGTAGTCTTTGCTTGGAGCTACAGTGTTTACGATATGTGGTTCATATGTATGTAAAGCATGTAGTTGATAAAAATTCATGCTAATTCCCCCCTTTAATTTTACATTACCCTTTATACTATAAATAATAGCAGATTTTGCATATTAATTCAATTAGTGAAGCTTAGTGCCAAGCACATGGCACTTACCCCATCACCTAAGTTACACTTTTATTGATTAATACAATAGCAAACATCTTCACCAACATTAAATTCTTCAGAATTACTCAGTCTTTGAACCTTTATTTGCTCACTATTGTTATTTTTAAGTATATATATTGTATAAGAGCCTAAAAACTGCTTTCCTATTATTTTTGCATTTGTATCTTGTCCTCTGGAAATAGCGACTTTCTCAGGCCTTATACTTATTATGTTACCATCAACAGCTAATTTATTGGTGCTTCCTATGAAGCTTTCAACAAACTCAGTTTTGGGATTATTATATATTTCCTTTGGAGAACCTATCTGTTCAATTATGCCCTGGTTCATAACAGCAATTCTGTCTGAAATACTAAGTGCTTCCTCCTGATCATGAGTTACAAAAATCATTGTGGTACCAAATTTTTTGTTGAGCTCCTTTATTTCTTCTCTCATCTTTAGCCTTAGTTTTGCATCAAGATTGCTTAAGGGTTCATCTAAAAGGAGAACCTTTGGCTTTAATATAAGTCCCCTTACAAGTGCAACTCTTTGCTGCTGCCCTCCGCTCAGCTTTGTAATACTCTTGCTTTTATGCCCCTCAAGTCCAACTATTTTTAAGTATTCTTCCCCTAATTTCATAGCCTCTTTTTTTGAATATCCCTGAAACTTCAATCCATATATAACATTTTCTATGACATTCATATTAGGAAAAAGCGCATAGGATTGAAAAACAGTTGCTACTGGTCTCTTTTGTGGCTCAATATTAGTTATATCAATACCATCAAGTATAATTTGTCCTCCATCAGGCTTTAAAAAACCACCTATCATCTTTAGTGTGGTTGTTTTTCCACAGCCACTAGGGCCTAGTAGGGAGATTAATTCACCCTTTTCAATCTCCATATTGAGCTTTTGAACTACAGTTATATCATTAAACTCTTTGACTAAATCTATTAACTCTAGAAACATTTTTACCTCCATATACTAGCTTGGAAAATAGTATATTTATAAACAGCGTTATTAAAATTATTATACAAGCAATAACAGAACCTAATCCATAGTCCCCACTTTGAATTGCATCAAACATCTCAAGAGTTGCAACCTTTTGTCCAGGATAGATTAAAAATATTATGGAGCCTATGGTTGTCATAGTCGCTGTAAAATTGTTTATAAATCCTGTTAAAAATGCAGGCTTCATTGATGGTAGTATTATATCTTTTAATACAAAGAAGTTCTTTGCTCCAGCATCCCTTGCTGCATCCTCAATCTGTGGATTTATTGTTGAAAGAACTGCACTACTAGCCTTTGTTGTCATTGGGAGCTGTTTATAAATACAGTTTAATACAACTATTGCTGCAGTTCCAGTAAGCTCAAGGGGATAATCCTTAAAGGCAAATATATATCCTATTCCAAAGAATGTACCAGGTATTATATATGGAAGAGTTGCTATGAAATCTATTGTCTTCATTCCCCTAATTTTTCTCCTATCTGTATAATAGGCTGTAAGTATTCCAATAAAGCTTCCTACAATACCAGCAATCAGTGAATATACAATACTCCTTTTAAAGCTATCTATACTGTAATTTTTAAGCTTTAATATGTTTGCCAATGAAAAATACATTGTGCCCTTTCTATATTCAGTTATTGCAGATAAAAATATAGAAAAATACTGAAGAAGCATAACTATTATAAAGAGGTATGTTATGCCTTTAATAAAATTCCCTAAAAATCCATTGAACTTAAACACCATATCCATTGAACTGTTCTTAGTGTTTCCTTCAAAGCTTGAATTAGCTTTTTTTAAGTAAAACCTGTATATTATAAAAACCAATACAGATGGTATAAAAAGCAATACATTCATTGCTGCAGCCCTTGAAAAATCTGCATAAGCGATTATTTCAAGATATATTTGCGTTGCAAGGGTGTTAAAGGAGCCTCCAATTATCATAGGGGTTCCAAAATCCGAAAGACATCTTACAAATGTAAGAAGTGCAGCAACTACTATGCCTGATTTCATCATTGGAATGATAACCTTTCTTATTGTATAATTAACTCCTGCTCCACAGTCTAAGGATGCATTTATTATATTTTTGTCTATTCCCTTTATAACCCCAATTAAAATTATTGAGTTTAGGGATACATGGCTTAAGGTTTGCATTATTACTATTCCATACCAGCCATAGGTGTTTAGTGTAAGTCCTAATATATCATGGGTTATAAATCCCCTTCTGCCAAATAAGTTAATATATGCAAGAGATGATACAAAGGGTGGTGATATCATAGTAAAAAGCAGTATTGAAAAGAGAAGCTTGCTTAGCCATCCCTTTGAAAAGCTTATATAAAGTGAAACATATACGGAAATAATTGTCGAAAACACTGTAGAAAGGAGTGCAACGAATATACCATTTCCTATCAGTCTTTTACTTTCAACAAATATACTCTTATACATTTCAAAGGAAAACCTTCCATCGATTATTATACTTTGTTTTATTACTGAAGCTATAGGCCAAAGTATAAATATTATTATTGATGCAGCTGTAATAAACAAAATTAAATAATCCAATAAATCATAAAAACGGGTACCTAATAAATTAGATACCCTTTTTCTGCCCATCATTATTTATCTCCAACCAAGGCTTTCCACTGTTCTAGTGTTGCTTTTCTTGCAGTTCCAAAGGCTTGAATATCTTCCTTTAAAAGCTTATCCTTTGGAGCATTAAATCCAACTCCAGTTACACCTGGCTTAACAATCTGTGCTCCATCCTTGCCTTCTATTTCAGCTATTTGCTGCATTGTTTCCTTCTTGAATGTCCAATCAATAAATGCCTTCGCTGCATCTAAATTAGCTGCATTTTTAAATATTGCAACTCCCTCTGGTGCCCATGGCATTCCATCCTCTGGGAAAACTATTTCAACATTTTGCTTATCCTTAAGGGCCATTATTGATTTATCTATGTATGTAATACCAACAGCGACTTCTCCTGCAACTGTTTTTTGCTGTGGGTCCTTACCTCTTTTTCCGTAGAAAGGAATGTTTTCATTTAGCTTTTTAAAGTATTCCCAGCCCTTTTCTTCTCCCATATTCTGAAGAAGTCCTGTTAATACTCCATAGTTTGTTCCTGATATTGCTGGGTTTGACATTAAAACCTCACCCTTGTATTCAGGCTTTGCAAGATCCTCCCATGTTTTGGGGATCTCAAGGTTCTTTTCCTTTGCTACATCCTTGTTAACTATGAATCCTACGATTGTAAGTCCCTTAACAACCCAGCATCCATCCTTATCCTTGTATTCTTCAGGTATATCCTTATATTCTGGTGAGTTATAGCCTTCAAGAAGTCCCTCATCCTTTGCCTGGATAAAGGCATCTATTCCGCCTCCAAACCAAACATCTGCCATTGGCTTTCCTGCCTCAGCCTTTGTTTTTGAAAGAACGTCTCCTGATGACATGGATAAAAACTCAACCTTTATTCCAGTTTCACTTGTGAACTTATCAAAAAGTGGTTTATAATCTTCGCTTGTTGCAATGATTTTAAGTGTTGTTCCCTTTAAATCCTTGGATTCTTTCTTAGTTCCACAGGAAGTAAGGCCTAAAACTAATACTATTGAAAGAATTACTGCAATAATAGATTTTAATTTCTTCATATTTACCCTCCATATTAATTTATTAATATAAGCCTTATATATATTATCATAATGTATTAGATTTTATAAATTTTTATTTCCTATGGATAATTATTCTTCTATAGGTTTTATCTATAATAATATACTGGCTATTTCACATATGTTAAAATTTTTTTGAATGCAAATGTTTGGAGGAGTTTATATGATTATAGATACACATATACATGAAAAAAAATATTCGCCAGATAGTCATTTTGGTCTTGAAGAGGCTGTTAACACTGCAAAAGCAGTTGGTCTTGATGGAATATGCATTACTGATCATGATAACAATAAAATAAAGGCTGAGACACTGGAATACGGAAAGAAAAATGATTTTTTAATTATAGTTGGTGCAGAGATATTAACCTTTGAAGGAGATATTCTTGTTTTTGGTGTTGATGAACTGCCAGATAAAATGGTTCATTGTGAGGAGCTTTTAGAGTTAGTAAAAAAGCATAATGGGGCTGCTATTAGTGCCCACCCCTTTAGAACCAATAACAGAGGTCTTAAGGATTATATAAGAAATGTTAAGGATATGCTATCAGGAGTTGAGGTGTTCAATGGAAGTACAACACCTCATCACAACCTGTACGCCTATGCATTAGCAACAGAATTAAACCTTCCACTCTTTGGGGCAAGCGATGCCCATGTTACAACAAAAATAGGAACCTATGCAACTGTATTTGAGGATGGGATTAAGAATGAACGAGACTTCATAGACTGTATAAACTCAAAAAATTTGTGTCCTGCAGTTTTAAAGAATGGAAGATATGAAAAAATAAATATATTTGATACCTACAAATAAATTTAAAAGATTGCTTACATTATAAAGTAAGACTAGTGGGGCTGTTGCACAACATAAACTTATTCCTTAAATGGTCCTCCAACCCAACATGCATCCCTTATAAAGCACTCCCTGGGTGTAGAAGTTTTAACACTCGGTCACATGTTTTAAAAGAGCTACATGTTGGGTTTCACTGTTATATTGACAGTCCCACTTGCCTAACACTTATACAGTCTTATTACTCTTTAGCAGTAATATATTAAACAGCAACAGCAGTATTCCACCTGTTATTGGCATCAAATATGGGGGGGCTGTATTTAATAATGTACCAGATATTATTAATGCTATAGGAAGAATGATTTTTACCACGCTCATTCCTATACTTAAAACCCTCCCCCTATATTCATCTGGTACTAAGCTTTGGAGCAGATACATTATGGGTATATCAATAAAGGAAATTGCAGTTCCTAAAATTATAGCTGTTACACCATAATATAAAAGATATATGGTTTCACTAAAGCCAGCATTCATAAATATTACAGGGACTCCTATTAAAATCATACATATTGATAATACAATACTCATATTCATCAAAAGCTTTTCATAGGGTATTTTATCCATTATTCTCTTAACAAGTACTGCGCCTATTATCATTCCTACTGGAAAGGCTCCTTGAATTATACCAAAACACGTTGAGCTTAGCTCTAATACATTGTTTAGAATAAAGGGCAATGGAACTGTAATAGAGAAGCCTAAGAAAAAGTTTAGTACAATAAGAATACCAAGCATTATGACCAAACTTCTCCTCTCTATCATATATTTAACTCCTTCTCTTATGTCCCTAATAAAATCCATCTTTACATTAGGCTCATCCTCTTTTTTACAATTAAATTCAAAATCTATAAACATTTCAGAAATGCCAGATAAAACAAATGATATCCCGCACATTATTATGAAATATCTTATATCTATAAGTGCAAATATCAAGCCTCCAATCATAGGTCCTAAAATAGCAGATACTGAATCAATAACCTTGCTGATGGAATTAATATTCATTAACATTTTTTCCGATACCATATTAGGTTTTGCTGCCTCCATGCTTATTCCAAAGAAGGTGGTTATAATAGTCATAATAAAGGTGCTGGTATAAATCATTATTAGATTCATACCATAAATGGAGCTTATAAAATAGAGTATAATTAAAAAGATACCATTTAGCAGGTCTGCTAAAACTACTATTATCTTTTTATTAAACCTATCTGCTATAACGCCTGCTATAGGATTTAAAAGCACCATTGGAATTGTACCAAGAATCAAAGTAGTTGCGAAACTTAAACCTGACTTTGTTATATTTAAGACATATAATCCTATTGCAAAGGTATATATCGATGCCCCAAATATTGATACAAGCTTTCCCATTGAAAATAAAAATAAGTTTGATGTCTCTCTTTTATTATTTGCAATCTTTAAAATTATTTCAGATGTTGTCATGATTAATCCCTCCTATCTTTTAAGCTAATTTTATAAGATAGGCCCAAGGCAACATCAATAGGTATTTTAAAGTTTTTTAGTCAAAAAATATTAAAAAGGTAGGGTTAACCCTACCTTTTTCCTAAATATAAATAGCTAAATACCTTTTCACCCTTTACAAAATAATCCTCAAACCTTCCACCCTTGTCTACATAATCTAATAGTTTCTCATCAATTATATTGTATTTAAGTCCTGTTATTCTTTCCTTTACACACTTTAAAGTAAAATTTTTTCTACAATTATCCTTGATCAAGCTATTTGCAGCAAAATTTTTAAATAATATGTATGCCCCTAATAAATATACATCATCCTTCATATATCCATCTACCGATTGTAAAAGAAACTCATCATGGTCAAAGCTATAATTGCTTGTTCCTGATAAATCCAAAAGAATATCTATTGATTTTTTCTTTATTGGAATCTGTAGAAAATCAGAGCATATAAAAATTATATTTTTTTTGCATTCTGCCATTTGAAGCATGCTCTTTAAAAATCTATGCCTGTTGATGTCATGATCAACAGCTATATACAAGCAATCATCGGGCAAATCCTTATATATATTTCTCAAAAAAAAACCTACTCCTGAGCCTAGCTCCAATATTACCTTGTTTTTTAAATTCATAACACTTGCTTTCTTATATGTCCACTCTAAACCCTCATACAAATTTTCCAGATAACCAATATCTGTTACATTTATATAATCTCTAATGTATTCATCATTAAACTTAGATTCTAATGCATTTTCAAATTTATTAGCAATTAAAATTCCAGATTGAACATCATATTCCTCTCCACAAGTACATTTTAATTTACCATCTATAATTTGATTATTTTTTATATTACCATCTAAAAGCTCCAAGTCACCACTACATTTTAAACATTTAAAATGGCTTAACGTTCTAATATCTATACCTATGTTAAAGTTACTCCTTAATACATTTTGAGATAACTCCTGTATTCTAACCTCCAGCTTTTTTTTAATATCCGTTAATTCCTGTATTTGTTTTTCTACAATATTATGCTTGTTAATATAAAACGCCTTGTAGTACTCATCCTCTTGATATGGTGTAAGCTTGCCTAACCTTATAAACATAAAGATTGATTTTATTTCATTTAATGTGAATCCCATATCTTTCATGCTCAATATATTTTTTAAATCTTCCTGACACCTATCATCGAAGGAATATTGTCCCCCTTGCTTTTCTGGAATGATTAATCCCAAATCCATATAGTGCCTGATTGTATCAATGCTAAGCTTATTTGCTTCAGCGAACTTACCTATTCTCATTTAATCACCAGCCCAACAAATAATTAAATACTTTTATAATCATAAAATAGGTGTACCATTAAAAATATAGAATACTAACTGTATTTATAGTTATCTATTTCAAGAATTTTTTTATCAGCTTAAGCTTTCTACTATCATATGGTGGGTATAGGAACTTCATATCTATACTTGTACTCTTTTTCAAAACGCTTTTACTGTGTGAAAAGGTTTTAAAACTCATTTCTCCATGGTAAGAACCAATTCCTGAGTTTCCTACTCCTCCAAAGGGAAGATGCGGAGTTGCAAGGTGAGTTATTGTATCATTTACACAACCACCACCATAGGAGCAGTTCTTTATAAACCTTTGCTCCACATTACTGTCTTCTGTAAATACATATAGAGCTAGAGGCTTTGGGTGTTGGTTTATCATTTTTATTGCATCATCAACGTTTTCATACTCAAGAATAGGAAGAATAGGTCCAAATATCTCCTCACCCATAACCTTATCCTGCCAGGTTGCTCTGTCCATTATGGTTGGAGATATATATAAATTCTCTAAATCGTATTCTCCACCAAAGATGACCTTATCCTTGTCAATAAGTTCAGCTATTCTCTTAGCATGTTTTTCATTTATAATTTTCCCATAATCCTTGCTTTCCCTTGGATTTTCTCCATAAAATTCTTTAATATATTTTTTTATTAGTTCAATAAATCTATCCTTTATATTCCTATGAATAAGAAGATAATCAGGTGCAACACAGGTCTGTCCTAAATTTAAATACTTTCCCCAGGCAATCCTTTTAGCTGCAACCTCAAGGTTTGCACTCTTGTCTACTATGCATGGGCTCTTTCCGCCAAGCTCTAGGGTTACAGGCACAAGGTTCTTTGCCGCTGCCTCCATTACTACCTTTCCAACCTCTACGCTACCTGTAAAAAAGATGTAGTCAAATGGAGAATTAATAAGAGCTGTGGTTACTTTCCTATTACCCTCTATAACGCTTACATATCTTTCATCAAAGGTTTCACTAATAATTTTAAAAACTACCTTTGATACATTTGGGGTAAATGTAGATGGCTTTATAACTGCACAGTTTCCAGCTGCAAGAGCTCCTAAAAGAGGTTCAAATATAAGTTGGAATGGATAGTTAAAGGGCCCTATGATAAGTACCGTTCCATAGGGTTCATAATATATATAGCTCTTCGAACCAAAGTGTGTTATAGGTGTTTTTACCCTTTTTGCCTTTGCCCATTTTTTAAGACTTTTCATTGCAAATCCAATACTATCAAGTAGAATTCCTACCTCTGTTGTATAGCCTTCAAATTGTGATTTGCCCAAATCCTTGTTAAGTGCATCAAGTATTTCATTCTCATTTTTTAAAATAGCTTTTTTTAGCTTATCAAGCTGAGTAAGCCTAAAATCGATATCCCTTGTTTTTCCTGTCTCAAAGAATCCTTTATGCTTATTAAGTAATTCAACAACCTTCTCTTGAATTATACTATCCATTAGTTTTTCTCCTTTCACAAAAATCTAATGTTTTTTCAAATAAATAAGGCTGAATTCCTGGATATGTAAGGTTTTGAGGTAATTCACTAAAAAGCTTAACCTCACCTATCTCCATGTCTGGTAATCGTCCTAATTCTTCAATCTCACTATAAAAAAGTCGACCAAAGGATGGGCTATCATCTACTGTAACAGAATAATCAAAAATTGGAGTTATTTCAAATACCTTGGCACCTGTCTCCTCAAACAATTCACGACTTGCCGTATCATTAATATCTTCGCCTATTTCCCTATGGCCACCTGGTATTTCCCAAGTTTTTCTTTCCTTATGTCTTACAAATACCCATTTCCTTTGGTAGCAAGCAGCTATGACTGCAAATTTAAAATTTTCCTCGGGAACTTGTCCTATTTCATAGCTATCAACTCTCATAATATCCCCCCCTCCTGTGTAGCTTTTGCAACCTAATACACCTTATATATATCTGTAAAATCCTATTATATTTCATCTTAAAAAACATTCTAAAGTCAAATTAATACAGCATAGATGTTTTTAAAGATGATATACAGGAATTTTACTACTATATATATTACTGCATATTCCTATAATACTCCGGAAATTTATCTGATTTGTTTTGGGCACAAATATTAATTGATTGTTCTTTACATAGGGGCAATTTCCCCTCTGCCTTTTCATAGACCTCTTTATTTACCCTTTGGGCAAAGCATCCTATCTTTGGAATCCCTATTACAGAATTCATTTCCTTCCATAATTGCTTTATTCCTTTTTCACATAAACATCCAAAATCCATAGGAACAAAATCACATGGATATAAATGCCCTGATGCACTTATATATGAATGCTGTGTCCCTGCGCCGCAGCCATATTTCTCTTCACTTTCGGTATAAGCAAAGGTAGTTATTTTAGGCAGATCCCCATTTCTGTTGGCTCTATGCTGTATTTCTATTAGCTTTTTTCTATCCTCAGCATTATAGAGCACCTTGCTTAAATCCATCTCACTTAAAAGCTTACCACTTAAAACAGGTTCCAATATTTTTACTTCATGGGCTCCATTTTCCTTAGCTAACCTAAAAAGCTTAAACAGCTTTTCTTCATCTAATTCTTCCTTTAATATAACAGTCTGAGCCATAGTATAAATTCCTGCTTCTCTTGAATTATGAAGGGCTTTAATAGCAAAATCAAATGCCTTTTCACTATTTCTGTTCTTGTTATGCTTCTCCCTATCATATGAATCCAAGCTTATTCCAATACTAAACAAGCCCCTTCTTTTTAATTCCTTTGCCTTTTCAAGTGTCAAATTGTACCCACTTGTAAAAAGAGTGGATACACTCCTGTCATCTATAGCCCCTACTATATCAAATATATCTTCTCGAACCATAGGTTCTCCTCCAGTAAGACCTATGATTGGTGTTCCCATATCTTGAATATCCTTTATAATATTAATCCATTCCTCTGTGGTTAGCTCTCTTTCATCTGCTCTGTTTTTTGCACTGCAGTAGACACAATTATTAGGGCATTTATTGGTTAAGCATAAATACATGGAAATAGGAGCACTTCTTTTGGCATACATTTGCTGTGTAAAAATGTTTTCAGGCTTTTCAACAGCCATAATGTTTGTATAAAAGGCCCTTGAGGGAAAAGGGGGCAAAAAAGCGCTTATAATATATTTATCCTCAAAGCTTACTATTTTCTCTCCCTTTAACATACTTGACATAAGCTTAATATATTTAGAGATATTAAAATTCTTATCTTCCTTAAAAATATTATACATTTTAAATAGAGCACTAATAACACTTTTATCAAAGGCCATTTTTGTCAGCACCCATAATTTGTTCGAATCCACTATTATCCCCCCAACAGCAGTTTAAATTAATTTAAATATACCATATGCAAATTTATGATTTATTTCATATTTTCCATTGTTATATTTTTCTTTTCTAATCTCTTCAACTATTTTATTCTTTATCAAGTTATAATCCTTAAATATACATGACGTTCCTGCTGCTGCACCAGTTTCGTTCAACCATTCTAAAAGCAGGTCTGGACTATCAAATAGAACCTTAACTTCTCCTTCATCTGCTTCTAATACTTCAAATCCATATCCTTCAAACCACTTTATTAGTCCTTCTTTTCCTCTAGGTAAATTAAACCTTATATCCATGGGTTTTATAACCTCATCATGATTCTCACCCATTACTTTCATAAATATTTCTTCTATGCCAGAAAGAGTTCCAAGGGTATTTGTTATTATCCCTACTATACCTCCATGGTTTAAAACTCTTTTGAAAAGCTTGAACAACTCCTTATAGTTGAAATAGGAAAGTGCCCACCCGAAAAATATGACGTCATATGTTTCAGTAGTATTCTTTAAAAATTCAATTCCATCAGAATTAATAATCTTAATTCTAGCATCATCCAAGTTCCTTAGATTTTCAAGCATTTTATCAGAAAAATCAATTGCTGTTATATCACAATCAATATTCCTTTCAATAAGGCTTTTGCTTATATAACCTGAACCACAGGCAAAATCCAATATCTTAAGTTTCTTATTCTTTGGTGCATATTCTGGTTTTATTATTTTATCTGTATATTTTCCCATTTCATTAAGCCATCTGCTATATGTACTTGATACCTTATTATATTCTTTTCGATAGTCATTATTGTCTATAACATCTTTTTTAATAAGCTTGTAGCCAAGCTTTGCATAAAACACCATCTTTTTAAGCATTTTTTTCTCCCTTAATAATAAAATAATATTTATTATCAATGAATTTCGTTATCTTAAACTTATCCTTCATAAGACTAATTACATCATCACCAGTTCTAAAGTACAGCCTTCCAAATAAAACATATTCAAATGCCCTTAACAGCTTGGTTTTTATATGTTTTTTCTCAAAATCCATTATGAGAAGACTTCCGCTCTTTTTAAGTATTCTAGATATTTCTTCCATTAACGCTGATTGCTTCTCTATATGATGCAAAACATCTGATATTATAACAATATCAAAGCTGCCGCTTTCAAAGGGAGTTTCCAATGCATCCCCAAGAACAGCCACTACCTTTGGATTTGCTTTGACTTTTGAAATCATTCCTTCGCTTTCATCTAGTATATATACACCACTGCAGCTTTGACTTAAATATTCTGCTAATCTTCCTGTTCCTCCTCCAATATCAATAACTACTTCGTTACCCTTTAGTTCCAAAACATCCTTTATTTCAAACATCTTATTGAGATTGAAGAGATTTATAAAATTATCATAATGTTTGTGTACCCTGTCAAAAGCCTTCAAATTTATTCCTCCCACATACACTTATATAATAGCTTATTATTTTGCGGAGAATAATGTTAAATAATTACTTATATCTATCCAAACACCTTCAACACAAGCTCCTTAAACTCCTGGTATTCCATATACTTATCAAGGCTCCTTAGAGAGTTTACAAGACTCATGTAGTACCATCCATGCTTCGATTTCTCCTTAACATTAAATCTTTCCCAAAGCTTTTCTCCTAATTTAATATAGTCCCTATTAATTGCTCTCATATTTGACAGTTTATCTCCAAGAGCAACTATCTTAATGTCTTCATCTTCAACAGAATTTAAATAATCTATTGTATGCTGCTTCCTTTCCTGCCATGATTTTAGTTTATCCTCACTTTGAGCCTTAACCAGCTCAGTAATTCTTTCATTAAATATTATCTTTAATGCTTCATATCCCACCTTTGCATCCTCAACTATGTCATGAAGTATTGCAGCACAAATCAAATCTTCATCATACTTGATCTGTGAAACAATAATTCCCGCCTCAAGGGGATGGAGAACGTATGGTGTATCGGAGCCCTTTCTTTTTTGATTACTATGTGCCAAGCTTGCAAAACTAATTGCCTTGTTTATCATAATACACCTCCATATGCTATATATAACCAAACAAAACTCTTATATTATTTTAAATAACTCTTCAAAATTGGCTTGGTTGTAATATACTTTAGAAAATGAAATGTAATAGAATTTTTACGTTGTAGATAAAGTGATTTTCTATAAACTAATATATATGCTAGATATTTCTAAAATGATTATCCTTAAGTCATTATTATAGCACATATCCAATAAATATTAATCCACAATTTACCTGAAATATTTTGTAGGACTTATTAAAGGATTATTGCCAAAACAGCTAAAAAATAAAAGCATGCTCATATGAGCATGCTTCCGTTTTTATCCTTTACAATTATAATCATTTTGAACCTTTTTCTTGTTTACTGATAGTATGAAGCAGTTAATTACCACTAATATACTGCTAACTATCCCCATAATTTTAAATGCTAAACTCAATGAAAATCTATCACCTATCATCCCTACAACAGGAAACATGGTAATCATAAAGAAGCTGAAAACCATACTTGCAAAGGAAAGGATGGTTGCACGGTTTTCACTGGGTATCCTTTTATTTATATAATCATTTACAGAAACAAATATAATACTTTCTGTGATAGTAAGAAGTATAAAAAATACATAGTTATATTTGCTTAATGCTACTCCCCACATACAAGCAGAAGTTATAAATGGAGTTACTAGGAGTATTCCCTTTTCCTTTATTTTTTTCTCTATTTTGTATACCTGTGTTGCTGTAACAGCAGCAGCTAAGGATGATATAGCAAAGAGAGTCCCTATAGCTGCCTCACTATATCCAAATCCCTTCAGGTAATTTTGAAGGTAAAAAAATATACATGCACTAAGGGAAGAAATAGTCTGTGAAAATATAATTAAAAATCCTAATTTAGGATTATTTCTTACAACCTTGATGCTTTCTTTAAGCTGCTTTATAAATACATTCCCTTCATTAGCATGTTCCTTATTTTTTCCTATACTTGGTTCCTTAAAGGTAAAGGATTGCAGTGATGTTAATACTGCTATAATTATAGTTATTGTAAAAGCATTATAATAACTTTTTACAGCAAGATATCCACCAATAAAGAAGGATATTGTACTTGCTGTCTGATAAAAAATCTCCTTTTTCCCTGATATCTTCATATAGCTGTCTTCCTCACCAATCTCCTTTAGTGAGTCATAAACCAGGGCATCCCCTGCTCCTGATTCCAGATTATATGATAATGCAGTACAAACGAAGGATACTGCAAACAAAAGAAAATTATTTGACATAAGAAGCAGTACTCTGCTAATCAAATACAGTATTCTTCCTAATATCCTGCTTACCTTCCTTCCAAATATATCTGCAACAGCACCTGTTGGCACCTCCATTGAAAAGGAGGTTATATGAAATATAGTCTCCAAAAGCCCAATTTGAGTAAGGCTCATCCCCTTTTCCGCAAGGTAAATCATCCATATTCCACGGGTAAAATCTACATTCTGAAGCAGTGTAAATAAATAATCCTTATAAACATTTCTTTTTAAACTAATGCTTTGTTTCATTTTTAAATCTCCTCTCGCTGTTGATGTATAAATCTGCGCCCTCCCAACCATGTGAATCTAAAATCGAAATTTAAAAATGGATATAAAAATACCCCTAAGTAGAATCCTTACCTAGAGGCATATAAAATCTAAGTTCTTTAGGTGTAAATTTCTACTATATCAGGTTTACATAATATTCGATTTTGGATACACTTTCCCCGTCAGTTCCAAAATCAAATGTTATAGCATGTGCATATGCCAGATATTCAGTCATACTGAACCTGATATTAGCTTCCATTAATTACACCTCCAATATAATATATTTTTATATTACCCTATATAAATTAAAAATTCAATCATACTTTTTATTAATTATAAATAAGCGGAAGCAAAACTGCTTCCGCTAAAGTAAATTTTCTGTACAAAATGCTGCTTACAACATTTATTACACTTTAAAATCCAAAACATCTTACTATATTTTCAATACTTGTTTTATTGATAAAATCTACAATTTCTTCTTTTGTTATTTTATTTTTTCCTGTAGTATCTCCTATTTGTACAATTATTTGATATGCTTTATCTTTAAGTTCAATTTGTCTATAAAATCCAATTATTTTATCCATACTCTTATCTTTTAAAATGTAATACTTATTTCCTTCTATATTTATTTCCTCAGTATCATAAATATAGAAAACATAAAACTTTTCAACCGGAGCAGAATTTTTATATATTGAAATTCCTATGTTGGCAGTTTCACCTTCATATAAAGCATAAATCATAGAAATGTTGTCTTTCTTTATATCTCTTTTATATATCTTTCCGATTTCTTCAGTAATTTTAGCATCTTTTTCATATACAAACAGAACACTTTCATCATCAAGTGCACTGAGCTTTGTGAATTTTACATCATTGATGTGAGGTACTATCATATCCGGGTAATATTTTTTAACATCCTCCAGCTTTTTCAATCCTCCATAAACTCCTGTAATTCTGCATGTATATCCATCAACTTCTATCATCTTATACTCATCATATTCCAACTTTTCCTTTGATTGAATCTCACTAAGCTTTACATATGTGTTCATTCTATCTTGCTCTGCACCAGTACCATCGACATTGCTTATCTTAAATGTCTTTTCATCATTTGCTAAAACAAAGTCATAAACTGTTTGGCTTATCTTTTCTAATATATTAAATTCTATCAAATCGATATTATCACCTGAAGTATGAACACCACTCGTCCCACTAAATAGTTGAGCTTGTCCAAGTGATATGGCAGGTATACCTCTTTGGGAAAATACTTGATTATCACTTATCCCATAATCCTTTACTTCATATTCAATAGCATTCTTTTTTACACATTTCTCAAATTCAACAACAAGATCTTTATTTGTATTCTGATCCCCTCCAATTGCTAACTTTCCTCCATCATTTTTGCCTACACAATCTATATTAATATTATAAATATTTTCATATTTTTCCTTTATGCCCGATACAAAAGCTTCGCTTCCAACAAGATATAATTCTTCAGCATTAAAGGCACATATTATTATATCAGTTTTAAATTTATTTTCCTTGGAGTATTTACTTAGCAGTTCAGCTACATTTAGAAGTACTGAAGTACCAGAAGCATTATCATGTGCCCCTCTAAATATTGTTTTTCCTGCCCAACCAACATGATCAAAATGTGCAGATAATATAACTGCATTTTTACTGTTACTTCCTTTTATTCTCCCTATTACATTTTTAGCTATTGCATTTTCTGTTTTACACTTTAGCTTAATCCTTGCATTTTTTATATCACTAGCCTTAAGATAGTTGTATGTACTTTCATTAATCTGAAGCATAGGGTATCTATCGGTTATTGCACTTGCATTTCCCCTAAAAACCTTTCTCTTAGAAATAACACATTTAGGGATTATATTCTTTTGATAAATTGAAGTTAACTCCTCAAGAATCAATATTTTTTCCTTTACATCTTTATCATCCACATTAAACCCAAGTGGCAGTGTCATATCAAAATCCTTATTCCATATCTGAACTATATAATCTTCACCATATTTCAGTGTTTTACTTGTACCATCCTTAAAATTAACTGTAAAAATGCTTTCCTGCTTATCCGGATTGATTACCTCAACTGGAAATTCTTGAAAATAATTGTTGTTTTCATATGGTTCAATTCCTATTTCCTTAAATCTTTCCTCAATATAAGCAGCTGCTTTATCATTCCCCTCTGTTCCAGCAAGCCTTCCTCTAAACTCATCCGAGGTAAATGTCTCCATATCATCATATATCTTATTTTTATATGACTTTTCACTGCCAAAAGCAGTACCAGAAACACTAGAAAATAAGAAAGTAAATACCAACATCAAGGCGTATATCTTTTTTCTTAACATTAAAAACCACCCACCCATTACTATAATAGTTTTAGTTTTAGCAATGCTTATAAGCCGATTCTCAACGATACATATAAATTACATTATATTAGATAAGACATTCACCCCCATCCCATTTATTTTGAAACTTAATCCATACCTGTACAAAACAATATTATTATAGTTTTTTACAATATTGTTTCATGTTTCCTGCTACTTAGCCTATTTTAACACACATTTATGGAATATGCTAACATATGTTACATTATTGCACCAAATAATATAATAAAATGGCAGCTATGAGTTATGAACCTAGTAAATAAGTACATAACTCATATCTGCCATCTCTTTCATATAATATAATTATTGATTTCCCCTTGGGTGTATAGGTTTATCTAATCCAAATATTTAAGCATTATTTATTGTCTGTGCAAATTTATTGATTGTTTCTTCTGATACAGTTGAGGTATCCTTGGTTATTTTAGCTAATTTCTTAACTATAAATCGCTCTATAAGACTCAGTTTTTCAAACACAAATTCCCCTCCAAAGGATTCTTTGATAACTGCATTTGTTAAGAGTTCCTGTGGGAAAGAGCTGTTTATCTGCTGCTTTGCTGCATCTCCATCCCTCATGGCGCATATAAAAAACCCATTTTTTTTGTTTCTTAGTATGCCAATGTTTTCAACACAAAATGCTCCAATTTCATTTTGAATTCTTCCTGCATAAATAGAACCTCCGATAATAACCTTATCAAATGAGTTTATATCTGGTTCCTTATCCACTTTTATATTTACAATTATTACTTCACCATTTATCTTATCTCTTAAAAGTTTAGCACATTTTTCTGCACATCCATGCTTAGATGCATATATTATAAGTGTTTTCATTAATAGCTCCCCCATTCTATTTAAATTTAACTGCTGTTCCATACATTTGGAGATAAAAATATCTAAAACCGTTTGTTTCTAAATCAATATCCTGTTTCATTCCAACAATTGCATCAGCTCCAAGCATTGCTGCTCTCAACTTTAATTCCTCAACAGCAACAAAAAAAGCTTTTTCATAATCACTCTGCTCAAGACTCCATTCACCATATAAAGTTTCCCAAGCTGTCTTTTCCTTTGAAATATCACCCTCTTTTTCATTATCCATCTGTTCACTATATTTATAAAACAAGTCACTTAATTCATTTGAAAGAAATCCTTTATTTGATACTTGAAAAAACACTGGGCCAATTATCTCATAGTCACACTTTAAATCAGCTGTTGTAACCACTATATTTGAGGAATTTTGCATTAAAAGACCACCTCCCTTTAACGAAACATATCTTGCCACATATTACCATCATTAACTATATTATAATCATTAAAGCTTTATCTCTCAACCAGCTAATACTGAAAATTATTATAAATATAAAAAAGCCCTGAGAAGTTCACAAAAGTAACTCCACAGGGCTTATCTTATGTACCATTATATTTAATCCTTAAGTCTTGACATTACTTCCTTGTCAAAAAAACTCTTTGCAGTAGCACTTGAAACACTGTATACCTTGTCCCCATCTATTCTTACAGAAACATTCTCTGAGCAATGCCCCATGCAAAAGCTTGCTTTTAGTTCAACCTTGTCAGAAATCCTATATTCCTCAATCAGCTGCTGAAAGATATTTAGAATATTATAGGAACCCTTAAGATGACAAGCGCTGCCTACACAAACACTTAAATTTAACACAAAAATTACTCCCTTCCTTTATACTTTACATGCAGCAGCTCATGAACCTTTCCCTTTAGAAGTCCTGAATACAAGGACATCATAAGTGGGTTCTCCTCAGCACGCTTTATACTGCTCATTCTATCTGCCTCATATAGCCCTGCACCACGTTTAGCTTTTCCCTCAGCCTTTGCAAATGGTTGTCCTGCACCACACACACAGCCTCCTGGGCATGCCATGACCTCTATAAAATCATAGTGTGCCTCTCCTGACTGCATCTTTTTTATAAGATTATCCGCATTCCTAAGACCGCTTACTACAGCTATTCTTATTTCTCTACCAAGGGCATTAACACTTAATTCCTTAACCCCTTCCATTCCTCTGACTCCAGTAAAAGCAATAGCACGCAGCGTTGGGGCTGATTTATCATCTATAACCCTTCGTATAACTGCCTCTGTAACACCGCCTGTTACACCAAATATAACTCCTGCTCCACTGCTTACACCAAAAGGCATATCCACTGCCTCAGGCTCCACCTCTGAAAATACAATTCCTGATTCCTTTATCATCTGTATAAGCTCCTGGGTAGTTATTACATAATCCACGTTAGGAACTCCATTTTCCTTAAACTCATCTCTCTGTGCTTCGAACTTCTTTGCTGTACATGGCATTATTGCAACAGATACAATTCTTCTTTTGGACTGCTTATAGTACTCCTTTAATATTCCTGAGAACATCTGCATAGGTGAACGGCAAGTAGAAACATTATCAATTAGTTCTGGATGTTTCTTTTCCACATAATTTATCCACGCAGGACAGCATGAAGTAAACAGAGGTAACTTTTCATTCTTTTGAAGCCTTCCCAGAAATTCTCCTGTTTCTTCTAATACTGTAAGATCAGCTCCAACTGATGTATCAAATATCTCATCAAATCCCATTTTTCTAAGGGCTCCTACTATTTTGCCCATTACATTTTCGCCATCTTTTATTCCCATTTCCTGGCTGATTCCAACCCTTACTGCAGGAGCTATCTGAACTAAAACCTTTGTATTCTTATCACTAAGCTCCTTCCAAAGCTTTGAGGTATCATTTTTTATAACAATTGCTCCTGTAGGACAAACAGCTGCACACTGGCCACAGCCAACACAGTTAGTATTTGCTATAGGCTCATCAAAGGCAGTCGTTACTCTCATCTTTGAACCCCTGTTTACAAAATCAATTGCTCCAACATTCTGAACCTCATCACACATTCTTACACAGTCTCCGCATAGTATACACTTGCTTTTATCCCTTACTATACTTACAGAAGATTTATCTAGCTCTCTATTTTCAGAGGTGTTATTAAACCTTACTTCCTTTATTCCAAAACGCTGTGCTAAATCCTGCAATTTGCAGTGGCCATTTTTATCACAGGTAGTACAGTCTCTACAGTGATCTGAAAGCAGTAGCTCAAGAATCATTTTTCTGTACTTTCTAAGTCTTGGAGTGTTTGTAAACACCTCCATCCCAGCCCTTGGAGGAGTAGAGCACGCAGCCTCCATGTCACCTTTCTTGTTTTCCACCATACACATTCTGCAAGCACCATAAACAGAAAGTTCTGAATAATAACAAAATGTTGGCAGCTCTATACCTATCTTTCTAACCAATTCAAGAATGTTTTTTTCTCCTTCTATTTTAACAGGCATGTTATCTATCATCATAAACTGTCCATTCATTGTGTTAATCCTCCTTTATGGCTTTAAAAGCACATGATTCTTTACAAGCACCACATTTAATGCATTTATCTTTATCAATTTTAAAGGTTTCCTTAATCTTCCCTGAAATCGCTCCAACAGGGCAAATTCTTGAACACTTTGAACATCCCTTGCAGATTTCACTATCAATATATATGGTTTTAAGCTTAACACAGGTTTTTGTAGGACATTTTTTATCAACTATATGAGCCTCATATTCACTTCTAAAATTCTTTATGGTACTAACAACTGGAGATGCTGCTGTCTTTCCAAGCCCGCATAGTGCTGTTGAGGATATTGTATCTGCAAGCTCTAATAGCATATCTATATCCGCAAGCTTACCCTTACCTGCAACTATATTTTCAAGTATTTCAAGCATTCTCTTAGTGCCCTCTCGACAAGGAACACATTTACCACAGGACTCATTCTGTGTAAAGCTCATAAAAAATCTTGCAACTTCAACCATACAGGTATCTTCATCCATAACTACAAGACCACCTGAACCTATCATAGCTCCTACTCTTTTTAGAGAATCAAAATCTAAAGGCAGATCAAGCTGCTCCTTTGTGAGGCATCCACCAGATGGACCTCCTATTTGCACAGCCTTAAACTCCTTTCCGCCTTTCATTCCTCCACCTATATCAAATATTATTTCCCTTAGAGTTGTACCCATTGGCACCTCAATTAGCCCTGTATTTTCTATATTTCCAGTTAGAGCAAAAGCTTTTGTCCCAGGACTTTTTTCGGTTCCATACATTTTATACCATTCCACTCCCTTTGATATTATCAAAGGCACATTAGCAAAGGTTTCAACATTATTAAGCACTGTTGGCTTACCAAAAAGCCCTTGTTCAACAGTTCTTGGAGGCTTTACCCTTGGCATTCCTCTATTACCTTCAATGGAAGCTGTGAGAGCACTTCCTTCTCCACAAACAAAGGCACCTGCTCCTTTGTTAATATTAATATCAAAACTAAAGTTAGTTCCAAGAATGTTATCCCCTAAAATTCCAAATTCTCTCGCCTGTTCTATCGCATTCTTTAATCTGCTTACAGCAAGGGGATACTCTGCACGCACATATATATATCCATGCTGAGCTCCGGTAGCGATAGCAGCTATCATCATACCCTCAAGTACCCTATGAGGATCTCCCTCCATTATACTTCTATCCATAAAGGCTCCTGGGTCACCCTCATCACCGTTACACACAATATACTTTATTGGTTCCTTCTGGCGCTTAACCTGAGACCATTTACGTCCAGTAGGAAAACCACCACCGCCACGACCTCTAAGGCTTGATTCTTCTATCTTATTTAATATGTCCTCTGAACTCATATCGAATAATGCCTTTTCAAAGGCACTATAACCACCAACTGCAAAGTATTCCTCTATTGAAGTTGAATCTATGTGTCCACAATGCTCAAGGGCAAGTCTTGTTTGCTTTTTATAAAAAGGAATCTCTTCCTGCTTTTTATGTATTTTATTATCACTTTTATATGCAAGTCTTTCAACATATTCCCCTTTAAGTATGGTCTTATCAACGATTTCTTCACAGTCCTCAGGTTTTACTTTTATATATAAATATCCCCATGGCTCTATCCTAACAAGAGGACCCATTTCACAAAAGCCATGACATCCACTCTTTTTTAATCCAACTGTATTATCATGAGGCTCTTTCTCAAGGCTTACAGCACAGTCTATTCCTTTTTTCTTCATCAAATCACTAAAGCTCTGATATATTTTTAACGCTCCTCCTGCCATGCATCCAGTTCCTGAGCATATAAGAATCTTTCTGTCCTGCTTTTCAAGATTATTCTTATATTTTCTTACAGAGCTAACAAATTCATTTCTATCATGCAGCATATTATTTCTCCTCCCTAAGCATGTTTAAAAGATCCATTACCTTTTCCGGAGTCATAGCTCCATGCACTTCCTCGTTAATGGTTAATGCAGGTGCAAGACCGCAGGCACCTAGGCAGGAAACTGTTTCAACAGTAAACATCATGTCATCTGTTGTGATCTTATCCTCAGAGAGCCCCAATTCTTTTCTAAGCTTGTCCAAAATAGTAGTAGATTTTCTAACATGGCATGCAGTTCCGTCACATACTTTTATGACGTATTTACCCTTAGGTTCCAAGGAAAAGTTTTCATAAAAGGTTGCTACACTATAAATCTTGGCCACGCTCATTCCAAGCTTATCTGAAAGGTATGTAAATACCTCCCTTGGCAAATATCTATAGGTTTCCTGTGTATCCTGCAATATTGCAATAATATTACAGGCTTTAAACCCATGGTTTTCTAATATAGTATCTAACCTACTATAATCGAAAGTTCCTTTCATTAGTTTACCCCCCATTTACTTTGTTAAAATATTATCACTTTTATATATTATACTATTAATGTAAATATTTCAACATAAAAATAATATTTTCCATATAATTCACCATTTATATAGACACAAAGCAACAATAGTAACACTTATTTACTAAATTATGATATATAAAATGTTATATGTAATGAGCCTTGCACTTATCTTACGATATAGGAATAATATAAATAGAACAAATTCCTTGGAGGCTTTCCTTGAAATTTAATAATATTAGAGAAATTGCAATTTTTGAACATAGGTTTTGGCTGCAGATCTTAGGAGATCATTCCAGATTTATTTTAAATGCGCTTTCCCCAAAGGAGACAGCTTTTATACAGCAGGCTGAAAGATTTATAGCATTATTCGATGAATTATTAGAAAAGGTACGTCTATCCCATCCAGAAGAGGATCTTTCTGTTTTAAATCAGCAGGCTTATGCTGCAGCAGTACGGATTAGACAATTCAAGCTAAAAATAATTGAAAGACATATTACTGGTAAAATCGATATATCACTTTCTCCTACCTTTATTAATCATATGCTTAATGAATTAGATGAATATATTCATATTTTGAAAGCTTTAATTAAGGGTAACGTACCTGATGTCAAGGATATTCATCTTCATCTATTGTGGCTTCTTGATGGTTCGGGTCATGCTGCTGGGTTAGCTGGTGATCTTGATATGGCACAAAAGGAATTGATTAATAAGAGCAAAGGTTTCGAAAAGAATTTTAATGATATGTACCTAAGAGCAATAGAATTCCATGGTTATATGCGAACTGGTATTTATGAGTTTCCTGCTTTAGAAAAGCTTAATTATGATGCCAATGAAGTAATGACCTGCTTTAAGGAATTCCTAAAGGAACTTGGTGATGCAATCTTGAGAAAAGAAGTTCTCGGTACCCTCTCGCCATTAATGCCAGATCATATGTTTAGGGAGGAATGCTACTATCTCACAAAGCTTTCTATGGTTTCAAAGATAAAGGCTCCTGAGTGTGATCCTGCAAAACCGAGGATAATAGTGTAAAGATAATATTCAAAAATCAAAAGCCACCTGTAATTGGGTGGCTTTACTTTTATTTTGTCAATGGTACAATTTCACCATTATTTTGCTTAAGGTTAATGCCTTTCATTCCATTTATATTAAGATAGGTAATGAGATTGTTTTTCATAATTACAAACAAGTCTTCATAATTTCCATAGTGTTTCATAATAGCTTTTGCTATGTCACTTCGCGGTTTACAGAATTCTTCAATTGATTTACTAAACTCAGATCCATCCTTTGCTTCAATATATTCCTTCAGAATATAATTGCCAGCATCATTTTTAATATAAATAATCGCTGCTGGAATTATACTTCCTCCACTCTCAGAAAGTGTTTTTTCGTAAAGCTTAAATTTGTTGCAATAAACAGTCACAAAGATCCTTAACTCATTTCCATTTTCATAGGTTCCAAATATATGTGGTGCAACAACGGTTACACTGTCGTTACTTTTGTGATCTGAATATTTTTCTATTGCAGCAGCATAAACCATTTGTTCAATCTTATCCTTTGTTTCATATTTAAATTCAGGTAACTTTGAAGCTTTATAAGGTGAAAGCTTTGAATACCACTCTTCTGGTGAAGTATATGTGCCTTCATTTACATTATTTCTATCACCCAATATTTCAATGCACAAGGACATCATAATATGAGCTTTAAGATCTTTTGTATTGCCATGTTCAAACAAGGAAAGCATATATTCTAATGCCTCATCTCCCATTTTAACTATATTTTCATATTCATTTTGATGTACCTTAATATAGTCGTCAGGAGCAGATGACTTCTTAGGGGATGACATAATTATTTCCAGGTTTTTTTCTACTGCAATGCTAACATCATTGCCTGTATTATCAATAAGTTTTTTAATATCACTCCAGTCTTTATTATCAATTATCGGTATAAATTCTTGCTCAAATTTTTTTAAGGATGAAGAATATTCTCTTATATCTTCCTTAAATATGGTATTAAACAATTGACGTTTAAATGGGAAACAATGAATTCCAACCTCATTATCGAAATTAAAGGTAACATTATCAACATTATCGACAAGGCAAAAGATTATTGCTGCATTTTTTATAATATTATCAGTTATTGGCATAGCCCCATTTTCAGTTAATTGATCTGGCTTTGTTATATAATTTATAGTTATACCATAGGGCTTAGAGCCTGTCTTTAAGGACATATCTTTCTTGTACTTGGAATAATACAAATTGCTTGTTAAGTTACCTACCTTACTTGCATCACCTACATATTGCGTTTTGTATTTATAAAGTTTTTCAGGGTTTAATCCATCAATTGTTTTAGTTTTAATATAAGGACTAACAGCAGGATTTGTAAGACAAATTCCTGTAACGGCAATAGCAACAGCAATTGCTGCAATACTCCATATAACCTTTGGCTTTTTAAAATAAGCAATATACTTAATTCTCTTGGTTATATCCTTTTCTCCGTTCTGCATAGATGTAGTCCCTATAATGAATCTATTTTTCCTTAAGGCAGTTTTTAAAAGAACAGAAGCATAGCCCTTTCTGTTATCATAAACCTGTAAAACTCTATAGTCGCACAAAATTTCCATATCTCTTCTAAATACAAAGAAGCTATACCAGATGACTGGATTATACCAGTATCCACAAAGCAACAGCGTACCTGCTATATTCCATAAAACATCCTTGTGTTTCAGATGCATCAGCTCATGCATAAACACACTTTTTAGTTCTTCCTTTGTATATCCTTCTGGAATAATGATTTGAGGCTTTAAGATTCCCTTTAAAAGAGGGGTATCTCCACCTAATCTTACAATAACATTTTCTCTTATATCTAATTCCCTTTTGCATTTTTCAAGAACATCGAGTATATCCCCATCAGCTACAATCTCAAATTTTTTAGATTTCATATTATAAACTAAATATATACCCGCCATATACAAGAGCATAATTATTGAGCCTGAAACCCAAATAGTTATTATGTTATCAGCAAATACTTTACTCAGTATAAATTCTTTATTTTTTTCACCTATTACTACATTACCTCTAATATAAGTTTTTGCCACTGGTTCAATATGCTCTATTACCTTGTCTGAAACTTCAACGTTCTTAACCTGAGGTACAGAATTAAAAATACTAATATTGCTTTTAGGAAGGACTGGAACAGCCAGCCTTATAGCAAGTATTGCCCAAATAAGTATTTGCCACTTTGGAGAAATCTTATTTTTTAGCAATACTTTTACTACAAGGATTATGAGTGCTGTTACAGATGTTGTAATGATAATATTCAAAAACTGCTCCATTTATCATTTACCTCCATCCATGCTATCTATTATCTTTTTTAGCTCTGAAATTTCTTCCTTTGAAAGCTCTTCCTGCTTAACAAGAGTTGAAAGCATCATAGCTACTGAACCATCAAAAACTCGTGTAAGAAAGCTTTTTGTTTCCTGCACCCTGCACTCTTTTTCCGGTGCAATTGGGAAATATCTGAAGTTTGAAGATGATGACTTATCTGCACCAACAACTCCCTTTTCCAAAAGTCTTGTAACAAGTGTTCTTATGGTTGTATAACTCCAATCCGTATCCTTAAGGCTTTCTGCAATCTCTTTTAAAGTTAAATTGGACTTACCCCATAGGCACTCCATTACCTTCCATTCTGCCTCACTTATATTATATTTACTCATAAAGTTCCCCTCCGATTACATTTGTAGTTACACTTTTAGTTTACATATGTAGTCAGATGTTGTCAATAGGAAAGTGGAATATTTTTAATTTAAAAGTCTCTAAAATAAATTGTATACTTTATGGATAATTTAATGTTACTACATTAAATACATACCTGTTAATTTATAAACTAAACAGCTGCATCTTATAATCTGTTCTAAATTTTAAAGAGCATTATCGTACTTAACGCGATAATGCTCTCTTATGCAATAATTTAAAATTAATATTCTGAAACCTTTATATATTCATTTGAGTTTTTAATCATTGATGTATTGATTTTTTTGATCTTAAGTTGTGAATCGTATGTAGTATCAACTATTATCCATTTTTTCTGGCTTGAAATATATACTTCGTTCCAAGCATGATAGCCAATAGCATTCTTAGAATATCCCTTTATAAGCTTCGTTGGAACATCTACACTTCGGAGCATTGAAGCAAAAAGCGATGAATAGTCATAGCATATGCCCTTACCACTTTTTATTGCATCATCTATATCAGGTAAATAATCCCAGGTAATATTATTTAGTTTATCATGATCATAACTTAAATTGCTTACTACATAGTTATATATCAAATTAACTTTTTCCTCATCATTTTTTGCATTTATAGTTAATTCCTTCGCTTTTTTTATTGCATCCATTGATTCATTCCAACTTATATTTTGTATTGAATTTAAATATACTACACTTTCGTTTTCTAAGCTTACTTTTACTAAATATTTATCAACTGCTCTATAGCTTATGCCACTGGTATTTTCGAGAATGGAAATATTATAACTTCCATTCCCCATCTGAAGTGGGAAACATTCATATTCTCCCATGGAGTTTAAATTATAGTAATATTTTTTCCCTGACTTTTCTATCATAACCTTTATTTTTTTATCAGTAGAGCCAGAGTATCTTATACTTACTACACCATAATTATTATAAATATAATTAGAGGTATCACTATTATTTACTTTGGCACTCACATTAACTATTGATAACAAAATTATAATCAAAAAAGAGCTTATGAATTTTTTCATAATAAAACTCTCCTTTCGGCGGCCAGGCTGCCATCTCGTTTGAGGAAGGCCCTTTAGCTTTGCGTCCTATCCTTTCGGATAGTTTGCTATTATCGATGAAAAGTTATCTATTTGTGCATATATACCTTTTTTCTTATATTCTACAACATACAATTTTAAAATTCAACGCAAAAAATATGTTTTCTGCAAATATTTCAAAATATTTACATGTTACTTTTGAATACATTGAACAACTAGCCTATGTGTTGGATTATACATTGGATCACAAGTAATAAGGGTTAGTATTTTATCCTTTTTGTTTCTATATAATACAGTTATATCATCAGGTTCTACTATTGATTTTTTATATACTTCATACTTATAGGCACTTTCCCCAGATTCAATAATAATTTCGTCTCCTTCCTTAAGCTCATTAAGACGATTAAATAATCTCCCATAGGTGTGACTTCTATGTGCAGCAAGAGCAGTATTCCCTATCTCTCCAATTGGTGATGTTCCTGCAATCTGCGCTGCTCCAGTTTTTAAATTTCCATGGCTTGCTCCATATAATATTGGAATTTTAAGGTTAATTTTTTCTATTTTTAGAACTCCTATGGTGCTTTTCCTTTTATCTTTTTTTTCATCTGTATTTTGCTGTATATCAGATTGAATGTTTTTCTCCTGTTTATTATTCTTTCCATTTATTTTAAATTCAAAAATATCATCTAAAATTCTATAAGCCTCTACTGTTTCCTTATTATTTACAATATCTATTTCATCAATTTCATTTATTTCTTTAAAAGCTTTGTTTTGCTTATACCATGTATAGGTTCTATCTAGAAATGGATAGGACATCAGTAATATGCCCAATACTACCGGGACGATCCAATATTTTTTCATTTAATCACCTTATTTGTTCTCTTAATATTCCTTATAAAAAGCTGAGGATAAACTTCCTCAGCTTTTTATAATCTAAAATTTCTATAATTTATTTACTTTCTCCTAAACTTGATTCCTGCTACTATCAGTAAAACTCCGCCCATATAGAATAACTCTGGTGGAATTTCTCCTGTATTAGGAAGGCTTGTTGGTAACCCATTAGATGGTCCAACTGGTATTTCCTCTTCAGGTACATCTATTTGTTTTTCTGTTTCATTATCATTGTTATCTGCCACAACAGGTACTGTAGATTCATTTGCATTTCCGCTAGGTATGGGTTCATTAATTACTTCTACTGTCTCATGATCATCTGGTTTAGGCTGTGAATCAGGGTTTGGCGCCGGATCTGGGTTTGGTTTTGGGTCAGGGTTTGGCGTCGGATCTGGGTTTGGTTTTGGATCAGGATTTGGATTATTATTATCATCATTTTTCTTTTTTACTATATTGATTGCTACTTTTGCTGTAGATTTACCAACCTTATCTGTTATTGTGTATGTGAAGCTGTCCTTATCTCCTGTAAAGTCTTGGTTTGGT
>DAMCZI010000029.1:0-67616 GCA_032095175.1 Clostridiaceae bacterium
GTTCATTCAAACAGCCCTGCTTAATAGCTTTGACCCTAGGCTGTTTGAATGAACAGAATGTTAGAATTTTGCAGCATATACGAGTTCTCAAAAGTTCTTAGGCTCTCGCCATTTTGACATCTTACAACTTCTTTGCGAGCGGAGTAGTCGACGGAAGCAATATTTCTTGACCTTCACGGTCTATTACAGGTAAACCATGATAGGATACTCCGCATTATCTCTAAATTATAGCTTATTTTGTTCCAAATATCCTGTCTCCGGCGTCTCCAAGGCCTGGAACTATATAGCCGTGGTCGTTTAGATAATCGTCGATGTTTGCAACGTATATTTCTACGTCTGGATGTGCCTTACGTACTGCCTCAACTCCCTCAGGAGCTGCGATTAGGCACATAAGTCTTATGTTCTTAGCACCCTTGTTCTTTAAAAGCTGTATAGCATCAATTGAAGAACCTCCAGTTGCAAGCATTGGGTCTGTTACTATTATTTCTCTCTCCTCAATGTCTGATGGAAGCTTGCAGTAGTATTCAACTGGCTTAAGAGTCTTTGGATCTCTATAAAGGCCAATATGCCCAACCTTTGCAGCAGGAATTAATCTTAACATTCCATCAACCATTCCAAGACCTGCTCTTAGGATTGGAACGATACCAACCTTCTTTCCTGTAAGCATCTTTGCATTTGTTTTACATATTGGTGTTTCAATTTCTACATCTTCAAGCTGAAAATCTCTAGTAACCTCATAGCACATAAGCATTGCTATTTCCTCTAAAAGCTCTCTAAAATCCTTTGAACCTGTATCCTTCTGTCTCATTATTGAAAGTTTGTGTTGAATTAGTGGATGACCTATTACTGTTACTTTTGAATCCATTTCAAATCCCCCTATTTACTATATTTTTTTTCAATATCACTTATTTTATTTACCCTGTTGGCGTGTCTTCCTCCCTCGAAGCTTGCAGATAGATATGCATCTACTATATCCATAGCAAGCCCTGGTCCTGTTATTCTTTCGCCAAGGGCTATTATATTAGCATTATTATGTTGTGCGCAAGCCTTTGCACTAAAGGTATCTGTCAAATGAGCTGCCCTGATTCCAGGCACCTTATTTGCAGCGATTGATATCCCTATTCCTGTTCCACACACAAGTATACCCTTTTCAAATTCTCCTGCAGCAACTGCTTCTGCAACAGCAAGTGCAAAATCAGGATAATCACATGAGGATGTATCGTAGCATCCAAAATCCTTTACTTCTATGTTTTGTTGTTGAAGGTGTTTTAATATAACCTGTTTAAGGCTGTAGCCTCCATGATCACATCCAATAGCTATTTTCATTTTATCCCTCCTGTATCTTTTTAAAATTTATATTATAAATTAATATAATGTTATCGACAGATTTATAAAATAAGATCCTTAGAAAGTTAATATATACAATCCAAAAATTCTATATTACTTATTGTATGCAGTTTTAAAAATAACCATCGTTTTCTTTGTAAATTCAGCAGAAAACCGCAAAAAAAAGGAAAGTAATAGCAAAGCTTAGCTTTAACTTTCCTTTAACTTTAAAAATAACTTTTCCATGGCCCCTTTAAGTTGGGCTGCACATTTTCTATATATTTCAATATCTCCTCCAAAGGGATCTGAAACCTCTCCATTTTCTCCTACATATTCCATAAGGGTATGTATCTTGTTAGAAAATTCAGAATAAAGTGATATCAGTTCCTTTTTGTGGGATGAAGTCATTGTCAGTATCAAATCGCTCTTTTTCATAAGCTCTAAATTTATTGCAGCTGCTGTATGACAGGATAAATCTAAATCCATTTCCATCATAGCCTTAACTGCATTAGTTGATGCCTTTTGTCCTGGGAAAGCATATATACCTGCCGAAGCGATGTCTATATCCATATTTCTTTTTTTTGCTTCATCTTTGGCAATTGCTTCAGCCATACAGCTTCTACATGTATTGCCTGTACATACAAACAAAAGGTTCATAACAGCATTACCTCCATAATTATTAGAGCTATTATTATATATTGACTATGTTATATCCAGCTGCCTTTTTCAATCTATTCATAATTGCAAGACCAAGTCCATCTTCACAAAATCCTTCAGAATATATATAGTCCACATCTATTTTATCAAATTCTCTTAAACAGTCAAATAGATTTGCAGCAATTATTCCAGGATTTTTTTTACTTCCGAGGGCAATAGCATACTCAGTCCTGTATTTTTCAATGGTTTCATCAACAGCCATTACTCCTACTTTAAGGCCATCCTTTTTTAATTCATCTATTTTTTCATTTATATAGCTAATAACCTTTTCTTCTTCACCCTTGACAACTCTCATTGGTGCCTTTGGTGCATAATGTCTGTATTTCATTCCAGGAGCCTTAGGTTTTAAATTTTTATCAGGTTTTTTCATTATAGCAGGATCTATAGAAACCTTTCCCACCACATCTCTTAACATATCTTCAGTTATAAATCCCGGTCTTAAAATAACCACTTCATCGCCTGTAGCATCTACTACAGTGGACTCTAGTCCTACATCACACTTGTCCTTACCTATTATCATATCCACCTTGCCCTTTAAATCCTCTATACAGTGTTCTACTGTAGTTGGACTTGGTTTACCAGATATATTGGCACTTGGAGCTGCAATTGGAAGTCCTGCGTATTGTATAAGAGTCCTAGCTACCTTGTTTACAGGCATCCTAATTCCAACGCTTTTAAGTCCTGCTGTTACCTCATCAGGTATCAAGCTTGACTTTTCCATTATTATAGTAAGTGGTCCAGGCCAGAAGGCATTCATAAGAAGTCTTGCCTTTTCTGGAACTCTCATTACATATTTTGATATATCAAAATCTGCAACATGTACAATTAAAGGGTTATCCTGAGGTCTTCCCTTCGCTTCAAATATTTTTTTACATGCATCCTTATCCAATGCATTTGCACCAAGACCATAAACAGTTTCGGTGGGGAATACAACTGTTCCACCCTTTTTAATCACCTCTGCTGCTTGCATTATTGCATCCTTATCATCTTCACCTATATAAAATATTTTTGTATCCAAAGTAACCGCCTCCAGAAATGTTCTTTCGTAAAATAATTCATAAATCTATGAATATTATTCCAATATATAAAAATATCATCCTATAACATAGAAATCAATAACAAACCCAAAACAATACCTACAATTATGGATATAGTTGAGAAAACGCCTTTTGATAGATTTTTACTCTGAGGTATCAGTTCACCACATACTATATAAAGCATTGTACCAGCTGCAAAGCTTATACAAATGGTTATAAAGGTTTTTGATATATCCCCCAGTACTGCTCCAAAATATGCTCCTATAGCTGTAGGAAGGGCTGTAAGTGCAGTTAAAAGGATTATCTTAAGCTTTCCCAATCTACTTTGCATCAATGGAGATGCCACTGCAGCACCTTCAGGTATATCATGAAGCCCAATAACTAGTGCCAGTTCCAATCCCAATTCCTTTCCGCCCATAAAACCAGAACCAATAGCTAGGCCCTCTGGAAAATTATGTGCTGCAAGCCCTATACCTAGAAGGAGTGCAGTTTTTACATTTTTCCCATACTTTTTGAGCAGCGCTGTATCAGGAAGAAATATATCAAGTAGAGTTACAAATAAAACCCCAATAAATATTCCAATAAGAGTTAAAATCATTCCCCCAAGATGTATTGCTTCAGGAATTAAATCAAATGTAACCACTGACAGCATAAGTCCCCCTGCCATAGCCATAATACTAGACATAATAACAGCATTTGATTTTCTAAAGCTCACTGCAATAACAGCCCCTGAAGCCGTCCCTAGTCCGCACACTGCTGTTCCAATAAGTGTTATAAATAATATTTTATTCAATATACCACATCTCCCCAAAATATGTTCTCTTTAAAACTTATTTTGGGGAGATGTACTATATTCATGATAAATCGTATTCTTCCATAAATCTTTTTATATAATCAACAGCATTCTGAGTAAACTCTGAGTTATAAGCACTTTTATAAAGCAAGTAGAGATAATAATATTTTTTAGACCCAGCCTTTCTCATTGAATAGCTGCATAACTCCGTATTAGGAAATGCATTTGCAATATGATTATATATTTCTTTATATTGAAGGTTCAATTTAACATACTCTTTGCTAAATACATTAAATTTCTTATTTCTTTTTCCCTTCTCAATTATAATCAGTATCTCAAAATCATCCTTATGCCTTGGAAGCACATCTACATAAAGTATTCTATCAAGTTGTATTGTAAATGGTGCCTTAAAGAGACTATCCTTAATTTTAACTTTCTCATTGGATATATGAAAATCAAATACCCCATCTGTAAATAACCTGAATATATTGAAAAGAAGCAGTAAATCTACAAATCCAGCATAGGAAAATGCAAAATAAACTTCCCATCCCCTGAATACTCCCTGGTCATTTAGCACTAAAACAAGATATGGCATAACAACCATAATTATAATGGAAAGTATTATTACATTTTTTCTTCTGGCTTTCTCCCTCTTTAATTGCTTTTTTATTTTCAATATATCCACCCTCTTCCGAAGTTATCAGGAAATTGCATTATTAAATCAGAATTACAATCTCCCTGCTACATTACGTCCTTGAACATTGCTTTTAAGATATCCCTGCCATTTCTTGTGGTTGGAATATAAAAGCTTTTACCTTTACACTCTACCCTTGTTAGAAATACGGACTGTCTTATATTATATATATCGCCTTTTTTTACTCTTTTTTTACTAAATATCAAATAAAAATTTACACCTTCACTGTCAATACTAACCTCATAACAAAACTTAGTCAAATAATATAAAACAACTAATCCATCCAGTAAAAGGTTGACTATATTAGCACCCTTGATACTATTTTTATAAAGAACCAATATATAAAATCCAGCATTCAGCAATACGAATAAAGGAATTATCATATATAAGGCTTTATTAACCTTGTATCTTCTCATAATTCACCTCTTAAAAAACACCACAGTTGTCTGTGGTGTAATTAAAAACTGCAGCTTATTCTTCTGTATCCTTTAATTTTTCAGCCTGATCAACTGTAATTAAAGCATCCAGCATTTCATTCAAATCACCATCAAGGAATGCATCAAGCTTATAAACTGTCATTCCTATCCTATGGTCTGTAATTCTTCCCTGTGGGAAGTTGTAGGTTCTTATTCTTTCACTTCTATCTCCAGTACCAACCTGGCTCTTTCTTTCCTCAGCTATTTCACTATGCTGCTTTTGAAGTTCCAATTCATACAATCTTGCCTTTAAAACCTTTAAAGCCTTTTCCTTGTTCTTAAGCTGTGACTTCTCATCCTGGCATGCTACCACTATATTTGTTGGCAAATGTGTAACTCTAACTGCAGAGTCAGTTGTATTAACGCACTGTCCACCATGTCCTGATGATCTGTACACGTCTATTCTTAAATCGTTTGGGTTGATTTCAACTTCAACATCATCAACCTCTGGAAGTACTGCAACAGTTGCAGTTGATGTATGAATTCTTCCACTTGCTTCAGTCTCTGGAACTCTTTGAACTCTGTGAACTCCACTCTCATACTTCAATCTACTGTATGCACCATTACCCTTTATAAGAAATACAATTTCCTTAAATCCACCTATATCAGTTGGGTTTGAAGACATAATTTCTGTCTTCCAGTTTTGTCTTTCTGCATACCTTGTGTACATTCTAAAGAGACTTCCTGCAAAAAGAGCAGCTTCGTCTCCGCCTGCACCGCCTCTTATTTCAACATAAACGTTACGCTCATCATTTGGGTCCTTTGGAATAAGAGCTATTTTCAGTTCCTCTTCAAGTCTTGCTTTTGTTTCTTCAAGTTCCTTTAATTCCTCTTGAACAAGTTCCTTCATGTCTGCATCTATATCGTCTCTTAACATTTCTTTGTCATCTTCTATTCTCTTTAAAACATCCTTAAATTCTCTGTATTTAACAACAATTTCTTCTATATAACTGTGTTCCTTACAAAGCTTTTGGAAAAGCGACACATCGGAAATAACCTCAGGTGTACTTATTTTTTGAGAAAGTTCTTCATATTTCTTCTCGATAAAATCAAGCTTATCAAGCATAATTCCACACTCCAAATCATTTTTTTACATTTTAATATTATAACATATAAATTGAATTCTAAACAAGTGTTTGCATTCTTTTATCTATACATAACTATACCTAAAATTGCTGATATTACTATAACTATCATAGGATCCATCTTCTTTATAAAAAGTATTCCAAAGGAAAACGCAAATATTATAGCTCCTTTAATGTCCACTACATTTGAAATAGTAACCTGATATGCTGCTGCAGCTATTAAACCAACTACTGCTGGCCTTATCCCTTTAAAAGCAGATTTTACTGCATACTTTTCATAGAGCTTTGCAAAAAATGAAGCTATTATGATTATCATCAAAAATGATGGAAGGACAACTCCAAGGGTTGCAGCAATACTTCCTGGAAGCTTAGCCATCTTATAACCAACAAATGTAGCAGAATTTATTGCCACAGGTCCAGGAGTCATTTGAGATATTGCAAGTATATCTGAAAACTCCCGCATACTCATCCAACCATATCTATCTATAACCTCCTTTTGAATAAATGGAAGCATTGCATAACCTCCACCTATTGAAAAGGCTCCTATCTTGGCAAATGTTAAAAAAAGCTTAATTATCATCCTTACCACCCCTTACGCCTCTTATGACACCGAATATAGCGCCAAAAATCCCTGAAAGAAGTATTATCAAAATCGGATCCATATCTACAAATATAATTAGAAGCGCAGCAGCAACTGAAATTATATACCATACGGGTTTTATATTGCTAGTTTTAGCTATTTTTATTACTGAAAAGGCTATAAGAGCGGCAACAGCAGGTCTTATCCCCATGAATGCTCTTTCTACTATTCTTTGCCCCATTACCTTTGTAAAAAAAGCAGCTATAATCAGAATTGTTATAAACGAAGGAAGAACACATCCAAGGGTTGCTGTAACTGCTCCAACAATACCCTTAACCCTGTATCCTACAAAGGATGCCATATTAACTGCAAGGGCACCTGGAGTTGATTGAGCAACCGCAAGTATATCTACAAACTCCTCCTTATCTATCCATCCCTTTTTATCTACAACCTCAGATTGTATAAGAGGAACCATCGCATACCCCCCACCGAGGGTAAAGGCTCCTATTTTTGCAAACACCCCAAACATTTCAAGCAGCATTTTATCTCCTCCATGCAGCAGCAAACCTATCAAGTCCAGAAAGATCTTTTTTACAGGTTATGCCGTAATAATTATGTTTCTCAAGTATTTTAGTTACATCCTCTCTTTGGTTATAGCCTATTTCATAGGCTATAAATCCACCTGGTTTAATAAAATCCAGTGCCTGTTCTGTTATATTACTATAAAAATAAAGTCCATCCTCTCCACCGGAAAGAGCAGAATGGGGTTCAAAATCTTTAACACTCTTCATAAGATTTTGAATTTCTTCTTCTCTTATATAGGGTGGATTAGAAACTACTGCATCTACTTTCCCTTTTAAGCTTTCACCAAGTCCCTTAAGCATATCTGATTTTATAATTTTCATCCTTGTATCAATCCCATTTTTTATTGAGTTAATACCTGTAACCTCAAGGGGTCCATCCATAATATCGAGGGAATATACAAATGCATCCTTTCTATAATGTGCAATTGATATACCAACAGCACCACTTCCACATCCTACATCAACAATAACAGGATTTTTTATTCCTTCAAGCATCTTTAATGTTTCTTCAACCAGTATTTCAGTATCACCTCTTGGAATTAACACTCCAGGTCTTACTAAAAAATCAAGTCCCATAAATTCCTGGCTTCCAACTATATATTGAACAGGCTCTCCTTCTCGTCTTTTTTCAATCAAGTTAAAAAAGGCATTACAAACCTCATTTTCAAGGGACATACTTCTGTTCATATAGAGATAAATCCTCTCAACACCAAGAATATGACTTAAAATAACCTCAGCATCAAGCTGAGGTGTATCTGAATCTTTAACTATTTCTACGGCCTTCTTTATTGCTTCAAATATCTTCATCAGATATCAATCCTTCCTTATCTTCCCCAAACTCAATTTCAACCTCAAAAGGCTCTGCTTCTTCCTCCTTTGGTTTCCTATACTCCATTCCAAGTGCGGCTTTAAGAGCTGTAAGTGCAACCTCAAGCTGTTCATCATCCGGTTCTCTTGTTGTAAGCTTTTGAAGCATTAAGCCTGGGTAAGCAACTACAGAAGCAAGCTTTCCTTCTGATTTTCCAAGCCATTTTATTACTTCGTAGGATATTCCCGCAACAACAGGAAGAAGAAGTACTCTTGATATAATCCTGGCAGCGATTCCAGGCCAGCCAAAAAAGCTAAAAAGCAAAATGCTTACAAGCATAACTATAAGAAGAAAATTTGTTCCACATCTTGGGTGAAGAGTTGTAAAGCCCTTTGCGTTTTCAACAGTTAAAGGTAAATCTGCCTCATAGCAGTATATACTTTTATGTTCTGCGCCATGATATTCAAATACTCTTTGTATATCCTTTACCCTACTTATAAGAAAAATATACACTAGAAAAATAATAAGTCTTATAATACCTTCACCAAGGTTAACTATTATTGAACTTGAAGATATTTTTTTAATCAAACCCGCAGTAACAGTAGGTAGTATAAAGAAAAGGGGTATTGCAATTATCATAGATAGCACAAGTGAAAAAGCCATTATAATCTTATCCAGTTTATCCCCAAATTTCTTCTTAAGATATGCATCAAACTTGCTTTCCTCTTCCTCCTCTTCAAAAAAGGATGCTGAATAGGAAAGAGAATTCATTCCTGTAATCAAAGAATCAATAAGGGCAACTGCTCCTCTTATAAATGGAAGGCTTAATATTTTATTTTTCTTAGCCGCAGGTACATTATCCTCAAGCTTGACATCGATTTCACCATCTGGTTTTCTAACTGCTATGGCTATTTTTTCGGGTCCTCGCATCATTACTCCCTCAATAACAGCCTGCCCACCTACGTTGGTTTTTTTGGACATACTATCACCCCAATACAACAATATAAGAATAATTATTTTTTTAAATATTCTTCTCTATATTCAAAATAACATTTGGGACAAAGTGCCTCATATTCAATGTTATTTTCCTTATCTATAGCAACCTGTTCTCCTTCAAATACAAATCTTCCATTTACTTTTCTTCCATTAAGGAGGGCTTTTTTTCCGCATCTACATATGTTTTTTAGTTCTTCAATACTATGAGCAATCAAAAGAAGTCTGGCACTTCCTTCAAAGCCCTGCATTTGAAAATCCGTACGTAATCCATAACATATAACAGGTATATTCATCTTTACTGCAATTTCAAATAGCTGATCAATTTGCTCTTTTTTAAAGAACTGAACCTCATCTGCAAGAATACAATCAATCTTTCCATTCTCTTTAATCCACAAATTCACTTCATTATATATGTTTTTATCTCCAGGAAGAAGCATGTCTACATTTCTTTCAACACCTATTCTTGAAATTATTTTTCTTCCTCCCTTTGTATCTGTCTGAGGTTTTATCACAAGAACCTTCATTCCTCTTTCTTCATAGTTGTGTGCCACCTGTACAAGGTTGGTTGTTTTTCCACAATTCATTGCACCATATCTAAAATACAGTTTGCTCATTTAACCTGTCCCCCTAATGGTTACTTAATTATATATTATAATAAATAATGGAATATGAAAAAAGACCGGCTAACCGGTCTTTAATTATTCTTCTGAAGTCAAATTGTACTTCTTCATGAACTTATCAACTCTTCCGCCCTTATCTATCATCTTCTGCTTTCCTGTGAAGAATGGATGGCACTTTGAGCAGATTTCAACCTTTAATTCTCCCTTTACTGATCCTGTAGTAAAAGTATTTCCGCATGCACACTTAACTACAGCTTCATGTGAGTAATTTGGATGTAGATTTTCCTTCATGTGTTTCACCTCTCTATCCAGAATTAAATCTAAAATGGACAGTCAACCCTTATGTAGGGAAGATTGCATTTGATTCAAAATCACAAAGGCAATATCAATCGCCAACTTATAACATTATAGCATAGGGTTTTTTTTAAATCAACTATTTATAATGTTAAGCAAAATATATTTTACAGTTTTTATTATATTTTTGTCAAATTTTTTTAAAGTATCCAGTTAATTAAATCTGTTTTGGGAATACGTTTACAAATTCCTTGTTGCTTCTTGTTCTCATCATTGCAGTTAACAGCCTTTCAGTTGCTTCCTGTGTTGTTTCATTAGCTAGAAGCTTTCTTACTGAAACTACTGCAAGACTCTCTTCTTGGTTTAATAACAGATCCTCTCTTCTTGTTCCAGATTTATTTATATCTATTGCAGGGAATACTCTTCTTTCCTGAAGCTTTCTATCAAGATGAACTTCCATATTTCCAGTACCCTTAAACTCTTCAAATATAACATCATCCATACGGCTTCCTGTTTCAACAAGGGCTGTGGCAAGTATTGTAATGCTTCCACCCTCTTCAATATTTCTGGCAGCACCAAAGAATCTCTTTGGTTGTATTAATGCTCCTGGATCAAGACCTCCTGAAAGAGTTCTTCCTGTAGGAGATATTGTAAGGTTATATGCCCTGGCAAGCCTTGTTATACTATCTAAAAGTATTACAACATCCTTCTTTAATTCAACAAGTCTTTTTGCTCTTTCCAAAACAAGCTCTGCAACCCTTGTATGATTTGATGGTTCTTCATCAAATGTAGAGTATACAACTTCACCCTTTATTGATCTCTGCATATCTGTAACTTCTTCAGGTCTTTCATCTATTAGAAGAACTATTAGATCAACATCAGGATGATTTTGTGTTATTGCATTTGCTATCTTCTTTAAAAGAACTGTTTTTCCTGCCTTTGGAGGAGCAACGATAAGACCTCTCTGACCTCTTCCAATTGGTGCTATTATGTCTATTATTCTTGTTGCAATATCATTTCCTGTTGTTTCAAGACTAAGTCTCTTATTAGGATAGATTGGTGTTAGACTTTCAAAGGGCCTTCTTCCAAAAACTCTTTCAGGCAGCATCCCATTTATCTCCTGAAGATATATAAGTGCCTTATACTTTTCAGTTTCCTTAGGATATCTTGCCTTACCCTTTATCTTATCTCCAGTTCTCAAAAGGAATCTTCTAATCTGCGATGGTGATACATATATATCCCTTTGACCCTGCTGATAGTTATCAAGTCTTAAGAAACCATAGGATTGGTTTTCAACAAGTTCAAATACACCCTCAACAGTATCGGAATCCTGAATAAGTTCCTGTATTCTTTCCCTTTTATCTGCATCTATATCATTTAGCTTCATCACTTCCGGTTTTTTAGGTTCTTCAGCAACCTCTTCCTCTTCTTCTTCTTCTTCTTTTAAATCCTCATCGATTTCTTTTGTTTCCTCTTTCTTTTTCTCATCAATGTTTAAAATTTCTTCAATCAGTTCACTCTTTCTATATCTTGTAACTGACTTAATTCCTGCTTCTTTTCCTATCTCCCTCAGTTCTTCCAGGGTTTTTAGCTTTAATTCTTCAAATCTCATACGACACCTCCACACTTCCTCTACTCGTTGTGTTTTATATATTCTGCTGTATATATTTCAAGTAACTGCATATAATGCTGTAAAATTGCTACATTATATTTTCACAAACAACCGCCTAAAACTTTGTAAAGCACAAAACCACCATGTAACAGGGTGCTTGTGAAGATATAATATAATGAAATTCTTATAGAATATGTAAGATTATTTTTTTACATCATAATAATATGCTTATTAGAAAAAACTAAAGGCACACTAAAATATACCCCGCATGTATTGCGGAATCATTCCCGATATTTAAATATATAAAAATAATCTAGGAAATATCAATAAAAGGAACCTTAAAACAGGGATTTGTCAGTTTAGGAACAAATGACATTATGTTTATAAGGGACTTTTATCCGATTCAACAGCCAAAATCATAAAGCCCAGACGTAATAATAAAGAACACTTTATAATCTATATATTATATAAAATGCAACTTATAGTATATTTTATACTTATAAATCCAAAAAGTAAATAGCGATACTACTCTTTTAAAAAAATATTTACATTTTATTCCTAATCAAAAGGCATCCCCTTGGGATGCCTTTTAGTTACTATTTCTTTTTAAGATAATGAATTGTGTTTATAAACCTTACAGTACCTGTCTTTGCTCTCATTACTACAGATTGTGTCTTTGCCATTTCATTTTGGTAATACACAACACCTTTTAGTAGATCTCCATCAGAAACCCCTGTTGCTGCGAAGTAAACCTCTTCTCCCTTTACTATATCATCCATCATCATTACCTTTTTCAAATCCTCAATACCCATCTCGATGCATCTTTCTCTCTCCTGATCATTTTGAGGAATAAGTCTTCCCTGCATATCTCCTCCAAGGCATTTTAATGCTGCTGCAGCAATAACGCCCTCTGGTGCTCCACCTGAGCCAACCATAATATCAACACCTGTATCCTCAAAGCCTGTGGCAATAGCAGCAGCTATATCTCCATCGGTTATGAGCTTCATTCTTGCTCCAACCTTTCTTACTTCCTCCATAAGGCCATAATGTCTTTCTCTATCCAGCATTATTACTGTTACATCCTCAACATTCTTTCCAAGAGCCTTTGCAACATTTTTTATGTTTTTGCTAAGTGGCGCATCAAGGTTAACACATCCCTTTGCCTTTGGGCCAACTGCTATTTTTTCCATGTACATATCTGGTGCATGCAAAAGGCATCCTTTTTTTGCAACCGCCACAACAGCCAGTGCATTGGGCAGTCCTCTTGCAACAAGGTTTGTTCCATCAAGGGGATCAACTGCGACATCTACTTCTATTGAAGTATCATCTCCTCCTCCAAGCTTTTCACCTATATAAAGCATTGGTGCTTCATCAAGTTCCCCTTCTCCAATAACTACAGTTCCTCTTATCTCCAATACATCAAACATTCTTCTCATTCCATCAACAGCTTCCTGATCTGCTGCATTCTTATCTCCTCTACCCATAAGCTTAGCAGAACCCAGTGCTGCTGCCTCAGTAACTCTCACAAGTCCAAGTGCCAGATCCTTATCCATACAAACATCCTCCCACAAATCCTTTATAGTATATAATAATTCTCACATAAAACCGTTATATACTTAAATGTTACCCTCTATTAGTCCTTACGGTTTCTTTTTCCATAGCATATAGCATTTTCTCACATAAATATTATATATTATATCCCCTGTATCAGTCAATAATAGTATTATATATTTATTATATGTGCTATACTAATAAAGGTGATATTTAATATGTCTGCATAAAAAAATAACCGGTAAACCGGTTATTTTTTTATGCAGGTAAGAAGTAATAGTGAAGAGGTAAGAGTTTAGGATAAAACTCTTCGAGTTTTTACAATTATACTTATTCACTATTACTTCTTACCTCTTACTTATTTACAAATTTTTGAGGTACCTTTTTCCAATCGTTAAGGAACTTTTCAATTCCTATATCAGTCTGAGGATGCTTAGTAAGTTGTTCTAATACCTTATAGGGTATTGTTGATATATGAGCTCCAGAAAGTGCAGCATTTATTGCATGCATTGGTGTTCTAATACTTGCAGCTATTATCTCAGTATCTATGCCATAGTTATCAAATATAGCAACTATTTCTCTAATAAGATTCATTCCATCCATTCCATAATCATCTAGCCTTCCAACAAATGGACTTACATAGCTTGCCCCTGCCTTTGCTGCAAGGAGTGCCTGGCCTGATGAAAATATAAGTGTTACATTTGTCTTTATTCTCTCAGCAGAAAGCACCTTAACAGCCTTCAGTCCTTCAATTGTCATAGGTATCTTTATTACGACGTTTGGATGTATTTTTGCAAGTTCTCTTGCTTCTTTAATCATTCCCTCATGTTCAAGGCTAATAACCTCAGCACTTATAGGGCCATCAACTATTGAAGTTATCTCTTTTACAACCTCAATAAAATCCCTGCCTTCCTTTGCTATAAGTGAAGGATTGGTAGTAACTCCGCTGAGTATACCCCAGCTTTCCACTTCTCTTATTTCATTTACATTAGCAGTATCAATAAATATCTTCATAGCATATCCTCCATAATACTTTTTTAACTATTTCACGATTCTTCTAGTTCTTTCTTCACCAATTCCAAGCAATTTTAAAAGTTCATTCATGTCATTCATGTACCTTATAACAAAATCATCTACGTTTTTGTTTCTTCCCAGAAAAGCTATTTCAATACCCGTGACAGGACAAACTGCAATATCCATAGGTTTACTCATTAAATCCTTCAATTTAAACCTGTAGCTGTGCTGAATTTCACAGGCAATACATGGGATATCTACTAAAAGCTCTCCTTTATTTATATGTATTCTTAGAATATTCTTTCCACAGCTGCATTTAAATACTTCCTTGTCTTTTACCTCGAAAAGGTTTATATCAAATATTTTGTATTTCCCACACTGGCTGCATTTAACTGCAATTCTTCCGGAAGCGTCAAGTATCATTTAATTCACCTCCATGCTATAGTATTCTCCACCTTTTATTAAATTCCTTCGCTATTAATAAAATATTAACAAAACAGTTTTTAACATATTTTTCCCGTATTCAACCATTTAATCCGTTTATTACAATTGTATTCCTCATTATCTCTTAAATACTCAAAATACATCCATTTTATTATTTAATTTGTTAGACAAAAGAAGGATTTTATGCATGTCATGAAGAATACTATATGTTGGATACAAAAATCGATGACCATTTTGCAAATTTAATAAAAAGTCATCGGTTAAAATGGCAAAACTAGTAAGTTCTAATTGATTTATAAGTTTTAGCCAATAAAATATATTATGCTTATAGGAGGTTTTTGCTATGCCAGTAGGAGAAAAAGTAATAATAAGATTAAGGATGTCAAGCCACGATGCACATTATGGTGGAAATCTTGTAGATGGAGCAAGAATGCTTCAACTTTTTGGAGATGTTGCAACAGAATTATTAATTCGTCACGATGGAGATGAGGGACTATTTAGAGCATATGACAGTGTAGAATTCCTTAACCCTGTATTTGCAGGAGACTATATTGAAGCAGTTGGAGAAATTGTTTCAGTAGGAAATACATCAAGAAAAATGGTATTTGAAGCAAGAAAGGTAATCATTCCTTCAAATATACCAGGAAACGATTCAGCATGTGACGTTTTAGCTGAACCAATAGTTGTTTGTAAAGCTTCAGGTACTTGTGTTACTCCTAAAGACAAACAAAGATATAATAAATAGGAGGGAATGCAAATGGAAAAGTTAATTATAACATGCTGCCTAACAGGAGCAGAGGTTACAAAAGAACAGTGCCCTGCAGTACCATATACTGTAGAGGAAATGGCTCAGTCCGCATACGAAGCATATAAAGCAGGAGCTTCAATAATACACATTCATGTTAGAACTGATGAGGGGGTTCCTACTCAGTCACAGGAAAGATTTAAGGTTATACTTGATGCAATAAGGGGAAAATGCCCTGATGCTATACTTCAGGTTTCAACTGGCGGAGCAGTTGGAATGAGTGATGAGGAAAGACTTCAGCCAGTTAATCTTCATCCAGAGATGGCAACACTTGATGCTGGAACAACAAACTTTGGAGATGACATATTTGTAAATACATGGCCATCACTTGTAAACTTCGCAAAGAAGATGAAGGAATACAATGTAAAGCCCGAAATAGAGGTATTTGACAGAGGAATGATTGAGAACGCTGCTAGACTTCATAAGATGGGTCTAATAGATGCACCAATGCATTTCGATTTTGTTCTAGGAGTTCCAGGAGGAATGCCTGCAACAATGGAAGATTTAATGCATATGGTTCGTTCAATTCCATGTGGTTCAACCTGGACAGTTGCAGGTGTTGGAAGATTCCAGCTTCCTATGGCTGCAGCAGCAATAATTTCAGGTGGACATGCTAGAGTAGGACTTGAGGATAACATATACTATACAAAGGGTGTTCTTGTAAAGTCAAACGGAGAGCTTGTTGAAAGAGTTGTAAGACTTGCCAAGGAACTAGGCAGAGAAGTTGCAACTCCAGATGAAGCAAGAAGAATCTTAAGCCTTAAGAAATAGGCTGTGTGGCACGGTAATTTGATTACCGTGCCATTTTTATCTTGGTTTTATGCTTGCAAGGCCGTTTCCACCGGGATGTATACCATTGGAAAACACTCCCTAGATGTTGAAATTCTAAGATTATTGGGATGGTGACAAACTAAGAACATTCGATAACTCGGATTCCCTCAAACAATCGTATGTTCTAAGGTTCTCACCATCCCAATAATCAAGAATTTCTAACATTCGGTCGAATCGTTTTCCAATGGTATACATCCCGGTGGAAACTGGTTTTACATGAATAGAAGTGAGTATACTACTTTATTGCCTATAATAAAGTTTTTGCATTGGATACATAGTATAAACATTAATAATGTAAAGTCATTAATATAAAACGTTTAGTAAGCTGTATCGAGCCAGAATAATTTGTTTAAGAGGCTGTATATGCCGTAGGCGCTGAGGATTATAACAAAGGGCATGGTGGGGTAGGAGTATCTTGAGAATGTGTAGTAGGGGAGATAGACCAGGGTAAAGTATATTATGGGGAGTATTAGAAATAGAGAGTCCCTGATCTTTTTCCTTATAGAGAATACGGCACCTGTTAGACCAAGGGCTAACAGAATTAGATGGTACTTGGCAGTTGTGGTTCCAGTTATGTTAAATACGGGCTTCCAGTAGAAGGGATCCCTCCACATATGCAAAGTCTTGCCTATTGTGTACCAATAAATATATTGAAGGGGGTATTTTTTAAAATATGTCTTCAGCCTGTACTTGCCGGTCTCCATCTCTATCTGGTTGGTCTTTATCACATCCACATCAGGCGTATACGGTACATAGTCCCTTGTTTGATCATAGTTTATATAGGTACCCTGGAGAAAAGGGTTCCCTGTTGAAAGGGTAAATGGTATAAATCTGTTGAACACAGCATAGTTCCTGATCCACCATGGACTCATTAATAAAATAAATATTATGGATGTTATAAGTGCTCTTTTAACTGCAAAGCCTATTGGATATTTATATAGCAGCCACATGATAAATATGACAATTGGATATAGGGCTGCTGTTGGCCTTATAAGGCAAGCTGCTCCCCATATAATTCCTCCAGCTATGTAATATTTAAGATAACCTGTTTTAACAGCATAAATCGATAAATATACAAGCAAAAGAAGTAAAACCTTAAACTCCACCTCTGTTAATATCAATCCGGCGCTAAAAAATTCTGGCATATAAAAAGCATCTAAAATACATGCAATAAACCCCGTTATGCTGTTAAAAAGTTCTCTTCCAATTAAAAACACCATATACACAGAAAATCCCTGAAGAAGTGCCTGAAACACTCTAAAAGCAACAACTCCAATATCCCATCTTCCAAACAATCTAATAAATCCAGCAAGAAGAATCGGAAACCCTGGCATTACAAAAACAGTTGGACTTTTAGGGTCATGATAGGTAAGCATTCCCTTTTCAATAAGTATCTTTGCACTTCTTATATATTTAACATCATCATTATCCATTTTTTCAAGGCTTCCTAATAGAAAGTAATCTCCATATTTAATCACAGTTGTTATATATAATATAGTTGTTATTATAACTAGTGCAGCAACTCCAAATAATATCCATCTTTTTTCATTTTCAAGCTTGAACATAGAATTCCTCCATTATGGCATATTCAATGAAATAGCTATATATCCCTTGAATATGCCTAATTTATTGATACAAGGTATGCTCCAAAGACAATGAGAAGTATTCCACACCATCTGCTCAACGGAATATACTCCTTAAAAAAAATCATGCTAAGAATCGCTGTAACTACATAGGATAGGCTTTGGATTGGATAAACCTTTGAAAGCTCTTCTCTGGAAAGAATATATAACCATACTATTGTAGCCCCAGCAAATAAAACAAGCCCGCCAATCACATGTGGGGTTAGAAAAACTTTTAATACTCCATGTATGGAAAAGCTGTTATCCATAGACCTTACTCCTGTCTTCCACAACATCTGACCAATTACCATCAGAAGTATATTTATCATCAGCAGCCCATATATCACTTATATTCATTCCCTTCCATCTTGCTTTTTAATATTCCAATCTCCTGGGTAAGCCTTATTATTCTTTTCTGCAGAGATGATATAACAAGTGTCAAATAAAATATCAAAATTAAACTGAATACAATACCTGTAACAAATAAAAATGCCGGTGCATAACTTATACCTGTAAATACTGCTGCATTTTCTACAATATTTTTATTAAGAGAAAGCATACATAAGACCAAACTTACTAAAATCCAGAGCATACAGTAGTGAAAATCAAGCTTCCTTCTCTTCACATAATAAAGTGTTATTATTAAAAAAACTGCAGCTAAAATAATACAATATGTGTATACCCTCATCTTTTTCACCAACTCTCTATATTAATCACACTAAATATCCTACATTAGGTGCTGTGCGATTAATGAATCAAGGAATATGATTTCACATTAATTTTTAGGGTCGAGCATTGCAGAATCATTTATGAGAAATATATATCTAAGGCTGAAGTATCAACGCCAGGGTAACCTTTATCATATAATAGATTGCTTTCATCGGTGTTATCGATGATTTCCCCTGAGTTCTACACTTCATTTTGACAGGTATCTCCTTTATTCTAACTCCCTTTCTCATGGCATAAACTATGGTTTCAACCTCTGGATAATCTGTTGGATAGTAGTTTGCAAATAAATCTATAACCCTTTTATTTACTGCTCTATATCCAGAAGTTGTGTCCCTTATGTCTCTTCCTGTGATATCCATAACCACTTTCGAAAAAAAGTTTATCCCCATATTTCTAAAAGCAGGGGATTTATACCCACTAGTTTCTATAAACCTTGAACCTATAGCCATATCGACTTCTCCAGATATTACAGGTGCAAGCAGTTTGTCTAAATCATATGGGTCATGCTGACCATCACCGTCTATTTGAACAACAATATCATAATCTCCTTTACGCCCATATATATATCCCGTTTGCACTGCCCCACCAATGCCAAGGTTGTAAGGTAGGTCTATAACATAAGCACCTGCTCTTCTAGCTTCTATTGTCGTCTCATCCTCAGAGCCATCATTTACAACTACAACATCTATGTCAGTTCTTGATTTTTTTATTGAAGATACAACATTATATATACTTTTCTCTTCGTTATAGGCGGGAACTATCGCCATAATACGCATCAAATCACCTCATATAGAATTTAGCCCTTATAATTAACATGATAGGATGTATAGAATCTTTGAAACATATATATTATGTGCAATTAATTTAATTAATATTAAGTTCCTTATATCTATGGGTTTACATCTACTCCAAACAATGGTACCATATAAATGAGAATAAATATCATATATAGCCCTTGTTAAGGGAGGTTACTGTTCGGATAAACGCTACTGCCCAGAAACGTCCAAAGACGCCAATGGGTCAGCAGGTACTATCGAATTAAGGTTTTACCTAACGTGGCTGGGTTTACCCAAAGCCTTGCAGTGCCAAAACTCAACGAGTAAGGGTGTTTTTTTATTTGTAAAAGACTCCTATGCTCCATTGAGCAAGGAGTTTATTTTTTTGGAGGTGGTAGTTATGGATTCTGGTCCTTTACCAAGTTGTAAAACCAAAATTAAATATGAAAGAATCGGGGCCATAACTGCCCCATCAGTTGTGCTGCCCCGATAAAGGGGGATTAAAATGAAAAAGAATATTTTAGAGCTAATTGACACAAACAATATATCAGATGCTAAAAATGAACTTATTAATATGAAAATCGTTGATATTGCACAAATGCTTGAAGAAACAGAGTCACAAAACCTTTTAAAGATATTAAGGATACTTCCAAAGGAAACTGCAGCAGGAGTCTTCTCATATATGTCCATGGAACAGCAAAGATATATAATAGAATCTATTACTGATAAGGAAATTGAATATATTATAAATGAGTTGTTCCTTGATGATACCGTTGATTTTCTTGAGGAAATGCCTGCAAATGTTGTTAAGAAAGTCCTTAAAAATACTGATGAGCAAACAAGGCGCCTTATTAATCAGTTTTTAAATTATCCAGAGCACTCTGCAGGAAGCATAATGACTATAGAGTACGTTGACTTAAAAAAGGAAATGACTGCCGCTGAGGCAATTGAGCATATAAGAAGAACAGGTGTTGATAAAGAAACTATAAATACCTGCTATGTTATAGGTGAAGGCAGGATACTCGAGGGAGTTATATCTATTCGAAGGCTTATATTAAGCGAAAGCACTCTTCTTATCGGGGATATTATGGAGACAGATGTAATCCACGTAAATACCCATGATGATCAAGAGATACTCGCATCCCTTTTTAGGAAATATGATTTAACCTCAATGCCTGTTGTGGACAACGAATGCAGACTTGTTGGAATAGTTACAATCGATGATGTTGTTGATATTATAGATCAGGAAAATACAGAGGATTTTCAGATAATGGCTGCTATGGAACCATCTGAGGAAGAATACCTTAAGACAAGCCCCTTAAAGCTTGCAAAGCATAGGATAATCTGGCTTCTAGTACTAATGATATCTGCAACCTTCACAGGAAGAATTATAAAAAGGTTTGAGGATGTACTTCAATCCGTTGTTGTTTTGACTGCCTTTATTCCAATGCTTATGGACACAGGAGGAAATGCTGGTTCTCAATCCTCTACACTTGTAATAAGAGGTTTAGCGCTTGGTGAAATAAAGCTTAAAGATATTTTTAAGGTTTTATGTAAGGAATTTTCCGTTAGTTTCATCGTCGGGATTGTTCTTTCTGCTATTAACTTTTTAAGGATATACTATATTGAAAAAGTAGATTTTTTTGTTTCACTTACAGTATCAATAAGTTTATTTGCAACCGTAATGTTAGCAAAAATAGTTGGAGGAGTACTTCCTATATTGGCTAGAAAATTGAAGATGGACCCTGCCATAATGGCTAGTCCGCTTATTACAACAATAGTAGATGCATTCGCTCTTATGATTTACTTCACCACTGCCACATGGCTCCTTGGAATATAAAAATAAAAAGCTGCTGTATAATTTTAATTTTTAATTATACAGCAGCTATTTTTATTACTTATCCATTGAAGCCTTTATAAAATCCCTAAAAAGCGGATGTGGTCTGTTTGGTCTTGATTTAAGTTCAGGATGGAATTGAACTCCAACAAACCACTTATGGCTTGGTATTTCAACTATCTCAACAAGCCTTTCATCTGGAGATGTACCTGAAAGCACCATACCAGCATTTGTTATCTGGCTTCTAAATTCATTGTTGAACTCATATCTATGTCTATGTCTTTCATATATAACTTCTTCCACATATGCCCTGTAAGCAAATGTCTCATTCTTAAGCCTGCATGGGTATAAGCCAAGTCTCATGGTTCCACCCATCTCATCTATATCCCTCTGCTCAGGCATTAAGTCTATTACAGGATATTTTGTTTCCGGGTTTATTTCTGAGCTGTTGGCACCATCAAGTCCAACAACATTTCTTGCAAATTCCATTACTGCACACTGCATTCCAAGGCATATTCCAAGCATTGGAACGTTATTTTCTCTTGCATACTTTATTGCAAGAAGCTTTCCTTCTACTCCCCTGTCGCCAAATCCTCCTGGAACAAGTATTCCATCTGAATTTTTAAGAGTTTCCGAATAGTTATCTTCAGTTAAATCACAGGCATTTACCCAGTTAATGTTTACATTGCAGTTATTTGCTATCCCCCCGTGGTTTAGCGCTTCAACAACTGATAAATATGCATCATGAAGCTCAACATATTTTCCAACGAGAGAAATTGAAACATCACCCTTTAAATTCTTTAGCTTGTCAACCATCTCTGTCCATTCATCAAGCTTTGCTTCATCGCATTTTATATCAAGTTTTTTAACAACAAGCTCATCAAGTCCTTCCTCGTGAAGAAGAAGTGGAACCTCGTATATAGTTTGAGCATCTAGGTTTTGTATTACTGAATCACCATCTATGTTGCAGAATAATCCTATCTTATCCTTTAATTCTGCTGAGAGAGGCTTCTCTGAACGGCATACTATTATATCAGGCTGTATACCTATACTTCTTAAGTCTCTAACCGAATGCTGTGTTGGTTTTGTTTTTAGTTCTCCTGCTTTTCCGAGATAAGGAACAAGGGTTACATGTACAAAGCATACATTTTCTCTTCCTACCTCGTATTTTATCTGTCTTATTGATTCAAGGAAGGGAAGGCTTTCAATATCCCCAACCGTTCCTCCAATTTCAGTTATAACAACATCTACATCTCTCTCCTTAGCTACACGGTAAACCCTCTGCTTTATCTCGTTTGTTATATGTGGTATTACCTGTACTGTTCCTCCAAGGTATTCTCCTTTTCTTTCCTTTTGAATAACCGACCAGTATACCTTTCCAGTTGTAACGTTGCTATTTTTTGATAGGTTTTCATCAATAAACCTTTCATAGTGTCCAAGATCAAGGTCTGCTTCTGCACCATCATCTGTTACAAAAACCTCACCATGCTGATACGGACTCATTGTACCAGGGTCAATATTTATATATGGATCAAACTTTTGTATTGATACATTTAAACCTCTACATTTTAAAAGTCTTCCAAGGGATGCTGCTGTTATGCCTTTTCCTAAAGATGATGTAACTCCACCTGTAATAAATATATACTTAGTAGCCATGTGTTTTCCCAGTTACAAAAATCAAAAATTACGTAACCAGTTCCTCCTTTCGTTTACTAATTAATATTTCCATTTCGAGCAATTTAACTCACTCAAAATAAAAGAATTCAGCAGCTTCATAAAAACCCGATACCTATTTTTACCATTTTTATTTTTAAATTTTATTCCCGTGCAACAATTAACCTTTATATTTTATAATAGTAATGATTATAAATCAATATATATGTTTAGCATAAATGATTCTAAATTGCTCAAACCTAAACATTTATGAGAAATCGTATTCCTTGATTCATAAATCATACAAAACCCCATGTAAAATATTTAGTTCGATTAATATAATTTAAAAAGCCTCAGGAATATACCCAAGGCAAATAGCTTAAATATTCTATTCATATTTTAAAACATATACCTTCTTATCCCCTGCTTTCAAATCATCCTTCTTTATCTCAATAATCTGAGATTGTGCTCTTACTACATTTTCAAATTTGTTTATGAACTCATCAGCAGGTTCAAGATTAAATTTAAGTACCTTAGTTTTATAATGCATTGGAATTATAACTGAAGGGTTAAGTTGATTAACTATTTCTATTGCTCCCTCCCAATTTACAGTATATATTCCCCCTACAGGTATCATAAGTACATCAACAGCACCTATCATCTGTACCTGTGAAGGACTAAGTAGATGTCCAATATCTCCCATATGACATACCCTTATTCCATCTATATCAAAAACATAAACTATGTTACTTCCCCTTTTGGCGCCCTGTTCCTCATCATGATATGTATGTACACCTGTTATAGCTATATCCTTGACATAGAAATTCCCGACTTTGCTTACAACCTCAAAATTTCCCTTTACACAATCAATGAAGTTATGATCATAATGTCCATGGCTTAGAGTTATAATGTCAGTTTCAACAGCAGGCAGCTTATAACCAACATTATCATCAAATGGATCTGTCACAACCCTTATCCCATTTTCGCTGGCTATTTTAAAACACGAATGCCCTAACCATTTAATTCTCACAAAAAAACCTCCCCGAAGTAAATTTTAAACATTTAAAACTTTTTTATAAGTATATGCCGTACTTTATAGATATAATGCACCAAAAATATAACATTATGTATTTAATTCTAAACTTCTATATTGTAATACCTCTTTTTAGCATAAGCAATAAGTATTTTATACAAAACTATTGAAAGCACAAGAGGTATAAATATCAATGCACTGTATCCATACAAAGGCTGTTTTAAAAAGAAATATACCAGCAAGCCAAGAAGCGGGAGTATAATAAACATTGCAGGTAATAAAACTATTACAACATTAAAGTTCTGCTTCATTGCCTTTACAGGATCATCCCATCCAAGCTTTGGCCATGAAATATCCACAAGTACACCTATAATAATCATTGGCATTACAACCAAATTGGAAATTATAAACGCAAGTACATAATTTAAAAGAGGAAGTTTGAATATGAAGTAAGTTAAAATACATGTTACTATACCTGCTAAAGCAGAAATCTCCCCTGCATGAAGAAGCTTTGCGTTAACATAATCTTCAGGCCTTATCGGCAGTGATTTTATAAACATAAAGGATTTGCCATCCCTTGATACAGAGCTTGATGAAGGATTACCTGTCATAGCCATAAATGCACTAAGGCCTGCAATTAAGATGGTTATGTAATAATTGGCATTCCCACCAAAGCTATTCACTAAACCCTTTATTCCTTCCATTGTATCTTTTTGAATAATAAAAACCCCTCCCAGTATAAGAGGCATTATCAATATTGAAAGAGGACCATTAATAAGATACACTGGTTCCCTGTTCATAAGCCTTCTTTCTCTTTGAAGTAGTGATATAAGAGTGCCTTTTCTTTTCAACTTTTCTTTCATTTGCTTTTCGCTATATCTTCTTTCCTTCTTCTTAACCTCATCGCTTCCAAGGTTGCTGTTATAATAATTCTTTGACATTGATGTAAGAAGAAGTACCGCTACCGCTGAGGATATAACAAGGAAAATAAAAAGATTCACCAACCCTGATATAGAGTTGTAGTCAATCATTGCATTTGTTGCTATTATGGATGGATAATATATCCTCCCTGTCACAGCTACAAGTCCATTTGGGGATGTCATTTTTTCAACAATCAAACCCGGGTTCTTTTCAATATTTATCATAACCTTTGAGAACATCTGTATTCCTAATGCAAATGCTATTGCTAAAAACCCTGAAACAAGCATCATGGTATCCTTATTTTTAACAAAGTTAGCAAACTTCATCACAGGGATTAGAACAAAATAGCATATTGACATAGGTATAAGAGGGACAAAAAGAATTATAAGCAACGATACTATGTAAAAAACAATACCTTCACCCTCATTTGTTCCGTATATTATAATTGTCGGAATCATAAATACAAGTGCTAACAATTCCTCAGAAAGATAGTTTATAAAAAATTTCGAAAAGAACACCTGCCACGGCTTAAGAGGCATTGAAAATATTATGTCCTTTTCCTTTCCTATAAAGTAAGTTGCTATTATACCAAGAAGTCCAACAATAAGCATAAATAATGATACAGAAATAACTGAGTTTGTTATAATAAGGCCCTGTTGGTTCATTGGTTTCATTGCTTTATACATATTTACATTCATAACAACAATCATAGGTAAAATACCTGAAAGTGAAAACAATATAAGAATTAAAAAACCAATCTTTTTAAGTGCACTTTTTTTATCTCTCTTTAAATCACTGATAAGCCCACTTATTCCATAATAGGAATTTATATATACCTTAGTTAAAGCCCATGCCTTTTTCATTCCTTAATCAACTCCAAGAACAGATTTTCAAGGCTCTCATCTTCTTTTCTCAAGTTTCTGAGTTCATCTATCGTGCCTGTGAATATTATCTTTCCAGCCTTTATTATCCCGATTCTATCACAGAGCTTTTCTGCAACCTCCATAACATGTGTTGAGAAGAATACAGAGTTTCCTGCATCCGTATGCCTTCTCATCATGTTTTTAAGCTCAAAGGCTGATTCCGGATCCAACCCTACCATAGGTTCATCAAGTATCCATACAGGTGGATTGTGAAGAAGAGCCCCCATTAAAACAAGCTTCTGCTTCATACCATGAGAATAACTGTTTATACTTGATGGCAGTGCATCCTTTATCTTAAATTCTTCACCCATCTGATTTATATTTTTATGTCTTTCTTCCTCAGAAACCTCATATACATCAGCTATGAAGTTTAAATACTCTATTCCAGTAAGTCTGTTAAATATTTCAGGGTTATCTGGAACAAACCCTATGTTCTTCTTTGCTTCAACAGGATTTTTAACAATATTGATTCCATTTATCTCTATACTTCCTGCATCAGGAAGGAGTATACCTGTCATCATCTTTATTGTTGTTGTCTTTCCTGCTCCATTTGGTCCAAGGAATCCGAATATCTCACCATCCCTTATATCAAGGCTTATATCATCAATAGCCTTTTTCTTTCCCTTTGCATATGTCTTTGAGACTCCTTTAATCTCTATCATACAATCCCACCTCCATTTATAAATACATATTATGATTATAGTCTAGATATTTATGGAAATCAATATAAAAGGCACCAACGACTTATGGTTTCATAACATCAAGTCGCTGGCACCTTTGCCCTTGTTATTTCAATGTAAATCCATACTTTAATGGATCATCTGGATCTATTATAAATTCATTTATACCAGTAATATATGCGCTTCCGGTAATCTCCGGTATTATTGCCTTGAAATCACCTACAGCTGTTTCTCTGACAGCTTTCGCCCTAAACATTGTTCCTGTTATACTTTCATATACAAATTCTTCATTTAGTCCAAGTTCTCCCTTTGCATACAAGGTTGCTACCTTTGCACTGGTACCTGTTCCACATGGAGACCTATCAAGCTGACCTTCTCCAAATACAACTACATTTTGAAAATTTGCTTTTGGATTCTTTGCTGGGCCATATATTTCAACTAAATCAACTGTTTTTATATGCTTCAAAATTGGATGCTTTATCTCAATTTGTTCATTTACAGCATGAAGTATGCTCATTCCAAGGCTGCTTATCTTCTGAGCATTTTCCGGACATATATCAACTCCCAAATCAGCTGCCTTTACAATGGCAAAAAAGCTTCCTCCAAAGGATATATCAAGTCTTACCTTTCCAAAGTCTGGTACATTAACCTCAGCATTGGATTTATATAAGAAGGATGGTACGTTTGTTATTGTTGACTCTATTGCCTTTCCATCCTTAACCTTTACCTTGGCCTTAACAAGTCCAGCTGGGGCCTCAAAGGTAATATGGGTATATGGTTCTGTAACATTTACCATACCTGTTTCTACAGCTACAATTGATGCTCCTATTGAACCATGCCCACACATATTAAGGTATCCACCTGAATCCATAAAAATGATTCCAAGATCAGCGTCCTTAGTTGTAGGCTGGGTTATTATTGAACCAAACATATCCTTATGCCCTCTTGGTTCATGCATAAGGGCAGTTCTTATATTATCCATATGGTTTATAAGGTATGCTTTCTTTTCCTGCATCGAATCTCCGGGTATAACAGGCAGTCCCCCAGTAACTACCCTCGTAGGCTCACCCATAGTATGTGAATCTATGGCATGTATAGTCCTTACGGCTCTCATTTTTTCTCCCCCATTTTTCTCATTTTTAGTTTTAGAAAGGCTAGTGCCTTTTTTGAATCTATTTCTGTTGCGTTGTTTTCTCCAACAACCTCTGTTTCAATACCTTCATCAGATTTATTAAAATCTACTATTGTATCCATATATTTATTTGTTACAACAAATTGCGCCTGTGTACCAATAAAGCTCATACCAACAACAGGTATGTTTCTTTTGCCTATTTCCTCAATTGTGTTTGCAAAATCCACATGGCTGTTTCCCCATCCATCAAGGGATATTATAACTCCATCAGCTCTCATAGCCTCAACCCATGCAGCAGCTCTTTGTCCTACAAAAATCTTATCCTCATTGGCCTGTGGAGTACCAACAACAATTATTCCTAAAAGGTCAACATCATCATCCTTAGATACTACATCAAGTAGTGGGTCTCTAAAGTGATGAAGAGTTGTTTCCTTTGTAGAGGGTCCTATTCCCATAAAAACACCCCCTAATGCATTGCCCTTAGGGCTCCATCTCTATACTCATTTGGACTTAATATAACAGGCATGTTTCCCATGTCTATTATAGACTTTCCACCCTCATATCCACCAGGTTCCTTTCCAAATAGCCTTGTGTCATACATTGCCCCCTGGCCTGCAACCTGTTTTATGATTACTACCTTTTTCTTATCAGGTTTTATTCTATCTACATATTCATGCTTTTCATCACAGAATCGCCCATTTATCCTCTTTAATGGCTCCCTTATCTCTTGTACAAGCCTATCACAGGCTCTATGCGCTGCTTCAGGACCTTTTCTAATACTACCCATGCCACTTTTAAAGGTAACATCAACATGGATAATTATATCCAAATCCCCTGGAGTTCCTGAACGATTAAAAACAACCTGCTCCTTCAATATTCCTTCAGAGGAGCCAAACTCAGAGACTTGAACTCCATTTTCATCAACACCTGTGAGCATTACATATGCTCCTGTGAGTACATGGGTTATTCCTTCTCCAAGCCTTCCTAAAACCTTTGCTGCAATAGGCGAAAAATCCATTATTGAGTTTACAAATACATCTCTTTCTTTGGGCTTTATTATGCTGATATTTATATCCTTTATAAACTCATTTTCACCATATAAAAGTTCATTCTTCAGACTATCCCTAACATATAAAACTCCATTTTCAATAAATGTTCTATTTGAAAACTCTGCTTTCTCTACATGAAAAGCTTTTATTACAAGCCTTCTCATCTCAATTTCGTTTCCCATATGTATCACCATTTTTTGGTGACAGGCACTTGAGTTATGAGTTGTTTAGAAAATATAATCATTAAAAGATATCTCTTCTTAAATAAGGCACATTTAAAAAATAAATGAGTCAGATTGCGAAGTAATTTTGATTATTTTCTAGGCACTCAATCATGAGCATACTAACTGTATGTAAGTGATTGAGTAACGACGAAAAGAATCAAAAGGACGAGTAAGATGACTTATTTATTTTTTTAATGTGCCTAACTCATACCTCAAGTGCCTGTCGCCTAGTTAAATCAAACCTTAGCTATATACTCATATGGCAGGCTTACGACCTTGCCCGGAGTGTCTATTGCTATTAGCTGCTTTAATGTATCTCTAAGTATGTTTATCTGCATTTCTGGATCATTTGGTTTTCCAGCATTTGCTCCCATTGGTACAAGTGGAGCAACTGATCTTGGTGTTCCTGTTTGCTTTACAACAGGAGGTAGTGCTGCAATTAATATTGTAGGAATCCCCGATTCCTCTATAGCTCTCTGTACAAGTACAGCAGAACGATGGCAGGTACCTCAGCCAGCTGTCATTACTACTGCATCGACATTTTCGTCCTTTAATATCTTTGCAATAGCAGGTCCAGTTTCATGCTTAAACTTTTCCTGATTTCCACCGCCGCCCATAAAGCCTATATGAACAGGTGCAACCTCCTTTATATATCCTTCTGCTACAAGCTCCCTTAGTCTATCTATTGGGAACATGCAGTTAATATCCTTATTTACATCTCCGTTATCATAGCCACCATGAGAAACCATTAAATCCTTTGTATCAACATCCCCTGGAACTATTCTAAATGTAAAATCTCCTGCAAGATTAAATCTCTTATCCGATTTTAAATGAACTCCTGCTGCAGTTGCAAAAGCAACTCTCATTTCATTGAGAGGCTTTTTAACTGGAGCCCAAACAGGAGGAGGAGTTATTGGAACAAATATTTCAGATTGTAAACCCTTAACAGCTGTTAAGCTCATTATTCCTTACCTTCCTTTCTCTTCTTCGCTTCTATGTTACTTACATATTTTTCATTTGGTTCCTCGGATAAAACTTCTAAAAAGCTCATCCTAAAGCCTACCTCCTGACCTACCTTTAATGGGTAGTCAGTTATAAGCATCCTCATTGGAACCTTCATAAATCCAAGTCTTCCCTTTAAATCTATTGCCACACATCCATCGTGAACTTCAACTATGATTCCCTGCATTTCAATTATCTTGTCACCATATTTCATAGCATCATCCTACTTTGTTGAATATTTTTCTAGTCTTTTTTGGCTTACAGGAATTGATGTTTCATTTTCAACCCTGTCTATTTTCACATCATATGTCTTTTCAACTGCTTCAAGGTTGCTTTCCTTAACGTTTGGATTCCACTTTCTCTCTGCTTCCTTAACATCTTCTCCTGCCATTGCAGTCTTAAGCATTGAAAGAGCTCTTAGTGCATCCTCTTTACATAGTGTATTGCAGCCTAGAACTTCGTTTTCTATTCCTGCTTCTGATTTGTTGTTATCAACCATATGCTTCATGTACTTGTTTCCAACAACAAGTGCTCCCTGAACAGCACAGAATGACATTCCAACTACTTCTATTCCTCTCATTCCTATCTGCTCAATATGGCTTGAAAAATCTATGTGGTTGTTTCCAAAGCCCTCTGTTGTAACTACTGCTCCTGAAACATCCATTGTTTCAACTAACATTCCAAGTCTTTCTGATACATAGAACTTCTCTGCATTTATCTGTGGACTTCCTACGAAAACAACTCCACATAAATCTATTTCAGGATCATTCATAGCTTCCAATACAAGTGGTTCTCTCCAGTAGTGTCTTGAGCATTCCTTAGAAGCTGGTCCTATACAGGTTAAGGCATGTATTCCACCATCTATTACCTCAAGTGGTGATAATACAACCGGTACATTTCCAAGGTCAACGTTTGGCTTTCCTCCAAGAACACCAACTGGTTCAACAGGAAGTATTAAGTTGTCATGCATTGCACCCTGTCCCATTATCTCCTTAACAATGACTACCTTTTTTCTGCCTGGTCTTCTATATTGAACAAATTCCTCGTTATTAACAATAAGCTCTTCCTCAGCCTTCTTCAATGCTTCCCTTATTTCCTGGGTAATAACATCTGTTGCTCTGTGGGCTGCAAGTGGGCCTGGTCTTTCCATGTTTGTGCCTGCTGCAATTGTAACCTGTGTCTTTATGAATATCTCTCCCTTATCAGGTGAGCCTGGTCTTCCCCACATTATGTTTTCTTCAAGTATTCCCTCTGATGAACCGAATTCTCCTATCTGAACTCCATTTTCATCAGTTCCTGTAACCATCATTATTACTCCGTCTATTACCCTAGTTGTTCCATGTCCTACCTTGTCTTCCCCTTCCTTTGTTGCAATTGGCTGTACGTCCATTATTGTTTCACTGTAGGTATTGTACTTGTCAGGGGTTATTATATCTATCTTAATATCCTTAACAAGGTGGTCCGCCTTAACTGCATTTTTACAAATGTCTTCTCTAATGTATAGGGTTTTTCCCTCTATCTTTGTTTCTGGTCCAAACTTAACCTCATCTATTTTAAAGTGTTTTTTAACAAGCTTTCTTATTTCTTTATTCTCATATTTTACTTCTTCTTTACAGCACTGTACTTCGGCTGGCTTTTCAACAGTTTTTACCGCTGGGGCCTGAACTACTGTTCCACTCATTCCTAGTGGAACCTCTATGTCTATTCCCTTGCCTTCACTTATCTTAATCTTTAAAACTCCACCGTTTATAACAGCTGTTTGAGTAATTTCCTGTGAGCTTGGTACTTCTTCAACATATCCCTCTAGCATATCATCTGTTATTGGAGTTAATGCTGCTGCATCCCTAGTAAGCTTTTTACCAACAACTTCGCTTCTTGTTAAAACCTTTTCATTTAGATCAACAAGAAGTGAGTCAGCAAGCTTTTCAAAGTGCATTGGGTTTTCTAAATCCTCAACACCAATTACCTCAAAGGCCTTCTTGTTGTATTTTAAAACTGCCTTTTCATTTCCTTCTGTCAATTCCTTATCATTTTTCACTTCAATAGCCTTTGCTCCCTCAACTATATCAGGAGTAATTGGTGTAAGTGAGTCTATTGTCTTTGTTAACTTTGCTCCAATAACCTCGCCTATCTTCAGACAGTCATCTGGAATTTTTAACAAACCTGAATCCACAAGGTCTGGAAATATTGTTGGATCTTCCAAGTTTTCTGCTGATATAACAGTTCCTTTTTCTGTTCTACAGCATACAGCTGCCACTTCATTTTTTAGTTCTGCTGCATGTTCAGCACTCATTGACATATGTAAACCCTCCTTTGCGTTATTTATTATCTTCCATTGGTAATCTTCTTGTTAATGGGTAATCCAGTGTTCTAAATACATGGTCTGTATGATGGTAAACTGGAATTCCCATCTTTGGTGCACAGCACATTACTGTGTTTGAGCAGTCGCTGCAGTTTGATATAAGAATTCTCTTTGCACCCTTGCTCTTTAAATATATAATTCCTTGAGCCTGTCCTGGACAATCTCCAGGAGTCTGGCACTTGTTAGCACCTCTAACATCAACAACGTTTTTACACTTTGTTACTGCAACAACCTCAGCACCCATCTTTGCTGCAACGTCCCTTAGTCTTTCTTCATTTGCACCACAGGCACAAACTAAAAGTCCTATTGGTCCATCGTATCTTGGGAATGGTATTGTAACTATTGCTCCACCTGACATCTTTGTTACAACTGCATTATCTAAGTCCTCTGCCTTACCTGTATAAGGTCCTCCAATGATTACCTCACCATATTCTCCATCGATGCCACCACATTCATCAATTAAACCTTTTATTGATGAGCCAACCGGTATCTGGAAAAGAAGATGAGGTGCATTTCCACCCTTTATCTTTCCTATAACAGTGATGTCCTTATCTATAACAGGCTTTCTATCCTCAACTGCCCTTGTTATGTTTGCAAGGGTTTCAGCATTCATAACTACACATTTTGCATCTAATGGAAGCTGTGTAGGTTCAAGCCATTTATCAAATATAGCATGAATTATTGCCCTTTCCTCTCCCATTGGATACATATCCTTTAGCTCTTTTATCTCTATATTCTTAGGACCTGATATGTACTTGGTTATAGCTTCAATCGCCTCTTTATGCTTGCCTTTAATTGCTATGTATGCCTTTGGCGCACCTGTTGCCTTCATTGCATACTCTATTCCTCTTACTACAAGACCTGGGTCACTTTCAAGCATACCCATATTGTGATGAAGTGCAGGCTCACACTCAACACAATTTGCTATTATGTATCCATCTGGAATATTGGCCTTAAGCTTAACATGTGTTGGGAACCCAGCACCACCAGCACCAACGATTCCTGCTTCATACACAGTATCTATTATTGAATCACATTCCTTGATTTTAATGTAATCCTTACTCTGATTGTCATCTGCTTCTATTACTATTTCTTTATCATTAATGTTTTGAACCTTTCCGGAAACGCTTGAGTGTATTCTTGCACCTAAACCAGTTGGTTCAGCAATACACTCTCCCCTTTTTACCTCCTGACCAACCTTTACAATTGGGGAATCAGGAGCTCCAACATGCATCTTTAGTGGAAATCTATATAAATTTCCCATTTAATCGCCTCCAAAAATTTTTTCCACATATTACTTATGCAAATAGCATGCCAATTTTTTCACAAATCATTGAGAACTGGTACATGCTTCTATAGACTAGTTAAATAGGGGGTTTAGGGATTATTATGATTATCTATAAATGTACCTCTATTTATATTCCATAAAATTTGTGTCAAATATCTGACATTTATAATTTCTATATACATACCTCATAAGGTCTATATACCATTTTGCATTGATTTTACTTAGAAAATAACCTCTGTCAAATTTCTGTCAGTATTCTAAATAACTGACACATAAAAATACCCAGTAGCTAGGATATAAGAAAGCTTCTATTCACCTATGCCATTTATCAACCACTAGTTGATGCTATATGTATTGTCCATAACCTAACCATCAATTTTATATCATTACACTCAATGCTATAATGAAATCATAAACAGTACTGTTGATATAAAATAAAGTGTAAAGGTGTGGTTTTATGCTAAACAAAAATGTATTTTCAAAAAAGTTCATAGATCTTAGAACAAAATGTGGGCTTTCGCAGAATAGATTAGCTCAAATGTTAAGTATCAGCAGTCAGGCAATATCTAAATGGGAAAATGCTCAAAGTCTACCTGATATTGAGATGCTTGTTCCTATTGCCAGGGTTTTTGGTGTTACTGTTGATTTTCTATTGAATGATGATCAAACTACTGATTGTACAGAAATAACTCCTATAAATTCTGAATTCCTTTCTGCCTATGAGCTTTCTTCTGATAACGGTAAAATAATAAGTGCAATAAAAGATTATATGCATAGAGAAGATTTATATAATGCTGCAAAGCTAATGGAAAATGGAGAACTAGACATTAATATTGACTTCAGAGTTAAAACATTTATTGATGGAAAAGCAGAATATACCAGTAAATCTATTCCTTTAAACAGACTTAAGCCTGAAATTATAGGTTCTATGGCAGAGCCTGTTGTAGATCTTATAATGAAATCTATAGGCAAAACATATCATACATTAAGAAGTATTATACCCCTTTTACATTGTCCTGCCTGCAGGTGTGAATTAACGTTTGAAAAGTCTAAGAATGAAGAACTTATTTGCCAAAATAATCATCATTTTAGGATTGTTGATGGTATAGTACACTTTGGAACAACAGAAGATCCAGGTAACAACTGGTCATACTGTTTCAAATCCTATGGTGAATATGTTGAGATGCAGAAAGGATTTGTTGCAAGATACTCTACTCCAAGGGATATAGAGCTTCAGCATAAAATGATAAATTACATTAGAAAAAGAAAACCATCTATTTTGGTTGATGTTGCAAGTGGCCAGGGCTGTTTTGCCCAGCACCTTATACAGGATGCAGATTGGCCTGTAACCCTTGTCTTAACTGACTTAAGCCATCGCATTTTAAAATATAATAAACGATACATAGAAGATAACTTCTTCAATCCAAATGTTAAGGTCATATATATCGCCTGTAATGCAGCAAATTTTCCTTTCAAGGATAATAGTATAAATGCAGCTGTATCCTGGTATGGATATGACAATATAGAAAACTATATTAAAAGTCTTGAAGAAACAAGAAGAATACTAAAGCAAGGTGATATATGTGTATTCGGGACAACCATCGTTGATGATGCAAATTCAGACTTGGTCAGAAAGTGGTATAATTTGTTTGCTAAATCTCCAGATTGGGCAGATGCAGTGAATTGGTTTTATGATAAAGTTAATGACAGAGCAAAGTGGATAGATATTTTAAGAGATATAGGATACAAAAATATTAACATCGAAAAATGCTGGGATGAGTACGAAGCTCCAGATGTTGATATTGTTCCATTCAAGAACGAAGCACTGCAGTGGATGGGTGGAGCAATTATTTCTATTGAAAAATGATTTATGTAATGAATATATTACTTTTATTCACTACCTTGATTTTAATACAATAAATGTATTTTTTGATTAGCCATCTCAATACTATGATATAATAGTATAAAGGAGGGAGATGAATTTATGGAATTAAGAAAGGATAATGCTGTAATCATTCCTGAAGAAATTCTTCCATTATTAGATGATTTAGCACATGGAGACTCCTTAGATGAAAATGTTCGTATAGCCATAGCAATTGGATTGTTTGTAACCAAAAGTGTTTCTTTAGCAAGAGCATCAGAAATAGCAGAATTGTCACTAAACGACTTCATATATATACTAAAATTAAAGGGTATTCCTTGGGGTGAATATACAGAGGAAGATTTATTAGAAGATGAAATTGCAATAAAAAATTTACTTAAGGACTTTTCTAAGAAAAATGAGTAAGATTGTTTGTAATTCCAGTCCTATTATTGGCTTATGTATTATCGGAAAATTAAATTTACTATGGGAGTTATTTAGTGAAGTATATATAACCCGAGAGGTATATAAAGAAGTTGCAAACAATAATGAACTTAAAAACTATGGAGCAATGGAATTAAAAAATGCTATTCTTGATAAAAAAATAATAGTTTATAAAATAAAAAATGCAGAAATAGTTGAAGCTATGTTTGGAAGATTACATCGAGGAGAATTAGAAGTAATACAAGCTGCAAAGGAATTAAATATTAATATAGTAATAATCGATGATAGACCAGCAAGAAATAGGGCAAAGGATATGCTTCTCAAACCAATTGGTATTATCGGTATTCTTCAACTAGCAAAAAAAGTAGGTAAAATATCAGAAATAAAACCTTATCTTGATATGCTTATTGGAGAAAATTACAGAATTTCAAAGCTATTATATCTTGAAGCATTAAAGATTGCTGGAGAAGAGGAAAGGATGTTTGAATAATAAAGAGCTAGGTATCGAAAAGGTTGAACGTATTTTCCCCTCTCCGATACCTGGCTCTTTATTCTTCCCCATATTTGTCAAGCTTGTAATACAACGTACTTCTCTTTACATTAAGAATCTTTGCTGCTTCCTGTTTGTTCCCCTTTGAACGTTTTAATGCTTCCCTTATCATTTCCCTTTCAACTGATTCAATGGCTTTTTCGAGATCCATTCCGTAATCTAATTTTCTTTGAATGTTACTGCCTTCTTTTAAAATGTATTCAGGCATGTCTTCTATGGTTATCTCTCCGTTGTTGGAAAGAACCACCATCCTCTGGACTACATTTTTTAATTCTCTTACATTTCCTTCCCATTTATAGCTGCTTAAAATTGAATATATTCCAGGATCAACATTTTTTATATTTATCCTTTCCTTTTTGGATACCTGGTTAATAAACAGAGTTATCAAGTCCTTTATATCTTCGCTTCTATCCCTTAGTGGAGGAAGATCTATTTGTACAACAGCAAGTCTGTAGAAAAGATCCTCTCTGAAGCTTTTCTCCTTTATAAGCTTCTTTAAATCTCTATTTGTTGCAGCAATAATCCTTGCATTTGTTGATACAGGCTTTTCACTTCCAAGCCTGTATATTACTCCATCCTGCAGAACCCTTAAAAGCTTTGCCTGCATCTCCATTGGCATGTCCCCTATTTCATCAAGAAATAGAGTCCCGTTGTTTGCAAGTTCAAATTTACCCGTTCTTCCACCCTTTGAAGCCCCAGTAAAAGCTCCTTCAACATAGCCAAAAAGCTCACTTTCAAGGAGCTGATAGGGTATTGCACTACAGTTTACCGCAATTAAATCTCCCTTTCTTTGGCTTGCATTATGTATTGCCCTTGCAAAAACATCCTTACCTGTACCGCTCTCTCCTGTAAGAAGGACACTAGCACTTGTTGGTGCAACCTTTTGAGCAAGGTTTATTGATTCTATCATACCCTTGCTTTTTCCTGTGATATTGTCGAAGCTGTGTTGAAGCACAAACTCCCTTTGATATGTATCCTGAAGTATTTTAACTCTCTTTCTAGCATCCTCAAGCTGGGTAGATAGCTTTACCTCTTCAGTAATATCCCTGTCAGTTGAAACAACTGCAACTATCTTATTTTCGGAGTTATATATGGGAATGGTACTTAGTATTACAGACTTTCCCTCAACAGGTTCATGCTGCATATTCTCTATTGGCTTACCATCCTTTAAAACCCTCATTATCATTGCATTTGGAAAAACCTCTCCAACATGCCTTCCAATTACCTTGTCTGTACTTATACCATATAGTTTCTCCGCACTTTTGTTCCAATAACTTACAATACCCTTATCATCAGAAATGCAAATAGCCTCATGCATGTTATCAAGTATGTTGTTTTGGAGCTTAAGCATCTCATCTATCCTCATGTAGAATATATCCCTTATGCTGTTTTTGGAGACAACCCCAATAATCCTTCCATCTTCAACAACAGGAAGGCAGCCTATCCCTTTTTTTATCATCAAATCCCTTGCAAAACCTGCAGATTTATCCTTTTCTATGGTAATTACATTCTTTACTGCATAATTAATCACAGGTTCTTTAAAGGCTTCTGGCTTGTACCTTTTTAGCCTTGAAAGATCACTCCTAGTAAACACCCCATTTATTGCTCCGTCTTTACTCGAAATAACAATTTCATCTCTATTAAAATTAAGCATTTTATCCAATGCAAAACCAATAGTCTCATCTCCATTAAGCTGTATAAAGTCTCTATCCATAATATCTAAAACTCTATCCGTAAGTCCTGATATAAACATATTTTATCCCCCATTTATTTACTGGTAGTTAAAAAACCTGTGTATATATTTTCATTCCTCACACCAATAATACATCTATATTATATCATGGCAAATAGTGTTTTATTGATAATTTCAATTAATGTTTAAATATGATTTTAATCAATAAATATACCATAATAGTATATCTATTGACATAATTGCATATATATTATTATAAATTTTTAATTTAATTTGTCATAATATATTGAAATATTCAAACTATATTAGTAAAATGAGAAATAGTACATTTTAGAAGGTGATTTAATGAAAGATTACGTAATTATGACAGATTCCTGCTGCGATATGCCACGTCATTATATAGAGGAAAAAAATATTCCCTTTGTTGCCCTAACCTGCAATTTTAAAGGCAAAGAATATATTGATGATTTTGGATTAAGCTTGGACTACAAATCATTTTATGAAGGCATGGCAAATGGTGAAATACCTAAGACTTCTCAAGCAAATGCTGATGCATTTTACAAAGTCTTTAAGAATATTATAAACCAGGGAAAGGACATTATATATATTGGCGTTTCCTCCGGTTTAAGCGGGACTTACAACAGTGCGAATATTGCCAAAAACATGATACTAGATGAACACAATGATGTAAGAATTACAATAGTTGATATATTAACCGCTTCTTTAGGGCAAGGACTTATGATAATGAAGGCAGTTGAAATGAAGGAGAATGGTGCAGGCTTTGATGATGTTATTAACTATCTTGAGAATAATAAAATGAAGCTTAACACCTATATAACGGTTAATGACTTAAACCATCTAAAGAGAGGTGGAAGAATATCCACAGCAGCTGCCTTATTTGGTACAGTTCTTCACATAAAGCCCATACTTACAATAAACGATGAAGGAAGGGTGCTGCCTGTAATTAAAGCAAAGGGAAGAAAAAATGCAATTAGCACAATAGCTAAAATTGTTATAGAGAAAATTGAAAACCCAGAAGAAGCAACAATATCAATATGCCATGGTGATGCTGAATCAGAGGCTTTAAAATTAAAGGAGCTTATACTAAAAGCAGTAAATGTTAAAAATGTAGTCATAAACTACATTGGACCAGTAGTCGGAACCTACGGTGGTCCTGGTGCTTTAGCAGTATTCTTTATGGGAAAACACAGACAAAACCATGTAATAGATCTTCACAATATTTCAGACAAATTAAGTTAAGGCACATTAAAAAAATAAATAAGTCAGATTACGAAGTAATTTTGATTATTTTCTAGGCACTCAATCACGCGCATACTAACTGTATGTAAGTGATTGAGTAACGACGAAAAGAATCAAAAGGACGAGTAAGATGGCTTATTTATTTTTTTAATGTGCCTAAATTCACAAGAACATAAAAACATGTAGCAAAAGATACACACCATGTGAAAGTTTTTAAGGGATATACAAAGCTATCAGAAAGATATTTTATTATCTAAAATATCTTTCTGATCTTTATGCCGATAATATAAACTCCTTAAATGAGCTAACTGTTGAAAAATAATAATCCGAATTTACTTCCATATAGTTTTTTATCTCTGGTATTATATGTGACCATCCCGCTCCTGCAAATGTTATATTACAGCTTCTTGCCATATCCAAACCAGGTTTTAAATCATCTACTACTAATATCTCATAATTGTTTAAATCAAATTTTTTCATAATTTCTATAATTGGATAAGAATTCGGTTTCCTTTTCTCTTCATCCAATTCCCAACCAAATACCATATCAGGAGTTAAATCACAATTTAACATGTAGTCCCTCATAATTTGTTCACTCTCCGAATGAGAAACAACACATATTATTCCACCTAATTTTTTATATTCTTTTATTAATTCAGGAAAACCACTATAAAAAGCAGGTACTTTTGCTTTTGTATAGCTTTTCCATATTTTATATTGGCATTCCTGCTCTTCTTCGCTAAACTTCAAGATATCCTTACATAACTCTGAAAATCCTGGATTAAAGCAATAGGAAACAAATTTTTCAAGACTTAAAGGATTCATATTAGGCCTTAATATTTTTAATGCTTCAACGAAGGATGGATAATGGATATCTGGTGTGCTCTTAACCACAGTATCATCATGATCTAAAATTAAGCAGCGATATTTCAAATTAATCCCCCCCAGCAATTTTAATTAGAATATAATCATGGTCATAACAGAGATGAGCGCTCATAATAGAGACAACTATTACTTAATATCCTCTACCAATTTTTACAAACATCAATCCATGAAATGCTATTTGAGTATTTTTCCAGCTCGTTAATATTGAATTCAATAGCACTATTACTGCTGCCACAGGCAGGAAATACTGTATCAAATCTTTTTAAAGAAATATCAAGATAAACATCTACATTTTCATTTATACCAAATGGGCAAACCCCACCAATAGAATGACCTATTAAAACTTCTACTTCCTCTGGAGCAAGCATTTTTGCTTTTACATGAAATTGAGCCTTGAATTTTGCATTATCAACCTTGGCATCACCAGCCATAACAACTAAAACCGGATCATCTCCTGTCCTAAAGGACAATGTTTTTGCAATACGTTCCGGTTCACATCCAAGTGCTTCTGCCGCCAACTCAACTGTTGCACTGGAAACTTCAAGCTCCATTATTCTATTCTCCATATTCCATTGCTTAAAATATGCTTTAACCTTTTCAATTGCCATTATTACTTCCTCCAATGCATAAAAATTATATAAATCCTATTCTTCACACCAAATTCAACTCAGCTTGTATTCTATCAAAGCTTTCTATTGTAATAATCTTACCACACCAACTCAATTTAATAAAACAAATCAATAGATACTTTGAGTACTTATTGTAATGTATAAGTTCTTCTTTAGCATATCTCTAATTTACAAATATTTCACTTTATTCTTTAAGACATATTAATAAGGGGATGCATACTAATTAAATAGTACAACATCCCCCATTTTATGCTGTTACCCTCTTTTATTTTCCATTTATGCTGACTATATATTTGAATTATATAAGGCTAAACAGGAAATTGGTTATAACCAACAAAACATACTAAAATCACAAACTATATTCCCTTAAGACATCATCCATCCTTTTCAATGCCTCAATCACATTTTTCCTTTGTGTACCTAAATTAATTCTTATATAACCTTCTCCATCATTAACAAAATGAACACCATTTTCAACTAATACACCGGCCTTTGAGGCTAAAAGGTTGGTTACACTTTCTGATGTAAGCTTTGTTTCACTTATATCTACCCAAGCAAGATAGGAGGATTCCATTTTCATGACCTTGAGCTTAGGAATTTTATTTTTGATATATTCCTCAAGGATTTCATAGTTTCCTTTTATATATTCATTAACCTCATAAAGCCAGGGTTTACAGTATTTATAGGCTGTAATGAGCCCTATGATTCCAAAGACATTTGGAGATGTAATTGAATTTTGCTCAAGCTTTTTTCTAAAGCAATCCCTTATAGATTGACTAGGTATAACTGAATAGGAGGTTTTTAGTCCACCTAAATTAAAGCCCTTATTAGGGGAGGTTAAAAGTATTAAATTGTCATCATATTCATTTATCTCCAATATCGAACTAAACTTCCCATAGTGTATGTGTTCTGCATGTACCTCATCAGTTACTAGTATTGTATTATTTTCCTTACATAACTGTGCCACCTTTTTTAGTTCCTCTGTGCTCCATATTCTTCCTGATGGGTTATGTGGAGAACAAAATAGATATAATTTAGGCTTGTACTTCTCTAATTGTTGCTTTAAGCTTTCAAAATCAATATAATATCTACAATCTTTAACTATCAGAGTATTATAAATCCTGTTTACACCCTGTCTACTTGCCGCTGCATCAAAGGGATCATACACTGGTGTATTCATTAGAACATAATCTCCCTTTTGGCAAAAGGCTTGAATTGTATAGTGAATAGTAGAAACTGTACCATAAGATAAGGTAATCCATTCTCTATTCACCTTAACCCCATGCATAGTTTGCTGCCAATCCATAACTGCTTCATAAAATTCATCATAACAGTAGGTATAACCAAATACACCTCTCTTTATGGCCATGCTAAAAGCATTTTCTATTTCTACAGGTATTTTAAAATCCATATCAGCAATCCACATTGGAATAATATCATTAGGCACCTGTCCAAATTTATTCTCTATTATTTTTCTATCCCATTTTCTACATTTTTCACTTACTCTATCAGTTTTTCCATCGAAGTTGTACATACTATTTCCCCCTTAAATAGTTATTAATTCTCTTGGACTATTAGTAAGCCTTTCACATCCATACTCAGTTATCAAAATATCCTCTTCTATTCTTACTCCTCCAACTCCTGGTAAGTATATTCCAGGTTCTATTGTTATTATCATTCCAGTACTTAGTAGTTCTGTACTTTCAGAAGCAACATCAGGATATTCATGTACCAAAATTCCAAGACCATGTCCAAGGTTATGTCCAAAATTTTCACCAAAACCTGCTTCTTTTATATAGCTCCTTGCAACATAATCAAGCTCTCCTAAAGTAATATTAGGTTTTGCTATTCTCATAGCTTCTTCTCCCGCAGCTTTTACAATACCATATATCTTTTCTAGTTCCTTAGAACAGTACCCTAAAGCAATTGTTCTTGTAATATCCGAACAGTAATAATTATATCTAACACCAAAATCCAGTGTGATTAATTCCCCAGTTTTTATTATTTTATCACTAGCTTTTCCATGGGGCAGTGCACCCCTTGTTCCAGAAGCAACAATAGTATCAAAGGATTCCTTCTGACCTCCTTGTTCCTTAATAAATCTAACCAATTCATTCTCTACCTGCTTTTCTGTCATGCCATCCTTTATATAATCAACCAAGTGGTCAAATGCTTTATCTGCAATTTGACAAGCTCTTTTTATATATGCTGTTTCTTCATCATCCTTAATCATTCTAATTTTAGATAAATCATAAGAAACCAGGCTGCAATTCAAGTTGTTTTTAAGATAACTATAAAAATCATAGGAAACCTCTTGCCCCTCAAACCCAATATTTTTTATTTTCTCTATACTAATGATATTATTAATTATCTTATCTAGTGTATTATTTTTTGAAAGCATTATAGCTTTAAAAATGTTATTTTTCTTACTAACATCCTCATAATATCTAAAGTCTACTATTATATATTGGCTACTCCTCGTAATAAATATATACCCTGAGCTACTGTATATCTCTCCAAGGTAATACTTATTATGTGGACTATTTACAAGAATTGAATCTATACCTTGTTTGATAATTGTTTTCCTTACTCTGTCAACCCTGCTTATTAAATTCATTTTATCCTCCCATAATAAAAACTCGTTTACAATAAAGAGAACTGATAAAAATCAGTTCTCTTCTATTGTTAATTATTCATTTATTTCTAGTTTTCCCTGCTTTATAAGCTTGTTTCTATGGAAGGTATTTATAACTGCTATAAATACTGAACCAACGATTAAGCCTATTATATAAGGAATAATTCCCTTTATTAATGGCCATGCCCATATGGCTGATTCCGGAAACCACTGTACTGCACCTAATGCTATAGCTGTAAATGAACCAATAATTGCACCAGATACATATAGAGGAATTGTAAAGCCTGGTCTTTCTAATGCAAATGGTATAGCACCCTCAGAGATTCCCATGAATGCTAAGAATATAGCTGTCTTTCCACCCTGATAGAATTGTCTATCATATACTCTTCTACCTACTAGCTTTTTATCTATTAATGTTGTTAATCCTAAACCAAAGGATGGTATTACTATTGATAAGCATCTTGCTGTAATAGGAAGAACCTTTTCAGTTGTAAATCCTAGTGCAACAAATCCTGCTGCCTTGTTTACTGGTCCTCCTAAGTCAAATGCTGTAGTTGCTGATAATACAAGAGCATAAACATATTGTCCTGTACTTCCTGCAGCTTCAAGTAATTGTTTTATTAGTCCGTTTACCCATCCTCCAAATGGAGTTATTATAAATACCATTAAAATCATACATACAACAGATGAAATTAAAGGAATTAAAAATGTTGTCTTAAAGGCTAACCAGTTATGAGGCATTTGAATTTTATTATTAAGCCACTTTACAAAATATCCAATTATAAATGCAATTATTATAGCACCTAAAAATCCTGAAGCCACAGGTGCAACAGTATCCCACTTTCCATCAACAAGATTTGGTACAGCAATAGGCTTTGTGGATACATATCCTCCGATGAAGCCTGCAGCTAAGGCAGTTTTTCCACCTATTGAATTAGCAGTAAAAGCTGCAAATAGAGGAATTGCAAATCCAAATAGTGTGAATCCAAAACTTTCCATTATCTTTGCAAGCTTCAAAAGTGATAAACTCATTCCAACATATTTACCTGAATTAACTGCATCCATTATAGATACAGATGGATCTATTTTATAAAACACATAAGGAATTAACTGAGAAATGGCACCTATTAATCCTCCCATTATAAGTACAGGAATCATATAGGAAATACCTGTCATTACATGCTTGCTAAATTCTGTCCATATTGAGCTCTTTTGTGATATTTGCTTATTTTCAGCATTACTATTTGTATTATCCTTTGATGCAGTTGAACCAATAACCTTCTTTTTAACTGCCATATTAAAACCCTCCACTCCAATTGAATTATTTTAGCATACTAATCGCGCAAAAATCTCCACATTTAGTACCATGCGATTAGTGAATTAAAGAAAATGAATTTGCATAAATGTTTAGGAGAGAAAAATATACAATCATTTATGCAAAACTTATAGAATGTTTTTTAAAAATAAGGTATTATTTATATAGGTTAATTTTCTTTGCTCCTTTTAATCTACTGCCATAGATTAAGGAGCTTTTTTATTGTGCCAAATCTTCCTCTATCTCTTCTATCACTCCCTTTGGATTTTTAATAACCTCTTGGAGACCAACCTCATAGATTTCATAACCCTCAAATCTTTCCATTCCAAGAGGAGTTACAGCTATCGCATGAATTATTATATTAGCTTGTTTAATATCTGAAGCTGTTAACTCATTCTGGACTCCATCAGCCCCCTGTGTTTCAACCTTTACTTCATAGCCCATTTCCAGTGCTGTTTTCTTTATTGCCTCTGCTGCCATGAAGGTATGGGCTAAACCCATAGGACATGCACATAATGCTATTAATTTTTTTGCCATACATATACCTCCTTAAAATTTGCTTATATTCATTAGCTATTTAATGCATTATCAACCATTATAAAAACCTCTTCTTTACTTGAGGAATTTATCAATGTTCTCTTAAAATCCTCATCTATTAGTTTTCTTGAAAGACTCGCTAATAATTTTAAATGAATATTTCCTTCTTGCTTATCAGGGCTTAATATACTTAATATGAGTTTTATACCCTCTTCACCTCCGCCCCATTGAACCTCATTTTTAGGTTTTATTACAATTATTCCAGGTCTTGCTACAGAATTAGATTTTGTATGAGGTATCGCAATACCATCTCCAAGATTAGTTTCAAATTCCTTCTCTCTATCAACTAGACCTTCATATACACCATTTTCTTCTTTTCCTATTCCAAGATCCATGGATAGCTTTGCAATATATTTCAGGTAATCATTTTTATCCTTTAAATCTAAATTTAATACTATATGTTGTCTTGTAAATACTTCGCTCATAATTAAATATCCCTCTACTTTTAATCTAATATTTCCATAAATTTTTCATAGCTAAAAGCTTTTAAAACTCTCCTTACATCGCCTTCATCTTCGATGAAGCTATATAAATATTTAAATACCGGAAAGTTACTTGTTTCCTTTCTATTAAAGCAAACCATAAAAATAAGTTGAACTTCTTCCTTGCTCCAGATTATGGGCTTATCTAGAACACCAACGCCTATAATAGATTTATAGGTACCATCTAGAATTGTATGAGGAATAGCAACCAAATGTCCAATATCTGTAGATGACATTTCTTCTCTTTCAAGTACCATAGATATAACATCATCATTGATAAAGCCCTTTGTCTTCATTGCCATACCAAGATTCTTTATGGCTTCTTCTCTGTTTTCTGCCTTTATTCTAAAAAAAGCTTCTTTATTAAAGGTTTCCCGTAAAATCTTTTTTCTCTTTTCTTTTTCATTGAAAATCTGATGCAATTCATTAACTATTTCATCAGAAAACACATTTTCAATATAGAGCACTGGTATCTTAAAATTCTTTTTATCTAACTTTACAGTAGATACAATAAAATCAATATCTTGAGCCAATGCTACTTCCAGGTATCTTACAGGATATGTCCCAACTATGTCTATATCACTTATCCTTTGTTTTAATTTTTCAGTCAGTAGCTGCGAGGTTCCTATGCCATAGTGACAAATAATACAAACCCTCTTACCACTTTTATTTTTTCTTCTTTCAAAGGCAGCTCCAAAATGCATTGCGATAAAACCTATTTCATCCTCATCCAAAGTAACTTTAAACTCTTCTTCAAGCTTTTTTGCAACAATTGTCGCCAGATTAGTTTCCATTGGAAATTTGCTTTTTATTTGATTAAGCAATGAATTTTTTGCTTTTATTCCTGCCTTAAATCGGTTTATAAAAATCTTCAAATGTATTATTAAAGCATTTGTAAAATCTATATCTTCTTTTAAATTAATACCCGTAATTAAATCTATCTCATCTAGTGTTTCACTGACAAACCTATTTACCTCATCATTTTTATCCTTTATTAGCTCTTTTCTTGTGTTATAATTGTAAACCATTATTCCACAGCTTGAAGATACATAATATATTTCATTTTTGCATATTGTAATTCCTAGGGTTTCGCTTATCTTTTCCATGATTTTTTTTACCAAGTCATAATTCTCAAGTCTATAATTGTCCTTGAAAGCTTCATCCTCTATAGGATAGTTTTTTCTTACCCTTGATATAGAAACCATAATCCTTGTAAAAAGTGTGTTAAAATCCTTGTCTGAGATAATAATATTGTCATTTTTCAAATTTGCTGTAATTACCTTCTCTATTAGCTCAGATTCCTCTTCTGAAATATTATCAAGTCTAATCTCAAGGAAATTGTTCTCATCACTCTTTATAGCATAGTCAAGAATTAAATCCCTAATTTTTATTTCTTTGCCGCTTATTTTGCTTCCATAAAACGGTCTTGAAATAATGCCAAGTCCATACTTTTTTAATATATCTCGTACATTCGAAATAACCTTATTCGTACTTGGTATACTCAAATTAAGTTCATTGCTTAAATCCTCTGCATTCACATATTCATTATTTATTAGAATACAAATGGTTTTTACTACTCTACCCTCTGAGGAATCGTCTATTTGGATACCTTCTATAAGTTTGTCTGCTTTTTCAATAATTCTTTTAACTTCCTTTACTGGTCCTTCTATTCTGTACCCAACACCTCTTGCTGATACTATCTCTACACCATAATCTGAAAGAAAATAATTTAAATCCTTAATATATCTTTTTATGGTTCTTATCGATACCTCTAGCTGCTGACTTAATTCTAAAGCTGTAACATATTCACTTTTTTCAGTAAGATACTTAATAATTATAGAATGTTTCTTACTTATCATTTCATCCACCATCCTATATTTATATTGTAATCATTTATTCATGTAATGTGTTTATACTAAATGTCCTCATTAGTGCCACAAATTTTCTTATAGCATAGATAGTTCATATAAGGCTTCTGCATAAATCCCTATAGCCTTAATAAATGCATCTTCACTTCCATACTCTTGAGTCATATGGGTATTACCTGAAGATCCATCCGGAAACTCACACCCAAACACTACAGAGTTCTCCATTTCAGCTGCATATGTACCAGCACTTGTAACTCTAACCTTGTTTATTGTGTCACCAGTATGCTTTAAATATATACTGTACAGCTTTTTAACAAGTGGAGAATCCGCCGAAACATAGCTTGGCTTCTTTATCCCACTACTATTTACCTTAAAATTGTCCAAACCATTGCTTATAAAGTAATCCTTTATTTTTTGAACAATATATATCATATTTGTATTTTCAGGATACCTTACACTTAGTGTAATATTAAATTCACCATTTTCTATTTTTATTATTGTTGGAACTATCGTAAGAACTCCACATCTTCCTATTAAATTCAGACTATACAATTCACCATGTCTATTATCTCCACCAAATAATGCCTCAAAGTCTTCTATCCAGCTTTGACATAGTATTATCTTTAGCAACTTTAATACCTTTTCAATTGGATTATTAGCCTTTTCAGGTTTTGCAGAATGTCCTCCCTTGCCCAAAAGTTTAAAACCTTCTTTTTTATTTTCATCTTTAAAGATTTTTATACCTAAATCCTCTTTTTCTATAAAATGTTTTATTGAATGGTTATGGCCTTCTATACTGCAGTTTTTTACTGTAACACATCCTGGAATACTATTATGAGCTGTTCCTCCTTCAATAAATATATCCCCACTATCAACATTTCCACTTATTTGTATTACAGCACCACCCTTTTCGCCATTTATTACAGGGAATTTTGCATCAGGTGTAAATCCATAGGTAGGCTTAGGTTCCTTACTAAAATAGTGTTTGATACACCTAAATCCACTTTCTTCATTTCCTCCAGCAACTATTCTAATTTTTCTTTTTAATTCTATATCATTATCCTTTAAAAGCTTTAATGCTAGATAGGCTGCAATAAGTGGTCCTTTATCATCAACTACACCTCTTCCTATTAGCTTATCTTCACATTTTAAAAGTTTAAAAGGCTCACTGCTCCATCCCTCTCCAGGTGGGACTACATCACAATGTCCAAATACATAAACATATTCATCTCCTGTACCATACTCAATATGGGCAGCATATCCATCTATGTTCTTTGTAATAAAGCCTTCTTTATCTCCTAGAGCCTTAAACCATTCCAAAGCATCATGAATCTCCTTACCAAAAGGCATCGACTCATCAGCTGTTGCAGCATTAAAAACTGAAGGTATGCTTACCCACTCATTTAAAAGAGTTATAAATTCTTTTCTATACTTTTCTGCTTCACATTTAAAATCTATCATGCTATCATCCCCTTTGTTGTATTTATCTATTAATTATTTAATATTAATCATTATACACTAATTTTAAATAATTGCTTTTATTATTGATATAGATCACTATATCCTTAACCTTAATCTATATACAAAGCAATATAGTTCTTTATCTTGTATACATAAACAATATTGGCGTAAAAGTAAAAGGAAGCTTAACATTTTTATGTTTTACATAAATATTAAGCTCCCTTTTAAAACACTATATAAAATTCATATATTTATTGTTGTTCAAAATGTTAAACAAAAGACAAGCACCTATCCAAAATACCAGTAAGATAAGCAAGGATAACCCCATAGTTTGTTATCTTTACATCCTTTTCAAGGCACATATCAATTCTTGTTTGCATCATCTTCTTGTTTAGCATACACCCGCCGCAGTGTATTACAAGGTCATAGTCTGAAAGGTTTTCAGGAAAATCCTGACCCATCATAAAATCATAATGAAGCTCTAATCCAACATGTTTGTTTAAAAGCCTTGGTATCTTAACTCTTCCTATATCCTCATGGGAATGGTTATGGGTACAAGCATCCGAAATAAGTATTTTGGAGTTTTCATTAAGCTCCTTTATTTTTGATACCCCATCAACTAGGGCATTAAGATCTCCCTTGTATCTTGCAAATAGTATTGAAAAGCTTGTAAGCTTTATGCTTTCTGGTACAATCCTGCTTACTTTTTTAAAGGCTTGGGAGTCTGTTACCACAAGGTCAACATCCTTAATATCATTAAGGGCCGCTTCAAGCTCTGTATCCCTAACCACATAGCTTTTTATTCCATGGTCAAGACAATCCCTTATAAGCTGAACCTGTGGAAGTATAAGCCTTCCCTTTGGAGCTTCCGAGTCTATTGGCACAACCATTATTACCTTCCCATTATAGGGAACTATATCTCCAACAATGGTTTCCTCAACCTCATCCTCTTTAATTCTTTTAATAAGCTCACCCTTTAAAGTAAGTATGTTTTCCTCTTTTGTAGCCGAAACAAAAATCGCCTCATTATACTTTTTCTTTACTTCTAACAATTTTTCAGGAGAAGCAGTATCTATCTTATTTATAACAAGCATATGTGGAATGCTGTATTTTTTAAAGCTATTAACCATTTCCTTATAGCCAACTTCATCTTCATCCTTTATATCCATAACATATATTGCAAAATCAGTTCCTTGAAGTATTTTAAGGCTTCTTTTAACCCTTAGCTCTCCAAGCTCACCACTATCATCAAGACCTGCTGTATCTGTAAAAAGTACAGGTCCAAAGGGAATAAGTTCCATTGCCTTACTAACAGGGTCAGTTGTGGTTCCCTTTATTTTAGATACTAAGGATATCTTCTGACCTATTATTGCATTTAAAAGTGAGGATTTACCGGAGTTGGTTCTTCCAAATATAGCTATGTGTTTTCTGTTTGCATTTGGTGTCTCATTCATGGTTAACCCTCCTAAATATATAGGTCTCTTTCACCCTTTTTCAATCTTTCAATATTATTTATAACAAGGTTTCTAACATCTTCTCTTTCTATTTTCTTTATTTCCTCATTAATAAGCTTCTCTGCCATATTATAAAGTTCTTCATCAGCATAATCCAGAACGAATTCCATCAATGTCATAATAGCATTAGGTCCACAAACATTATGAATCTGGCCAGATTTTGCAAGGCTCATAAACCTGTCCCCTGTTCTTCCCTTTCTGTAGCAGGCTGTACAGTAGCTTGGTATATTATTATCCATTATTAGCTCTTTAAGTACTTGAATTGGGCTTCTATGGTCAGCAATATCAAATTGATCAATGTTTTTCCCATCCTCATGCTCTCTGTAACCACCAACTCCAGTACAGGAACCAGCACTTACCTGAGAAACACCATACTTTATAGCCTCTCTTCTCATTTCTGCACTTTCTCTAGTGGAAAGTATAATTCCTGTAAATGGAACTGCTATCCTTATTATTGCTACTATCTTCTTAAACATTTCATCATCAACAAGGTGTGGGAACATATCTAGTTCCATTCCCTGAGCCTTTTTAATTCTTGGAACTGATATGGTATGGAAGCCTACACCAAACTTTTCTTCAAGATGCTCATTATGAATCATTAAGCCAAGCACCTCAAACTTAGGATCTGCAAGTCCAAATAGAACTCCACCCCCAACATCATTAATTCCTCCCTCCATTGCACGGTCAAAGGCAGTAAGATGATATTCATAGTCTCCCTTAATACTGTTTGGATGTACCCTGTCATAGGTTGGTTTATGATAGGTTTCCTGGAACAATATATAGGTTCCTATCTTGGCTTCCTTTAATTTTGTATAGTTTTCAACAGTCGTTGCTGCTATATTCACATTTATTCTTCTTATAACTCCATTATCGTTTTGAGTTGTGTATATTGCATCAATGGCATCTAATATATAGTTAATATCACAGTTTATTGGATCTTCCCCTGCCTCTAGAGCAAGCCTTTTATGTCCCATTTTTTCAAGAATCTTAACCTCATCTTGTATTTCTTCTCTAGTCAGCTTTCTTCTAGGAAACTTATTATTTCTTCTGTATCCACAGTATGTGCAGTTGTTTACACAGTAGTCACTAACATAAAGTGGTGCAAAAACAACAATCCTGTTTCCATATATAGCTTTTTTTATATCCCCTGCAATCCTGTACATCTCTTCAATCTGTTCCTTATCCTCAATCTGAAGAAGAATTGCAATATCTTTATGTGTAAGTCCCTTTGTCTTTTTTGCCTTATCTAATACCCTTTGAACATCCTCCTTTGATGCATTTTTTGCATCCTCTAAAAGTCCTTCGATATACTCATGATTAATAAACATTTACAATCGCCTCCAATTTTTATTATCTCCTCTTGACATATCCACGGAAAATCCTATTGCATTGATTTTTTCTTCTATAGCTCTTTTGCATTCAGCTGCTTCATCTCCTGTAGATAACTTTCCATCGTATAATGTATATTTTGCTCTCACCTGTATCGGTGAAAGATTTGGCATAACAACATTTGCTCCAGCTTTTATTCCCTGTTCCCTGCCATTTTCATCTATTGTACCCAGGGCAGTGGTTGCAGGGAGCAGCACATCAGGAAGCATCAGCCTTATTATAGCAAGCAGTGTAACAGTATCCTTAACTGTTCCTCCATTTTCCCTTCCAAGGGGTGTATCCCTATGTGGAATAAATGGACCTATTCCAGCCATGTGGGGCTTCAATTCCTTTAAAAACATAATATCCTCAACATAATCCTCAATCCCCTGTCCTGGAAGTCCAAGCATAAAACCTGCTCCAATCTGATAACCAATGTCCTTTAAATCCTTAAGACACTGCCTCCTATTATCAAAGCTCATACCAGGGTTAAGCTTTTCATATAGCCTTCTTGATGCTGTTTCATGTCTTAAAAGATATCTATCAGCACCTGCATCATAATATTTTTTATATGAAGTATAGGGTTTTTCGCCAATTGAAAGGGTAACTGCAGCCTCAGGATATTTTGCCTTAATCGAGCTTACAATCTCAACCACTCTATCATCTGTAAAATAGGGGTCTTCCCCTCCTTGGAGTACAAAGGTTTTATATCCAAGCCTATTTCCTTCTTCGCATACTAAAAGAATATCCTCCAATGATAATCTATATCTTTCTGCTCTTCTGTTTGATTTTCTGATTCCACAGTACATACAGTCGTTTTTACAGTAATTCGTAAACTCTATGAGGCCCCTCATAAAAACCTTGTTTCCATAGTTTTTCACCCTTGTTTTATGTGCTGCTTCAATCAAATATTTCCTATCATCCTCAGTCATGTTCTCTAAAAGATCCATTAGTTCATCCTTTGTTAGTTCATTCTCCTTATACAGCTTATCAATCAGCCTTTTCATGACTCTATATCCTTTTTTGATACTGAGGTTTTTACCTGAACATGCTCTATATTCCCAAGCTTTCCTGTTAAGCTATTTATCTGATCCAGTTCTCCAATTACAACAATACTTATAACCGCAACGCTATCCTCCACCGGGATACCCATTCGCCCCCTTACTATTCCCTTAAAATCTGAAACCACCTCATTAAACTGTTTTTGACACTTTTGTGGTTCCTCTAAAATAGCACTTATAACTGCAATCTTTTTCATAAATATCCTCCCAACAATATCAAAAATTAAAAGCAAAATTAAAAAAGACCTTCCTAAAAGGAAAGTCGTAAAATCATACACAAATAAACCTATGGGTATACCCATAGCTTCTTTGACTCTATTACAAACTTCCTTCCAAATCAGATTGCTCTCTTTTTTGTTAGGTTATTTTTTTTCAAGAACAAATAATTAAAGATTTCTCTCTAACTATTTGAACTGTCCTAATCACCTATATTTTACCAAATTAATGAGATTTTTTCAAGTGTCGCGCACCAGGGAGATAATAAAAATAGTAAATTATTTTTTATTATCTCTTTGATGTTTATCAATTTATAGCCACTTTTTAATTTTAAAATAAATAACTTCAATAGACATAATAACAAGCATGAGTATTATTGCAGCCCCAAATCCAGCTTTAGATTGAAGTCCAGGCATAAACTGAAAGTTCATTCCATATATACCGGAAATCACAGTCATAGGCATCATTAACGTGGTTATTATTGTAAGAACCTTCATTATCTCATTCATTCTGTTTGATATTTGAGACATATATAAATCAAGGGTTCCTGCAAGCAAATCCTGATATGTATCAATAAGATCAAATATTCTTAATAAGTGATCATAAACATCCATATAGTAAAGCTTGTTTTCTTCTTTTATAATTCCAAAATCATGTCTTAAAAGTATATTTACAACTTCTCTCTGAGGAGCTAAAACTCTTCTAAGCCTTAAAATATTTCTTTTCAAATTGAGAATATCATTTTGTATCTGTTTATTGGGATTTTGAAGTATTACTTCTTCAAGGTCTTCAATTTTGTATCCTATCTTATCAGTTATAGGAAAATAATCATCAACAATCTCATCTAAGAGAGTATAAAAAACAAAATCCATACCCTTTTCAAAGGAATTAATACCATTAACAATCCTCTCATGAGCTTTTTTTATAACCTCAAGCTCATGCCAATGAATTGTAACAAGATAATTTTCACTTATAAAAATATATATTTCAGAGTATTGAAATTCTTTTCTTGCATCCCTACCCTTAAAGGCATTCAAGACAACAAAATAATATGATTTATAATTATCAACCTTTGGCCTTTGAAGTCTATGTATACAATCCTCAACTGCCAAATTGTGAAAATTGAACACCTCACCTAAAAGCTTGATTTCCTCCTCTGAAGGATTTATAAAGTCTACCCACATTGGAGTCTTGCTATTCAAATGCTTTTCAAGCTTTTCCTTATCATGCTCAACCTTAAAATCCCCATTACCATAAGCAACAGTCCTTACCATCTTAATCTCCTCTTTAAACACAAAATAAATATCCTGTATAAAAAGATTATAACATATGTCTATATATCATATCGTTATATTAACTATATAAAATCTGAAAATTCATCCTCACTATACAATACACCATCTCAAAACAGTGTATTTATGTAATAGACACTTGAGACTTTGCAATATAAACAGCCTTAATATTCTTGGCTATGACACTACAATATACTAAATAATGCCCATGCTCGTTGCTGAGCATAGGCATCTTTTTTTGTTTTGGAGAAATTATTTAATAATATACTATTTAAATAAGATATTTTGTTTCACCAAATAATCCTCCTATATACCAATAAGATCAAATATATGAATTATTTGCTGTTCTGACCGCTAAATTTTTTACCGCTGCGAGATACTAAAAAGATTACTAATCCGGAAATTATGCCGATGGCCATAAATAACCAAAACATTGGTATTAAGAAAAATGGTTCTATAAGGGTACCATCTGGAGCAATTTCGGATCCAATGATGCTGTAAGCCACTACACAGCCAACTGCTATAATAATCGATATTAAAGATAAAAAATATTTTTTCATTTTACCAGCCTCAATTCTTTCTTTTGATATTTAATATTTACTATTTACTAATATTATAATATATAATTATATATCGTTTGTCAATAAAATTTTTACATATATCAATATTAAGTTATTGAATATCATTTATAAGGTTAATTGTAAAGGTTAATTGTAAAGCAAGAAGCCACTTTGAAAAACAAAAAGCCATCTTTGTAATCGACAACTGAATATTTGTAAACGAAACGCAGTTTTTGTATCCGAAATGCCTGTTTTGTAAGCGAGATGCAATTTTTGTAAGCTAAATGCAGGGTTAATTGTAAAGTGATATTCCAATTTGTATTACAAAAATCCTGCTTTTTAAATGAACCATTAGATTTTTTATATATATGTTTGGCATAAATGATTCTCCATTGCTCGACCATGAGCATTTATATAAAAATTATATTCCTTGATTCATTAATCTCACAGTATATCATGTAAATCTTTAGTACAATTAATATAGTAAGAATAAGCCAACATAAGTATCAATATTTTACCCTTTAGTAAATGTTTTACTTTTAACTTGCAAATGTATATAATTAATATATCTACTTTAATTGAGATAATAATTTATATCAGAATTACTAATTTATACTTTTTGTATTAATCCTTTATATAACAATACATATAAAGATTTTTTATAAAATCAAAAATAATAACCGTTTCATTAAGGGGGTATAATTTTTATGATTAAAGAAAGAAAAAATGGGTTGCACACCGTACTGGAGGTTATTTCGTATGGTACTGCAGCATCAATAATTGTATTCCTCATTTCATTGTTACTTAGTAATATATATAACGCAAACAAATATGAAATAATGGCAATAACAGGTATAATAATTTCTTCCATAGGTGCACTTTCTCTAGGCAAAGGAAATACAAATCCTCCTTCTGGCATATCTAATATGGGTCAAAGTAATGCTGCATATAACACCTTTAGGAATTTTGAAAATACAGCAAAGGAAAGAGAAATAACAAACTTCCACTCTTCCACCAAAAATCACGCATTAATTTATTTTAGAAAAGGTGGAGTTAATGCTTTATTAACTGGGATTATTGTGATATTGGTAAGTTATTTATTAAAAGCTATATTTTAGGCATACTAAAGGAAATAACAAGTCAAAGATTTTGAGGATATTTTGCGTTACACGAGGAAATGAAAGCTCAAGCTAGCTGGACTAACTTGAGCTTTCATTGACAAAGTATGACACAAAACAGATCAAAATATTGACTTGTTATTTTCTTTAATACGCCTTAATATTTGGAGTAATTATTCAAGATATAATTTATACAAATAAAAAAGCAGCGATTTCTCGCTGCTTTACTTTATTTTATTCCTCTTTTAACCATTTCCTCAACTACAAAGGATGCTACATCATCTGCATAGCTTCCTGAGCCAAAACCTGCATCATAGCCTAGTTCTTTAGCTAGTTCATGGCTTATTCTAGGGCCTCCTGCGATAAGAACAATCTTATCTCTTAGGCCTTCTGCCTCAACTATTTCAACAAGCTCAGTTAGGTTTGGTATGTGAACGTTTTTCTGGGTTACTACCTGGGATACCAGTATTGCATCTGCCTTAACCTCTATTGCCTTTGCAACAAGTTCTTCGTTTGGAACCTGGCTTCCAAGGTTGTACGCCTCCATCATCTGATATCTTTCAAGTCCATAGTGGCCTGCATAGCCCTTCATGTTCATTATTGCATCAATACCTACTGTATGGGCATCAGTTCCTGTACATGCTCCAACAATAACAACCTTTCTTCCGATGTTTTCTTTTATGAATTCATCAGTTTCTTCCATTGACATTGTTGTTGATTCAACCTTTGGAACTACTATCTTTGTTGAATCAACTGTATGCATACATGAACCAAATACAACAAAATAGGTATATCCAACTCCAAGGTCCATCATGTGTGCAACGCCTGGTTCCTCAAGGCCCATCTTCATTGCAAGCTGTCTTGCTGCTTCCTTTGCCTCATCTCCACATGGTAGTGGAAGTGAGAAGGAAAGCTGAACCTTTCCGTCATTCATAGTATCCCCATATGCCTTAACAGCAGTAGGGTCAAAGGTTTTATCGAAATCCTTCTTATCTGTTGAATATAATCCGCTGCTCATTATCTAGCACCTCCTAACATAAGAGGTATGAATGGATTGAAGTAGTCTTCTCCCTTTGTAAATACTCCATCCAATCCCTTTCCACCTGTTCTTGGACGCTTTACATCTGCAAACTTACCCTGTTCGATTGTTGTAAATAGTCCATCCTTTTCAATCTGCTCAAGAAGGTCAACTGCATTTGTAAGAACCTCTTTTGCTCTATTTGCAATCATACCATCCTTCTTAAACTCTACCTCGTCTCCAAGGTTTCTCATGTTATTGAATATATATCTTGCATTTTCTATTGCAAGTGCTCTTTCTGATATAAGTGGTGTGTGTATTGCCTCAGTCATCATTCCAAGAAGCTGTATTCCCTGCTGAGTCCATATTGATATTATGTTAAACAGCGCATCCTGGATGTGTCCCTTAAATATATTTCCTGTCATGAACTTTGTTGGAGGCATATACTTAAGTGGTGCCTTAGGGAATATTTCCCTTGCCATCTGTGCCTGTGCCAATTCATAAAGGAATCCATTTTTAAGGTTTGGATCCATTTCAAAGGCATGACCAAGACCCATTTGCTCCTCTGGAAGTCCTGCCTGTAATGCAAACTGTTCATTTATAAACTGTGAAGCTAAAACAGTGTGTGCTGCTTCAACAGCGTCTGCAGTTGTAAGGTAGTTATCCTCTCCTGTGTTTATGATAACTCCTGCATATCCATTTATAACTCTTGAGAAGAACTGGTCTACAAGAGTTCTCTGCATGTTAATATCTCTGAATAGTATCCCATAGAGTGCGTCATTTAACATAACGTCAAGTCTTTCCATGGCTCCCATTGCAGCGATTTCCGGCATACAAAGTCCTGAGCAGTAGTTACATAATCTTATATATCTTCCAACTTCCTTGCCTACCTCATCTAGAGCCTTTCTCATTATTCTGAAGTTTTCCTGGGTAGCATAGGTTCCTCCAAAGCCCTCAGTTGTTGCACCGTATGGTACATAGTCAAGAAGGCTCTGTCCAGTTGTTCTTATAACTGCAACTACATCAGCACCCTGCTTTGCTGCTGACTGTGCCTGAATAACGTCCTCATATATATTTCCAGTTGCAACTATTACATATAGGTATGGCTTTGGTCCTTCACCAACCTCACGAATGAACTGCTCTCTATATTTTCTGTTTGAAGCAATTCTTTCAACCATTGGCTTTGCCATCTCAGCTGCCTTTGTCTTTATTTCTTCAACTGATTTTTCAGGAAGCTTGCAAAGGTCTATTTCTCCTGTTACAACCTTCTCAGCTATTTCCTGTGGTGTAAGACCTGTGTTTAGAACAGCGTTTGCAATATAATATGAAACACCTCTTCCAAGTCCTCCACTGTTTTTAATATTATCTACAACTATATTTGGTAGTGGTACACCTGCCTCATCTACTCCGTCTATTCCGTATAATCTTGTTATTGTTCTTTCAACTGTTACAGTTGAGTGTAAGTCAATAAAGCTCTGTGTATCCTCTGCTATCTTTCTTGCTGCTTGTCTTCCTCTATCGATAAGATTCTGATCAAGATTTAGCTTTCCCATACTATTCCTCCTTTCCTGTAATCATAATATTTTCAGCCCAATTAAGAATTATATCGTCAAGCCCCATAAGTCTTGCAATATTTATTGCATCCTTTGGGGGTTCATATATTCCCTCTACCCTTTCAAGTGAGTAATCCATGTTTTCCAGGACAAGTTCCATACCGCAGCACCCGTCCTTTATCTTTTCCAAAAGTCTCTTGAAATCTACATTTTTAAGGCCTCTTACCTGAAGATGGGAAATACCCTCCTCCATTGTTATTCCTTCAAAATGCGTGGTAAAAAGAGTTATAGAATTTTTATCCTTTAAGTATCTTACTATAGCCCTTGATATCGCATATCCTTCCTTTGGATTTGTTCCCCTTGCTAGTTCATCTATAAGAATAAGTCCCTGGTTCTGACTGTATTTTAATATATCAATCATACCGGAAACCTCTGCTCCAAATGTTGATAGTCCTGAATCTATGGACTGCATATCTCCAATAGAAAAATATATAAAATCAAATAAGCATGTTTTAAATTCCTTTGCTGGAACATAAATTCCATATTGAGCCATTGCAGTAAGCATCCCAGCAAGCTTTAAACTTACTGTTTTTCCACCCATGTTTGCACCTGTTATAACAGTCACTCCATGGGATATAGTAAAGCTTGCAGGTGTAAAGGCCTTACCCTTTTTCTTTAAAACACTTTCAAGTTTTATATGTCTTCCATCCTTTACTGTGATGGATATATTGTTATGAATTTCCGGCCTAATTCCCCCAACTGTGTTTGCAAATCTTGCCTTTGCAATTATAAAATCAAGCTTTGAAAGCTTGTCAATAACATCATAAATATCAGTAGCTTTATCAGCAATTTCATTGCTTAAGTATTCTTTAATCTGATATTCTTCACATTCCTCATCTAATTTGAGGTTTTCCATTTCTTCATAAAGTCTCTCTATTGCATCATCCTTTTTCATCTTAAAGGTAACGGTTAAGATGGTGGATGCTTCTTCTGAAAGATAGATACAGTTTCTTGCTTTTTCAAGCATTTGCACGTTGTTCTTTTGTACAGTTAATTCCCCTGAAATCCTAGGTATTACACCTACCTCTTTTTCTATTACTGAAACTATTCTCTTTCTTTCACCCTCGATTTCTCTTTGAAGTCTGCTTTTGTTTTTTCTAATATCAGTGAGGGTATCAGAATAGCAATCATATATATAAAAGGTTCTGTTTCCCAGATCTTCAGGGTCAAGAAGCTCTTCCATACATGGAATTCTATAAACCCTTATATCCTCAGGCAAATGTGGAATTTTTTTTAGTATGGCTGATATTTCCTTTATATCAATCATAAAGTTCTTAATTTCAAAGAGTTCTACCTCGTCTAGTACAATACCTTCCTCAGCCCTTTTGATGGAGGTTCTTATTTCCTTAACATTGCCCATTATATGAGATATATCTCTAAAGTATGGCATATGAGATTTTAGAGTCTCTAAAACCATACCTATCCTATCAAGCTCCCTGTTAAGTAATTCTTCTTCCCCTCTTTTAAAGGGCTTCATATGTCTTTTCATTTGTACCCCATATGGCGTACGAGGCAGTATTAAATCAAAAGCATACTGAATATCTATACTTTGCATGGTATGCTTATTTAAAAATTCCACATCAATTACCTCCCTGCATACAATCCAAAACCTTCATTGGATATAGAGCCTCCTTCATTGCTTCTAAAAACAGCTTTGGTTCAAAGTAATATCCTTCTGGAGAATATGGATTAACTGTTACCGCCAGAAGATTAATAGGTTCAACAACCTCTACTCTTCCTCCAAGTTTTTTAAATATTTTATAATCCATTGGCTCTGTAAATAGCTTTGTACCATCAGAAACAATTATACCTATCTTTTTAAATCTTAATAAGCCCTGCATTGACTTTAAAAAGCTGTTCATCAAAGTTCCGGGAAGAACTATATATTCATAGTCTTCCCGTACTTCATTAATTATTTTATCCGAACATCCAAGAGCAGTTTTGTAATTTGTTTCTATTATATTATTATTGGAATCTATGAAAGAAACAAATCCACCCTCAATGGCCTGTCTTGCAACCCCTTCTATTTCCCCCATTAGTTTAGGCAGTGTCAAAATATTAACAAGGTGTTTGGTTTTATCGATTACAATCTCCATGTCTCTTGATAAAACAGCCCCTGTTGAAAGAATCACTCCATCAGCAACAGCCGGAGATGCTTGGGTTTTTCTGTTTAGAGCCCCATCGATAAGCGTAACCTTTGCACCCAAACCCATCATCATATTGCAAACCTCTTTGATTTCCTTATTGGTATCTGGGCCTGCAATTTCTATAAATCCATCCTCTACTGTACGACAGATTATTACCCTTCCCATTGCCGTTTCAAAGGGTGTGACATCCAGTATCTCTGCTCTTGCACTAAAGCTCTTCAGGCAGACTTCAGCAGTAGCAACAAGAGTACCCGCAGGGACGAATATTGCAGGTTTTTCTGTACTTGTAACTATATCCTGTCTTTCTCCGTCCCTTCCTATGGATGTTATCCCCATATTTATGGAGTTTTCAGCCCCAGTAGATATGAATTCATTTAATGCAACGGTCTTTCCTGCGTTCTTACCTGTTCCGACTATTGCAATTTTTTCGTAGTTCTTCAGTATATCAAGGAAGTTCATCTAAACACCCTCTAATTATTCGTGATGGTTCTTCTTTGCTCTATCTCTTCTTTCAAGGCAATCAGGTTCAAAATTCATCTTGTTTCCTTCAAGAAGCATTGAAACTCCTGTAGTATGCTTTTCTCTGTTTTCTTTACTCTGTCTGCATACTTCACAGTTGCATTCCTCTTCAGCATATTGAGGTTCTGTATAAGTTGTAATAACACCTTCGAAGTTTCTTAAAACAACCTTTGATGGTGACTGGCTTATTACATACTGAGGCATAACAGGTGTCTTTCCTCCTCCTCCAGGAGCATCAACAACAAATGTTGGAACACAGAAACCTGATGTATGTCCTCTTAATCCTTCTATTATTTCAATACCCTTTGATACCTTTGTTCTAAAGTGCTCAATTCCCTGTGAAAGGTCGCACTGATATAGGTAGTATGGTCTTACTCTCATTTTTACAAGCTCATGTACAAGCTCTCTTTGAACATATACACAGTCGTTTACTCCCCTTAAAAGAACTGACTGGTTTCCAAGAGGAATTCCTGCATCAGCTAAAAGCTGGCATGCTCTCTTTGAATACTCAGTAACTTCCTTTGGATGGTTAAAGTGAGTATTTAACCAGATTGGATGATACTTCTTAAGCATGTTTACAAGCTCAGGAGTAATTCTCATTGGATTAACAACTGGAGTTCTTGAGCCTATTCTTATTATTTCAACATGGTCGATTTCTCTTAACTTCTTTATAATATATTCAAGTATTTCATCTGAAACAAGTAGAGCATCTCCACCAGATAAAAGTACGTCTCTAACCTGTGGAGTGTTTCTTATATACTCTATTGCCTTATCTATTCTCTGCATTGGCATTGAGCCATCTGTATGTCCTGCAAATCTTCTCCTTGTACAGTGTCTGCAGTACATGGAGCACATATCTGTTATTAATAAAAGTACTCTATCAGGATATCTGTGAGTTAGTCCAGGTACAGGTGAATCCCCATCTTCATGTAGGGGGTCAGCCATGTCTGCATCTGAGAAGTTTAATTCAGCGATTGTTGGAACTGCTTGCTTTCTTACTGGGCAGTTTGGATCATTAGGATCCATCAATGTTGCATAGTATGGTGTTATACCCATTCTTAAAGTTTTTAAAACCTTATCAATTGCCTGCTCTTCCTCTGATGTCAAGCTAATTACCTTCTTGAGCTGGTCTACAGTTGTGATTCTGTTTCTTACCTGCCAGCTCCAATCATTCCACTGCTCTTCCGTGACGTCCTTCCATAACTCGATATCCTTAAAATTTCTCATTACAAATTACCCCCAAAATAATTAGTTTCATATTTATGGCCCCCACTTAATAAGCTGTGGGGGCCCCATCCCCTTTTTACATCAAGTTATTATACGTATAATTCTTCAAAAATCTTTCTTAAAGTTTCGCTCTCTTTTAATTCCTGAAGTGTTATTGCAGCATGTCCCTTTGTATATCCGTTTCCTATTATCATGTTTACATCCTTGCCTATACCTTCTGCTCCAAGTGCAGCCTTTGTGAAGCTTGTTGCCATACTGAAGAAGTAAACTGTTCCATCATCTCTTACAGGAAGTATAGTTGACATTTCTGTGTTAGGAATGTTAACAACGTTTATAGCTATGTCAACAAACTTTCCATCATTTACTTCAAGAACCTTGTTTAAAACTTCTACTGGCTGTGAAGCATTTCCTTCAACTACAACATCGCAGAAGCCAGTCTTCTTTAATCTTTCGCATGACTTTCCTGCTCTTGCAAATCCAATAACCTTACCTGTAACTCCAGCTCTCTTCTTTGCTTCATAGCAGCAAAGAAGTCCGCTCTTTCCACCAGCTCCAAGTATTAAAACTGTATCTCCTGGCTTTACAAGCTTTGCAACCTGTGCAGGTGCACCAGCAACGTCTAAAGCAGCAAGAGCTAATTTCTCTGGCATATCAGTTGGTATCTTTGCATATATTCCGCTTTCGAAAAGTATAGCCTTTCCTTCAATATCAACCTGGTCAATGTCCTTCTTTATGTTTACTATTCTGTCGATTCTAAGTGGAGTAAGTGAAAGTGATACAAGTGTTGCTATTTTGTCTCCAACCTTTAAGTCTGTCTTTCCTTCAAGAGCTGGTCCTATCTTTTCAACAACACCTATAAGCATTCCGCCTGAACCAGTTACTGGGTTCTGATGCTTTCCTCTTTCCTTTACAATTCCCTGCATGATTTCAGCAATTTTTGCTTCATCTCCACCAGCCTGCTCCTCAATCTGAGTAAAGCTTGCTGAGTCAACGTTTAAAGTCTTAACATTGATAAGTATTTCATTATCACAAATTTCCATGCTGTTATCTATTTTCACTGCTGTCTGTGGTAAAACTCCTACTGGTTCAATAACTCTGTGTGTTCCGTATGGACATCCTTTTTTCATTTTAAAATCCCCCTTATTTTTAAATTACGTTGCAGAAATTCTGATATATTTAATATTTACTTACTTGCTACGTTTAATTAATCATAGTCTTATGTAAATATGAAAAGTAAGAATTTTCGTGCAACCCAAATAGTACAAATTCCTTCATAATCTTTAGTAGCAAGAAGCATGCCAAAAAAATAACAATGTTCAAATATATTTAATTTTTTGAATTTAATGAATTTTGCATTGTATATTCCGCTCATTTTAGGCTTAATTTTTGTTTAAGTTATATTGTCTTATTATTACTACGTTTTATTATGTTTTTCTTACATTCCCTCAGTTTTCCATAATTTATAGCCATAATTCTTTCTTTTTATCTTTTCTTTACAACAAAAAATAGTGCCCGTTTTTGAGCACTACTTTATTTCATATTTTTTAATTTTATACTGTAGGGTTTGCCTGGGGACTCCTAGATACTCAGCAGTTTTCGATATATTTCCATTCCAGATTTTCATAGATTCGCCTATCATCTGTCTTTCATATTCATCAATCATCTGACAAAGAGTTAACGAATTGTTGTTTTTGATATTTTCAGGTAAATCCTCTAACTCAATATGTCCGTTCTCCTTTAGATTCATTATGCCTTCAATTACATGCTGCAGTTCTCTTACATTACCCGGCCAATCATAGGAAATCAGCTTTTCCTCAGCTTCCTTCGAAACTCCCTTAACCCTTTTTGAAAGAAGCTTGCTGTATTTTTTCACAAAATGATTTAAAAGTATAGGTATATCAGATTTCCTGTTTTTAAGCTCTGGAATTTTTAAATATATTACATTTATTCTATAGAAAAGATCCTTTCTTATTATACCCTTTTCAACACATTCATTGGGTTCCATGTTTGTGGAGGTTATTATTCGAACATCAACCTTTCTCTCCTTTATATCTCCAACTCTCCTTATATATCCATCCTGAAGCACTCTCAAAAGCTTTGCTTGAAGGTCTAGTGGGGTAGAGTTAATTTCATCAAGATAAAGTGTACCTCCATCAGCCAATTCAAACAGCCCTGGCCTATCCTCGGAGCCTGTAAAGCTTCCTTTAACAGTTCCAAAAAGCATACCCTCAAGAAGTGTAGAGGGTATTGCTGCACAGTTTTGAGCTATAAAAGGCTTGTCCTTTCTAGGACTAGAGTTGTGTATCGATTGTACAAAAAGCTCTTTTCCCGTTCCTGTCTCACCATAAACAAGAACAGGGGATGATGATTGGGCTGCCTTTAATGCATAGGATTTCAGCTTTAATATAGAATCACTCTGCCCTATTATATCCATAAATGTATAGCCTGAAATTCCTGATTTAGCTTGATTTAGCTCTTCCTTCTCTCTGTTTTTTGATACAGATACTCCAATTGATTCATCCTCTACAGTTTCATCATGAATCCCTCTGTGTATAAGCTCATTTTTTAAATCAACAACCTCCTCCGAGAGTTGTCTCATTTTAGTTATATCCTTTGATATTTCAATAGCTCCAGTTATTTTCTTACCCTTTTTTAGTGGAATAGTTGTATTTATAGTAGTTATTTTTTCCCCTTTATAATTCTGGAAGGTCTGCAGGTTATCATGTATTTCCTCCCCAGTATCAATTACTTTAAGAAGTGTACTGGTCTTTTCCGATAGGGATGGATAAACCTCAAGAACATGCCTTCCAATTGCTGTACTCGAATCTATATTATCGAGCTTTGCAGCTTTATCATTACAAAAAACAATCCTGCCTCTAGTATCAATAACAGTAATTCCATCATCCACTGCATTCAATACCACCATGGCTCTTTCATCAAACATTTTCGTTCCTCCCATCCCGCCGATTATTTTGCACCAACTGCAAATTTTTGTGCACCACCTCCTTTTATAATATCACATCCCCCTCTAAATGTCAGCATATATTACCAAAATTCAAACCATATATCAAACATAATTAATACATACTATAGGGATTATGCGTAGCATCCTACCCAAGTTTATCTGTAATAGACCGTGAAGATCAAGAAATACTGCTTCCATCGACTACTCCGCCCACATAGAAGCTGTAAATTGTCCAAACCATTAACCAAGCCTTAATAAGTAACCGTCCCCATGACAGGGACGGTTACTTTAAAATTATCCTTGTTGTACTATCTTCCAAAACAATCCTTAAAAATTAATGATAAAATTTTACGCACTGAATATCACCTCATTTTTAGGAAATAATCCTAAATAGAAAAGGAGGTGTTTTCATGCCGCGAGCTGCAAGGAAAAAGACTCTAGAATCAATATTTCACGTGTGTGGCAGAAGCATTAGCGAGGTCCTGCTTTTTAAGGATGATGATGATAAGCTGAAGTTCATACGCTTTATTAAAAAATATCAAAAGCTATATAAATTCAGAATATATGGCTACTGCTTAATGGATAACCACTTTCACCTTATAATTGACGCAAACGGTGCAGACATATCAAGCATAATGCATTCAATCAATCATTCCTATGCGCTATACTTCAACAAAATACACAATAGGCATGGGCATCTGTTCCAGGACAGGTTTAAGAGTAAAATCGTTGATAATGATGCTTATCTGTTGAAATTGTCAGCATATGTACACAACAATGCAACAGATCTACCCCTATATGAAAACTGCCCCGAGGAGTATATATTCTCAAGCCTTGGAGTATACCTTGGATTAAGGCACGATCCCTTTGAAATGGTAGAGGACGGCTTTGTAATGGGCTTGTTTGGAAAGGATGTAGGGTCTAGGAAAGATTATCTGCAATTTGTGTATGAGTGCGATGACAAGAAGTTCAAAGAGGAAATTGAGTTTCAAAATGAAAAGACAGAATATAGAAGCGAGCGAAAAATATTGGTAAGGAATCATAATGAAGAGGAAGTAGTTGAGTTTGTATCCTCTAAGATGAATGTGCCAAAGGCTAAGCTTCACGCCAAACAATGTCGAGATATTGTTAATGCGAAAGCAATGCTGGTGGTTTTAATGAGAAGCCTATGCAACTACAAATGCAACACCATATGCAAGATTCTAGGTAACATAACCCAGAGCAGAGTATCTGCATTAAGCAGCATTGGCATTAACTTAATAGACACAGATGAAGAGTTTAGAAATATATTTGAAGATTTTATAAAGAGTCATGCTCTTAAAAAAATTTCATAAGTCGAATTTTTTTTAAAAATATGCGATTAGCTTTTTAAATTCACATTATATGAGTGGACAAGCTATATAAAAAGAGATCAAACACCTCCATTTAAACAAACAATTCTTTAATTTTAATACTAATTTTAAAAAGTAAACATCTCTAAGCAAACAAAAAAATGCATATAAGGAACTTTAAATTGAATTTGGAGTTACAGAATACCGTAAGTTACCAGAACGTTCAAAAACAAGTAACCGTCCCTGTGCAAGGGACGGTTACTAATTTTCAAGAGTAAACTTCTCTACACAAATCTAAAAAGCATATAAATGTTTTTAAATTAAATTTTAAATTGCAAAATTCCATAAAATGTAACAATGCATATAAACAAGTAACCGTCCATATTTGGGGACGGTTACTTATTTTTAATTGTATTAGGTGTGGTCACTTATTAATGAATAACTTTTCAATAGGAAATGAAACCAGTGAAGGTCAAGAAATATTGCTGG
>DAMCZI010000030.1:0-66236 GCA_032095175.1 Clostridiaceae bacterium
CTCGTGTACCAGCCTGCAAAGTTATAGCCTGTCCTTGTTGGTGCTCCAGGTTCTGTTACATTACCTCCATGATTTATTGTTTGGTTTTCTACTGCTGATCCACCATTTACTGCAAAATCAACTGTATAACTATTAATTGTCCATTTCGCATATAGGGTGGTATCTCCCATTATTTTATCAGCTTCAAAATTCCATGGTGTTGTACACTCTGGTTCTCTATACCAGCCTCCAAAGGTATAATCATCTTTTGTAGGAGAGGTCGGTGCTGATATTTTACTATCATAGTCTGCAGTTGTTCCTGGTACTGCACTACCTCCCTGTGAATCGAAAGTTACATTATAGCTGATTGGAATCCACTTTGCATATAGAGTAGTATTATCAATTATCTTATCTGTTGTAAAGTTCCATTGGTTTATACATTCTGCTTCCTTATACCAGCCTCCAAAGGTATAGTTTGATTTTATTGGATCTGCTGGTTGAGTTATTGAAGTATTATAATCTGCAGTTGTTCCTGGTACTGCATTACCTCCCTGAGAATCAAAGGTTACATTATAGGGTGTATATGTTATTTCAAGCATTGGTTGGTCTGCTGAATTAGGATCACATATAAATGCAAAATCATTATCCCCATTATCATTTAATCCAGTTAATATAAATGTTACTGTTTTATCATTTTTTTGCTCATCTTGTACATAACTAGTAACATTAAAGGATTGTGTACCTGTGGATACTATGATAAAGTTCGAATAACTATTGATAATATCTCCAGTATCATAACTTGGTTTATAAGCAGAACTTGTATCCCATGAGTCATCAGCTGTTTTGATAAGGTTCAAAATCGGGTTTCCGTTTTTTTCAGAAGCATATATTTTTAATACTGCACTTGTAATATTTCCATGAACCGAGCTCAGATTAAATTTTAAAGCTGCACCTTCCTCTTTGACTGAATTTGAAATAGAACTTCCAACGTAACTTACAATATTTCCATTAAGATCCATTATTGGATTTGTTGCTAGATCAGGGTATACTGCACCATTATTCTGCCATCCAATATACATATCAGCTACAAGAGTTGTTGCACTTGCATATGCTACTCTTGGTTCTAAAGCTATTATTTGCGTAAGAAACATAACTAAAATAGGGATTATTAATATTTTCTTGTTTATTTTTTTAATCATGTAAAATACACTCCCATTTATTAAAATTAAAATTAATTTTGCCACGTCATCAGTCAATAGAGTTATAGACAACTAGGAAGCCTACCCATATAAACAATATGAATACCCTTTACATTCCCATCTACATTTTTACTTATTCAATAAATAGATTGGACTGCCTAAAAAAGAAACTAGTTTCTTTTGCGACAGCCCTTGTTATTTATATTAGCTTGACCTTGTTACTGTTACACTATATGTTTTTATTATATCGCCAATTTTGGGTGTTACTTGAACATTGATCATATTACTCCCAATATTTAGTTGAATATCACTAGACCTTGCTCCGCTATTTACAATTACACCATTTACCCTTATTGTAGCATTTGCATCCTCTGCAGTAGGTATAATTGCTACACTTGCTATGCTGTTCACTGCCGAAACATTATAGGAAATTGTATCCTTATTGAAGCTTGGTACAATTGTAAGTGTCTGTCTGCCAGAAACAACAGCAAGATTTGAAAGATACGAACTTGTCGGTGGCGCATCATAAACTTCCATTTCTACAACAGAAGCAAGCTTTCTATTAATTGGAATACCCATATCTGCGTAAATTCGCACATACCTAAACTTAACTGCTGTAAAGGTATGATCAACAACATTGGCACTATTCCCTGTTACAGCATCTATATCTGTCCATATACTTAAGTCATTACTTCCCTGAAGCTTGAAATCACTCATATTGTATGATGGTTCCCATCCAGCAATACCCATGAGCCTTGTAACCCATCTGTCTATCCAAGATGGTTGCCCAAAATCAACATACATCCAACCAGGTAGATTTGTGCAGGCCCATCTCTGTGTTGGACTTATAGAACCATCAACAGCTCTCTGGGGTGAATATGGGGCAACAAAACTACTGGAATTTGCAGCTTTATTAAGAGCTATATTCATTCTGTTTCATCCTTTCTTTTCAAAACTCAAGCAGTTTTCAAAGCTAAAAACTTTACTTGTTTAGAAAACTTTTTTGGTTTTTGTTGTTATTGTTTTTCCGAAAACTAGTGTATTATAAATTAACTCCTTGATGGGAATATTCCGTTTACACATATGTAATAGTTCATCCCATGCACTGGCTCCAGACCCAACATATTCGGAATGTTAAAATTTGTACTATCTCCACCAAATTTATTTCCAAGCAGTGCATACAAGGCACTATTTTGGTTCACTCTCAATGATCTTCCATCGCAAAGTATAAAACCAGGTGTTTCATAATCAAATGAAAACAAACAAATTTCTGCTATATAATAATCCATAAAATTCCCCTCCTTTTATAAATATTTTTTAGCTTATTCTATTGTCTTACCGGGAATATTCCTGCTATACAAATGTAATACCTCATCCCATTTATAGGAGAAGCATTTAATAAATTTGGAATGTTAAAATTTGTACTGTTTCCACCAAATTTATTTCCAATCAATGCATACAAGGCACTATTTTGACTTACGCTCAATGACCTCCCATCACAAAGAATAAAATCTGGCGTCTCAAAATCAAATGCAAGCAAACAAATTTCACCTAGGTAAAACTCCATAAAATCAACTCCTTTAAATATCTAGTAGAAAGAGCATTTAAACCCTTCTACTGACTTATTTTTTACTTTGAATATATATCTTCAGTATTTTATATCATCTATTAGACGATTTTAATGATTATTTATGTAAAACATTTAATTATAAATGTTGTTTTAAAAGAGGTTTTGACTTTATTCAAAGTCTTCAAATATACTCTTTAATTGAATGCTAAAAATATTACTTAAACTTTCTTCAGTTTTTGAGAAAAACATAATACCTTAGTATTTTTTTAGAAATAGTAACCACACTCCAAGCTTTAATTACCTTTTCCTGTTTAGTTATTTTATTTTATTACTAATATTCTACATTTTTTAAGTTTTCCCTCTTTTTTCCACAAAAGATTATGTATAAATAAATTGTTCTTCTTAATTAGAATATTATTTATATTAATCGCACTAAAGATATTACATTGGGTGTTGTGCGATTAATGAATCAAGGAATATGATTTCGAATAAATGTTTAGGGGCGAGCAATGTAGAATCATTTATGCGAAACATATAGTATCTTTATTTATTTTCTCTACCATACCGCCTCACTAAAAAACAAAAGGCCCTTACACATATTGCTATGGTAAGAGCTTCATATTTTATACTATATAATTACAATTTCTATGTTTATGGTAAAACACTACATTGCTTATAGTACGATTCTTTATAACTTTCTTTTTATATAATAATCATTATATGGAACAATACTTTTATTCTCCAATTTTTCAAAACCACTATTATCTATGGCTAAAGTCCTTTGAATATCATCTGCAGTAGCCTTAATAATAATACTTTCAATGTCAAAATCTATATAGAAATTATCTTTTGCTATTTTTAAGATTTCAGAGAATATTTCCTCTTTTTCAAAAGATGAAAGCATATCTATTCTAAATATACCAATCTTGCAAATACCATCTAAGAACCTTGTCGTATTAGGGATAGGTGCTATTTCAATAGTTCCAATTATTTTATTTGTCTGCTTGTGTGCTACACTCCATCTAATATAAAATTTTGCATCATATTCTTTTTTCCAACCACTGATTCCTTTTTTCATATCATCTATACTATGGCAATTCCTTTCACCACCACAATTGTCATTGTTCCTATGACCTCTAGTAATTGGATCTGAATAACACTGGAATAGTTCTAATGCATCTTCATCCTTAACCTTTGTAAGTATTAAGTTATCAGTCTCATATACTGGACATTTCACAAATGGATTCTCTTTTCTTTTTAATAACTGTAATATTTGGCCTTCACTATCTAAAACATCATAATCTCCTTTTATGCCATTTGCTTTATGGTATTGAATACCTTGGTCAAAATTTTTCTTTAAATACCCCGCCAATTTATGATGGCCTTCTTCCTTAGCACATTTTATAAATGCTCTGTTTCGCCTATTTTTAAATATTCCATTATCACAAGGAAATTCATTGCATTCCCAACAGCCATTAATTTCCCTGCCCTGTGCACACTCTTTAATTGAACATCCATCACATTTTTCTCTGCATCCTATACACTTACCTGACTTCCCTTCATTACAGAGCTTACACACAAGCCCACAATAGGCAATACTTTTTTCTATTTCTTCTACAGAATATGACATTAAAAATCCCCCTTTATAATCAACTCTAACTTTATTATAAAGAGGGATGTACGACAACTGTATGGCGTATATTATTTATAAATATCAATAATTTCTTTTGCCTTTGAAATAAACTCTATTTTTAGCTCCTCTGGTTCAATTATTTTAATTTTATTTCCATAAGTCAAAAGCAGTCCTTTCCAACCAATTTCATTGTCTGTTGCAGTAAAATGTAATATAAAGTCTCCATCTTTCTTTTCTGTTATTATTGCACCAGGAAAATATTCCTCAATGGAGACTCGTATTACTTTCTTACACAATATCTTTACATCCATATACTTTCGATTATCTTGTTTTTCCTGCTGAGCTAGTAATTTATCAAAATTTTCATGTTTTATAGAAAAAGGCTCTTCTAACTTTTTCAAGTTTCGCATCCGTGCTACCTTAAACAATCTATAATCCTTCTTGTCACAGCAATATCCAAGCATATACCAGGCATACCACTTGTATATTACCCCAATTGGTTCCATTAATCGCAAAGTCTTATCTCCATAAGAGTTTGTATATTCAAATTCTATAATGTGTTCTATATCAATAGCATTTTCAATTATTTTTAAATATTCATCAATACTATTACCTTCCCTTGAAACACTAAAATCGAGCTTTACTTTGGGGTTAATAGCTTTTCCCTGTTTAGAAACACTCAATAGCTTTTCTAATGTTGTCTCAAGCTTTTTATTGTTATAGGCTGAATTCATTCCCATTAACGCTGTAATGATAAACTGGTAATCTTCTTTATTGGTTATTTGTTTCTCAAGCTTAAATCCATCAATAATACCATACCCTCCATTTGTCCCCTGTACAGATGTAATCGGTATTCCTGCCAAATTTAACGTTTCAATATCTCGCTGTATAGTTCGAGTTGAAACCTCAAATTTTTCAGCTAATGTATTAGCATTTACAATGTCGCGATTTAATAGATATACAACTATTCCAAGTAATCTTTCTATTTTCATTTTCCCACACTACCTCAGTTTTAATATTTATAGTGTTAATTATAGGCAAAAATAGTAACAACAATTAGAAGTTACTATCTTTACAATCTATTCTAACTTACATGGACTCCATTATATTATCCACTTTACCTATAAACAGACATGTGCCGCTTTGGTCCTGAATTATGAATAAAAATGGCTTGTTTATATATAGTTCAAAGTTTCCCTTTGGAGGTGCTGCTCCACATAGATCGAGAGCTGTAAGGGCTGCTCCTGATGTTCCCTCTTCATCCACCTGTATTATACAATCATGCAGTACATTTCCCAACCATAATGGTTCAGAATCCTCATGGAGCATTTTAAAAGAGGCTTGAGCAGGGTTAAATGCATGCTTTATTCCCATCTGCTTTAGAATATCTGACATATCCTCTTCATATTCCAAATTAAACTTTGGAAATTTCAGCTGTACAATTGAGTTTGATGAATTTTCAGTATAGGACTTAATTTTTTTAGTACTCAAATGGTTTATATACTCATCTATATTGCCTTTTGGAAGCAGAACTATCATTCTTCCATTATAGTAATTTAAAATGCCCGACTTAACCTCATCATCCTCGTAATAGCTCATCATGCCTTTCTTATTCATCATATCCACTTTTACAGAAGTGTTATCCTTTAAATAAAAATTATCCTCTTTTGTCTGCTGCTTATCAAACCCGTTTACCCATTTCCCCTTAAAATTAAGCAGGTTAATAAGAACTATTCTCTCCTGTTCATTAAGCTCTTTAAAGGGTTTATTAATCAGGCCATCACTTTTTTTATTAGCCCATTCATTCATATCATTAACCGTACTGTTTCTGCTAAAATCCTTTTTAAATACATCACTGTTATAGTAAGACTTTGCTGCACTCAAAAAACTATCCTTTATAGTGAAGCCCTTATTAAACCAAATGGAGTTATAAATATTTATACTGCCTGTATTTTCGCCATCTCTTTTTCTATTCATAGTATTCATTAGCCTGTTTATACTCTCATTTAGCTTCTGTTGTTCAAAACTCTCAATGCAAAATGCCTTTTCTATCTCCTTTTTTGTATTTCCATCTGCACCATTTGCTAAAAGGCTAAATGCACAAAATATACTAACAGGTGAAACAATAACATTTCCGTCGCTATTATTTTTTACCCTCTGCTTTAAAATGTTCAATCCAGACATATTCACCGCATCTTCTAATTCTATTATGTTTTCCTCTTTCTCACTTATATCCTTCTTAAAGCTTATATTATTTGTAAGATTTCCTGATGATGCAGAACATGCAGTCATTGTAATCACTACTGCCATTACAGCAATCAGCCTAGCAAATTTCATTTTTATATTCCTCCAACTTCACATTTTTTATATATCATTTAGATTTAAAAACGCTCTATTTAGTTCCACCACTTTACAAAAATAATGGCAGCCATATAACTTATAACTTATATGGCTGCCATTATCTCTATTATTTAAAATATTTAACTCCAGATTCGAATATCTTCTGATCTTTATTTCCTGGAACATTCTTTATAACGTTTGCACCAATTCTTTCTGAGTGGCCCATCTTTCCAAGTATTCTTCCATCAGGGCTTGTTATACCTTCTATTGCACTGAAGGAGCCATTTGGATTGTATGGCATATCCATTGTTGGGTTTCCGCTTAAATCAACATACTGTGTTGCAACCTGACCATTTTCAAATAGCTTCTTTATTACAGCCTCATTTGCAATGAACCTTCCTTCTCCATGGGAAACTGCAATTGTATGGATATCTCCTTCATTTACACCCCTCATCCAAGGTGAAAGAGTTGATACTATTCTTGTATTAACCATCTGTGATACATGGCGGCCAATCTTGTTATAGGTAAGTGTTGGACAATTTTCGTCAATATCCATTATTCTTCCATATGGAACAAGTCCAAGCTTTATAAGTGCCTGGAAGCCATTGCAAATTCCAACCATAAGTCCATCTCTACTGTCAAGAAGCTCTGTTACTGCTTCCTTTATATATGGATTTCTAAATATTGTAGCAATAAACTTTCCTGAACCATCTGGCTCATCACCTGCACTAAAGCCTCCAGGAAGAGCTATTATCTGACTTTCCTTGATAGCCTTTACCATATCCCCAATTGACTTTTCTATTTGTGCTGATGTCATGTTCTTTAAAACCATAACATTAGCTTCTCCTCCTGCTCTTTCAAAGGCTCTCGCAGTGTCATATTCACAGTTCGTTCCTGGGAATACTGGTATAAATATTCTTGGCTTTGCAAATGATTTTGAAGCCTTGCTAGTTCCTCTAGTTCCATATAATGAACCTAAAATATCCTTTGAAGCTACCTCGGCATTTGTTGGGAATATCTTCTCAAGTGGTGCCTGCCATCTATTTAGGGCTTTCTTTAAATCTATTTCAATTCCATTTATATCAATTGCCTGCTTTTCCTGTGTAAAACCAAGCTCTACAAAGCTTAAATCCTTAACCTCTGCATCACCTTCAAGCTCTATAACAAATGCTCCACATTCTGGTACAAATACATCTTCCTTAAACTCTTCATTGAATTTAAATCCAATCATATTTCCAAAGGCCATTTTGCTGACAGCTTCAGCAATTCCGCCACCTCTGACTGTGCCTACTGACACTGCCTTTTTATCCTTTATCAACTCATAAACCTTTAATAAGTTTTTCTGTAGAACATCGAATTCAGGCATTTCATTTTCATCCCTTGGAGTCTTAACAAGAATAACTTTATTCCCTGCCTTTTTAAACTCTGGTGATATTATATCTCCTGCATTACCCACAGAAACTGCGAAGGCAACAAGTGTTGGTGGAACATCCATGTCCATAAAGGTACCGGACATACTGTCCTTTCCACCTATAGCTGGAATACCAAGGATTTTTTGAGTATAAAGTGCTCCAAGAAGTGCACTAAATGGTTTTCCCCATCTTTGTGGATTCTCACCTGGTTTTCCAAAGTACTCTTGAAAGGTAAGTCTAATTCTTCTATAATCTCCACCAGCTGCTGCAACCTTTGAAGCAGCCTCAACAATTGCATAAACAGCACCATGGAAAGGACTCCATTTTGATATATTAGGATTATACCCATAGCTCATTATAGTAGCTGTACTTGTATCTCCATCAAGCACAGGAAGCTTTGCAGCCATTGCCTCTGCTGGAGTCATTTGATATTTTCCACCAAAGGGCATTATAACAGTTCCTGCACCTATTGTACTATCAAACTTTTCAACAAGTCCCTTCTGACTGCATACATTAAGACCTTCAAGATTGTAAAACCACTCTTCCTTTATATCCTTAACTTCTTTTTCCCTTTCAAAATAACTCTTTTCAGGACTTGATACCTTAACATCTGTAATTTGCTTTACACCATTTGTATCTAAAAAGTCCCTGCTGACATCAACGATTGTCTTGCCTCTCCAAAGCATCCTAAGTCTTCCCTTAGCTGTAACCTTTGCAACAATAATTGCTTCGAGATTTTCATCTTCTGCATGTGCAATAAATCTATCTGCATCTTTATTTTCAACTACAACAGCCATTCTTTCCTGAGATTCGGAAATTGAAAGCTCTGTTCCATCAAGACCTTCATACTTCTTAGGTACAAGGTCTAGGTTTATATCAAGTCCTTCGGATAGCTCTCCAATTGCAACTGAAACTCCACCTGCTCCAAAATCGTTGCATCTTTTTATCATCCTGCTGACTTCTTTATTTCTAAATAATCTTTGTATCTTTCTTTCTGTAGGTGCATTTCCCTTCTGAACCTCAGCTCCACAGGTTAATATAGATTCCTCTGTGTGTTCCTTTGAAGAACCAGTTGCTCCTCCGCAGCCATCTCTTCCTGTTCTTCCTCCAAGAAGGATTACCACATCCCCCTCCTCAGGAACCTCTCTTACAACATTTTCATAAGGTGCAGCAGCTATAACAGCACCGACCTCCATCCTCTTTGCAACAAATCCCTCATCATATATTTCTGCAACCTGTCCTGTTGCAAGTCCTATCTGATTTCCATAGGAGCTATAGCCATTGGCTGCTCCGGTTGTTATCTTTCTCTGTGGAAGCTTTCCCTTTATAGTATCCTCTATACTTGTCCTTGGGTCGCCGCTTCCAGTAACACGCATTGCCTGATAAACATAGGACCTTCCTGAAAGTGGGTCACGAATTGCTCCCCCAAGACATGTTGCAGCTCCACCAAAGGGTTCAATTTCAGTTGGGTGGTTATGTGTTTCATTCTTAAACATTACAAGCCACTTTTCAGTCTTTCCATTTACATCAGCATCAACAACGATGCTGCATGCATTTATTTCTTCTGAAACATCAAGATCATCAAGAAGTCCTCTCTTCCTTAATTCCTTCATTCCAATTACGGCAATATCCATAAGGCAAACATCCTTTTCCCTTTCGCCGTATACATATTCCCTTGAAGAAATATATTCCTTATATGCTTTTTTAACAGGTTCAGTATATTTTCCATCTTCTATTTCTACGTTGTGAATTATTGTTTGGAAGGTAGTATGTCTGCAGTGATCTGACCAATATGTGTCAATAACCTTTATTTCAGTTATGGTTGGATTCCTTTTTTCTGTTTCCTTGAAATATTCTTGGCAAAACTTTAAATCCTCAAAATTCATAGCAAAGCCTTGCTTATCCATAAAAGCTTTAAGCTCATCATCACTCATATTAATGAAGCCTTCTATAACTTGTACATCCTCTGGAACAACAGCTTCAATTTCAAGTGTATCAGGTTTTTCAAGCTGTGCTTCTCTTGAATCAACAGGGTTTATGCAATAATTTTTGATTTTTAGGAATTCTTCATCTGTAATAGTTCCACTTAGTATTATTATCTTTGCAGTTGCAACCTGTGGTCTCTCCTTCTCTGTGAGTATCTGAATACACTGTGAAGCAGAATCCGCCCTCTGATCATACTGTCCTGGCAGATATTCAACAGCAAAAAGTCTCTCATCTGGGTTAATCTCAAAGTTTTCTTCAAAAACTCTATCAACAGTAGGTTCCGAGAATATGGTATCCCTTGATTTTAGATATTCTTCATCAGTTATATCTGATATATCATAACGATTTACCATTCTTACGCCTTCAAGTCCGCTAATTCCAAGATTTGTTTTGAGATCATTATAAAGACTTTTGGCTTCAACATCAAAGCCTGTCTTCTTTTCAACAAATATTCTTCTTACTTCATTTGCCATAATAATTCACCTCGTTTTATATAATGAACTTTTTTTGTATTTTCAATTTTATATTTCGTTATATTACATATTATATCACTATTTTTCTCAAAAAGCATACCCAATTTTTCTATAAGCGACTCCTATGATTCTATAAATGTTAGTTTTCCGCTGTCAATATTTGATTCTAATAATGAAAAAGCAAATTAGCTCTATTTAAAGCATATGGATTCTAATGGAAATGAGAAAACAACTGACAAGGATTTTGAATTTTTCAATCAGCAATTAAACCAATATAAAGCAAAGAAACATCCCTTTTGGTATAATAGAATTGCGAAAACATCGTACCAAAGAAAGGAATGCTTCTTATACTATCAAAAACCTTAATGAAAATCTTAGAATTAAAGCTATATTAATCGCACTAAAGATTTTACATTGGGTGTTGTGTGATTAATAAATCAAGGAATATGATTTTGCATAAATGTTTTAGGGTCAAGCAATGTAGATTCATTTATGCGAAACATATAAATACTATTGCAACGATTAAGCAATGGTAAATATCTTTTACAAACATACTTAATCTTTATCTATTTTCATTTAGAAACTCATTATATGCTGTTTCAAGATTCCACTCATGTATCACCTGAGCGTCTTCCATATCAAAATGCTCTGTATTATCTATACAATCTTCAAGGCTTATCATAAGCACATCCTCTAATGTTCCATTATCATCTATAACCCTTTTTACATATTTCTCAACATTCTTAAGATATTCTAAATTCAATCTTATAGCTTCATGGGAATTTATTATATCTCCATGACCGGGAACCATTACAGAATAATTCCCAGTCCTAAGCATTTCAAGTGTTGGAATAAGTCCCTTAAAGTTACCCTCAAATGCAACTGCAGAAGGCATGCACGTAGTCACAACATCACCTGCAAAAATTATATTTTCTTTAATAAGCTCAATACTAATATGCTCATCATTAAAATGTCCATCAGTCCTTATTATCTTAAAGGTTCTATCCCCAAAAGAAATGAGCTGCGCGTCCTTGGTGTTATCTGGATCATAGAGAACTGTATCATCATTTTGAAACATTGCTAAGTTTGCATCATGGTCTGAATGATGATGAGTAATAAATATATATTTTAGTTTTAAGTTGTTTTCTTCAATATACTGCTTAACTCTTAATGCTTCATTTGGAGTATAGCCTTTATAGACTAATCCTGTATCAATTATTACCGCCTCATCACCAGATACTATTAACCCCATATTAACTTTTGCGTATTCGCCAGTGCTTACAAACACTCCATCACTTAATTTCTGCATACCGCATACCACTGGAAAGCTCCGTTGATTTGGTTCAGCATGCACCTTCTGAGACATTGCCACTCCAAGGACACATACTGTTAAAAGGCATACTATTAGATAACATGCTCTAGCTTTAAATTTCTTTAGGTTCATACTTTTCATTTTACTCCCTCCTAGAATTTTATTGGATTTATACTTTGATTATAGGAGGTTTGTGCCTTTTAGATAATTGAGTATTATCAGAATAAATAGGATTATTATCAGTAATATAAGTTCAAATGATAGTTTCAATATAGAGTGATATAAGTCATACTAAAAAAACTATAGTATTATAGATAAAAATGAACATAAGATGATACTTTGCTGTTACTCTACTAATATATATTTTTCTCTATAGCCTGAAGGTGTGTAACCCATATGTTTTTTAAACATTCTTGAGAAGTGAACACTATCATTAAAGCCTACTCTATTTAGTATCTCTGAAATAGGCAGCCATGTTTCTCTCAGCATTACTGATGCCATTTTTATTCTGTATTTCACTAGGTATTCTATTATGGAAAGCCCAGTAGACCTTCTAAACTTTTCCGAAAGTGTTGTTCTATTTATATGAAATATATCAGTAAGTTCTTCAATGGTAACTTTCTTATCATAATTAGTATGTAGATATAAAATTATATCACTTATATTCTCTGAAGGTTCAGGGATACTAATGCTTCCCTCACTTTTCAAATCAGTTATCATATTTTGTATTAAAAATAGTGTTTCCAGTAGATAGCTTCTATACCTACATTCCCAAAAATCATTTTCCATGTAGGTAAGCTCTTCCTTCATTCCTTCAAAAAGCTTGAATATTCTTTTTGAAGTTATTGGCCCTATTTCAATATAAGCCGTACAGAACTTTTTTCTATCTAGAAACGGGGTAAGAAGAAAATAATCTTGGAATTCTGTAATAGACAATTGACTATAACCTTTTCTTATAACTTCAAGCTGTAAGGCGCCATTGATTACTGTGGGATTGAAGTACAAAGTCTGATTTATAATGCTTATACCCTGCTGCAGTTCTACTTCATCTATCTCATTAAAGCAAAAAAGAGTAGGCGCAGAAAAGATAACTGATTGTCCATTTACCTGCATTATTCCGCTGCCTTCCATAACATAAACAAGCTTCAACATAAGATTATTACATCTAGTAAAATCGCCATTAGGCTCAAAATAAGCTTGCAATGTAAATCCTCTTTTATTATCAACTGTGTGTTCTTCCATTCCATATTCAACTCCTAAGAAATATCCTTATAGTAATATTATGATGAATATTGGAAGATAATGTGATAGAGGCGCCAGGCACATCACATATAACGGATATAAAATTTGAATTATCAATAAGATATTCAATTTAAGAAATCATTGATTAATTTAAACTACAGCCTGAAGATATACAATTACAATTTTTCAATTGGAAAGTAGAGATATAATTCACCATTAGAACACTTCGGATCATAAAATTCATGTACTGCCCCAACAATAGTGTAGTCGTGCTGAGGTATATATTCATTAACCATGCAATTGAAAATATCACCATATGTATCTTGGGTGCATTTAATAACTGCATATTTATATGATGGTATTACCCACTTTGTCCAATTAATTGGTGGTACTGCATTATCTACAACTTCACATCCAGCTAAATATTTCCCTTGTTCCTTCCAACGTTCAAATTTGTCATCAATATCACTCATTGCACCCCAAATTCCAAGGATATTACCTGTGGAATCAATTTTAGCCAGTTTTCTTATTTCATCAAATTTACTATTTGCTTCTTGCCATAATGGAGGTATCCACTCAAAGCCTTTACTAGATAACCCTTGTCCAAGTTTTCCTATAACAGAAAAAGATTCTTTTGTAATCATATTAACCTTCATTTTATCACCTCAAAATTATATATTTAAAACAATCTATCACTTTCCATTTCTCTCCTTTAAATTAAGAACACTATAACTTTTGACAGCTTGTGCAGTAATATATACTTCCTCCAAGATACGCTTCTTTTTTAATAGTAGTATTACAGATAGGGCATGGTTTATCAACAGTGTTTTTACTCATAATCGTCTTATAGCCTCCAAGATTACCAAATAAATCACGTTCTGTATCCCTACCCACAAAACCTGATTCTATCAAGTTCGTCCAACTTCTATAGTAAAAAATAATTTACTTACTCTTTTTATGTTCTTTTAATCTAGTCATATTATCATAAGCTAATAAGTAATTATTGTATTCATCTGCACAGAAGTTACTTCCCATTCTTTCTTTCGCTTCTTGAAGTGAAAGTCCCTTTCGTTCATTAAAAATTGCACATGGAAACTCAACACATTCACCACAATTATCAATCTGCTTATCAATTACACACTTGCGAACTGGACAATTCATATCTATACGTTTGGCATTTTCTTTACTACATCTACACCCTTCACAATATATCTCCTCTGTTGGTATATCAAGATCATAATATTTATTCCATACATTGCTTAATATTTCTCTCTCATCGTTATTTTTTATATTAGGAGCAAAGGCCTTGCATAAATCACACCTATATCCACACATTGTAATTTTTTCCATAGATAATCTCACACCTTCCTCTATATTCTTTAACTATCTCTTTATATCTTACTTATTCTTATAATATTGTTATTGCAAAAAGAAACCTTTTGGATATATATTAAACTTATGGATAATTACGGACGAGCAAAGGTAGACTAATCGTAATGCTGATTACATATTCTTTCAATACCTGATTAATTTGTTTTACTAACACATGAGATTCAGGTAGTTCTATCATCTTGAACTCCTCCTATATTTTTTTCAAGTATGGACCCTCAGAGAGGCGCTTATACCCAAACTCGTAAATAAAAAGCTTTGATGTATAAATAATATCGCACTAAATAGGACTACTGTATGTCATATTCAAATTTATTTTTCATAAAATTTCAAAGCCTTTCTCATCCTATCCTTAATTATCTTACGTATATGTTCTGGCTCCAAAACCTCTACATAACAACCAAAGGACATGATATATCCATATACCCACTCATCCTCTGGAAAAGTAACTGTTACACTATAACTCCCATCATTATTTTTGATAATAGTCTCATGTTCAAAATCATCATAAAGCCTGTACAATACCTCTGGATAAAATTTAAGCTTTAGAGTTACCATTGTTTTTGGTACTTCCTTAGTTTCTGGATTTTCTATCCTTTTAGGATTTTTTCGTTCAAATAGCTCATCTGTTATAACGACATTTTTTATTCTAGTAATGCGAAATATACGGAAATCCTGCCTTATTCTGCAGTAACCCCATAAATACCATGACTGACCTTTAAAAATAAGTCTCATGGGTTCCATACTTCGCCTGCTTTTTTTCCCTTCTGAGTTCACATAATCAAATAAAATAACTTTACATTCAAGAATTGCCTTTTTGATATCAATAAACTTGTTGTATTCATTAGGATTACTGCCCCATGGTGAGAAATCAATATATACCCAATCAGCTGAATTGGAATTTCTAAATACAGCCCCAATTTTATCTAGTATCTTATCAATTTCCGGATATTGAGTTGCTTGTAATGTCTTTAGGGCAAACAATAAGCTTTCACTTTCATGTTCTGATATGAGTGTTTTATTTAGAGCATAATCTTCTAAAAGAGATATCCCGCCCCTATTGCCTTTATTCGTAAAAACAGGTACACCCGCAGCAGAAAGCACATCAATATCTCTGTATATTGTTCTTGTAGAAACATCAAATCTGTCTGCGAGATCTTTGGCAGTAACAGTTCCTTTATTAAGCAAAATAATTATTATTTCCAATAAACGTTCTATTTTCATATATATCACCAATAATATTATATCTCATAAGAACGGTGGCAGTTAACAGTATTTTTCTTATTCTTATAAATAACTAATCTTTATAATCATTATTGCCTCTGTAAAAGATTAAAATATCCTTTTAAAAGCAAATTATATGCTATTTCTGTTTATTAACAAAAAAGTTACATAAATTTTGAAGAAATTTGCTAATATTTATTGACAAATAATATAGGTTTGATAAATTTATAATTAGCACTCACTCTTTGAGAGTGCTAATTATATTCTTTTACGAAGGGAGTAAGCTTTTATGGAAAAAAAGGAATTTAAGGCTGAATCTAAAAGATTACTGGACTTGATGATTAACTCTATTTATACTCAAAAGGAAATCTTTTTGAGGGAGCTTATTTCAAACTCAAGTGATGCTATTGATAAGATTTATTATAAAGCATTAACGGATGAAAATATTAGCTTTAATAAGGATGACTATTATATTGAAATAACTCCTGATAAAGAAAACAAAACCTTAACAGTTAAGGATACTGGTATAGGTATGACAAAAGAGGAGTTAGAAGAAAACCTCGGAATCATAGCTAATAGTGGTTCATTTTCTTTTAAGCAGGAAAATGAGCTTAAGGATGGCTTTGATATTATAGGTCAATTCGGAGTTGGATTCTATTCTGTATTTATGGTTGCAGAACGTGTAACTGTTATAAGTAGAGCCTTAGATAGTGAAGAAGCCTATAAATGGGAGTCAACAGGGGCAGAGGGATATACAATAGAACCTTTTAAAAAGGATTTTGTTGGAACTGAGATCATTATAAAGCTTAAGGAAAATACTGAAGATGAAAAGTATGATGAGTTCCTAGATGAATACAAACTTAAGGGTATAATTAAGAAGTATTCTGACTTTATAAGATATCCTATTAAAATGATGGTTACAAAATCAAAGCTTAAAGAGGGTTCTGAAAACGACTATGAGGAATATAAAGAAATCGAAGTAGTTAACAGTATGGTTCCAATATGGAGAAAGAATAAGAACGAGCTTAAGGATGAAGACTATGAAAAATTCTATATGGAAAAGCACTTTGGCTACAGCAAACCATTAAAATCAATACATGTAAGTGTTGATGGTGCTGTTATGTTTAACTCAATATTATACATACCATCAAAGGCTCCATTTGATTTCTATACTGCTGAATATGAAAAGGGCTTAGAGCTTTATTCAAGTAGTGTACTTATAATGAATAAATGTTCTGATTTACTTCCAGATTACTTCAGCTTTGTTCAAGGTCTGGTAGATTCCGAGGATTTATCCTTAAACATTTCAAGGGAAATGCTTCAGCATGACAGACAGCTTAAGCTTATTGCAAAGAAGATTAAGGACAAGATTAAAAGTGAACTGTTATCCATGCTTGAAAATGATAAAGATAAATATGAAGAATTCTACAAAAACTTTGGAAGACAGCTTAAGTATGGTGTTTATAGTGATTTTGGTGCTAACAAGGAAGTGCTGCAGGATTTACTAATGTTCTATTCTAAAAAGCAAAATAAGATGATAACCCTTGATGAATATGTTAATGCTATGGACAAGGATCAAAAGTATATCTATTATGCCTGTGGAGAGTCAAATGAAAGAATTGACAAGCTTCCTCAAACAGAGCTTGTATCAGATAAGGGCTATGACATACTATACTTTACAGATGATATTGATGAATTTGCAATAAAGATGTTAATGAACTATAAGGAAAAGGAATTCAAATCTGTTTCAAGTGGAGATTTAGGCATCGAGGTTGATGATAAAAAGGATACTTCTGATTCAGAAAAGGAAGATACAAAACAGATTTTTGAATTAATGAAGGAAAATCTTTCTGGAAAGGTTAAGGATGTAAGAGCATCAAAACGACTAAAGAAACATGCAGTTTGCCTATCCAGCGATGGCGAGTTATCAATCGAGATGGAAAAGGTACTTAGTGCTATGCCTAATAACAACAATTTAGAAGCAGCTAAGGTTCTAGAAATCAATGTTAACCACAGTATATTTAATTCTTTAAAGGATGCCTTTGAGAATGACAAAGACAAACTGAAAATGTACGCAAATCTGTTATACAACCAGGCATTACTAATTGAAGGTTTACCTATAGAAGATCCTGTAGAATTTACTAATGATATCTGCAAGTTAATGAAATAGAAATACCTACCTCATTATAATATAAGGTGGCTGTTAAACAACTAACAGCCACCTTATGTATTAGCATGTTTTTTTTAATTCATCAATGAACTCCAGTACAGCTTCTTTTTTAGTTGCCCATGAAGTGACTAATCTAATGGCAGAATAGTTATCATCAACCTTTTCCCAAATATAAAAAGCATAGTTTTTCTCTAATTTCTCAATTAGTTTATTATCTAAAATAGGGAAAATTTGATTGGTTGGTGAATCTATCAAAAACTTGTAGTTGGCATCCTCTATACCTTTGGCTAAAAGCTTTGCCATTTCATTTGCATGATTTGCAAGCTCAAAATAAAGATTATCCTTAAATAATTCCTCAAATTGAACTCCCAGAAGCTTTCCTTTGGCAAGTAATGCCCCTTTTTGTTTTATGTTATATCTAAAGTCTTCCTTTAGATTTTCACTTTTTATTACAAGAGCTTCACCGAGAAGAGCCCCTATCTTGGTTCCACCTATGAAAAATGCATCTGTTAATTCACACATATCTGCCAAGGTTAAATTAGCTTCCTTTACACAAAGAGCCGAGCCTAGTCTTGCGCCATCTGCATATAATATAAGATTCTTGGATTTGCAGAATTGACTTAAAGTTTTAAGTTCCTCTTTTTTATATACTGTGCCAAGCTCTGTTGGATTAGAAATATATACAAGCTTAGGCTTTACCATATGTTCATCACTATGAATATTTAATACTTCCTGGATTTTTTCAGGTGTTATTTTCCCATCATTTGAATCTACTGTAATTACTTTATGTCCTGTATATTCTATTGCTCCCGTTTCATGAACTGCAATATGTCCAGTATTTACACATATACAAGCTTCATGAGATCTTAAGAAAGCTCCAATTGCTACTAGATTTGTTTGGGTTCCTCCTGGTATAAGATGAACATCAATATTTTGATTTTCTATTAAATTTTTTATCATAGAAATTGCATTTTGAGTATGGGCGTCATTCCCATAGCCTTCCTCTTGAGCCATATTTGATTCTAACAAAGCATTTAAAATTCTTGGATGTGCCCCTTCACTATAGTCATTTTTAAAACTATACATTTTATTCCTCCCCTGTAGTTTATTTAGTTAAAACTCCAATCAATTATAATTTAGTATAAACAAAAATATTTGGTCTTACAAATACTTTTTAGTTAAGACAATTCTTAGTTATTTGAAATTACTATCATAATCAATATTAGTGCAAATAATACCAGTGATCACCTTAATACAAGCATATTTTTTACTATTTTGAATTTTCTATAAAATGAAAGGTAAATACAGAAATATATTCCTTTCATCCCTTCATTTACTCATATATAATATTTTATTTATATCTTATAATATATGATAATACTACTTTTGGGGGTGTTTTGTTATGAGTAATAATCAACAAGAGCTTTTAGAAAAAATTTTAAGAGAGCTTCAGGATATCAGGGTTATAGTTCAAGAAAATTCCGATGCCATTGATTACATAATAGAAACAAAATGCAAGTAAAATCAATTTAATACTGTGAAAATTAAAAGCATGAAAACTTTCATGCATTTTAATTTTCACAGTATTATCATTTCCTATTGTTACATTTCAAAACAAGATACCATTTTTACGATTATCATCTTAAAAATATTTTTTACTAAATGTTGACAACAATATTGTATTAGTGTACTATGTATATAGTACACTAATACAATGAAACGAGGTGAGTAGATGGAACTTAAATTTGACGATAAAGTACCAATTTACATTCAGGTAATGAATCTTATTAAGTTGGATATAGTAACAAAGAAATTGTTAGGAGGCGATAAATTGCCATCTGTAAGAGAACTTTCAGCAAGCCTAAAGGTAAATCCAAATACTATACAAAGGACATATCAAGAGCTTGAAAGAGAAGGAATAACCTACACTCAAAGGGGAATGGGAACGTTTGTGAGCGAAGATGAAGAACTGATTATAAAGCTTAAAAAGGAAATGGCTGAAGAAACAATAAACTCCTTCCTAGAGGGTATGAAAAATCTGGGTTTCACAGCTAAAGAGATACTTGAAATTATAGAAGAAAAAACAAAGGGGGATGGGTGTTAATGGAATATATATTAAGTGCAGTAAACCTAAGCAAAAATTATTCAGGGAAAAAAGCGCTGGATGAAGTAAACATAGATCTTCCAGTAGGAAGAATAATTGGACTTTTAGGGCCAAATGGAAGTGGAAAAACCACCTTTATGAAAATTGCAGCAGGACTTTTAAGACAGACAGGAGGAGAAATACTGATAGATGGACAAAAGCCAGGGCTCCATACAAAATCAATAGTCTCCTACCTTTCTGATAAGGATTACCTTTTTAAGTGGATGAAAATAAGGGATGCAGTTGATTACTATAGTGACTTTTATAAGGATTTTGACAGAGACAAGGCAATAGAACTTCTAAAATTTATGAATCTTGATATTGAAAGCAAGGTTACATCACTTTCAAAGGGTATGGGAGAAAAGCTTTCTTTATCTCTAACAATAGCAAGGAAAGCAAAGCTCTACATACTTGATGAGCCTCTTGGAGGAGTTGATCCAACTGCAAGAGAAAAGATAATAGATACAATAATCTCAAACTTTAGAGAAGACAGCACAATGCTTATCTCAACCCATCAGGTAAATGTTATGGAAAAGCTTTTTGACGACGTAATGTTTATTTCTGAAGGAAAAATAGTACTCGAAGGAAGTGCTGAGGATTTAAGAATTCAAAAATCAATGTCAATTGACGAACTCTTCAGGGAGGTGTTTAAGTAATGTTTTCACTAATAAAATATGAATTAAAGGGTATATATAAAAGCATCATAGGAATATTGGCTTGCATAGCAATTGTATCTATATTTTCAAATATTGTAATACCTATATCCAGTGAAAAAAATGCTCTTATATATTTAGGTATAACAAACCTTATTGTCTTTGCAATAGGTGTTGCAACATTTGTAATTATAGTTTTAAACTGCATAAAATCTTTATCAAAATATCTATATGGAAATGAAGGCTATTTGCTTTTTACAACTCCTCAGAGCGGATATTCAATAATAGGTTCAAGACTTATTGTATCCTTAATACAAATTATTGTTATACCTACAGCATTTTCACTTATGGTATATTTTGGTATAATTAAGAGAGCCTTTGAAATGGTAAATATGAAAGAAATACTAAGTAAAATAGTTCAATCAGTAAATCTTTCAGCAATTGCACTTGTTTCACTAGATGGAGTTCTAGGAATTGTATTATTGCTTTTGACAATATATTTTTCAATGATACTCTCAAAATCAATAATTCCTATAAGAAAGCATGAAGGTCTTATAGGCTTCATAACATTTGTAATACTTAACGTACTTATAGGCTGGATTAGCTTTAAACTAAACAATTTGGTCCTAATTAGAATTCCATTTGCTTCAATGGGAACAACTACGATGAACGGGATCAGCATAAATATGCAGATAAACAATGGGGTTATGAATTATAGCCTAAGCCAGTTTATATTTAATCTGGCAGCATCCATACTTCTCTTCTTTGGCTCTGCATACCTTATTGATAACAAGATTGAATTATAGAAGGGGGTCTTTTCTATGAAAAAGAAATGGGTCGTTTTGGGGTTGACTGCATTGATTCTGCTCTTACCAGGATGCACGATACATCTTGGTTCAGATGGCAACAATTGGGGCAAAGGTGTAACGATTGTTGAAACCAAAAGAGAAAACAGCGTTATAAACTTGGAAGGCATTAAAAAGGCTAAACTTAATTTAAGTATAGGAGTAGCAAAGCTTAATATTGAGGGCGGAACCCCTAATGATAAGCTTATGGATAGTGAGTTTGTTTACAACGTTGAGGAATGGAAGCCAGTGGTTAATTACAGTAAAAATAATGATGAAGGAAAACTATCAATTGAGCAGCCATCATCAACAACTAGCAATGTTTCAGGAAAATTTAAGTATGAATGGAACCTGAAATTCAATAGCAATGTACTGCTTGATATCGATGCTGATATGGGCGTAGGTAAAAGCAACCTTGATTTACGTAAAATAAACCTTGAAAAGCTCCAACTTCAGCTTGGAGTTGGAGAAACAACCATAGATATGTCTGGCAGCTACAACCATGATATTGATGTAGACATAGATGGAGGGGTTGGAAGCACAGTTATATATGTTCCAAAGAATATGAACTGTATAATAGACCTTGAAACAGGCGTAGGCGGTATTAATATAGATGGATTTGTTAAAAATGGTTCTAGATACACATATGAGAGCAATGATGCAAAGAATACAATAAGAATAGATTTAAGCGCAGGAGTTGGAAGCATAAAAGTCAGACAAAAGGGCAGCGAAGAAAAGATATCATCCGATGTAAAAAAGACAGCTAGTAACGGAAAGTATACCATAGATCAATTCACCAGTGCAGTGCTTTCAAATGATACTACACTAGTTGATGAGATTATAGAAAGTAAATCCATAGACGTAAATCAAAAGGATTCCGAAGGTAAATATCCTCTTGAAAAGGCTCTGGTATTTGAAAATTGTGAAATGGCACAAACTTTACTAGATGCAGGTGCTAATCCTAAGGCTATTACACCCAACGGGAAAACAATTTGTGAGAATGTAATTAATACAGATAATAAAACTTTAAGAGCTATCTTTAGTGAATTCCAATAAATCAAAAGCCAATTAGGATTGATTGATAATCAACACTAATTGGCTTTTAATAATAGAAATGTAGCCTTCCATATATCCTCTTTATTAATTTGTGAACATTTTGAGAATCGTTCTCATTCGTGTTGTGGAAAATTTCAAAAAGCATTATAATTAAAATATAGAAAGTTCTTCTATTTGTTGTATTCTATACGGGAGGTTTTTATATGGAATTTGCAGAAAGAATTAAGCCAGCTGTTCCAAAAAGAGTTCTCTTTTTCGCTGCAGCTCTAGTTTGGGGATTTGCATCCTACAGAATTTTGCTTATGGGAATAACTGATATACTTATGAATTCAAAATCATATTGGATAAATTTCTTAATAGGTATCGCTGGATATGTCCCATTCTTTAGATTTGTTTTTTTAAGGATGTATTTAAAGCACACAAGAAGAATCATCAATTCAAAGCTTGAAAAGCACTGTGTTTTTTCGTTCTTTGATTTAAAAGGATTCTCCATCATGGCATTTATGATTATATTTGGTATTACCCTAAGAAAGCTAAACGTTATACCTGCCCTTTACATGGCAACTTTCTTTATTTCACTTGGTCTCTCACTTTTATCCGCTGCACTTTGCTTTTTATATGCAGGGGTAAGGTTTGAGAGAACAAAGACTAAGTTTTACGAAGATACTACTTGTGAATTATATAAATCGTAATAAAGATTTTGAATAATGAATATTGCTATTTATGAATCAAGGAATATCATCTCGCATAAATGTTTAGGATCAAGCAATGTAGAATCATTTATGCGAAACATATTGCTGAATAAGCGTCAAATAGGTATCTTTTAAGTTCACATTTATTGTTTATACAATATACTAAAAGCACTATCAGCACTTTATTAAGTGTATTATTGATAGTGCTTATTTAAATTATAAAAATTCATTCCAGAACTTCTCTAAATTTGTCCATATAAAATCAACTACCCATTTTAAATAAGATTAAAAAAATTATAGGTAATATCACTCCTGCTAATGCCATAATAGCTGAGCCTATTCCAGCTCTGTAAGATTTTTTTCTCCAACAATATTTAGAAAAACTAAATGTATAAAAAGAAGGTATAATTAGTAATAGCACATATAAATATTTCATTCAGGTTCTCCACCATTCTTTATTATTGGAGAATTTTTAATTAAAGTGCCTATACCTCTAATTTTAAAATCCACACTGGTTAATACTTCTGCATCTTTAAATTTCTGATTCCAATTATAATCCTCCCATTCCTGTATTGTCCCAAACTTTCTCACTGCAACTTCTGAAAACTTGAACACATCTGTTTCTAAATTTTGATATTTCTTAATTAGTTCATCCAATTGTACCTTTGTTATTTTTTCTATATCTCTCTCTAAAACTTTAGCTTTTTCAGGATCTTCATAATCTATTCTGCTTTCTATGGCCATAAGGTCCCCCTTCAAAGAAATTTTTATATTAATAATTGGTATACCCTTTCTAAATTTAACAGTTACTTTAGGTTTCTCTGTTTGTGCCATATCAATTGAAACTGCTTTATTTTTTTCAATAGGGTCATCAATTGTAAAAATTCCTGTCTTAAATTCCCCCCTTGCCATAAATAATATTCTAGCTTCAAATCCCTTTAATATATCAACAACCCGTTCACCATTTCCTACTGCACATCCCATAAACTCTACCTTTCCCCCACCCTTCCTTGGCATCTGACCAGCTAGATAGTTCGCATATTTTGGATCTCCTTCCCACTTTTCGCCGCTCGGCTTAAAATTTTTATATGTATTTACACTTGCTAATATTGCAATAGGTTCCCTAAATGATGATTTTATACTATTATTAACATCACTTAGCTTTATTGGCTTATAAAAACTGCTGTCTTTCCACTCATTAATAAGTCCCTCTTGAAATCTAGCTATACTCTCTCCTAAAACTGGATTAGCATTTTCTAAGAAATCATAGACGGAACCTCTGACTATTATTACATTCATACTCCTTCGTATTTGATAAAATCTCACTATTGATGTTACTATTGTTGAGAACTCTGATGTCCTTGCAACTTCTTCCGATATGAGAAGATACTTTGCATGTGTAAAATTCAACCTTTCAGGTATAGCAGAATTAACAAGATTTATTGCTGCATAGAAGGATGGGGAATCTACAACTGCCGATGTATACTCATTGTTATTCCCACTCCTAGAGTCATTCATTTCGCTTGAACCTTTACCATTTGACTTAGCTACAGAAAATTTAAACGAAATACGCCATTTATTTGAAACACCTTTTTCTATTCCAATGGACATTACAAATGCCTGCTCATCTATTTCTCTTGCATCATAACATGATGCCAAATTTAATGTTATGGAACAGCATAATAGAAAAACACAAAATATTTTACGCATTTTTACTTCTTCCTTTTGTTTTAAATATCATATCTGAGATAAGAGCGATAAATGGTGGCATAAAATATACTATCCACCCGTAATTTAGTAACACAGGAAGTAATTTATTAATAATTATGCTGAAGCTTTCAGGCATTAATACCAAACTAAATATAAAAACTGCAAATGGAAGAATTATAGGTTTCTTATCTTCTATTTTAAAGATATGACAGTACACATTTATAGCTCCATAAAAACTAACTGCAACTGATATCAAAGTACATAGATTCCAAGTTAATACAAAGATTGACTCCAATCTTTGAAAAAACCTTCCATAATCAATTAAAGAAGCAATAATATATAGAGGAGCAGTAATTTCCTGTACAACACCGTACGGAAATGATAGATTAATTGTACAAAAACCAATAAAAAAAACTGCACCAGTAATAATAATTGCTCTATATCCAGCCTTTTTTACATATTTGGTTCCTTGAAGACATGGAGCAAATAAACCAAGAAGTATTATTTCCCTATATGCTACTGTCCACTTAAATCCATTTACTATAGTTTTATCTACTCCATATCCTCCAATAGGAAACAGATAATGGTAGTGAAAATTCTTAGATGCCAATACTGTGACTGATACTAATCCAACAATCAGCGCATAAAAAAATAGTTTCGAAAATCTTGCAATAGGTTCAAGTCCAAGAAAACTTGCTACAACTACTGAAATAATAAATAAGCCAACCATAAATTCCTTAGGAGTTGTAGGTAATATAAATATATTAAGTACATCTGTAAATTCTCTAATATTTAAAACAATGCTAAATGCTATACTAATAAACAAAATAGAAGAAAATATAGAACCTATAATAGGCCCTGTTACCATGTCATATATCTCCAAAATATTTTTATCAGGATGCCTTTTTAGTAAAATATATATAGGGATAAACATACCTATTGCTGCAATTGTAGATATTACGGACATATACCAGAGAGTATTTCCAACCTTTTGAGCTGCTAGGGCAGGACTCGTATAAAAAACCCTTGCTATTAATGTTAAAGAAATAAGACAAGTAGCCTCACCAACTCCGAACCTGCCTTTTTCAATCAATTCATTTTTCCCCTCTTTCATTAAGCTTTCTGTTTTTTTTGTTTTTTGATTTACGTTTCCTGTTTACTGTGTTCAAAAAATCCGGCCTCTCACTTAGTGTCCATATTGGGGGTCTTATAATTAAATCTCTGTTGGATTTGGTCTTTGGCGCAATTGGAGCAAAATATGGTACTCCAAAGGATTTTATACTACACATTAAACATCCAAGCAGAAATGTTGAAATAGCAATTCCATAGAAACCAGCAATTGCTGCGAAAATAATAAACCCAAATCTAATTATCCTTATGGCAAGAGCTAAAGTATAATTGGGTAATGCAAAGTTCCCTAATCCTGTTAACGCTACAACAATTATTAGCACAGGACTTACAAGTCCTGCAGCTACTGCTGCCTGACCAAGTATCAACGCCCCAAGAATTCCCAATGTCTGACCTATCACTCCTGGTACTCTTATACCTGCTTCGCGTATGAGCTCAAATGACAACTCCATTCCGATAATTTCTACAATCGTAGGGAATGGTACCTTCACTCTTGCCTGTGCTATTGATAACAATAGTTCGGTCGGTATCATTTCCTGATGAAATAATGTTAGTGAAACATACATTCCTGGTAAGTATATAGAAATAAACACTGCAAGCAATCTTATTATTCTTAAAAAAGTACCATATTCCCATCGCAACAGTAAGTCCTCTGATGTATGAAAAAGATGAAAAAAAGTTATAGGAACTATCTCAGCAAAGGGGGTCCCATTTGCAATAATCGCTACTTTACCTTCCATAATAAGGGCCGCTGTTCTATCTGGTCTTTCAGTACTCAATACTTGAGAAAATATGGCATATGGATTGTCTTCAATCATTTGCTCTATAATTCCTCCACCCATTATCATATCAAATTCAAATCTTCCTATTCTTCTTTTTATTTCATCTACAATCCTAGGATTGGATACATCATCAAGATATATTATGGCACACCTCGAATTATCTGCTCTCCCTACTACCTGAGTTTCTACTATCAGACTTTTATTTCTTAATATCCTCCTAATTAATGCTATATTAGTTTCCAAGTTCTCAGTAAATGCCTCCTGAGCCCCTTTAACAACATTTTCTGTTATCGGCTTATCAACATTTCTTTTTTGATATCCTACACTTTTTATAACTATACATTCATCATAGCCGTCAATGAAAAGAGCTGTTTTGCCATTAAGTACTTCGAGAATTATTTTATTCATATTAGTTTCCTTTGATACCACATCAATTGGGAGAACATTATCCAATATAAAATCTGTTATTGGTTTATTTTTACAAATATAAAAATTTTCACAATTCATAAGCTGCTTTAAAATAGATTGATTTACTATTTTTTCATCAACAACACTAGATATAAATAGTAAAAATGCTTTAACACTTCCTGCTATATTAAAACTTCTAATTTCAATCCCTTGATTTTTATTCATTTTAAACTCGCTTTTTATAGCGTTCATATTTAAATTTAAATTCGCTGATACCCTGTTTATTTCCACCTTTTCATTTTTGCTTGTATTATTTTTCCTCATATTATTCCATAAAGCTATTGTTAAAGATGAATTTTTTAATATTTCATTTTTTTCACTGTCTCCAATATCCTTACCTTTATTCTCTCTACTTTTTTCTGATAATTTGCTACTCGTTTCATGATTTTTATCTTCCTTCTCGCTTTCAAGGAGTTCAAAGTCTTTCCCGCCTTTAGGTGCTTTATACTTAAAAATATCTGACAATTTTGAAAAAGCATTCTTCATATAATACCTCATAATACCCTATGTAATGTATGGTATTATTTTTACCCAGAGTAAGCTCAATTATTATTTTTTACAGATTTTTTATATGTTCTACATAAATAATTCTATATTTCTTGGCACTATACATTTATGTGGAACCATTTTCCTTGATTTATTAATGGCACAATACACCATCCATAATGTGATTAATATAGCTGCTTTTATAATCTTTATTTACCTTAAAAATATAAAAAGGGGCTGCCATACTAACGAAAATAACTTTAAAAGCGTCATGTGCCTGGCTTTTAAGGCGATAATATTCGTTAGTGTGACAGCCCCTTTTTATATTCTATTTTTCCTCACTTTGAATGAATCTTGAATTTAAAACATCAAACAATCCCATATCTGTTAACTTGATTTCTGGTATCACAGGAAGTGCCATGAATGCAAGTGTCATAAAGGGGTCATAGTCCCTTGAAACTCCAAGCTTTTCATGGGCTGTATTAATCATTCCTTCAAGCTTAACACATACCTCTGTCAAATTTCTGTCTGACATAAGACCTGCAATGGGAAGAGGTAATGTATCTATAACCCTGCCATTTGATACAGTTGTAATTCCCCCTGATGCTTTTTTTACTTCCATTGCCGCGATGTACATATCCCTGTCATTATCACCTATTACAATAAGATTGTGGGAATCGTGGGCTATTGTTGTAGCTATTGCCCCATTTTTAAGCCCGAAGCCCTCTATTATTCCAAGTCCTATATTTCCTGTTTCCTTGTGCCTTTCTATAACAGCAAGCTTTAAAAGACCTGGATTCCTTTCACTTTTAAATTCACCATTTTCAAGCTCAACCTCCCTTATAACCATTTTTGTTACAAGGTTTCTTGGTATAAGCTTAATAACCCTTGCTCTGTTTTTATTCATTCTTATCTTAAAGCTATCTATGCTTATATTTATTTTTACTCTTCCTTTAACACTTTCATAGTCAAAGCTGTTTCCCTCAAAAGCTGGTGACCCTTCTCTTGCCACAAGCTTTCCACCTTTGAAAACCATATATGGTTTGAATTCTACCAAATCCTCCAACAGAACCAAATCCGCATCATAGGATGGAGCAATTGCTCCCTTTCCATTTAATCCATAACACTGTGCTGCATTTATGGTTGCTATTTCAATGGCTGTAATCGTATCGAGCCCATTTTCTATTGCAAGCTTTATATTATAGTTGATATGACCTTCTGTTAATATATCCTGTGGGTGCTTATCATCGGTGCAGAAAAGGCACCTCCTTGAATTGTATATATCTACACCCTTTATAAGTTTCTCAAGATTTCTTGCTGCAGAGCCCTGTCTTAGTAGAATATACATTCCCTGGCTTATTCTCTCTCTCATCTCTTCCACTGTAGAACATTCATGCTCGGTTTTAACTCCTGATGCAGCATAGGCATTAAGCTCCATTCCAGAAATCATCGGGCCATGACCATCTATAACCTTTGTTCCTGCGGCTTCAATCTTTTTGATAATGCTGCCCTTCCCTACAATAACTGCTTGGTAATCCATTAGCTCTCCAAGGCCTAAGACCCTTTCCTTTTTAATATATCCTTTTATTATATTCACATCTATTACAGCTCCAGAATTTTCAAACTCCGTTGCTGGTACACAGGAGGGAACCATTATAAAAACATCTAAAGGTGTTTTACTGCTTGCTTTCATTATATAATCTATACCATCAGCTCCGCTTACATTTGCAATCTCATGAGGATCAGCAATGATTGATGTTGTTCCCCAGAGTATTATACCCTTTGCAAACTCAGTGGGACTTACCATTGATGATTCAATGTGTACATGGCTGTCTATGAAGCCAGGAACAAGATACCTTCCCCCTCCATCGATTATTCTTTCACCATCATAATCCCCTATTCCTACAATAACTCCATCCTTTACTCCAAGGCTTCCATCGACTATAAGGTGGGAGAATACATCTACAATTCTGCAGTTTTTAAACACCAGATCGCATTTTATTCTTCCTGCCGCTGCATCAATTATTTCCTTTAAATTCTTCATAGATACCCCCTTATTCTTATTTTAAAATATTCTCCGTTTATACATAATGCTTACCTAATTCTGCTATAACTTTTTCCTATTGACTGTATTTCATAGAATCTTACCACAATTGCATCGCATATTACATTTATTATTATTGGAACCAAGCAGCGTGGCATATCTATTATTGTAACACCCCAACTGCAGTGAGGTGAAGAGCCTTCGGGTCAATATCCGGGTTTCTTTCTTTAGTATGTGTCTGGCTCACCCCCTTATACTGCCCCATCCTTGTAAATGAAAGGAATTTTCTATCATCATTTCTCGAATTTTCTAATAACCTTTATAGAATTTATATAACAATTCAAAATTTTTAATACTATTTTTCATATTGTTTTATAATTTTTTACTAACTCGTTAAGTATTTTTATAAAAGAAGTTAGTTATCCTTTTAGTTTCTTCATGATCATTCAGCATGACTTGTGTCAAAATTGCTCATAGTTTGTAAACTTTATTACAACAATGTAACACTTTCATTGATAGTATATTTTATTAGTGGTATAATATGCCAAGGTAATGACAGATATTTGTCAATACCTTGGCATATTATTGTCATGACACTTGCAATATTACTAAAATATATAGAACTAAAAATCTAACAAATATGCAACAGCTCTCTCCCATTTACCGGAAATTACATATAATAAGTAGCACTAACTTCTTTATTAAATCATTTTCAGTCACTTAATAGGCATTGGGGGAAATATAAGAATCATATTGGAGGGGGTTAATATGGTAACAGATGTATCAAACATCAAAAGAGAAATAAATGAACTAAAGGAAGCACGAATCGCATTAGAGAAGGAAAGAAATTTATTAAAAGCAACATTGAATTCTATCGGTGAAGGAATCATTACAATTGACAATTCAAGTAAAATAACATCCATGAATTCAGCAGCAGAGGCTTTAACAGGCTGGAGTAAAGAAGAAGCTATAGGTAAAAAGCTTGATGATGTACTTAACATCATCAACGAAATTATCGGTTTGAAGATAAAATTACCTATAAACAAGCTAATAAAAACCAAGGAGGCAATGCATTTTCAAGACGACTTGATTTTAATATCAAGGGAAGGCACAAATAGAAATATATCAATAAATGTATCTCCTGTTGTAGACAAACACCATAATTTATATAGTTTAATATTTGCATTTAGGGATATAACAGAAATAAAAAGAACAGAGGATGAATTGGAATATTTAGTGAAGCATGATGAATTAACTGGGCTTTATAATCGTGCTCATTATAACGAAGCTCTAAAAAAGTTAAAGGGCAGAAGTAATTTACCTGTATCCTTTATATTTGGCAATATAAATGGCTTAAAGGTAATAAATGATGTGTTTGGAAGTGAAAAGGGTGATAAACTACTGATAACTATAGCTGATATTTTAAAAAATGCCTGCAGAAAGGAATGTATTATTTCAAGGCTAGGCGGAGATGAATTTTCAATAGTATTACCTAGAACAGGGGAAAAAGAAGTAATATCTATTTGCGAAAGAATAAGAGTCCTGTGTGAAGATCATAGAGATGAAATAGTTAAGCCAAGTATTGCACTTGGTTACTACACTCGAAAGTCTAATAAATTAAGCACGTCTAAATGTATTAAGTATGCTGGAGACAGGATGTATAGGAATAAAATACTACAGTCTCAAAGCATGCGCAGCACTCTATTCAAATCCTTAAGAAAATCCCTGTTTGAAAGAAACTATGAAACACTTGAGCACACCCAGAGAATGGCAGATCTATGCAGCAAATTAGGTAATAGCCTAAGCCTGACTGCAAGTGAAAAGGATGATCTTTGCCTCCTAGCACTATTGCACGACATAGGTAAAATAGGTGTACCCGATAATATATTACTAAAGCCTGACAAACTTACAGAAGAAGAATACAATGAAATAAAAAAACATACTGAGGTTGGATACAGAATAGCAAAAACAAGCAAGGAATTATCCCACATAGCTGATTACATACTATGCCACCACGAACGCTGGGATGGTAAAGGTTATCCTAAAGGGTTAAAGGGGGAGCATATTCCTAAACTATCAAGGATAATATCCATCGTAGACTCATACGATGCCATGACCAATGATAGAGTATACAAGAAAGCACTGAGAAAAGATGATGCCCTTGAGGAAATTAAAAGAAATGCAGGAACTCAGTTTGATCCAGAAATATCAAATGAATTTATTAAATTAATGAATAACTAAGCATCTATATTTGGAGGAGTTTATGATGAAGTGGTTTTTAAATTTAAAAATTAGAACAAAGCTAATAAGTAGTTTTTTAATTATATCTATATTAACAGCATTTGTTGGTGTATACGGAATATACAGTTCAGGTAAAATCAACAATGGTATGAGTGAAATGTATAATGAATGTTTAATACCTGTAAAAATACTCAGTAAAGTTTATGCAAATGAAATAGCTGCACGTGCAGAAGTGGAGGATATGTTTAATAATACAGATAGCAGCAATATAACATCTAACATTCAAACAATTGACAGTTTATCCTCAGAAAGTAATCAGTTGTTGCAGCAATATGAAGCTACAGACCTCACAGATGAAGAAAAAAGCGCTGTTAAAGAACTTAAATCATCCGTAGAAAATTATCGTACTTTAAGAACGGATATGGTTAACTTAATCTCGCAGAATAAAAAGGAAGCAGCCTTATTACTTCGTGAAAAGGTAAAGGGAGCAAGAGAGGAATCCCTGAGACAGCTAAAATATTTAATAGATTTTAATGAAAAATATGCCAACCAAAAAAATATCGATGGAAAAAGCATTTTCAAAAAAACATGTAGATTGATGACCACTATGATTGTACTATCAGTTCTACTTGTTATTATTCTTGGAGGAGCACTAAGCTTTATAATAACAAAACAACTAAAAAAGGGAGTCCTGTTTGCAAAGGAACTAGCAAAGGGAAATTTAACTCAAAAGCTTGATCTAAAAACAAAGGATGAGTTTGGAGAACTTGCTACAGCACTTAACACTGCCGTTTTAAACACCCATCAATTAGTAAAGCATTTGGATAATATAATAATTACACTTACTTCCTCAAGTCAAAATCTTTCTGCAGCAACAGAAGAAATATCTGCACAGGTTGAAAACGTTACTGCATCAGTTCAGGAAATAGCCGCCAGCATGCAGGATACCAGTTCTTCAACAGAGGAAATTAGCGCATCAGGTGAAGAAATACAAAATATTATTATAAAAATAGCTGACAATGCTAATGAAGAAAATGAAGCCTCCCTTAAAATCGAAGAGAAAGCAACCACTATTAGCTTAAATGCTGAAAAAGCGATTAAAGCTACTGAGGAAATTTATAGAGAAAAACAGGCTAAAATACTAAATGCAATTGAGGATGGAAAGGTTGTTGAAGAAATAAAGAAAATGTCTGATGTAATTTCAGCCATCTCAGCTCAAACAAACCTACTTGCACTTAATGCTGCCATTGAAGCTGCACGAGCTGGTGAACAGGGAAGAGGTTTTTCAGTTGTTGCAGAGGAAGTAAGAACCCTTGCTGAACAATCATCCTCAACAGTTGGAAATATACAAAATGTGATTTCAAAGGTTCAGGATGCCTTTAAAAATTTATCTGATAATACAAACGAAATATTGACCTTCATGGATACAAGAATATCAGCTGATTACAATGATTATAGGGAAACAGGCTTAATATACAAACAGGATGCTGCAATGTATAATGAATTAGCAGGTATAATTGCAGCAAACACACAGGAGATTGCCGCATCCGTTGAGCAGGTAAACAATGCAATGAATACAGTTGCATCTTCTATTGAAGAAACCTCTGCAAGCTCAGAAGAAATTTCAGCTAACATATCAGAGGTTTCCAATGTGGTATGTGATATTGCAAAATCTGCTGAAAACCAGACTCAGCTTACAGAGGAGTTAAACTCTTTAATTAGTAAATTCAAAATATAGAAGTAACAGACACTTTAGTTGTAAAGGTAACAGGTACTTGAGTTCAAATAGTAATGGAGCTGTCGCACTAACAATATTATCGCCTTAAGTGCCAGACACATGGCAAGTGGCAAGTGAATAAAGCCTGATATTCTAGGCTTTGTTCAACTTGCCATGTGCCTAGCACTTTTGAAAGTTATTTTTGTTAGTGCAACAGCCCCATTTTATAATGTATAAAATCTAAATATAGTCTCTCGTTTATATAACTGGTTTTTCTTCAAGATGGAATCCTTTAAAAAAGCATTGTTTCTTCCTATTGGCGGACTTTGGGTTTCAAAGCATATTCCATCCCTTCTTCTTGCCCTCTTACCTTTATTAAGAAGCTCATCATCAGGAAAATTCATTGTATATATAACTGCTGCTTTTTGATTAGTACATACATCCATAGCCCTTCCTGATGCTTCATGATATAAATGAACCTTTACCCCGCAACTTTTTTTTAAAATCCATGGGTGATCATATCCTGAACCTATATTTATCTGGTCATGATCACATTCAATATCCTTTCCTATTTCCTTAGGAAGTCTAAAATCAAAGGGAGTACCGGTGACCTCAAGAAGATTTCCTGTTGGAACTTGGGTTTTATCTAATTCACATATGTAGTCTGCATTGATTCTTAGATTATGTTTTAGTATATCCCCCCTTGCATTCCCACTAAGGTTAAAGTATGCATGATTCGTCATATTAACAAGTGTATCTTTATCGCTTTTTACTCTATACCTTATTATAAGCTCTCCAGCATTGTTAATCTCATATTCTACTTCAGCCCACAAATTTCCTGGATAATTCTCCTCTCCATCATGGCTTAGATAAGTTAACCTGACTGAAACCTTATCCTTATTTTCAACTTTATCAACATTCCAAAACCTTTTATTGAATCCAATATTTCCACCATGTCCCTGATGGAGTCCATAGTTTCTATTAAGCTCTATAGCTCTGCCATCAATTTCAACTCTGCCCTCGCATATCCTTCCTGCAGTCCTTCCTACAATCGCCCCTAAATAAGATGGATTTTTCTCATAGGTTGATATATCTTTATACCTCAATATAACATTCTCATATACTCCATTTCTATCCGGAGCTATTATATCCGTTATTACACCTCCAAAATTAAGTACCTTAATTCTAAAGCCATAATCATTAATCAATTCATAGGATTTTACATTCCTATTTTGAAATTTCCCAACTATATTTTCATTAATATCCATATTATCACCTCAAAGAAGTGCCTAGCACTAGTCTATAGAGTATTTATAAATTTATCAAAGGCTTCCCGTCCTCGCTTGTCCCTTTTATAAACCCCTGCATCCTCTAATACCTTTAAAAACCTAAGTCCTACTTCCTTTTGCATTATTTCTTCAACATTTTTCTCATTTATATCTGAATAGCTATTTATTATTTCAAGGCACCATTCCTTATGCTTTAAAAGATTTTCTCTATCATTAAGCTCCTCAATTCTACTCCTATTAACAATATAATAGGATAATTCCTTAAGCTCATTTACAAGCCTTCCTGGAAGCACAGCAAGCCCTAAAACTTCAATGAGACCTATATTTTCCTTCTTTATATGGTGGAGCTCTCTATGTGGGTGAAATATTCCATCAGGGTACTTATTGCTTGTTCTATTGTTTCTAAGAACTAAATCAAGCTGAAATCTGCCATTCTTTTTTCTTGCAATTGGAGTTACAGTGTTATGGGGAACACCCTTTGTGCTGCAGATTATATCTACCCCTTCATCAGAATAATCCTTCCATGCCTCATATATATAATTCCCTGCAGTCACGACATCATCCTTTACACTTCCCTCAAGCCTTAACACCGACATTGGCCATTTAACCTTGCTTAAGGTTATACCATTAAAGCTCTTTATGGCATATGTCTCCTCAGTCCCCGCCTTTGCCATTGCAAACTCATGTCTTCCCCCCTGAAAATGATCATGGGAGAGGATGGAACCTCCAACGATTGGTAGACCTGCATTAGATCCTATAAAATAGTGAGGAAACATATCAACAAAATCTAAAAGCCTTATAAAGGTGTCCTTTGATATTTTCATTGGCTCATGCTTACCCTTTAAAACTATGCAGTGTTCATCGTAATACACATATGGCGAATACTGAAGATACCATTCTTCCCCATTAAGTTTAACAGGTATAAGCCTCAGGTTCTGTCTTGCAGGATGGTTTATTCTTCCGCTGTACCCCTCATTTTCTCTACATAATACGCACTTAGGATATGAGCTTTGAGAGCTGTTCTTTGCAGCAGCTATATCCTTTGGATCCTTTTCAGGTTTTGAAAGATTTATAGTTATTTCAATATCTCCATATTCTGTTTTAGTCTCCCATTTCAAATCCTTTTTAATTCTATCTGTCCTTATATAGTTAGAAGCCCTGTTGATGTTATAGAAATAATCAGTAGCAAGTCTTTCATCCCTTTTATAAAGGCTGTTAAACTCTCTTATTACTTCGGAAGGTCTTGGTACAAGGCATCCCATTATCTTTGTGTCAAAAAGATCTCTACATCCAGTACTGTCATCAATCATCCCATTGTTGACAGCCCACTCTGTCATATTTTCAAGTATATCTGCAGGAGCTTCTATATCCTCCTCCACAGTGTACTCATCAATTTCCTCTAATCCAAGTACCATAGCAATGCTGTTTTTCGCAAATACCACATCTTCATTGTTAATTAAACCCTTTTTAAGGCTGTAGTTTACAAGCCTTTCAATCTCATATGAAATATTTACTACCATATAATCACCCTATTTCTTAAAACCATTAACATTATTTTTATGAAAATTCCATGCTGAGCTAATTATTTCTTCAATATTATTATGCTTTGGTACCCACCCTAAAAGTTTCTGTGCCTTTTTACTTGATGCAATAAGCACTGCTGGATCTCCAGGACGCCTGTTTACTGTTTCTTCTGGTATTTTATGTCCTGTAACTCTTCTTGCTGCATCTATTATCTCCTTAACACTAAATCCATTTCCATTTCCAAGATTAAATACACTACTTTCATTTCCATCCATAAGCCACTTTAATGCAAGAAGGTGGGCATCTATCAAATCCTCAACATGAATGTAGTCCCTTATGCATGTTCCATCCTTCGTTGGATAGTCATCACCAAATATCATTATCTTCTCACGCTTTTCAAGGGGAACCTGGAGTACTAATGGTATTAGGTGAGTTTCAGGATTATGATCCTCCCCTATAAAACCACCTTCATGAGCTCCTGCAACATTGAAATATCTAAGCGGAACATATTTCACCCCGTTGGCTCTGTCAGCCCATTTCATCATCTTCTCCATCGCAAGCTTTGTCTCTCCATAGGTATTTGTTGGAGTTGTATCACTTTCCTCAGTCAATGGAATATCCTCTGCTTCTCCATAGACTGCTGCCGAGGATGAAAAAACTATTTTTTTAACATTGTTTTTAATCATAGACTCAAGAAGAACCATAGTTCCATAAACATTGTTATTATAATACTTTATAGGAACCTCCATGCTCTCCCCAACAAGGGAATTCGCTGCGAAATGAATAACTGCATCTATTTTATTCTCCCTAAATACTCCATTTAAAAAATCAATGTCTCTTATATCACCCTGATAAAATTTTGCCTTTGGATGTACTGCATCTCTGTGACCAGTCTGAAGATTATCAACAACGATAACCTCCTCTCCTTTTTCTGCAAGTTTGTAAACACAATGGGAGCCTATGTATCCAGCTCCACCACAAACTAAAATGCCCATATTAACCCCTCCATAAAATATATAATAAGTTCATATCTAAATATAAATCAAAAATTCTATTACATTTTGTCTTTTTAAACATCCTAAGGTCGGACCAATACTGCAGGGCTGTTTAAAAAAACAAAATGTAAAGAATTTTACGATTTATATATACCACTTCTATGATTATTATATTCTTAACTTCAGATACCGTGTTTATAAAAAAAGATTCCTTATAGTTTCCTTGCTCCATCTCCTATATTTGCAGCATAGAAGCTTGCCTCATAACCGATCTTTTCTGCATATTTTCTTCCAACATTTCTTATAAACGCGTCTACAAAATCGTTTTTAACTATGCTTACTGTACATCCTCCAAAACCTGCCCCTGTCATCCTTGAACCTATAACGCCTTCTTGATTCCATGCAAGTTCAACTAATGTATCAAGCTCAACACCCGTCACCTCATAGTCATCCCTCAGGGATATATGTGATTCATTCATAAGCCTTCCGAACTTCTCTATATCATCTCTTCTCAACGCCTCAACAGCCTTTAATGTTCTGATATTTTCACAAACAGCATGTTTTGCTCTTTTTCTGTTGGTCTCATCCTCTATTAGGTAGCTGTTTCTTTCAAATTCTTCTTCACAAAGCTCTCCTAGAGAGCTGATATCAAGCTTTCTTTGTAAATCCTTTAATGCAGCCTCACATTGACTTCTTCTTTCATTATACTTTGAATCGGCAAGGCCTCTTCTCTTGTTTGTATTTGATATTACAATGGATGAACCTTTAAGAGCTGCTTTTACATATTCATATTTCAATGTATTTGTATCAAGAAGTACCGCACAATCCTTCTTACCCATTCCTATTGCAAACTGATCCATTATTCCACAATTTACCCCTATAAACTGATTTTCAGCATCCTTAGAGAACTTAACCATATCAAGCATATCTATTCCAAATCCATAAAGCTCATTTAAAATTACTGAAGTAACAAGCTCTATTGATGCAGAGGAGGATAAGCCTGCTCCATTTGGAATGTTTCCATAAAACAAAACATCAAACCCACTTTCAATAATGTATCCAGCATTACCGAAGCTCCAAATAACACCTTTGGGATAGTTAGCCCAATCATGCTTCTTTATGTATTTTATTTCTCCAACCTTGAACTCTACTACACCCTTATCCAAAAAATTCTTTGAATACATTCTTACTACATTGTCGTTTCTTTTTCTTGCAACCCCATAGGTTCCAAAGGTTAGAGCACATGGGAAAACATGTCCTCCATTATAATCCGTATGCTCCCCTATTAAGTTGACACGTCCCGGTGCAAAGAAAACCTCTGCACCACAGTTTGAATTAAAAACAGCTTCGAAATCCTTTAATAATTCTTCCCTCATAAACAGCACCCCTAAAATAATATTTATTTTATAATTGATTTGCAGCTTTCTCTAACAACAAGACTTGTATTTACAACAATCTTTATTTTAGAGTCTACTCCATTCTCTATCACATTTAAAATCTCCTCTGCTGCTCTCTTACCAACCTCATTTATTTTTAAATCTACCGTTGTAAGCCTTGGGTAGGATATTTTAGATATAAGAGTATTGTCAAACCCTATTATAGATATGTCATCTGGTATCCTTATGTCTAAACTATTGCAGGCACCTATTGCTCCAACTGCCATAAGCTCATTACATGTAAAAATTGCAGTTGGCCTCTCATTCATTCCAAGGAGTTCCTGGACTTTATCCTCTCCTTCTTCTACTGCGCCAATTGAATTACCGTTTTCTATTCTTATAACCTTTCTATAATCCAGTTCATGTTTATTCAAAACATCTATATATATCTTCTCCTTTAAATCATAGGAGAAGCTTCTATCTCCTCTTATAAAGGCAATCCTTTTATGACCAAGCTTTATAAGATGCTCAAATGCTTCCTTTGTACCTGTTTCCTCATTGTAGTTCACAAAATTGAGATTACTTCTTTTTGAATCAGCGTTTACTATTATAACCGGAAGTTTTTCAGAAATCTCTTCATAAAAGCCATTATCAAGATTTTCAACTGCTGGATCTATTGCTATTATTCCATCCACCTGCATTGAAATCATCCTGTTAATAAGAACTCTCTCAGTTTCAGCATTTTCTCCCGTATTGTTCAGGGATATACTGTATCCTTTGTCCTTTACAATCCCATCAATGGCCTCAACAACCATAGGGAAAAAGAGATTTGTTAATCCTGGAACAACAACACCTATAACCTGGGTTCTTTTTATAATAAGTCCCCTTGCCATTATATTAGGCTTATACTGAAGCTTTTCAATTGCCTTCTCTATTTTTTCTCTAGTATCCTTTTTAACAGGATAATTATTATTTAAAACTCTTGAAACAGTTGTTATGGAAACTCCAGCTTCATGTGCTACATCGTTTATTGTAATATTCCTTCTTCCCTCTCCCATAATCAAATCTATGCTCCTATCATATATATGTTAAGAAATTACGAAAACGTTTTCTATAACTATGATATTACACAATTTAAAATAGTGCAATAAGCAACAGTGCCAACCATATGATAAGTGGCAAGTTAGATAAACCTTGATTAGACTAGAATTATCTAACTTGCCACTTATCATATGCCTGACACTATCACTTTAAATTTATATTTCATGAAGAGTTTTTAAAAACTCCTCCTTCGTCTCTGCCTTACTCCATTTTTCTCTGATTTTATCCTTTAACCCTAAGGATGCTATGGAAGACAAAATTTTAATATGCTTGTTGGATTCATCCTTGTTATTTTCATCATAGGGAATAGCTATTAAAAATATGTATTTTACTTGAGTTTCTCCATCCCCATCCCAATCAATACCTGTAGTTCTCCCAAAACATACACCCGGCTTTTTAACCGTTTTAGAAATTCCATGGGGTATTGCAAGCTCAAAGCCACAGTAAGTCGATGCAAGTCCCTCTCTATAACAAACACTTTCATTGAATTCCTTTTTATCAATTATATAACCTTCATTATAGAGTAAATCTACAAGTTCTTCTATTGCATCATTCCTATTCTTTGCATTCAAATCCAGTATAACCATTTCACTTTTAATTACATTTTTAAGCAGCATTTCTTCACCCCCAAATATGATCGAAATCCCTAATAATAAATCATCATCATCACTTACTAAGTTTAATATTACGTGAAAATCCACATCATAAAAAAGCGTCCAAAACACAGTTAAGAAATTAAAAATTTATCTATCCCAATCTTCTTGTCCTACTTACCATTATAGCCTTTATAGGCATATTCTTCAATGTCTTACAATGTTTTATTATTGTAAGACATATTAAAAACCTTATTATGCTTTATCTTTTTTTCTGATATTTTTTAGGTTTTACAGCTACTAGAATTCCAATAATAGATATATAAAACAAATTAAACAGTACAACTAAAGGAATAATATATTCTGAGGTAAACTTTCTAAGCCCTTGATTTAAAAATACAATTGTTAATACTGTATATAACGGTAATAAATACAGCACAGCTTTTTTTCTGTTAAATCCCGTTATATCATTAAAAATAAATGTAGAAAAAAAATATTCATTGGTTATAACCTTAAACTGTATAAGGTTCCAAAATATAATGAACAAACTCTTAAAATTATTAACAATAGGCATATCTATAACCTCTCCGACAAATACATAAGGCCATATAGCTTTTGTAGTAACCTCATTTCCTAAAACAAATATTGATATCATAACAACCCAAATATATATTATTGAAGATATCGCTGCACCAATAATTGATAATTTCTTAATGGATTTTTTCTCTTTAAAATAGGGATGGATTAGCAACACTACTTCTATATGTAAAAAAGAAAAAAGCGCTTCTTTACTTCCTCTTAAAATATCTGTAAAACTGTTTTCAAATACTGGCATAAAATTTAGAATGCTTCCTTTACTTATAGCTGCAGCTGTTACAACAATCGTAAGTATAGTTGGAATAAACATTACTTCATTTATCTTACCTAGCACACCCAAATCAAAGTATGCAGCATATGATGCCACAATAATAATAACTATTGCTATTTTGGAAGGCTGCAGAAAACTTAAATTATAAACATAAAGAATGTATACAAGATTTCCTGTTATGAAAATAGTTAATAACATGAAGGAAAGCATAAACATAAAATTCAACATATTCCCAAAAATCTTTCCTAAATATCTTCTGCTTATCATAAGTATTGTTTCATCTGGATATTTATTTATCACATAATTTGATATAAGCAAAACATAAGCAGGATAAATCAAAGATATTATCATTGAAATCCATGCATCCTGGTGTGCTGATTTTACTACAAGGCCTGGAAGCCTAAATATAAGAACACCAACAAGTATTCCTGGAATCAGCAGTACAAATTGAGTAGGTGTTAAATATTTCTCCTTCTCTTTGCTCATTTTTTCCCTCCAGATGCATATGTACTAAATTTTAAACAGATATTATATGTTCCATATAAATGATTCTATATTGCTCAATCTTAAATATTTAAGGGAAATCATTCTCCTTGATACATTTATTCATTGCATATAGTTATACTTTTTTATTCTTCTTCTTTAATGCTATAAGTATACCTATTAATGATACAAACAACACATTAAATATAACAGCTGCAGGTATATAGTATTTGAGTACTGAACTCCTTAGTCCTTCATTAGTAAACAATATTGATAATCCAATATAAAATGGAAAAAAATAAATCACAACCTTTTTTCTTTTGAGTCCAGTTATATTGCTAAATGCAAATGCTGAAAAGAAATATTCGCTGGATATTATTTTAAACTGTATCAGATTCCAGGCAACTATAAAAAGTGTCTTAAAATTACTTACTACAGGTACATTGACACTTTCATCTGCCATTACATAGGGCCATATATTTTGAGGAACTAAGTCCACACCTAAAAAATAAATTGAAATAAAAACGACCCAAAGATAAATTAAGGCTGTTATCATTATTGCTATATAGGAAAGCTTTTTAATGGATTTAGTATCCTTAAGAAAAGGATGTATAAGCAACACTATCTCAACATTTATGTAAGCAAATAATACCTCCTTACTAGCCTTCAGAATATCTTTAAACCCCACCCCAAACACAGGCATCAAGTTTAATATACTTCCTCTAGCTAAACCAAAAAACGTAATTGCAACAAGAAAAATAGTTGGAATAAACATTATCTCACTTATTTTGCCCTGAACCTTTAAATCATGATACGCTGCATATGATACAACTATAATAATTATTATTGCAATTTTAGCAGGTTGAACAAATGCTTGACCATAAACATGAATAAGTGCAACAAGGTTCGCTGTTACTACAGGCGTTAAAATAAAAAAAGGGGTCATAAAAAACACATTTAATATATTTCCAAATATCTTCCCTAAATATTTTTTACTTAAGTCAAGTATCGTTTCTCTTGGGTGCTTCTTTATTATATAGTTTGATATTAATAAGATATAAAGAGGATACATAGTACCAATTATAACTGCTATCCATGCATCCTGACGTGCCTCCTTTACAACCAGGTTAGGAAGTCTGAATATAAATACACCTATTAATATTCCCTGAATTAAAAAAACAAACTGCCAGGGGGTTAGGGAAACCTTCTCTTCATTATTCATTTTTCATCCTCACATACTTCAAAAAATATTTCCTATAAAAACCAAACATTATAATCAACTTACATATAAAGTATTGGCAAAAACTCTTTTTTTTATAAGGTGACAGGTATTACGATACATCTTTTTAAACATATTTATTTCTGTATTGGGAAAAATATATAGGAGTTCATACCCTGTAGTTTGGTGGTGATGAAAATGCGAAAATCTTTACTAAAGCAGAACATAGAATATATAATTGACCAAGTTGGAGACAAAAGTTCCATTACTTTAAAAGAATTCATAATTGGTAAACAGAACCGCATAGAGGCAGCATTGCTCTATACAAAATCACTTGTTAATCAAGATATAATAGACAGAGATATATTGACTCCATTAATGCTTCAAGTGGATGATCCCTTCAATGCAGATTATGAGCCTGTTGAATTTATATGCAAAAAATACATAGTAGCTGCAAATACAACAATACATAGCGATACTCAAAATGCTATTGAAGCTGTTAAATCTGGAAATACAGTTATACTTATAGGAGATTATAAAACCTTTATAGTAGTCGAAACTGCAGACAATATCAGCAGGAGTATATCAGAACCTCCTAACGAATCAGCCATAAAGGGAACCAGGGAGGGCTTTATAGAAAATCTGGATACAAACATAGGTATTCTTAGGAGAAATATAAAGGATAAAAACTTTTCAATTGAATACTTTACAGTTGGCAGACGAACACAAACAAAACTTGCAATTGTATATATATCTGACATAGTGGATGATAATATTTTGCAAGAAATCAGAAAAAGAATTAATTCTGTTGATATAGGCTCAGTATTAGACAATGGAACATTTAAACAATACATAGAGGATAGTCCCTTCTCCCCTTTTCCGCAGATATATGGAACAGAAAGGCCTGATACAGTAACTTCTAATATACTGGAGGGAAGGGTTGCACTTATACTTGATAGATCTCCTTATGTCCTTACAATACCAGCAATATTTACAGAATTTTTTCAAGCAGTTGAAGATTATAACGAAAGAACATTAAATGCTTCCTTTGCAAGGCTTCTAAGATTTATGACAATCCCTATAACCATAACCCTTCCGTCCCTTTACCTTACTTTGCTGATATACAATGTTGAACTTATTCCTATTAAACTTATAAGCCCTATTATAGAGTCAAGGCAAGGAATATACCTAAGCCCATTCCTTGAAATACTATCAATGGAACTTGTAATTGAATTTCTAAGAGAAGGTGGACTAAGACTTCCTCCAAAGGTTGCTCAAACTCTTAGTATAGTTGGTGGTATTATAATTGGCAATACTGCTGTGCAGTCCAGGGTAGTAAGCCCAACAACCCTTCTAATAGTAGGTATAACTACTGTTTCCACCTTTCTTGTGCAAAACTACGAAATGTCTTTGAGCATTAGGAGCTTAAGGTTTCCAATGCTGGTACTGGCCAATGCACTTGGTTTTTTAGGTATAGCTGCAGGATGGTTTTTCCTAATCACTCACCTTATGTCAATGGAGAGCTTCACAGCTGAATATTTTAAAGTTACAAACAAAGATATGAAGGATACCCTTATTAGAGCTCCTCTATGGACAATGGATAAAAGGCCAGATGCTATTCCAAATAAGAATTCTGTAAGAATGACTAGTACTTGGAGTGGTTTCAGGAGGAAGAAGAATGATAAATAAAGCTATGAAACCTCTAACTCAGTCAGAATTTGCTTTCTTTCTAGTAGGCTTCCTCCTTGGGGCTGGTTTTTTTAAGCTGCCGGATATTCTGATTGAAGAAACTCAACAGGATGCTTGGATTTCTGTTGCCATTGCATTGATATATCCTTTATATATAATACTGATGAATTTATATATTGCAAAAAAATATCCGAAGGATAACATAATATCAATCAATAAAAAAATCTTTGGAAGGTTTATTGGTACCCTGTTGAATATAATATATCTGCTTCAATGGCCTATTATATGTATAATAATGATATCTGATGTTATATCATTATCTAGAATATACTTCGTAGCCTTTTTAACTCCTCTTAAGGTCGCAATTGTTGTTACATTAATAAGCCTTTATGCCTCCTTAAAGAGCTTGAAGACCTTGGGTAAGCTGCATGAATTTATTTCATACATTGCCTTTATAGGCATGTTTTTATCATTGTTTGCAATTTTTCAAGGTGATATATTAAATATTCAGCCAGTTTTTGGTGCTGGCTTCCCAAAAATAATAAGAGGTACTGTCCTTACATCCTACTATTATATAGGATTTGAAGTTATATCCCTATACCATCCCTATGTAGTGGATGAAAAATCGGTAAAAAAAGGTTCGCTAATAGCTCTTTTAATATCATCAACTGTATGGATATGGATTACTTTTATATCAATATATTTTTTGGGCATATATTTTGTTCCAAAAGCTATCTGGTCATTTGTATTTGTTTTTGAAAGTATACAGGTACCAGTAATAAATAACTTTTTATATTTTTTTGTAGCTGCCTGGGTTCTAATGTCCTTTAAAGCCATTGCAAACTACTACTTTACTACAGGCTTTGTACTTGAGGAAATTACAGGTATAAAACAGAATAAAATACAAATCATACTTTATCCTGTAATCCCGGTTTTATCAATGTTTTTTTTAAATGATGCTATTAAAAAGCCATTGATTGAAACTTTATTTCCTATTTATGTAGTATTTAACATACTTTTTTTTACTATCTTAAGCGTTATGGTCTTTATAAAAAGTAAATCTAAAGGCTCTGCCAATAGGTGATTTTAAAAGTTATAATAAAGCCGCTTCAAGGGAAGGGGTAGATTTTATGTTTAATAAGAAAAACCTGTTTATTATAGTTTTAACAATAGCACTCTTTATCTACTTTCAATCTGGCATCAACTATGTATCTGTTGAGGAATTAAGTGTACCCTCGGGTATAGGATTGGATATTGAATATGACAGCTCTGGGAAGATAAGATATATAACATCAACGTTAACATACAATTTTAAAACTGCACCTCAAGTATCTACTATGAATTTTCCTGCTTCTGCATCTACAATCGCTGAAACCAGACAGACAAGACAACCAAAACTTGATAAAAAGTTTATCCTAGGACTTGAAAGAATCATTATTACCAGCGAAAAAGGTGCTAAGTTTGGTGTAGAACCCTGGATAAACATACTTTTTGCAAATCCTAATGTAAGTGATACAGGATATTTTGTAGTATCCAAGGAAAGAGCAATGGATATCCTTGCTGTAAAAATCCCAGGGTATCCAGGCTCAGCTGATTATATAGAAGGCATGATAAGACATTCAACTGAATTCAATTTTTTTACAGACAAATATAAGCTTATAGATATTTATATCAGTATAGCTGGAGAAGGTAAAAATGTTGTTGTTCCCTATATAGAAATTCAAAATAATAACCTTCGTATAACCGGTATGGCAGTATTTAAAAAGGATAAATTCGTAAGAAAATTGGATTTATCAGAAGCAAGAACAATGAATCTTTTACGCGAAAACAAGGTCAGAGGAATGCTCAATATACAAAAGGGTCCTAAGGAGTTTGTTGAGTTCAATGCTACCTCAAAACGAAAAGTAAAATGTAAAAAAACAGGCAAAGACAAGTATTCCTTTACAATCGACCTCTCCATTAAAGGAAATATAGTCTCAAACCTCATTTATGATGATATATATGATGACCCCAAGGTAGCAAAAAAATTTGAAGCTGCAATGAATAAGGAAGTTGAAAAGATGTGTAATGAATTTATTGAAAAGATGCAAAAAGAATATAAACAGGATCTCCTCCAGCTCGGAAGCATAGCTGCTGCAAAATATGGACGAAACAAGGGAACTGATTGGGACGAGGTTGTTTCAAACTCAAAAATAAAAGTCAATGTAGAAACAAAACTTGATGTACAAAGCAGAGGAGACTATCGTGTTAAAAACAAAAACGATGAGAAAAGTAAATAAGTACCACTTATCATGTGCTTGCACTATCACCTTCCCCTAGGTGACAGGCTCTTGAGTTATGAGTTATATAATAAAAACTATCTTCTAATGCTTATCATTCGCAAATGCTCATAACTTAAGTGCTTGTTACCTCTACTACCCACCTTCTGCTAATCTCCATAAGCCTTTTAGATAGATTCCAACACTGGTTATTGATAAAAATATCGTATAATCAGGAAGTAATGTAAATTACCAGATAAAAATAAAAAAATGAGAACTCTCCTTTCGAAGCTGTTCTCATTTTTACCACTAACTATATAGAGTATAAAAAAATGTGCATTTAAATATATAATTTTATGATAGCATACTTCCACAGAACTCACATTCTACAGTCTGGCCTGGAACAATTGTGTTATTCGCTCCACAGCTTGGACATGTTACAACTCTTGCTTGAGCTGCTTCTTGATGGGAGACTTCCTGTACTCTTGGCTGGTTTTGAGGTTGATATTGCATTTGTAATATTGGAACAACTATTGTATAATCTGTTAGGTTTATATATGCATCAGGAAGGAATCCCTTATCGATCATCTTCTGTAAATCATTTTTTACCAAAGCAACATCTCTATTGGTTACAGTAGCTATCTGCTGAAGGGAAAAAATCCTCTGGTTTACTATGAGATTTAAATATTCCTTGAATAACTTGCTTTCTTTTACTAGCTTGTTTCCAATAAACCACAGTATTACAGCAAGTATTATAAGAAATATTCCCATTCCAACAGCAAAAGCTTTATCCTCTTGCTCACTTAGTGACAAGAATACTATAATCCCGAATGCAAATACACAATATGCTGATATCTTTAAGGTTTTTCCAACTGCCATCCTTGTCCTTCTATCCTTTGCTATACGAACGATAAGCAGAATTATTCCTAACGGCCAAAATAATATTGTTAATATTATAATTGCAGGCCATTTTAGAAACCAACTCATCTCCTTGGAATTGTTATTATTCATTAATCTCTCTCCTTCTTATTTCAATGTTGATAAGATTTTATTTCTTCTTCCTATCATATCAATAATCGAATTAATATAATTAATACTATCCGCTAGGGATAACTCCCCTTCCCCTACTACAAGGTCACTTATTTTTTCTTTTAGCTTATTTATTTCATCTTTTATCTCAAGTTCAATGCCTGCTGTACCATTATGTGATATAGGATCACTATATCTAACCTTATCATAAAGCTCATCTATTTTATCACATGCTGCCTTGTAATCTTCCATATCCTTTAATGCTTTCATACTATTCCTAATATCATCAATGGTTATTTTAACTTCATTAATCCTATTTGTATGATAGGATGTTTCCTTAATCCTGGCAGAGGCAGAAATATTAAACATTATAAGAAGTCCACCAATAATTATAAATATAAAAAGGCTTATTAGATGAATAGCCAAGTATACCATCCATAAGGTTTTAAAAGCTGCCCAAAATATAAGTATATCAGCTATAACAATAATTCCGTATATTGATATTAAAGTATCAACGCTTAGAACGGCAGGTACTGGTACTTTGCTACCTCCCCTATTTAAAGTAAATAGGGAATAACCAAATGTAACTACAATGCAAAGCAATAATGCTCCTATTGAAATCCAAAAATGAGCATCTCTCTGTCCCTGATTTGAAAGCAAAAATGATATAGTAAATAAAAATACAACACTTACAACAAGAAGAACCTTTATAATTTTATTAAACTTTTCTTTCATACTCTACACCCCTAAATTTTATTCCCACAATTTGGGCAAAACTTTACTCCAGGCTGTATTTCATAGTTACATGCTGAACATTTTAAAACCATGGAGTTACCACAATTAGGGCAGAACTTCATTCCTCCCTGAACTCTTTCACCACAATTTGAGCATTTTACTGGCATAGGTTCTCCACATTTTTTACATACAATGCTTCCTTCCGGGTTATCTGCATTGCATTTTGGGCATGGGTTATATATATTACCACAATTAGGACAGAATTTCGCTCCACTTGGAATTACTGTCTGACATTTATCACAAGTTATCAGATTCTCTACTTCCTTCCTGGCTGACATAAAATCATAACCACAAGAAAAACAGAATTTTGCTCCTTCAGGGTTTGGAGTGCTGCATTTTGGACACATACTTTGCTTTGCATCTATATGCACCTGATTTGCAATTTGTCCCATGGTATTACCCATTACTCCTCCAATACCTACACCCATACCAAGTCCCATTCCTGCTCCCATAAAACCTGAATTTCCTGCTCCTTCATTCATTGCCGCCTTTTCCATAGTATTAAAGGATCTTTCCTGCTGATAGTTATATCCTATAATATCCATCTCAGCTTTCTTAGCCAGGGCTTCCTTTAGCCTTAATACGGCAGGATCATCTTCAGGTATATTTATTGAGTTGACATAGAAATTTAATATTTTTATACCATACTCAGCAAAGGCTGGCTCGATTTCAGCCTGCATATGCTCTGAAATATCACTGATATAAGCATTTATATCCATTACACTTATTTTTTTATGAATAATATATGTGGATATAATATCCTTTATTTTTGTTGTAAGTACTCCTCGGAAATAATCATTTAAAATTTTTCTATCAAATACAGGGAGAGTTCCAACAAGCTTTACCAGAAACTTACGTGAGTCTTCTATTTGAAGTCCAAACTGCCCAAAGGATCTTATAGGTATAAATACCTTGTATTGTGGGTCTTGAATTTGTATTGGATCCCTTGTTCCCCACTTTACATCCAGGGAATTCACCTTATTTACATACCAAACTTCAGCAGTAAATGGTGATTTTCCTCCAAATGGCAAATTAACTATTTTACGAAGCACTGGTATGTTTTCAGTGCTTAGGGTATGTCTACCTGCTGTGAATAAGTCAAGGGCTTGGCCGCCCTTAAATAGTATTGCTTCCTGTGATTCATTTACAATTAACTGTGTCCATGTTCCAAGTTCCTGTGCAGGATATTTCCATGCATAAATATCTGGTGGCCCATCATATTTTACAACATCAACTATAGCCATTTACCTCACCCCATTATAATTTGATAATTACGATACACTTTAAATAGTCATACATAAAACAAAAAATTGCATTACCATGTATATAGAGTATAAGTCCTCAAATATATTTTATTCTACATAAACATTTAAAATCCTCTAGGTAATTTATGAAAATAAAAGAGAAAACAATCATGTTTTAATAAATATTCATGACTGTTTTCTACATATTTTAAGAGTGAATTTAACTTTTAAAATTGCGTTTTTATCCGTTTACTACCTTTAAAAATGTTCCCCCGGGCTTTGCAATTATATGGGGTTTACCGTTAATTGGATTTTTCATTATCATTGTATCCAGGTTGTATACTTTTCTTATGTTATCCACCGTTAGAACCTCCTCTGGAGTTCCATTGGCTTCAACCTTTCCATTGCTAAGCATCACAAGATAATCACTGTAGGCTGCAGCAAGATTTAAATCATGAAGTACAGCCACAACTGTAATGCCCTTGTTCACATTTAGCATCTTTACTGTGTCCATTAACTCAATCTGATGCTGTATATCAAGATGGGATGTTGGTTCATCCAAGAGCAGTATGCTTCCTTCCTGGGCAAGGGCTCTTGCAATGATTACCCTTTGTCTTTCCCCACCGCTTAAATTCTTAACATTCTTTTTTCTTAAACTCAATGTGTTTGTCATCTCCATAGCCTTTTGGGCTATTTCAATGTCCTTTGCTCCCTCAGCTTCAAACCTTCCAAGATGAGGAGCTCTACCCATTAGCACAACATCTTCAACCGAAAAATCATATTCAATACCTGTATCCTGTGGAACATAGGAAATCTGCCTTGCAAGCCCCCTTACCCCATAATCTAGCACATCCTTATCTTCAACCATAATCCTTCCCTTTTCAGGCTGTATTATGGTGCACAGGTGTTTAAGAAAAGTTGTCTTTCCTGAGCCATTAGGCCCTATTATACTACAAAAGGACCCTTTTTTTATATTAAAAGAAACATCATCAAGTATCTTTCTTTCACCAATACTAAATGACAGCTTATCAATTCTAATACAATTATTATCTCTAGCCATTAAAACACCTTCTTCTTACTTTTATATAGAAGATATATAAAATATGGAGCACCAAATATGGAGGTTATAGCTCCAACCGGAAGCTCAACCGGGGATAAAAGTGTCCTTGCAGCAGTGTCTGATAAAACCAGGAAGGCTGCTCCAAAGAGTCCACAAAAGGGTATAAGCTTTTTATAGTCTGAGCCTGTTATAATCCTTGCCATATGAGGAATTATAAGGCCAACAAAGCCTATTATGCCGCTTACAGAAACAATTGATGCTACAACTACAGAGGATGATAAAAACATAATCCTTTTAATTCTCTCTACATCTACACCAAGGCTCTTTGCAGCATCCTCTCCTGTTACCATTATGTTAATATCCCTTGCGAAATTATATATAATAATAACAAGCGGAATTGTCACTGCCAAAAGAAATCCTACCTGTTTCCAGCTTGCTGCTGAAAAGCTTCCCATTGTCCAAAATACTATCTTCTCAAGCTGATTTCTGTTCAAAATCATTAGTATTGATATTATAGATGATAGGAAAAAGCTAACTGCAACCCCTGCTAGAAGAAGGTTCACAGGTGCTGCCTTGTTTCCAACTCTCGCTATGTTGTACACCATATAAGTTGTAATTATTGCACATATAAATGCTAAAATTGCTGTCCCACTTATTCCAAGGAAGGTTCCCTCAAATCCCAGTACAACTGCAAGGGCTGCACCAAGGGCAGAACCTGATGAAATTCCAAGTACAAAGGGATCTGCCATGGGGTTTCTAAATATACCTTGGTAAACAGAGCCAACAACGGATAAGCCCATTCCTGCAGTCGCTGCAAGGAGTATCCTTGGAAGCCTTATATCCATAACTATTGAAATGTGGGAAACCTTTATGCCTTGAACATCAACATATTTCCCTAGAAAGGGAAACCTTGATAGAACAATTCTAAATACCCTTCCAATATCTATATTAGCTGTACCAAGTGCAATGGATGCTGCCATAAGAATTAAAAGTCCAATGGCTGAAGCAGTCAAAATCACTCTGTAACGCCTTTTCCCATCCTCTATAAACATTTAAATTCCTCTCTTCATTAAATGTGGTTGACCCCGGTTATCTCTAATCATCCTATTTAAAAAGCTCTGGATGAATTATCTTTGCAAGTTCCTCTAGACCATCTGCTAATCTTGGTCCCTGTCTGTCCAAAATGTTGTTATCTATTTCAAATAACTTTCCTTCCTTAATAGCTCTTAAATCCTTGTATCCATTTGTAGCTTCTATACCCTTCTTTGAATCATAGAACTTTGAGCAGATCATTATATCAGGGTCATTTTCAACTATCTTTTCCAGGCTGTATTTCCATCCTTCAACATCACCTGCGACATTTGTTCCACCTGCCATACCAATAAGTTCTCCTATAAATGTTCCCTTACCTGCAGTGTAGTCTCCAGTCTGTCCAAATCCAACAACATAATATGTCTTTGGCTTATCTGCGTTTTTAACCTTTTCAGTTACATCACTAACCTTCTTTTTCATATCTGAAACGATTTTAGCTCCTGTTTCTTCTTCACCTATAAGCTTAGCTACATTTCCTATAGTTTCATAAACTCCATCAAAGGTTTCTGCTCCATATAAAACTGCAACCTTTACATTCATCTGTTCAAGCTTTTCTACTACTTCCTTCTTAAAATGTGTTGATGCTATTACTATGTCCGGCTTTAATTCAACTATCTTTTCGATGTTTGGTTCCTGAAGTGTTCCTATTGAGTCAACGCTTTTTATACTTTCAGGATAATCACAGTATTCTGTTCTTCCAACAAGTCTATCAGTAGCATTTAATGCTGCTATAGTTTCTGTTATATTTGGTGCAATTGATATTATTCTTTCAGGTTTCTTATCAAGCGTAACCTGTCTTCCATAGGAATCAGTTATTGTAACAGGGAATGCTCCCTTCTTTGCATCTATCTTCTCAGTTGATGTTTTATTACCTGAGCAGGATGCAAATATTGACATCATTATCATCATTAGAACAAATATTGAAATTCTTTTTTTGCTAAATATTTTTTTCATTATATTATCCTCCTAAATTTAAGCTTTTATTTTAGCACTCTATGCCCTTTCTTGCCATAACTCCCTTAGTATAGTAGTGCTTTATTTCCTTCATTTCAGTAACTAAATCCGCTGCCTCAATTATTTTCTCAGGTGCATACCTTCCAGTTAAAACGACCTCAGTTTCTGGTCTTTTTAGCTTTAAAAGCTCTAAAACCTCTTCAGCAGAAAAGAGCTTATAATATAGAGCTACATTAACCTCATCCATAACAACAACATCATAATTGCCAGAGGTTAATACCTCTTTAATCCTTTCAAGTCCCTTTTTTGCAGCATCATAGTCTTCTTGAACTGGATTGTTGAATATAAAACATCCTCTGCCAAATTGTTCGATTTCTATATTTGGCACATGCTTCACTATTCCCAATTCACTATATTCCATTCCTTTAATAAATTGACCAAAAAAAACTTTTTTTCCTGCACATACTGCTCTCATTGAAAGTCCAAGTGCAGCTGTTGTCTTCCCCTTGCCATTTCCTGTATAAACATGAATATAACCTTTATCCATTCTTCCACCTCCATAATTTCTTGTAGGTGACAGGCTCTTGAGTTTTGAGTTATTTAAACAAAACTACCTTTTCACCCCAATACCATCTAAATAACTCAAAACTCAAGTGCCTGTTACCTACAAAATCCCCCCGATAAACTCACAATAAAAAAAGGACCTCAAAGAAGTCCCCCGCATTTACAAACAATCTATATTGGCAGCTTAACCACCAATACATTTATTTACAACATCTTTCCCACCGAAAGATAAAGCAAACCAGCGCAACAGGCAGGTCTCCTGGCTAACGGGTCAACCTAAACCCTCCTTCCCAGTTTTTAAACCAGTGGATATGGGCTTCGTCGCCGTATACAGTAGCGGGGGCTGCAGTGGATTTTCACCACTTTCCCTTTTCATTCCCTAATGGAACACCTGAAGCAAATATTCAGTTTATATTTAAATTTTATATTAATAGGTTTACTCTGTCAATCCTTTTATTTCATAAGATAACAAGCACTTGTGTCATGCTATGGTGACTGACTCTTGAGTTATTCAAGCAAAAGTATCTTTTTATCATGATACTACCTGAATAACTCAAAACTCAAGTGCCAGTTACCTCTATAATCAAATTTAATACTCCTTAAAGCATCCAACTAAATACTTATTTCTTTTCCCATCCTTTATAGCAATTCTTACATAGCTCTTATCAAGTCCATAGAAACTTGATGCCTTTCTTACCATGATGCCCCTCTTTATCATGAATTCAAAGAGGTCATCTTCATTACCCTTCAACAGCTTTATGAGCATGAAGTTTGTGCTGGTTTCAAATATCTTAATGGTTTTTATTTTTTTAAGCTCACCAGTTACATATCTTCTCTGTTCATCTATATACTTCTTTGATTTCTCTATGAAATCCTCATCCTTAAATATACAATCAGATGCTGCATCAGCAAAGGCATTTATGCTCCAGGGAAGTGCTCTCTGATCGAAGCTTTTTACAATGCTTTTATCCGCATAGGCGTATCCAAGCCTTATTCCAGGAAGTCCAAAGAATTTTGTTGCAGCCCTTATAATGCATACGTTCTTGCTTCCATTAAATAGCTCTATACTGTCATAATCCAATGGACAAAACTCATAAAAAGCTTCATCAAGGAGTAAAAAGGCTCCTCTTTCCTCAGCACATTTCTGTATCCTTATAAGTATATCTTTATCTATCCTTTTTCCTGTAGGATTGTTTGGGTTTCCAAGAAGAATCAAATCTCCTTCCCTGACAACATCCAATAATGCCACTTCATTTATTGAGAAATCTTCATTAAGTCCAACCTTAACTACTTCCTTTCCCAAAACACCAGGTCTTAGTATGTATTCCATAAAGCATGGAACTACTACTACAACCCTGTTGAACATGCCCGTGATTCCATCTATTATTTCAACTGCTCCATTTCCAACTATAACCTCATCTGGTGAGCAACCAAGATATTCTCCTATGTTTTTTCTAAGCCTTCTATATTTTATGTCAGGATACCTTGTAATCTCATCAAGCCCTAGAAATATGGCTTCTTTAAGACAAGTTGGGTATCCGAGGGGATTTATGTTGCTGCTAAAATCCATTATCTCTCCATCATATAAATGCTTGTAAGTTAGTACATCTCCGCCATGAATCATATTAAACCTCCTCCAGTGCCACTTGCCACGTGCCTGGCACTTACTGTTACCTTACATGACCTTTTTATATCATTACAATCAAAACATATACTATAACCAATAAAATCTCTGCCCTGTACATTATTCCAACAGTTCTTTTTATGTCATCCTTTTCAAGACTGTGTTTACCGTCCCCTATCCTTGGCTTTTTCATAACCTGTCCAAAGTAAACATTGTCTCCACCTAACTGCACCTCCATAAGTCCTGCTGCAGCGCCCTCGGGATATGCACAGTTAGGACTTTTGTGGTTTTTTCTGTCCCTTATCATTATTTTAAACCCATCAATAACGTTGAACTTAAATATACCGGATAGGCACATCAAAACACCTGTAAGCCTTGCTGGTATATAGTTAAACAAATCATCGTTCTTTGCAGGGAAGAATCCAATATATCTATACTTTTCATTCATATATCCAAGCATTGAATCCATTGTGTTAACCATCTTGTAAGCAACAGCCAGTGGTGCACCACCAATCATAGCATAAAAAAGAGGTGCAATAACCCCATCTGCTGTGTTTTCAGCAACTGTTTCAACTGTTGCTCTTACAATCTCGCCTTCTTCAAGATGCTTTGTCTCCCTTCCAACGATGAAGGAAAGCTTATACCTAGCTTCTTCAAGGCTTATACAAAGCGCCTTGTATATTTTCATTGCCTCTCTGTGTAAGCATCCTGCTGCCACACAGGTATAGAGAATATATGTGTTCACTATATGGTAAGCAATATTATATGGTTTTAACAGCTTAAGTATAAAATATGGAACAAAGAATGCAGTAAGTATATTTATAAGGACTATAAAAAATCCTCCAACCTTAAGTCCCCTATCACTTTTGCTGATCTTCCTTACAAGCTTGTCTTCAAAGGAGATTATATGTCCCATAAGCTTTACAGGGTGAGGAAAGCTATATGGATCACCTAAAATCCAATCTATTACAACCGCAATAGCCAAATCCATATTACTTACCCTCAACAAGGCTGTGTATGAAATCCATATCTATGTTTGCCCTTACACAGTCTGCAAGCTTTTTAAGCTCTTCTTCCCTTTTCTCATTTAAATCACAGCTCGCCATTTCGGCCATGGATTTCTTTCTTCTTATGCTGTTTAATATATGCTCTCTGAAATACCTTGAATCGAATATTCCATGGATGTAGGTTCCAAAATACCTCTCATCCTTCGTCTCTCCATCAAAGTACTCAACATCCTTGCCTTCCTTATTTGTTATCTTAACAAATGGAGCAGCATTACCTTTTGTTTTTCCTGCATGTATTTCATATCCATATATCCCAAGGCCCATTGCAGTACCCTTTACATTTGTTGTAACCTTATCTCCATAGAATTCTGTCACGGTATCAAATATATTAAGTCCTTCCTCGCACTCACCCTTTGATACCTCCCAGCCTTCAACATCTACTATGCTTTTTCCCATCATCTGATATCCACCACATATTCCAAATACCATACCAGGGAAATTCTTAATAGCACTGTCAAGACCCATCTCTTTAAGCCATCTTAAATCCTCTATTGTATTCTTACTTCCAGGGATTATTATTATATCAGGATTGCCTATTTCATCAACTCTAGATGCATATCTCACATTGACATCGTTGTCAAATCTAAATGCATCAAAGTCAGTGAAGTTTGATATTCTAGGCAGTCTTATAACGCATACATCAATTCCTGCACCTGTTTTGTTGTTGAACTCTGTTGCACTGTCCTCTTCATCGAGTTTAACATGCATATATGGAATAACACCAACAACAGGAATTTTTATCAGGTCCTCTATCATATCAAGTCCGCTTTGAAGTATTGCCTTGTCCCCTCTAAATTTGTTTATAATAACTCCCTTTACTCTCTTTCTCTCATGCTCTTCAAGAAGCATTATTGTTCCATATATTGAGGCAAAAACTCCTCCCTTATCAATATCAGCAACTAGTAAAACAGGAGCATCTGCAATCTCTGCCATACCCATGTTTACAAAATCCTCGCCCCTAAGATTTATTTCAGCAGGACTTCCTGCTCCTTCTATAACAACAACGTCGTTGTTTTTTTCAATATCACTATATAGGTCCTCAATCATCTTTTTAAATTCTTTTTTATGAGTATAATACTCACGAGCATCCATATCCTCAACTGGCTTGCCCATTACAATAATCTGACTTTTCCTATCTGATGTAGGCTTTAAAAGAATAGGGTTCATTAAAACTGATGGTTCAATTCCTGCTGCCTGTGCCTGAAGCACCTGGGCTCTTCCCATCTCTAAGCCTTCCTTTGTTACATATGAATTTAAAGACATATTTTGCGACTTAAATGGGAAAACCTTGTACCCATCCTCTACCAATATCCTGCAAAGAGCCGCTGCCATAAAGCTCTTTCCCGCAGAGGAGCATGTCCCCTGTACCATAATTGATGCCATTCTATCACTCCTTCTCCTAGTGCCATATACCTGGCACTTTATCAACAGCTATTAGCTGCATATATTCACATTATCCACATTTATTCAGCACTCCAAGCTACAAAAGGTTTTTAACTGTCGTTGTACAGTTCATTCCTTTTATAAAGCTAAAATCCTCGCTAACAGAAATAACAGTCGCTGTTCCATGAACAATTTTAAACTTAAAAAAGTCTCCACAGCCATTGAACATACTAGAAAGTGCACAGCCTATTATCCCACCATGTGTAACAACAAGTACCCTTTTCATGCTTTTATCAAGGCTCTTTATGAAATCCATGGTTCTATCATAAACCTGCTTCATGCTTTCCCCGTCAGGAAGGCAGTAATTTATATAGTTCTCTTCCCAGCACTTTGACTCATTGGGGTATCTTTCCAATGTCTCTTTGTAGCTTAATCCCTCAAATATCCCAAAGTTCATTTCCCTAAGTCTATCATCAACAGTAAAGCTGCTTCTTAATATTTTTGCACTCTGTGCTGCTCTTTTAAGTGGGCTTGCATACACAGCATCAAACTCTATATCCCTTAAATGCTCCTCAATCCTCTTTATCTCAGCTATTCCTTCCTTGGATATCTCTGTATCCAAGAATCCACCGTATCTACCTTCCTGGTTTATCCTTGTCCTTCCATGTCTTACAAAAACTATATCCATAAACTCACCACCAGAAAAACAAATAATGAAATAATCTCCCCTAGTTCACAGCAGGCACCGTATACATCACCAGTAAGTCCCCCTATAACCTTATAGGAGTATCTCATAAGTAAAATTGCAAAAATCATTACAACACCAGCTGCAGCTAAAAATGCCAGTCCCCCAAGGAAATATCCAACTGCTAAAAAGAAGACTGCACCAAGTCCAAAATATACCTTCCCATTATTTCCTGTAAACATGTCACCCATTCCACCTGGTCTTGCAGTTTTACCAAAGGTAAAAAGCATTGCAGATGCAAGCCTTCCTGCTCCACAGGAAAGTATTATTGAAATTATTACTGTTTCAGGACTTATTGCCCTTATAATAAAGAGCTTTGAAAGTATATCAAATATAATGGCAATAACTCCAAAGGTTCCAACCCTGCTGTCCTTCATTATCTCAAGTATCCTCTCCCTGCTTCTTGCAGAAAAGAATCCATCAGCTGTATCAGAAAGTCCATCAACATGAATACCACCTGTAACAGCTATTATTGCAAAAACAGCACCTAGGGCTGCAATATCCCTGTTTACAAAGCTTAATAAATAATATATAAGGGCAGATATACCCCCGATTATCATTCCAACAATTGGAAAATAAAAGGTCCCCTTTGCAAGGGTATCTTTTTTAAGGTCAATCTGTATGTTTATTGGAATTCTAGTAAAAAACTGAAGCATAACTATAAAAGCCTTTATCATATTACTTCAACCTCAAAGGAAGTCCGCAGGCAACAATATATACTTCATCGCAAAGCCTGGCCACCCTTTGATTTACCCTTCCTATAATATCCCTGTAAACCCTTGCGACATGGTTTTCAGGAACTATTGAGGATCCAACCTCATTTGTAACCATAACAAGATTGCCATCTATTTCCCTTATCCTTTTAACAAGCTTCTCTATCTCAGCTACTGCCCTATCCTCAACTTTTTTTTGCTTCTCAAGTGGAATTCTATCATAGTCCTTTGTAATATCAAACATTATATTAGAGGACATAACAGTAAGACAGTCCAAAAGATAATTTTTATGCTCACAAACTGCATTATCCAAGTCATAGGTTCCCTCAAAGGTTTTCCACTCCCCTGGCCTCTGCATTCTATGAAGCATTACCCTGTCCTTCATTTCATCATCATAAATTCTTGAGGTTGCAATATATACAACATCCAAAAACCCTTCGTAAATGGATTCGGCAAAGGAGCTTTTGCCGCTCCTTGCCCCACCTGTAACAAGTACTATTCTTCCCATATCAATCACCTTATATCTATCAAATAATCTGTCTGCATAGTCAACTCATCAAAGGTTACCATGTCGTTTATAACACAAAGAGCAGCTTCGATTATGTTAAATGCAAGCGGACATCCTGTTCCTTCTCCAAGTCTCATCTTTAGGTTTAGGAATGGTTCTAATCCAAGCTCCTTTGACATATATACAGCACCTGGTTCAGCTGAAAGATGTGATGGGAACATGTAGTCCCTTGCAAGGGGATTTAGCTTGTATGCACAAAGTGCTGCTGCTGATGAAATAAATCCATCAATAACAATTGGCACTCTGTTCTTTGCTGCTCCAAGGAAACATCCACAAAGACCAGCAATATCAAAGCCTCCAACCTTCGCTATAACATCTATGACATCATTTTTATCAGGTTTGTTTACCTCGATTGCCTTCTTGATTGTATTCTTCTTCTTATCAAACTGCTCATCAGTAAGTCCAGCACCCTTTCCAACAACAACCTCAGGTGTTAGTCCTGAAAGAACACTTAAAACAGCAGAGCTTGTTGCCGTATTGCCTATTCCCATCTCTCCAGTACCAAATAGGTCATAACCCTCCTTAACAAGGTTATCAACCATCTCAATTCCTGTTTCAATTGCTCTTATAGCTTCCTCCCTTGTCATTGCAGGTTCCTTTGCCATGTTTTTTGTACCATGAGCTATTTTTTTGTTTATAATCTTTGGATCATTAAAATCTCCATTTACACCAATATCAACTATTGATATATCTGACCCTGCAAACTTTGCAAGAACACATACTCCTGTAACACCCTTTGTGAAATTGTTTGTCATTATTGTTGTTATATTCTGTGGACATGCACTTACGCCTTCATCACAAACTCCATTGTCAGCACACATAACTATTATGTTCTTTTTGTTTATAGTGTTATGTAGCTTTCCTGTAATCCCTGCCATCCTCGCTGCTGTTTCTTCAAGCTTTCCAAAGCTTCCAACTGGTTTTATAAGGTTATCAAGTCTTGTTTGTGCTTCCTTAACCTTATCCTCATAAAGTGGTTTAATCTGTGAAAGAGTAGCATTTAATAGTTCCATAAAATACCTCCAAAAATAAAATAATCCCCGACCTATCAGTCGGGGAAAAGCTTCAATCATCATCCATAGTGTATTCTAAAATCGAAAAAATATACATATCTTTGATGCCTGCTGCTTCCCTTCCCACCGAAGGACCGGCAAATCCATGGCAGGTCTCCTGACTCACGTGTCATCCTCCTTCCTCCTTCCCGGCAAGGCCAGTGGATTGGAATTCGTATCCGTTTACAGTAGCGGGGGCTGCAGTGGCTTTTAACCACTTTCCCTTTTAAACCATTAAGGCACCATAGACCGTCTATATTAACTTCTTCTTAAAATTATATTATCAAAATGAGTTTATTGCAACTGATATTTAAAGGTGACTGGCTCTTGAGTTTTGAGTTATTTATCCAAAAGCGTCCCATTATGGTAACGCTATCTAAATAACTCAAAACTCAAGTGCCAGTTACCTCAGCTAAAAGTACTTCTTTGTAAACTCATACTCCGCCAACCCAACTGCAATGGATAGATTCAAGGAATCTATATTTTTGCTGTGGGGAATTATTACACTTGTTCCATAGTCTAAAAACTCATCACTAAGTCCGCTTCCCTCATTCCCAAACACAAGGGAAAATGGCTTATCACTGGTTACATTTGCATCATGTAGTTTCATTTTTGCCTTCAACATGAATGTGTATATATCATGGTTGTATGTACTCATATAATCCCTAAAATCATCGTAATACTTAAAATTCATTCTAAAAACCGCTCCCATTGAAGCTCTTACAACCTTTGGATCGAATATATCAACACCCGGTCTTACTATTGCAATGTCTTCAATTCCAAAGCCAATACTGGTTCTTATTATCGTTCCCAGGTTTCCCATATCACTTGGGTTTACAAGAACTATATGGTTTCTATCGCCCCTAAGCTCTGGTGAATACTTCTCAAAAACACCCACAGCATAGCAGTTCTCCTTTGGGCTTATCCTGTTTATAGCTTTATCATTTACCTGGACCTCAATTCCTTTTTCACTGCATATCTGTTTTATCTTTTCCACTCCCTGGTTTTCTTCTGCCTTTGAGCTTACTAAAACCTTTATCATACATTCAGGCCTATATTCCAAAAGCTCAAGGGTTGGAAACATACCAAAGGAATAGGAATGTTCAAAATCCTTTTTATATGATTTAAGCTGTATTTCCATAAAGCATTCCTCCGATCATAAATATTGTTTATTAAGGCACATTAAAAAAATAAATGAGTCAGATTGCGAAGTAATTTTAATTATTTTCTAGGCACTCAATCATGCGCATACTAACTGTATGTAAGTGATTGAGTAACGACGAAAAGAATTAAAAGGACGAGTAAGATGACTTATTTATTTTTTTAATGTGCCTAATATATTATATCAGAAGTTAAAGTACCAGGCACGCATCAAGTTGGATAACACTGATTTACCAAGCCTTAAGGGACAGACACAATATAGGGAAGGTAACAGGCACTTGAACTTTGAGTTATTTAATTAAATGCTTTTGATTAAATAACTCAAAACTCAAGTGCCTATCCCTTTTTTACTCTATAAAATTTTTAATTCTATACAGAAAGTCATCAAGCCATTTTTCAGATGCTTCACTATAGACAGTTTTATCGCCCTTAGGATTAGCTATGTAAACCTTAGGTTTCTCCTCTGCAGTTGCTGCAATAAAGGAGAACTCCACATTTGTTCCTACTCCCCATTCACCCTTGTTGTTCATTGCAACTATGGATATCTCTCCTGATTTTCCTCTTTTCTTCACAAGCTTCTTACTAAACTCAGTTACAACCCTTTCAGCAGCCTCCTGAGGATGCATTCCGCCTTCCATTAATCTTACTACCTCATATGAAAGACAGCCCTTCATTATATCCTCTCCAAGACCTGTAGCAGTTGCTCCTCCAATGCTGCTATCAACATAAAAACCAGAGCCGGATATTGGTGAGTCTCCAACCCTTCCTCTTTTCTTCATAAACAATCCGCTTGTTGAAGTTCCAGCTGTCATATGTCCTCCCTTATCCAGGCAAACCATACCTACAGTATCATGTCCATTATAGGGACTTAAATTCTTTTCCCTTATTTCATTCATTCTTTCTTCCCAGATTTCTTTAGCTCTTTCGGTTAGCATGTTTTTTCTTTCAAATCCATGCTTGTGGGCAAATTCCTCAGCGCCGCTTCCTACAAGAAATATATTAAACCTCTCATGGCTCAATCTTTTTGCTATGGATACAGGGTTTTTAAAATCCTTTATTCCACCCACTGCTCCAATTGATAATGTATCTCCATCCATAAATGCTGCATCCATCTCAACCTCACAGCATTCATTTGGAAGTCCTCCATAACCAACCGATTTATATAGAGGATAGTCTTCAACCATTTTAATTGCATCCTCTACTGCATCTCCTGAATTGCCCCCATTTTCCAAAAACTCAGTCACAGCTTCTACTCCCTCAAAAGCCATACGCCAGGTCGCTATAATTCCCCATTTCATTGGTATTCCCCCTTTTCCATCCATATTATATGGGATAATCATATTCCCTAATTCATTAATCACACAACACCCATGTAAAATCTTTAATGCGATTAATATGATAGAATCCTATTCTGATTTTACATTCATTAAATGCTTCTACAAATATACTATATGTATGAGTTATTTATATTGATAAAATTGAAAAATTACCCCATAGAAGATTTTATCAGAATTTTCTGAGAAAAAGAAGTGTTAAATGCTATCTATAAATTTCTTTTTAATATCTGTGCAAGCCTTCCATACTTATCATTATAGGGTTTTATAATAAAATCTACTATTCCTTGATTAATCGCCTCATTAACATATGCCTTCTGACCCATGGAGGAACACATGATAATCTGGGCATTACGATCCAAATTCTTTATTTCCTTTAATGCCACCAATCCATTTTTTTCAGGCATGATTATATCCATAAAAACAAGACGTGGCCTGTATCTCTTATACATTTGAACAGCCTCGTTACCATTACCTGCTTCAATAAATTTAAAAATTATATTTAAATCCAAAGCTACTCTGATTATTGTATCCTTAAGCAACCTTCTTGCAAAGGCTGAATCATCAACTACAAGTATTACCACTGTATCCACCATGGCATTCTCCTTACACAAGCTCTATTAATCCAATAATTTAATTATACATTCTTCTACCTTTTTCAACAATATTTTTCCAACATATTTTAATAATTTATTAAGTAATCTTAAAAAAATTAAATGACAAAAAAGGTAACAGGCACTTGAGTTTTGAGTTATTTGAGAAAACTATATTCTATATAAATCACAATAAAGATTTTGAATACTGTATATTGTGATTTATGAATCAAGGAAAATGATTTTGCATAAATGTTTAGGGTCGGGCATGTAGAATCATTTATGCAAAACATATAATCCCCATCTTTCATAAATAGCTCAAAACTCAAGCGCCTGTTACCTTGGTGTTTTTATCTCGTTGGTTTTATAAACATCTGTGTCCAGTATGGTACACCATTTTTATTTCTTGCAAGGCCTACACCTATTTCTGTATAGGAAGGACTTAGTATATTTGCTCTATGTCCAGGTGAATTCATCCATGCAGTCATAACCTGGGCAGGAGTCTTTTGCCCAAACGCTATGTTTTCACCTGCTGATGAAAATCTTATTCCAAAGTTCTCCATCATATTAAAGGGTGAACCATATGTTGGAGATTGATGAGAGAAATATCCCTTATTAGCCATATCCTGTGATTTCAATCTTGCCACCCTTGAAAGTTCCCAATTTGCTTTAAGAGGTTGAAGTCCCCTCTTTGTTCTTTCTACATTAACAAGCCTTATTACCTCATTTTCCTGTGTCCTTATATCTGTTGGAACAGTTGGTATATTTAACTTCTGGCCAGGATATATCATAGCTGGATTTTTAACCTGTGGGTTCGCCTTTATTATCTCACTTACTCCCACCTGATACTTAACTGCTATTTTCCACATACTGTCTCCAGATCGCACTATATAGGTTGTTGTCTGCGCAAATGCACTGCTGGCAACAAGTATAAATGCAAGAGTAAATGCAGCAATTTTTTTCTTCATATAATCACCTCACTAATACTTATTTTCTTTATATAAAGCTGTTTTATGATACAAAAGTTATGGAATATATTCCTTAAAAAATATCATATTGAACCATATGGTGTTAAATCAAAAAAATTCAAAAAAAATAAGGGCTATCGAGCCCTTAAATCCATTCCTTATTAATAATATCTCCTTCAATACCAATAGTTACAACCTTTATTGGTATATTTATTCCTGAACTATCCCTTGCAGTCCTTGCAGCATATGAAATCCCTCCACAGCATGGAACCTGCATTCTTAATACAGTAATACTTTCAAGATCGTTTTCCATTATTATATCCCTTAGTCTTTCAACATAGTATTCAACATCATCAAGCTTTGGACATCCCACAACAACTGCCCTTCCCTTCAGAAAATCGTTATGGTAATTTCCATATGCAAATGGAACACAGTCAGCTGTAATCAGAAGGTCCGCCCCCTTCAGATATGGTGCATTTGGTGGAACAAGAGCAAGCTGAACTGGCCACTGTCTAAGCTTTGATGAAACCTTAACATCGTCACTATCATCATTCCCATTAAACTGTTTCGCTGCACTTCCAGGGCATCCATGGTATCCTCCATTATTGAACTGTCTTATCGCACTGCCAGGACATCCCTGGTGGCTGACATGACCTTTGCTTCCCAAATGTTCCTCCTTCTTACTGGCAATATACTTGTGAACCTCTGCCTCATCAAATTCATCTGCTTCTCTTTCAATTATGCTTATAGCATCCTGAGGACAATGTCCAAGACATGCTCCGAGTCCATCACAATAAACATCGCTTACAAGTTTTGCTTTCCCATCAATTATCTTTAAAGCTCCTTCAACACAGTTAGGTATACAAAGCCCGCATCCATTACACTTTTCTTCGTCTATATGAACAACCTTTCTAATAGCCATAAAAAATCCCTCCTTTAGTTATTAAGGCACATTAAAAAAATAAATGAGTCAGATTGCGAAGTAATTTTAATTATTTTCT
>DAMCZI010000031.1:0-60213 GCA_032095175.1 Clostridiaceae bacterium
GAGCATTTTAAGCATTTTTCTATCCATGAGATTAATATTCATGATATCACACTCCTTATCTGTATTAAATCAATTATATCCTTTACTAAGAGGATACGCAATTTTTTGCAAAATGGCCCTTATAATTCCTTTTTCATTCAGCGAAGAATATATATCAAATAGAACAAAATCAAAAACTATCCTCTTTTGCTCCACCTTATAGCATACTAAATAAGTATTAAGGTGCTGTTCAAGGTCTATTAAATCTTTATAGTATTTAAAACTCCGAGAAACTTACGGAGGTAGCATTTAAAGTGTTTTCTTCGGACATACCTCGCTCTGTAAGTGCTGCTGAAGCCCCGCCGAGGGTAAGAGCATTTTCGCCCATGACAATAAAGGCAAAACAGCGGAAGGATACCGAAATTTCACAAAGGAGGTGTTGAAAATTGAAAAGCTCCGCCAAAAACATAAATCTGACATCGGTAGATGATTTGTTTTCCACAGAGGAAAGCAGAGCTGATGCAGGCAGAGAAAAGGTCATGAAGATAGCCTTGACAGAGCTGTTTCCGTTCAAAGATCACCCATTTAAGGTAAAAGACGATGAAACAATGGCAGAAACCGCCGAGAGTATCAAGGAATATGGTGTGCTTGTGCCTGCAATCGCCCGTCCTCGTGATGAGGGCGGCTATGAGCTTGCCACTTTTGTTCGCAAACAATATCCGTATCCTTTACACCGTGATTTACTTTTACTATGATGGGAATGCTAAAAGCAAAATCATAATAACTAAATTGAGAGTAATGGATTAAAATGATGACATTTGAAAAGGTTTTAGAGATATTTAAAGATTATCTTGCAGAGGATACTGACAGCGAGGTTGTTCTCACCAAACACGGTTATACTGTGATGCAATGGGATGAAAAATCTAAGGACTGGTACGGGGTGGAATATTGCAAAACTCCCGAAGATTTACGTGAGGAACTTCTCAGCTCCTATCGCATGACTGAAGCTCAAAAGATAACAAAAACCAAACGAGAATTGACCGAGGAAGAAAGGAGAAAAATTCAAGAACTATGCCAAGGGTTAATTAACCGATGTGTTCAACAATAAAACTTCTGCTATATTAAATGATTGCAGAGTTAGTATCTATGAGCTAAAGCATGGATATTAACTCTGTAATTTGGTTTTAAGAAAAGATGTAAGTTAAAAACTCGCTGTTGACCTGTTAGGTAAATAGCGCTATAATCAAATTGACCTAACAGGTCAAAAAGGAGGATAAATTCATGGACAGTAAGCTAATGTCTTTAGAACCAGTGAAGCGTAATGCCATTCTGAATGCTGCCTTAAAGGAATTTGCAGCAAAAGGCTTTGACAAAGCATCTACAAATATAATTGCAAAAGATGCTGAAATCTCCAAACCCTTATTGTTTCATTATGTGGGTAATAAACAGGAACTTTTCCTATGTGTATATGATTATTTTTTTGATTTGCTTGATAAAGAATATTATTCAAAACTGGATTTCTCTCAGCAGGATATTTTTGATAGACTACGGCAATCGTATATTCTTCAAATCGAGCTTATAAAACTACATCCGTTGATTTTTGAATTTAGCAAACTCACTGTCGCAACTAATTCTGAAGAAATAAATAAAGAGCTAAAAAAAAGGAGCATAGAAAAGCAAGCATCGTGTAGTATCCAACTATTTGATACTGTAGATATAACTAAATTTCGGAAAGGATTGGATATAGAAAAATGCAAGCAGTTTATTTTATGGGCTAATATCGGGTTTACAAATCAAATATTAGGTGATATTTGTAATACACCTCATTGTGAAATAGATTATGAAATAATACTACAAACACTTGATGAGTATTTTGTGGAATTAAAGAAAGTATTCTATGAATAGGGAATTTAAAAATGCATATTGCAATCAAAAGCGAAAAAATAGAGTAATATGCGCAATGATGATATTACTGCTTGCCATTATAATATTAGTTGCCTTTAGAGAATTACAAAACAGAAGGAGGATAATGAATGAAATGAAAAACCCAATTATTGTGGGATTTCCTTTGAGGGGTGAATGGCTATCTCCCAACACCCCGGGAACAAAAATTCCAAGCCACGGAACAAACCAGTTAGGAACAAGATATGCTTATGACTTTATCCAAGTGGATTGGAAAAGGCTTGGCTTACCTGCTTATCGTGGCAGTTTAGCACAATATCTTTTACATGGAATGCCATTGAAAGAATACTATTGTTGGGGACAAGATGTATATTCCCCTTGCGATGGAACTGTTATTCAAGCTCAAGACGGATATGAAGAACGTGAACGAACAAATTTACGTTCAGATATGGCTAATGCTTATAAAAATGCACATTATTTCGACCCTGAAACAGATGATGTTCAATCGGTTGCAGGCAACCACATTATTATAGAATGTGGAGATAATGTGTACGCTGCATTAGTACATCTTCAAACAGGTTCTATTCAAGTTTCAGTTGGTCAGAGCATCAAAAAAGGTGAGGTTATTGGCAGAGTAGGGCATTCGGGAAATTCATTTGCTCCCCATCTACATTTTCAACTTATGGATAGCAGTAATATAGCTACTGCAAATGGATTGCCATGTGCTTTTGAAGAATATGAGCTGTTTCAAAATGGCACTTGGGAAAAAGTGATTAACGGCATTCCAACTGATAAAGACCATATAAAATTTAACTGAAAACCAACGAAGGAGTTATTGGTGTTATGAATGAAATACAATGGATTTTATGTCTGGTTTGCAATAACAAAACAAGAACTAAAATACTTCAGAGTACGGAATTAATACAGTTTCCACTATTCTGCCCCAAATGCAAACACGAAACGATAATCAATGCAAAGCAACTAAATATCACAGTAATAAAAGAGCCAGACGCACAGACGCAGAGCCGATAACCAATGAGAGTTCATACTCATGGTTATCGGCTCTGTTTGTTTTTAGAGAAAATCAACCATACACCTACTCCTTTGTTTGACTTTCCAATGCGGCTTTCACAGTTGCTTTTATAATTTCCATTGACCGTTCATCGCAGTTGTATAGCATACGAATAAGGTCTTCTATTTCGGTATCTTTGCAGGGCTTGTCGGGATAGAAGATTAAATTTGGATTGATTGCTAATGCTCGAATTAGCTTGAGTAGTATATCAAGCTTTGGTTTTTTTTGCTCGTTTTCAATGCGATATATGTATCGCTCAGATATGTCAATTTGAGCAGCCAGTGCTTCTATCGTTATATCAGCGTTCTCACGAGCAGACTTAATAACGCTACTTAATATGTCAGTTTCATTATGCACTTATGGTTCACCTCCTAACTACAATTTTATCAGCTTATGCCATGTTGATAATGGCATAGCAATTCAATTATATCTGAACTGATTAACGGCTACCCCGCCAAAAAAAAACGAGGTTTTGTCGGGGTGCTTTAACACGCTCATACCCTTCCAATCCAAGTTTTAGGATTGGAGGGATTTTTTTATGTGTTGGAATAATACCAATGTTTCGTTGCTTGTTCGTAGCAACGAATATGAAGCTATGTAGAAAAACATCTTTTTAGTGGTACACGGTCAAAAAAAGCCATCGATTAAGTCGTGTGGATTATTGCCACCTCTATGAACTGACGGTTCTTGTTTTATATGACACAACAAAAAGCACACCTATCGTGTGGAGCATTGCTCCGCCGTACAAGTGTGCTTTTACTTATTCCTTTGAGGTAAAACCTCGCTGCCGCTCCCCACCGCTGTCCTTTCGATTTCAGCAAACCTCAAAATCGAAAGGATGGTACAACCATGAAAAGAATTAACTTAAAAGATTACTACGCACATATAACCGTAGACACATACATTGATTAACCCAATGGAGTACCCACTTCATAAGAATGATAATTAACAATCCTGTGTACTCTGGAAAAATCGCTTTTGGCAGGCGAACAAGAGAAAAAGTCAAAGGAACTAAAAACGAATACCGCCAAGTACATCAAGATGAATATATTCTTGCCGATGGTCAGCATGAAGCCATTATTAGTGAGGAACTTTGGCAAAAAGCCCATGAAAAGCGTGAACTAACTGGTGTGAAATCCCCCTCAAAAATTGGACGTGATAGAGCACATTTATTAAGTGGTATTTTGAAATGTCCTAAATGCGGTGGGCCGATGTACACCAATAAACACGCATGGACAAATAAAGATGGCACTTACAAGGAAATTTACTATTATGTATGCAGCAAGGCTCGTACAGCAAGAGGTAAAAACTGTGACTACAAAGCGATGCTAAAGAAAACAGACATTGAGCCACTTGTTATTGAAGCAATCAGAGAGCTTATTCAAAATCAAGACTTTGCAGAAGAAATCAAGTCAAGGATTGGCAAAGAAATCGACACTACTACTCTAAACAGAGAGCTGAAAAACTATGAAACCAAGCTCAGAGAAGTAGACCTAAATAAAGCCCGTCTTGAAAATGAAATTGACAGCTTGCCAGAGGATACCCGTTTTAGGGAACGCAAGCTCCACAATATGACCCTACGGCTTGATGGACTGTACGATGTTATTATAGAGCTTGAAGAAAAAATCGAAGATGTAAAGTTACGCCGCAAGGCTGTGGAGCAAGATGCTATTACATTAGAGAACATCTACACCTTATTGTCAAACTTCGAGAAGGTATATGATAAAATCAGCGATGAAGAAAGAAAATCCCTAATTTCTTCGTTAATCAAAGAAATAGAGATTTTCCCATGTGATGAATCAGAGCTACCTCTGAAGTCAATTTTATTCAATTTCCCGGTTTATAAGGACGGTGGAGATGTTTACGAATTTTTGTGGGACAAAAGTACGCACGTTTCCACATGTGCCGTCATCGGAAACATATCCACAGGCTGTATCTCCTCCACTGTATATCCCAGCTCCTTCAAGATTCCTAAATCCCTAGCTAATGTTCCTGGGTCACATGAAACGTAGACCATTCTCTCTGGTTTCATCTTAGCTATTGCTTCTAATAGCTCTCTTTCGCAGCCCTTTCTTGGGGGATCTACTACAACTACATCTGCCTTAATCCCCTTCTTTATCATATCTGGGATTACCTTTTCAGATTCCCCTACAATAAACTCCGCATTTTCTATTCCATTTACCTTGGCATTTTCGATAGCATTTTCTATTGCCTGTGGAACTATTTCAACTCCGTATACCTTTTTAGCCTTTTGAGCAAGAAAGAGGGATATGGTGCCTGTACCACAGTATGCATCAAATACCACTTCGTTTCCTGTAAGTCCTGCATACTCAAGGGCTTTGTTGTATAGCACCTCTGTTTGTATAGGATTTACCTGGAAGAAGGATAATGGAGATATTGTAAACCTGAAGTCCCCTATGTAGTCCGTTATAAAGGGTTCTCCCCAAAGGGTTATGTTCTCTTCACCAAGTATTACATTGGATCTTTTTGTGTTAATGTTTTGTATTATGCCCTTTATTCCTTCGACGTTTTTTGTAATTAAATCAACTAGCTCTTTGGTATGAGGAAGTTTTTTTCCATTGGTAACAAGGACCACCATTACCTCTTTGGTTTTAAAGCCTCTTCTAACCATTATGTGTCTTACAATTCCTTTGCCTGTTTCTTCGTTGTAGGTTTCTATATTGTTTTGTTTAATCCATTGTCTCACAAACTTAACTACTATATCTGCACTCTTGTTTTGTATGTAGCAGGTTTCTGTGTCGATGATTTCATGGCTCCTTGGGGCATAGAAACCTATTCTAATATCATTTTCTCTTCCTCCTACAGGAAGCTGTACCTTGTTTCTGTACCTTTCTGGCTGCTCCATGCCTAATGTTGGATGTACAAGGACATCATCTATTTTACCTATTCTTTTTACTGTTTCAGCCACTATATTTCTTTTAAGCTCAAGCTGGGATTCATAGGATGTATGCATGAGCTGACAGCCACCACATCTTTTATATATGCCGCATATGGGCTCTCTTCTTTCCTTGGATGGTTCTATAACCCTTAGAAGCTTACCTACTCCATAGCTCTTTGTAAGCTTTATTATCTTTGCTTCAACAATCTCTCCAGGAAGTGCTTCCTTTACGAATACAGTAAAGTTATCTACTTTCCCTACTCCTTCACCTTCATGACCTATTCCTATTATTTCAACTTTGTAGTCTTCGTTCTTTTCAACTGGTATTATATTTTGCAAATCTATCACCCTTTTTTCAAATCAATAATTTTCTCTAATAAAACTTATTTTATCAGATATGTGGGGAAATTGCATGATTTTCTTTCATTGAAGGAGATAAATATTCCTTGATTCATTAATTGCACAACACCCAATGTAAAATCTTTAGTACCATTAATATAATAAATAATAAAAATACCCTTCATCAATGGTGAAGGATATTTTTAAATTAAGTATCAGTTAATCTTCGATTCTATCCCTGTCTCCAAATTTACTTGTGGTGTAAATTAGGTAAAGTCCACTGATGCCAACAAGAGTATAAATGATTCTGCTTAGAAGGCTCATGGTACCAAATAGAAATGCCACTAAATCAAAGCTGAAAATTCCTATAAGCCCCCAATTTATTGCTCCTACTATTGTCAGTATAATAGCGATCCAATCAAGAGCATCAACTCTCATAACTCTTCCTCCCTTGAATAATATCATTGTTGGTCTATTAAATCATTTTAAAAAGTTTTCTTTAACCAACAAATTTATTACCTATTTCAAATATAATTTGTATCAAATTGCCTGTTTTTATGCTGTTACATTTTGGGTTAACTGTGTTAAAAAGGTAACAAGCACTTGAGTTTTGAGTTATTTAATAAAAGCATCTGGCCATGCTTTTGATTAAATAACTCAAAACTCAAGAGCCTGTCACCTAACTCATAACTAGAGAACAAGAAGCTTAGAGTCACATAAAAAAAGGCACACCCTTTAGGGTGTGCAGGTGTAGAATCAGCTACCGACGCTAATAAAAAACGACATAGCTAATAAGATTATTGGCTAAATTCATTTAGAATATTCACAGTATATCATATAAATATTAATATCCAAAGGATTTTTTTACATTCTTAAGCATTTTTCTAATAGGAAGGTTGTATGGGCACTTGCTTTCGCATGCTCCACATTCAATACAATCCTCTGCATGTGCTTTCATAGCTTTGTACCTTTCACATGCCCAGTCCTTTAAATCATAGTTTTCATAGTATGATCTTACTATAAAGCTGAATGGTATATCTATACCCTTTGGACATGGGGCACAGTATCCACATCTTCTACAGAAGTTTTGACCTAATTCCTCGGATATTCTAATACACTCTTGTTTTTCATCATCAGTCACTCCATTGAAGCCTTCAACAGCTCTTACGTTTTCCTCAACTTCCTTTATATCTGCCATTCCAGGTATTGCTATTGTTATATTTTTATTATTAGCTATAAACCTCATTGCAAGGGTGCCATTTGTAAGCGCTCCTCCTGCCATTGGCTTCATGGCTATAACTCCGAGATCAAGCTCCTTTGCTCTTTTAAAGGCTTCTTCTGCTTGAGTTTCAACAATGTTATATGGGTACATTACCGTTTCAAATAATCCACTTTCAATAGCATGTTTTAAAACATCAAGACTGTGGAAGGTAATTCCGATATGACCTATCTTACCCTGACTCTTCGCTTTAAGAAGTGCAGCAAGGGCGCCATCTTCACTTGTAATCTGGTGATAGGAATCCATTTCTTTTATATTATGTATTTGATATAGGTCTATATAGTCTGTTTTTAAATTTTTAAGACTTATTTCTATGTCCTTCTCCATTGCATCCTTAGTTCTTGCCATAGATTTTGTGGCAATATACCATTTGTCCCTTCTGCCCTTTAATGCCTCTCCTATGAATTCTTCGCTTATTGTATATCCCCTGGCACTATCTATAAAGTTTATACCCATATCCTGTGCCTTGTGAATTGCCTTTGCCGATCCAGCAGCATCAACTCTTTGAATAGGAATACCACCAAAACCTATGGTAGAAACCATAAGACCAGTTTTTCCAAGTCTTCTGTAATCCATATATTTTCCCCCTTATATTTTTAAAATTATTCCATACTTGCTGCATCTGAAAGCATTTTGTATATATCAGGTCTAACTCTATTTAAACCTATTGGCTTTAGCTTATCAGTTGTAAAGGCTTGAACTGTAAAGCCCTCAACTAAAAGTTCCTCTCCTCTGTAGACCTTGTAGCCAAACCTTATTTTAACCCTTGTAAGTTCTTCTATATGTGTCTCAACTGTAACCTCTTCATCGTATTTTGCAGGATTTTTATATGTACATCCAACTTCAATTATGGGAAGCCAAACGCCCTCCTTTTCCAAGTCACTGTAAGCATAGCCCAATGCTCTTAGGAATTCTGTTCTTCCCATATCAAACCATACTATGTAGTTGGAGTGATACACAATTCCCATTCTATCTGTCTCTTCATATCTAACTCTAAAACTAAACCTGTTCTTATACATTCAAAATCACCCCATTAAAATTAAATGTTCAGTTATATGCTATGTAAGCCGCCTATTTGTTGCTTTTATTATGGTAGAAAATATAATTTTAATACCATATTTATATTATACCAGAACAAAAAATTTAGGCATAATAAATGAATTATTCTTCTTCATTTATTATGCCTTATAATTTACATTACATTTGCTTTTCCACTATATACAAAACCATTTCTGGCATCCATTGTGATAAGAGTTCCTGTCCTTATAATGTCAGTTGCTCCTTCAGCACCTGTTATAAGTGGTATTCCCATACTTATACATTGAACTGCTGCATGGGATGTAAGTCCTCCCTCTTCAGTGATTACTCCACTTACTCTGTCAAGAACATCAAGGTATTCCTTTTCCAGACGTTTTATAACAAGTATATCACCATCATTTAAAAAGTCATTTATATTTTTTGTATCCTTAACTACACAGGCATTGCCATATGTTGAATTTCCCATTGCTGTTCCTTTAACAAGTATATCTCCAACAATATGAACCTTTAACATATTTGTTGTTCCTGTGTATCCTGCTGGAACTCCTGCAGCTATTACAACAAGTTCTCCCTTTTTTACAAAGCCCTGTACTAGTGCTTCATTTACTGATTTTTCAACAACCTCATCGGCAGTCTCCATTTTATCCGCTATTATTGGATAAACACCCCATACAATAGAAAGTCTTCTTGCTACCTTCTCATATGGTGTTACTGCTATTATAGGTGACTGTGGTCTGTATTTTGAAACAATCCTTGCTGAATGACCTGTTTGTGTTGCTGTAATAATCGCAGATGCCTTTAGCTGTGCTGAGGTAGTTACTGTTGCAAGGCTTATTGCATCTGGTACTGTAGCCATTTGGTTTGCCTGTCTTCTTTTAAGTATTGCATCATAGTTTAGAGCAGATTCAGCCTTTGTTGCAATCTTTGCCATAGTAGCCACTGCATCAATAGGATATTTTCCATTGGCTGTTTCACCACTTAGCATTATTGCATCGGTTCCATCAAGAATCGCATTGGCAACGTCACTGGCCTCTGCTCTCGTTGGTCTTGGATTTCTTATCATTGAATCAAGCATCTGGGTTGCAGTTATAACAAACTTGCCTGCCCTGTTGCATTTTTCTATAATCTTCTTCTGTACCAGTGGAACCTCTTCAACTGGTATTTCAACTCCAAGGTCACCTCTTGCAACCATTATTCCATTGGAAAGCTTTATTATTTCATCAAGGTTGTCAACGCCCTCCTGGTTTTCTATCTTGGATACTATAAGTATATCCTCTCCTCCGTTCTGCTCTAAAATTTTTCTTATTGCAAGAACGTCTGAAGCCTTTCTAACGAAGGATGCTGCAATTATATCTATTCCACTTTCTATACCAAATTTTATGTCTTCAATATCCTTTTCAGTTATTGCAGGAAGATTTATTTTTACATTTGGTACATTTACACCCTTATGATTGCTTACTGGTCCTGAATTAAGTACTTTACAATGTATATCCTGACCTTCAATGCTTACAACTGAAAGACCAATTAAACCATCATCAATTAGTATTGTATCTCCTGGCTTTACATCCTCATGTAGATCAGCATAATTTACAGCACAAATTGTGTTATCGCCATCAACACTTCTTGTTGTTATTGTATAATCCTGTCCTTCAAGGAGTTCAACTTTTCCCTCCTTAAAATTTCCCGTCCTTATTTCTGGTCCCTTTGTGTCGAGAATTATGGCAATAGGCTTTTTAATGTCTTTTCTAAGATTTTTAATAAGCTCTATTCTTTTTCCATGCTCCTCATGGTTGCCATGGGAAAAGTTAAGTCTTGCTGCATTCATTCCATTTTCTATAAGCCTTGTCAAGGTCTCTTTATTATCACTTGCTGGGCCTATTGTACATATTATCTTAGTTTTTCTCATATTATCACTCCTTTGAAAGGAACTTTTTCTTTTCCTACTCATTTTTTATTTTTAAATTCAAATAACTGATGAAAGGCATATAAAAAGCTTTCACCAGCATTGAATATTAAACAACTTTATATTTTAATATATCCTATTAAAAGGACAATGTCTTGGCAAGCTCATAAACATCTGTTATATCGGTTTTTTCAACATTTAAAGCTTCATCAATGTCAAAATCCTCTATAATATTGTTTCTGATTCCAACAACTCTCTGGCTTCTTCCTTCAAGAAGCGCCTGAACAGCTCTACCGCCCATTCTTGATGCAAGTATTCTATCAAAGGCACTTGGGCTTCCTCCTCTTTGTATATGTCCAAGGATAGTAGCTCTTGTTTCTATTCCAGTAACCTGCTGAATATGCTTTGCCATATCCTCTGCTCCACCAACGCCTTCAGCAAGAAGAATTAGGTTATGAACCTTTCCTCTAACCTTTCCTTCTATTATAGTCTCACATAGTTCATCAAAATTGAATTCCTTTTCAGGTATTATTATACTTTCTGCACCACCTGCAAGTCCTGATAATAATGCAATATCACCGCATCTTCTTCCCATAACTTCAATTATACTTACTCTTTCATGTGATGTTGATGTATCTCTTAATTTGTTTATTGCATCCAAAACAGTATTAAGTGCAGTATCAAATCCAATTGTGTAATCTGTGTATGCAAGGTCATTGTCTATAGTTCCTGGTATTCCAATTGACCTTATGTTAAACTCCTTTGAAAGCAGCTGCGCACCTCTAAAGGAACCATCACCACCAATTACAACAAGCCCTTCAATTCCAAAAGCTCGTAATACATTGTATGCTTTCTTTCTTCCTTCGGGAGTTCTAAACTCTTCGCTTCTTGCTGTTTTTAGAATAGTTCCTCCCCTTTGAATTATATCTGATACTGATGAACGGTTCATTTCATATATCTCACCGTTTATCAAACCATTGTAACCCCTCTGAATTCCCATAACTCTTACCCCATTGGCTATTCCCATTCTTACCACAGCTCTAATGGCTGCGTTCATTCCTGGCGCATCTCCTCCGCTGGTTAATACCCCTATTGTCCTCATAATATACCTCCCTTTTGTCCATAGGGACAAGTTATGTCCCACTCTGGAAATTGAACCCCTAACTAAAAATAATTATTATAATATATATTATTATCGATGATTATCCAGCATCAAAGGATGCTATATGTTTCGCATAAATGCTACGTATTTGTAAGCTATACACATTCATGCGAAATTATCTTCCTCGATTTATTAATCACACAGAATCATATGTAGAATCTTTAGCGTGACTAATATGGAGTAAAAAGTCATCGACATAATTAGCATCATCTTATATCTATTATTCTCTTTATATATTTGTATTATTAAATCTTTTTATATGAAAAACAAACTAAAATGCAATTGAAGTTAAAACAACACTTGCATCATCAACCTCTGCCTGTGGAACCAATATTTCAAAGATTGTCTGACCATTCTTGCTCTTCCCTATTTGCCTTATTTTAACAAGAACTCCCTGCTCCGTAAGAGCGCCTTCCACCTTATCAAGTTCCGGCTTACTCTGTGCTACATAAACAACAGTCCACATAATTGTGCCCTCCTTGACCATTCAACGCCGATTTAAATAGTGTCAAAATAGAATTTCTAAACATTCCTTCATTACTATATATACTTTATATTATTTTATCACACTAACTACTTTTTTTGTAGAGGCTTGGCCTATTTCATGTAAATAAATAGACTACTCTATATAAATCACAATAAAGATTTTTAATAATGTACATTGCGATTTATGAATCTAGGAATATAATCTGGCATAAATGTTTAGAGTCAAACAATTTAGAAGCATTTATGCGAAACATATATATCATTATATTTAAAATTGTTTCGTTATAAAAGCCCCGGAATATAATTCCAGGGCCCTTTATAAATTTATACTCTAAACGATTCTACTTTCTTAAGTAAATTTTCTGTTGCTTCATCAAGTCTTTGTGCAAGCTGTGCAACTTCCTCTGCACTTGCAAGCATTTCTTCTGAAGAAGCTGATATCTGTTGAGATGAAGCTGAAACCTCCTCGGAAACAGCTGATACAGATTCAACCTTTTCAATTATAACATCCTTTGAATCCTTGGATTTTTGTACAGATTCATATGTTTCAGTTATTAATGGTCCAATATCAGTTATAGATTTTATTATATCCTTAAAGGAACTTAAGGTGTTTCCAACAGTACCAACTTGATTTTCAAGAAGGTTTTTCATATAATCTGTTGTATTTAAAACATCCTTAGTTTCCTTTCCTATCATTTGAACAAGAGACATAATTTCATCAGAGGATTTTGTTGATTCTTCAGCAAGGTTTCTAACTTCTTCTGCAACAACTGCAAAACCTCTTCCCGCCTCTCCAGCTCTTGCTGCTTCTATAGCTGCATTTAATGCTAGAAGATTGGTCTGTCTTGATATATCATTTATAACATCTGTAAAATTAGCTATACTTGAAACTGTTTTGGCTAGACCATTAATCTTATTCTTAACAATTTCAAAGGAATCCTTTATTTGATTTATAGATTCCAAAAGAAGGTTTAGCTGTTCTTTTCCATAGTTTGCTTTTTCTTCTGCACTATTGGATGTTTCACCTACATTTGATAGCTTATTAAATATATTATCTAAAAGAACAGAGAAATCATTTGCAAGATCAACAATATCTGCAAGCTCTCCTGCCTGATCAGATGCACCCCTTGCAACATCCTGTATGGAAGATGTAACTTCATTTATACCATTTGTCATCTGTCCTGAATTCGTTGCCATATTTTCTGACATATCATCTATCTTCTTGGATGTCTCTACTACTCCACGTATGGATTCTCGCAGTGTTTCAAGTGTATCGTTCAACTTTTGAGCCATGTTTGCTATTTCATCCTTGCCCTTTACCTTTAGAGATACTGTGAAATCACCATGAGCAATTTTTCCCATTTCATTGTCTATATGAACTATGTAGCCAGAAATTTTCTTTGAAATAATTATCGCCATTATCGGTGCTACCAATAATATAAAAGCAATAATAATTCCAAGATAATTTGTTATAACATTCCTTAATGCCATCATTTCCTTAGCCGGAATTGCCGCTATAACAATCCAATCAAGTCTATCATCGGACTTATAGGATGCCATCATTTCTGTCTTGTATTTATAATTTCCATCACCATTTCTCTTTTTAAATATATCTTTGCCACCCTTGGTATTTGCTATATTATTTGTGTTTATTTCAGCAATATCAGGATGTAGTATGGTTGTCCCATCTCCTTGTGCAACAAAGATGTATCCATCCTTTCCAAGCTTGGAATTTCCAATGAGTTTATCTGACAGTTTTCTTAAATCTATTATTTGAACAAGTACTCCTAGAAATTCGTTTTTGCTCATAACTGGATGAGCTACCATAAAAACTGGATTTTCAGAAAAACTGCTTACTTCTGCCTTTGATATGTATTCAAGCTTTGAATCTTTTACTGCAGTAAAATAATGAGTATTCTTTAAGTCTTTTCCATTAAGCTTATAAAGCGAATTTCCTTCCGCTGCACATTTTCCTGCTGAGTCAATAAGAATAATATTCTCCTGAACTCCATATCTTGCAACCTTATTGAAAAGTTTTTTGTTTATTCCATCTTTTCTTTCAACATTTTCTATTCCCTGACTTTTTTCTTTAAGATAAGCTGCTATATCGATATCTTCGGAGGTTTCTAAACCAATGTTCTCGATCATTATTATCATGTTCTGCATAGATTGCATTGCATATTTTTGTTGGTTTTTAATATTATTCTTTGCCTGCTTTGTATTTTCAATAGATATTACAGAATATGCTATAACCCCAGCAATGATTATAGGTATTAGTGCAAAGGAAGTAAACAAAACAATAAATCTTGATTTTAGCTTCATGCGTATACCACCTCTTAGCTTTTTCTATAATAATTATATCACAATATAAGGAAATAGGTACAATTTTAGCATATTTTGTTTAGAAAAATGTTCGAATACCAAAAACATCCCTTGATAATTCAAGGGATGTTCATTAAAAAATTAAGGTTTAGGCATTTTTTACATTCTCATCTCCAATGGCATTTCCCAATTCCTTTATAAGCTCATCACTAATGTTTACCCATAATTCTCTAGGAGCCATCAGTTTTTTTCTAGTATTGTTTAAAACGATATATAAAGGAGAATTGCCTTTATATCTATCAAGTATACCCTTTATTGAATCAATATCCTTCATCCAGTTCTTATCATCAAGCCTGATATAAAGCTTTCCTACCTTCTCCACACTTAGGCCTTTTTTGAGTGGCTTTAAATCCTCAGCTATTATTTTAGGCTGTTCATCCTCTCTTATACTTATCCTTCCACTCAATACAACAACACTGTCTTCAGATATAAGCTTAATATATTTTTGATAAGTTTTTGGGAAGACAATAACCTCAATGTTTCCAACCACATCCTCAAGGGTTACAAATGCCATAATATCATTTTTTCTTGTTGCTTTTATATTTACACTGGATATTATTCCTCCAATTACAACCCTCTGTCCATCCTCAACGTGGTATTCAATGTCTCCCTCTTCATCGTTTGCAATGTTTATAATCTCGGATATCTTGATATTTGTTACTAAATCAAGTTCCTCCATATATTCATCAAGTGGATGTCCGCTTATATAGAGTCCCACCATCTCTTTTTCCATTGCAAGGATATACTTTTTATCAAATTCCTTTACATCTGGGAAATCATCTGCATTGCTTTTTGCTGCTTCTTCATTCATTGTAAAGAAGGACATCTGACCTTCAATGTTTCTCTTTTTATCATTTACAATGGAATCCATAACCTTGTCGTATACACTTAAAAGCTGTGCTCGCTTTAAGTTTAACGAATCAAAGGCTCCAGCCTTTATCATGCTTTCAACAGCCCTTTTGTTTACCTCGGAAAGGTTTATCCTCTGGCAAAAATCAATGAAGCCCTTAAATGGTCCTCCTTCTTTTCTTGCAGATATTATTGAGTATATTGCACCCTTTCCAACGTTCTTTATTGCTGCCAATCCAAACCTTATCTTGCCCTCATATACGGAAAAGTCAACATGGCTTTCATTTATATCAGGCGGAAGAACCTCAATTTCATTCTTCCTGCAGGAGTTTATATAAAAGGCAACCTTTTCATTATTCCCCATTATACTTGTAAGCATAGCCGCCATAAACTCAACAGGATAATATTTTTTAAAATATGCAGTATGATAAGCAACAACCGCATAGGCTGCCGCATGGGATTTATTGACATTAGTTACAATAAGGCTTTTTATCCTTATCTCTCTATATCTCTATAGAGTATCGGACTATCTCATTACCCTATATTAATAGGGTACAGGGCACTCGTGGAGAAAATTATTATTCTGGCTATTCATTTCTCTAGTCTCTGAACCTTCATCCATACCTTCATGCCATTCTGGATGCTTGGCTGCGGATTAACCAATCCTTAGAATTTTTACTACATCTCCGGCATTACCCTTCGCCCTTATCTCTATTCCTAGGATAAGTTAGTATCTAAGGCTCTCAGGTTTTTTCTGCAATTCACCCTGTTTTCTTTATGAATTACTTCATAAAGGCACTCATCAATTCGAATGCATAGCTTGCGAAATCCATCATCAGATCAAACAATGTGTTTGCGATTTCTTCGCTTACCCCATTTCTTACTGCACCTGGAACAATCAATTTACCGTTTTCATCTTCAAGACCGTAGATGAAATTCTTTCTTTCCTGCTCCATTACGGAGTGTTTCTTTTTGGACATTGCCCTTCTTACCAGGTCAGACCTTCCTAAAGAATAACCTGCTAAATCTCTTACCATCTGCATTGCTTGTTCCTGGTAAATCATAACTCCATAAGTAACATTGAGTATTGGTTTTAACTTCTCATGGAGATATTCAATCTTATCAGGGTTGCTTCTATTCTTTAAGTAGGTTGGAATCTGATCCATGGGGCCTGGTCTATAAAGGGAAATACCTGCAATAATATCTTCAAGGGATGAAGGTTTTAATTCCTTCATGAAGTTAGTCATTCCAGTTGATTCAAGCTGAAAGATACCTTCTGTTTCCCCCTTGCCTATGATTTCATATACACCCCTGTCTTCGAAGTCTATTTTATCCAGGTTAATATCTATTCCTTTAGTACGTTTTATTAAATTAACTGTATCCCTTAAAACTGTAAGGGTTCTCAACCCTAAGAAGTCCATCTTTAGTAATCCCAGTTCTTCAATTGTTGTCATTGGAAACTGTGTTACTATTGTATCTTCGTTCTTATATAAAGGTACGTATTCAACAAGGGGTACCGATGATATAACAACTCCTGCTGCATGGGTTGAAGAGTGTCTTGGAAGTCCCTCAAGGGACTTAGAAATATCAATTAAATTTTTAACCCTTGGGCTCTCTTCGTATTCCTTTTTCAGCTCTGGATTCATTTCAAGAGCTCTATCGATTGTCATATTAGGCTCCATTGGAATCATCTTTGCAACAACATCCACCTCTGCATAAGCATAATTCAATGCACGCCCCACATCTCTTATTGCAGCTCTTGCTGCCATTGTTCCAAAGGTTATTATCTGAGCCACGCTGTCTTTCCCATACTTCGATACAACGTAATCTATTACTTCCTGTCTTCTTTCGTAGCAAAAGTCAGAATCTATCTATAATACCCTCTTTTTCAAGATACTTTAACACTGCTTTTGCAGTGGGTATAGACTATATCTTCACCTACCGACCTTCACGGTTTAGGCTGCCCCGCTTCGAAGTAAATATTTTACCCCTACGTGCCATTGCACTAGTCGTTGAACCTTCCTCTCATCAAGGCTTGGCTGCGTGGTTATCCAGTAGAGTCTGACACTCTCAAATCCCTGTAATTTTTACGGTTATACCGCCATCACGTTTAGGCTTATCTCATCCTTACGTTGTGGCTTACAGGGCTCTCAGGACTTTCCAGCAATTCGAGGCTCTTTAAGTACAATATTTCTACTGTACACGACTATGATTGATTGTTATATATTCTTTTAGTTGTTCATATTTTTTCATTTTTCTATCAAGGTATATAACTGAATTTTCATATAAATAACTTAATATTGTAAATATTTTTAATGCACCACCATAGCTTATATAGAAATTATTCTTTTCATCCTTTTTCCTCTTAAATAAATTATGCTTGAGGTTGTATTCTGAAACCTCATTAAAAATATCAATCAGTTTACTTAAAAACTCTTTTGTTCCACATATTTTAAAGTTAATAGAATGTTTTGATAAAACTAAACTTCCATCGCCATCAAAATATCCTCTTATAAAATGTCTGTATAACTTACTTGAAAGTATACTATTATCAGGAAAATCAAGTATTAGTGATTTATTAAGCTTAACGCCTTTTTTTATTAATTGGCGATATATATTATTATTATTTATTAGCAATCTTACATACTCGCTTTGCCCATAATTACTTTTACTTATATATTCATGTATAGGATAGTTTGATTTTAATGATTCTAATAACTTTTCCAAATGTAGCTTATCATTTTTTGATAGTGCAATTCCAAAATTGTGTGGGCTTGTTACAAATCCATCAGCATAAATAAATCCTAGCCAATATGCTTTTTCTTCAGTATCAATAACATCAAAATAGTTTTCATCAACTCTATATATTCTATGGCTTCTAGATAAGTCTCTTGTATTTACATTCCATCTTTTTAGTGCATCATAAATTCCAGATAAACTAGCATTATATACTTTAGCTATTTTCTCACATGAAAATTTATCTTCTATATACATTTTTATTATTTCTTCTTTATATTCATCAAGCCCAAATCTTTTCATGTTTTGTATCCTTTCAAGAACAACATATCTAACAATCATTTCCTAATCTGGCATCGATACTCTTTCAGGATTTAAGAACATTAGTTATTACCCATAGGCTTTTTATCCTATGCTCTGGAGGTTTCCCTCATTTTCATCAGTTGGTCAATTCCAACCCAGTTTGGACTATATCATATTAACAAATATAGAATGTTTTCTCTCAAGATATATATCTGCATCATATTTGTTAATCTGGGCACTCTTGGAGAGATTTATTGTCTAGGCTACTCATCTCTCTAGTCTCTGAACCTTCTTGGTACTTTTCTGCCATTCCCAAGCTTGGCTGCTGATTAGCATACTCCCATTGGAGGTTAGCTTTCCAGCAATTCACCCAGTTTAATGAGCGCATCTTAATTCACGCTCAAAGAGCAATCCATACTTCAATGGGTCAAGCTTCGTTATCCCCAGTGAATATGCAACTATTGATCCTGCTCCACTATTATGGACTGCAATAGAATTGGCTACATATGAAGTATCCTCGGGTACTGATAAATCATACACCTTACCATTGTAATCACTTTTAGACACCTTATCAATTTTTATATATACATAGTCATCATCAACATAAAAGCTATCATTTCTATAGAATTTCTGATTCCTTATAGGTATCTGATAGTAAGGAAAATCTTCATTCCATCTTAATAATTGTGCTCCCGATAGACATACACTATATTCTGTATTCCAGTTTTCTTTTATCTTTTTTCTTGTTTTAATAGATACCCAATATCCAAACCTCGCCAGTAGTAATCTAAGCTGATAAGCTAAGTCATATGATGTCGTGGTATATTTAATTCTAAAGGAAGATGCTTTACTGTTTAAATCAGAATAACTTCCATCCCCTCTAAACATTGCCGCAATCATAGACTTTAAATATTCTTCCTTACCATTTTGGACCGCCCTATATGGAATATGTTTATTTATTGCATATACTCCGCATAGATTAGCCATTAAATCTGCTACTACCTTTGAGTTTAGGGTAACGCTTGTCGCATTTCTTTTTTTTGGTGTTACTATAGATGGTTGTATACCAAAACATTTGTTTATTAAGTTAAAGGTATCATCTATATATTCCTTTTCATCTTTATGAAATGCAATCCCTATTCTGTATTTTCTTGATTTTTCATTATGCTGGCTCCATCCCTCAGCAATGTAGTAGCCAATCAACCTTGCAAAATCTTCATCAAAGGCTACAAATCTGTTTACTTTTTCTGTTGCCAAGCTATTAGTACCTATTTCGTACCAGATATGTTTTTCATCATATCTGAGAGCTAATGTTTTCTCAACAAAATCAAGTAAATCAAATACTATATCTTCACCTTTAATTCTATTTCTCGGATAGACAACTATATCATTTTTCTTTAATTTTGCTGCTTCATTCCAGCATAATTCGTAATTTTTAAATTCTGGGTTTTTACATTTCTTATCTTTAAAGTTACTACATGTTTGCCTGCATACAACAGGTATCTTTGTTTTATCTATCCAGTCTTTATTGCACTGATTTGTTCTGATAGAAAAAACCTTGTGGTCATTAGTCAGGTATGTTTTTTCATTACATGCTTCAATGCATGTTACTTCCTCATTACAATCATATGCTAATGTATTTACTACATCCTGTATTCTTCCAGTATGGGTTATTACTTGTTCTCCAATACTTACATCCTGGATATTTTTCGCTTTTCCATCTGCCATAAGTATTTTTGTATCAGGTAAAAAGCATCCCCTACCAGGACCCGTCATTATCTTATTTTCATTGGCAAACCTTATAAAATCCCATACAACCAAGAAATAATCCACATATCCCATCTGCTCAATTACAGATAACTCGTAATTTAGCCTATCCTTTACCTGGTCAGTAATAACGGGATATCTTTCTGCTATTCCATCACTGCAAAGCTTCCTTAGGTATTCCTTTGAGGTCATTCCCTCTGGTACATCAAACTTTGGGAGCTTTGTAACATGGAATTCAAAGGTTACATCGCACATGTCTGCAATTTTTAGTGTATTTTCAAGGGCATCGGGAGCATATTTGAATATCTCCCACATTTCCTCTTTGGATTTCAGATAGAACTCATCTGTAGGAAATTTCATTCTATCCTCATCGTCTATTGTTTTACCTGTCTGTATGCAGAGAAGAATTTCCTGGGCGGAGGAATCCTCCCTGCTTATATAGTGGACATCGTTTGTGGCCACGAGGGGTATCCCCGTTTCCTTAGACATCTTTAAAAGTGCTTTGTTAACCTCTACCTGTTCCTCCATGCCGTGGTCCTGGAGTTCAAGGTAGAAATTGCCCTGACCAAATATTTCATTATACATCAGTGCTTTTTTCTTTGCTTCATCATAGTCTCCATGATGTATAAGGTTTTGGACCTCACCACCAAGACAGGCACTTAGGGCTACCAAGTCCTTTGAGTATTTTTTTAATAGTTCGTAATCTGCTCTTGGTTTGTAGTAAAAACCATCTATTGATGCAGTTGAAACAATCTGCATCAGATTTTTATATCCTTCGTTGCTTTTTGCTAACAAAACAAGATGGTAATTTTCTGCATCAACCTGGGATTCTTTTCTCAGTAATCCTCTGGGAGCGATATACACCTCGCAGCCAATTATGGGCTTTATACCCTCAGAGATACACGCCTTGTAAAAATCAATAACTCCATACATTGCTCCATGGTCTGTTATGGCAAGAGCACTCATAGAAAGTTCCTTTGCCCTTTTTACAAGCTTTTCTACTCTTGCAGAACCATCAAGAAGGCTGTACTCCGTATGGTTGTGGAGGTGAATAAAATCATTCAAAATATCACCTACTTTCTTAGAAGTCTAGTACTTAAAAGTGCCTTTCCAACAAGTTCTTTCTCATCCTCACACATCATCTCAATTTCAACCTTTGCAAAATTTCTGCTCATATCTATAATCTCAGCTGTTATTGTGAGATTTGAATCCATTTGAACAGGCTTTGCATAAAACACAGTAAAGGAATCCACAGCAACATTTAGATGATTTCTCTGTCTTAGTGTAAAGGTTCCTGCAGTTGACATCATAAGTGTAAGAACATTCCAACTTGCAGTTCCTATTGTATTCAGCATCTGAGGAAGAATTTTCCCCTTGAACTTTATGCCGTTATCTGTACTTAAATAGGTAAAATGTTTAAGTATTGAGTCATCTATTGTCTCACCAACCTGAGGCTGCCTGTTTACATACTGAAGAGCCTTCATTACATCCTGACGGCTAACAATTCCTTTAAGTTTTCTACCCTCAACAACAGGTATCAGCTTTATACCCTCCCATGTCATAATGTGAGCTATATATGCTACAGAGGTTTTAGGAGTAACTACTATTGTATCCTTGGTCATTATTTTAGACACTACTTCACTCTCTGATATATCAGCAGCCAAATCCTTTGCTGTAACAATACCAACAAGCTTTTCATTTTCATCAAGCACCGGGAATTTACTGTGACCTGTGTTTCTCATCATTTCCTTTATGCTTGAAACTGTATCAGTTACCATTACAAACTCAGCATCTGTCTCCATTATATCCTCAACCAGTATTATATCTTTTTTTATAAGGCTTTCTGATATAGCTCTGTTTATCATTGTAGCAGTTGTAAAGGTATCATAAGCACATGAAATTATGGGAAGCTCATTTTTGTTTGCTAAATCTTTTATCTCATCACTACAGCTAAAGCCTCCTGTTATAAGTACAGCACACTGATTTTCAAGTGCAAGTTTGTGTGCTTCCTCTCTATTTCCAACAATCAAAAGGTTTCCTGGGACTATATATCTTTGCATAACGTCTATTGTCATTGCACCAATTACAAACTTATTAAGGGTCTTATAAAGTCCGTCCTTACCTCCAAGTACAGAACCCTCAACAATATTTACAACTTCAGCAAATGTAAGCTTTTCAATACTTTTTTTCTCTACCTTGTCTATTCTAACTGTTCCTATTCTTGGCATTGTGCTTACAATGCCTGACACTTCTGCATCCTTTATTGCTCTGTAAGCTGTACCTTCACTTATTCCAAGCTCACTGGCAATGGATCTTACAGAAATTCTTGAACCCACCTTTAAGCCATATATATATTTTATAACGTTTTCGTGCTTTGACATATGCTCAACTCCTCAATTATTTACTCCATCCCATCATCTATATATAAATCGTAAAATTCTTTACATTTTGTTTTTTTAAACAGCCCTGCAGTATTGGTCCGACCTTAGGATGTTTAAAAAGACAAAATGTAATAGAATTTTTGATTTATATTTATTATATCAAAAATAGCGGGTTTATCTACACCCGCTAATATCTTCTATTCCCTAAGTTCATCAGCTATTTTCTCCAATTTCCTAAGGCGGTGGTTAACACCCGATTTGCCTATTGGTGGGTCAATCATTTCTCCGATTTCCTTAAGGGGTATATCAGGATAATTAAGCCTTATTTCTGCGACCTCCCTTAATCCTGGAGGAAGCTTTCTTAATCCATGTTTTTTCTGTATAAGCTTTATTGATTCAATTTGCCTTACCGCAGCATCAACTGTTTTATTAAGATTTGCTGTTTCACAGTTTACAAGCCTGTTTACATTATTTCTTACTTCCTTGTATATTCTAACGTTCTCAAGGTCTAGAAGGGCCGAATGTGCACCTATTATATTTAAAAGGTCAACAATTTGCTCTCCTTCCTTAAGATAAACAACATAACTGTTTTTCCTCTGTATAACCTTTGAATGAAGCTCAAAGGAATTAATAAGCTTTGAAAGCTCCTCTGCATGGTCTGAGGAATTTGTAACAAGTTCCATATGGTATGTCTTTTCAGGATTACTTATAGAACCTCCTCCAAGGAAAGCTCCCCTTAAATATGCTCTTTTACAGCAATTTTTTTTAATGATTTCGCTTTGTATTTTATTGTTAAAACCTATTGAACCATTTGTATATTCTCTTAAAATTCCAAGCTTTATTAGTATTTTTTTAGCTCCCATTTCAGGTGTTATTGATAAAATATATATGTTATTTTTCTTTAGGGAGTTATTCTTTTTAACAAGTATCTCAGTGTGTACATTAAAAAGATTCTTTAAGAGTGTAAATACTCTTCTTGCTATTGCAGGATTCTCAGTTGATATCTTAAAACTAAGCCCATGTTTACTATTTATATTAATTGTACCACTCATTCTTACAATTGAAGACATTTCTGCTATCTGGCAGCAGTCCTTCTCTTCCTGCATTCTACATATCTCATTTTTGGCCAGGGATGAAAACGACAATTAATTCACCTCCCTTTTCTTAACTTTTACCCTTTCTGACAGGTAATAGTAATCTATTATTCTTCTCCTGTTTTTAGGAAATGCGTATTTTAAAATTAGCTTCATTATATCATTTGCCAACCTCTGAGAATTATGCCTAAGCATACCATTTCTTATATAAACAAGATCATCCTTGATAATATTTATATCATCAGAAATCTTATCTCTATCTATTAATACCATATCTTGATTGTCATTTCTATATTTCTCATAATATTTTTCTGGTATCTGTCCATTATTTGCAACAACATAATCTATTATTCTACCACCACAGTGCTCTTCTATGGCTGATATATGATCTGAAAGAGAATATCCATCGGTTTCTCCAGGCTGTGTCATTATATTTGAAACATATACCTTTATAGCCTTTGATTTTTTTATTCTTTCAGAAATTTCAGGTATAACAAGGTTCGGTAGAACGCTTGTATAAAGACTTCCAGGTCCCATTATAATGCAGTCAGCATTTTCTATGGCAAACAGCGCATCCTCAAGGGGTTTTGGATTTGTTGGTTCTAAAAATACCCGTTTGACTCCAGAGGAGTGCTTTATTCCCTCAAGGGGTATGTTTGATTCACCATGAACAACCATTCCATTTTCAAGTTCTGCACACAGAGTTACATCCTCAAGGGTTACAGGATAAACTCTACCCTTAACTGCCAGAACATCACTCATCTTTTTTATTGCATCCTCAAAGTTTTCGGATATACCATGCATTGCAGCAATAAAAAGGTTTCCAAAGCTCTGTCCCTTAAGACTTCCCTCATTAAATCTGTACTGCATAAGCTCTTCCATTAGTGGTTCTGTATGTGCAAGAGCTACAAGACAGTTCCTAATATCTCCTGGAGGAAGTATTTTTAGATCTTCTCTTAAGCTTCCAGACCCTCCTCCATCATCAGCAACTGTTACAATGGCTGTTATGTTCGTTGTGTATTCCTTAAGCCCCCTAAGCATAGTTGAAAGTCCTGTTCCGCCACCTATTGCAACTATTCTAGGCCCTCTAACAAGAAACCTCTGCTCATATAGAAGGTTTCCAATCATCCTTCGATTTATATTATAGTTAAGATTTATACCTGACAGCAAGGAGAATATACTCCTCAATCCAAGCTTTAAGGCAGCGTACAATATTACAATACCAATTACTACTAAATAAATATATAGCAGCATATATAAATCGTATATTTCGCCTCTGAAAAGCAGCTTGGAAACACCAAGGACAAAAACCGCAAGTCCAAGAGCGGACATTAGTATCCACCTTTTAACCTTTATACCTGGTCTAAGCCAGTTTAAAAAATTCATTTTCTCACATCCCCTGAAACATCCTCATCAATGTCCCTGTGGTTGATAAGAACAGCGTGTCCACTATCTTTAAGGTTATTATATATTGCATTGGAAATAGCAACTGATCTATGACGTCCACCTGTACAACCTATTGCAATAACAAGCTGAGTTTTTCCTTCCTTTATATAATTAGGGATCAAAAACTCAAGCATATCTGTTGCCTTAGAAATGAATTTATTGGTTTCATCCCACTTTAAAACATAGTTCTTTACACATTCTTCATTTCCTGAATGGCTCCTAAGCTCATCAATGTAAAAAGGATTAGGTATGAATCTTACATCAAAAACCAAATCTGCATCTATAGGCATTCCATATTTAAATCCAAAGGACATTACAGTAATAATTAAGCTCTCAAACTTCTCTCCTGTAATAAATATCCTTTGAAGTTCCTCCTTCAGCTGCCTTGCAGATAGATTTGTAGTATCGATAACATGGGTCGCTTTGCTCTTAACCTCTGATAGTATCTTTCTCTCCCTTTTTATTGCATTTATTATTCTGTCATTCTTTGAGAGAGGATGACTTCTTCTGGATTCTTTGTATCTTTTAACAAGTATTTCATCGGAAGCATCAAGGAACAATATATCATAGTTATACCCCATACCTTTTAAGGTTTGAAGACCATTAAAAAGATCATCGAAGAACTCTCCCCCTCGAATATCCACAACTATTGCAACTCTCTCAAGCTTTCCACCTGTTTGGTAGCATATTTCTGCAAACTTTGGAATTAGAGCAGGGGGGAGATTGTCAATACAATAATAACCAAAATCCTCAAGGCCCCTCATTGCCTGAGTCTTTCCTGCGCCTGATAGTCCTGTTACGATTAAAAATTTCATATAATTCCCCCTATATATCAAAAATAAAATTACTTTATATAATACTATTCTTCAGCATTGGCAATTCTTTCAACAGGAAGTCCTGCTTTGATTGCTACATCGATTCCCTTCCTGCAGTTTCCTACATTCTCTGGGACATGAGCGTCACTATCTATTGCAAAATTAGCACCTTCGCTCATAGCTATTTTAACATATTCTACAGTCATATATCCATGGCTGGAGTTTATTTCTAAAAGAGTCCCTCTCTTTGCTGCTGCCTTTGCAAGTTCTCTAGTATCAATGTCTGCTTTGGCTCCGGGATGAGTTATTATATCTATATCATACCTGTTTATTGCCTTAATCATAGCATCCGTTACAATTTTTCTATTGCTAGCTCTTAAAAATGGTAAAACCTTTGAAAACTGGTTCCTTATAAAAAGCTTATATAAATCTCCAAAGGATTTGGGAATAGCCCCATTATGGTACCCTACCAATAGCTTATCGAAATATTTCATATCCTCCTCATTTACATCTATATCTCCATCACAGCTTATAAGGTTAGCCTCTACTCCAAGCATTATCTTAATATTATTATATTCCTTACTTAGCTTGTCAATTTCCTCCCTCATCTTTTTAAAGTTCTCTCTCTTTACTCCATATGTAAAATGTCCTGGGCCATGATCTGTAATAACTACTTCCCTTAATCCCTTTCTTACTGCTTCTTCTACATTTTGTCTTATAGTTCCTTTTCCATGACTGTATATTGTGTGAGTGTGATAGTCTGCAAATATATTCATTTATATTCCTCCAATTAACCATTATTTTTATTATGTAAGTTGAATGTATATATGTTGCAAAAATTCTATTACATTTTCTATTCACAAAAATCCTATGATCGAACCAACCTAGCAGGGCTGTTTTTGAATATGAAATGTAAGAATTTTAATGCAACCTATAAAACACATAGTCTTTAATATTTTCTATACAACTGCTTTACTGTCCTTTATATATTATAACTATTCAAAGAATAAATAATAAGTCTATTATCTAAATTTCTCATAGTATTAGATTTTTATAAAACACATATTGACATTATTAACCTTATCTAATTATAATGTTATTAGATATGTTTCTAATATTGGGAGGTGTATTAAATGGATAATAACCGAATTATTGTACAAAATAACAATCCTACTAGATTAATATCTAACATTGTTCTACTTCTTTCAGGTAGATTTGTATCATTAATCGGAACACAAATCTATAATTTTGCTCTAGGTTTATATGTTCTTAAAACTACAGGTTCTCCCTTATCCTTTGGTATAACTTTGTTTTTTGGAGTACTTCCAAGAGTTATTCTTGGACCCTTCGCCGGTGCAATTTCAGACAGATTTGACAGAAAAAAAATGGTGGTTGGAATGGATTACTTAAGCGGTATTGTCGTATTAGCACTATTTGCAGTAAGTTTAATTGATGGCTTAAGATTGCCCTATATATACGCCACATCATTTTTTCTAGCAACAGCTAACACTTTTTTTGATATTCCCTTTACTGCTTCAATTCCAAATATAGTCGATGACAAATCTCTTATGAGAATAACTTCTCTTAATCAGACAATTTCATCCATAGCAGCATTTTCAGCTCCTATACTTGCTGGATCTATATTTGCTTATGTTGATATAAAGCTTTTTCTTTTTATAAATGGTATATCCTTTATTTTCTCAGGGATAAGTGAAATGTTTATTGATTTTAAGTTCAATGTACATATATTGGAAAGCAAAAATATAAAAGCACAAAATTCAAATAGCCTAAAGAATATATTAAGCCAGATTAAAGATGGTTTTTGTTATTTAAAATCTCAAGAAGCACTGTTTATACTATTTGTGTTTTCAATTATCATAAATTTTTTTATTTCCATTGGAAATTCAGTTCCAACTCCCTTTATACTAAATAATGTTTTAAAACTTTCTAGCACCCAGTATGGTTTTGTACAAGCTGCTTCATCAATAGGAATGCTTTTAGGTTCAATACTCCTTTCAATTATCCCTGAAAAAGAAAAAAAATATAGATATATTGTATATGGAAATTTAATTCTCAGCATAACAATATTGCTTATAGGCCTTCTAGTAGTTCCAGGTCTTAAAATTTTTAATAATACAATATATTGCATACTTTATGCTATAATAAAAGCGACAATGAATATTGATGTATTATTTGTAAATATCCCTATTTCAGTTACAATGCAAAGACTTGTTCCGGATAATATGAGAGGCAGGGTATTTGGTCTTCAAGATACAATAGTAACTGCTATATTGCCCATTGGCCTTTTATTGTCAGGTATACTCTCTAATATAATTCCAGTGTATATAATACCAATTGCATCAGGGGGTTTTTTATTAATGCTTTCATTCTTAATGATAAAAAATAAGAGTATAAAGGAGCTTTAAAGCATGGCGAACTTAAATGTTGATTTTAATAAAAATATGGCAATAGAGATGCTTTGCTGTATAAGAAGGTATGCTTCTAATATAAGCATTCAAGGTAACTTTAGAGAATTCATTATAAAACCTGATGACAGCATAAATCCATGGATTGAGAAAATAAAGGAATCCATATCCCTTTTTCTTGATTCTGAAATAAAAAATCTTTTTGGAGTAAATCCATATAACTCCACTACCCTAATAGCTATAATATTAAACAATAATCTAAAAAATTGTGAGGATTTCATAGCTTTTCTGGAAAAGCTATCTCCAGAGGAATATATAAAAGTTCTGCGAAAAGAATTCCAAATTAAAAATGATATTACAATAGGAGAGCTTAAGAATACAATCCCAAGCAAATGCAGTGATAATGATATACATTTAGTATTTGAAATGATAAATAACCCCCAGGAAACCCTTGAGAGAATATGCTATTCCATAAAAAAATTTTACAGTTCATTTTTCTCAAATTATATTAATGAATTTGATTCACTTTTGCTAAAAAAATTAAATGAGCATAAAGCTCTTTATAAGGAATATGATATAAACTTTATAAAAGCTATCACCTTCATGGATAATACCACCATTGAAAAAACTAATTATAATATAAATTTTTATATTTCATATTTCAAAGATGCAAATGCAGTGATTTGTGAGGAAAGCAAAGAATATGAAAGTCTCTATGTAATATATGGCTTTCAGCTCGAAAAATATTTTGACAAGACTGTAATATCCGAAAGGAGAAAGCTTTTATTTAAAGCTCTTTCAGATGAAAAAAGGATTGAAATAATACAGCTTCTATCAAAGAGAAGTTGGTATGGTATAGAGCTTGCAAGGCATCTTGGAATTACAACTGCAACTCTATCCTATCATGTCGCAAAGCTTTTTGAAATCGGGATAATAAGCTATGAGGAGAAAGAGAAAAACCGCTTTTACTATAAGCTTGAGGTAGAAAAGTTAAAGGAGCTCTTTGAAACATCCTTAAAGAATCTTATTGAATAATGATAAGACTGCATATAGCTATTGTTTATAAGCTATATGCAGTCTTTTTTAATTTCTTATTTTCTAACTATATGTTTGGCATAAATGATGCTACATTGCTCGAACCTAAGCATTTATGCCAAATCATATTCCTTGATTCATAAATAGCAATATACATCATTTAAAATCTTTAATGTTATTTATATACTATCTTATACATTATTCCTCGCCTATTACTTTTACCTCAGCTTCTAGTGTTACTCCATAATTCTCTTTTATGGTTTCTTTTACAAAGTTAATAAGCCCTAATACATCTGATGCTGTTGCGTTATTGTAGTTTATTATAAAGCCTGCATGCTTTTCAGAAACACAGGCTCCACCAATTGCTTTACCCTTTAATCCTGAATCCTCAATAAGTTTTCCTGCGAAATGTCCTTCAGGCCTTTTAAAGGTACTTCCGGCACTTGGGTAATTTAGAGGCTGTTTATCTACTCTTCTCTTGTTTAGTTCATCCATTCTATTTTTGATTTCATCATAGTTACCCTCTTCAAGTTTAAAGGTAGCCTCAAGAACTATATAATTCTTCTTCTGAACAATGCTGCTTCTATATGAAAAGTCCATTTCTTTATTTGATAGACTTATTATATTCCCATCATTATCAAGTACAAGAGCACTTTCTAATATGTCCTTGATCTCTGGACCATATGCTCCTGCATTCATTGCAACGGCTCCCCCCACTGTTCCTGGAATTCCAGATGCAAACTCAAAGCCCTTCAAGCTGCTTCTTAATATCTCCTTAGAAAGGGTTGAAAGAAGAACTCCAGCTTCTGCTTTTACTATATTTCCATCAATCATTATACTGTTTATGGGTGTAAGCTTTATAACTACTCCTCTAAAGCCTCCATCCCTAACAATAAGGTTGCTTCCATTTCCCATTACAAAATAGTTGATTTTATGTTTTTTACAAGCATTTATTATTTTTTCTACCTGCTCAATTTTATTAGGAATTACAAGTATATCCACGGGGCCTCCAACCTTGAAGGATGTATGATTTTTCATTGGTTCATCATACTTAATACAATCCCTATCAACTATTTCTTGAAGTTCTTCCTTTATCAAATCTAAACTCATTCCTTCATCTCCTTACAACTGTTTACGAAATATATATAATTCAAAATTCTATTTGATTGTATATATATCACATAAATGCTCTACATTGCTCAACCCTAAACATTTATGCGAAATCATATTCCTCGATTAATTAATCGCACAGTGCAACATGTAAAATCTTTAGTGCGATTAGTATAGTATATATTTATTAAATGCATTTATCAATAAATTTGCTACCATCTTAAGCCCTTTGGGTAATGATTTTTTACAATTCCTTTAGATGCTTTACCCCAACCAATAGAATATCCATCAACACATACTAAGCACCATCCATCCTTGTCAGCACCCTCTATCGTATTTCCTCTAAGGTATGAAAATATTTCATCTCCCTTTGAACTCAGGTTTATGAAATTTTTTACATCCTCAGATTTTAAAGTAAGAGCTAATGAATGGTTGGGTTCAAATCTGTTCTTTTTAAATTCTCCAAGATGAATTCCTGCCCTTAAAACCCTAAGTCCCTTTATGTCACACAGTCCATCAGGAAGGCTGTATAGATTTTCTCCAACAGCATAAAGATTTTGATCAATCATGATATTCAAATTCTCACTGCAGAAATTCAAATAGTCCTTTATATCAGTAGATTTTATATTTGATTTTATTGGTTTTTTAGTTTCTTCTTCTCCATCCCTTTTATGCAGCAGTGCTATAAAATGCCCTTCTCCTTTAAGTCTATGGGGAAAAAGCCTTATTAAGCCTGATAAGGTTCCCTTTCCATCTATATCAAAGCCCGGTAAAAAACCAAACCTCTTCTCGATTGGAACTATTTCGAAATCATCATGATTATCTAAAAACCATCCTATCGTTTCCTCATTTTCCTCAATTGAAAAGGTGCATGTTGAATAAACAATATATCCACCAGGCTTAAGCATACTTGATGCAGAATTAAGTATATCCCTCTGCCTTTCTGCACAGCCTTGAACCCTCTCCGGGCTCCATTCTTCTACTGCTATATCCTCTTTTCTAAACATGCCCTCCCCTGAACATGGAGCATCCACTATGATTTTATCAAAATATCCACTAAAATATTTTTCTAGCTCTCTTGGGGAATTATTTGTTACAACTGCATTTCTTATTCCCAGTCTTTCTATGTTTTCAGAAAGTATCCTTGCTCTTTTAGGTTCAATTTCATTTGAAACTAAAAGTCCACTTCCATTAAGATAAGCAGCTGCCTGTGTTGATTTTCCACCTGGTGCTGCACATAAATCAAGCACCTTATTTCCCTTATTAATACCTAAAATTGAGACCACACCCATTGCACTGGGTTCCTGCATATAATAAAGGCCTGCTGCATGATACGGATGTTTACCAGGCTTCTCTTCATTTATATAAAATCCTCTTTCCTCCCAGGGGATTTGTCCTAGTATTTCAAAAGGACAAATCTCTTTAAATTCATTAAGGGTTATCTTATTCGTGTTAACCCTCATTCCCTGAGCCTTGGGGAAATCATAGCTTTTTATAAATTCTTCATATTCATCCTTTAAAAGCATTTCCATTCGTTTTTTAAAGCTTTCTGGAACCTTCATCCTGTTCTCCTTTCACAGCTAAAAACCACCTTTCGGTGGTTATATTAATCGCACTAAAGATTTTACATTGGGTATTGTGCAATTAATGAATCAATGAATATGATTTCACATAAATATTTGGGGTCGGACAATTTAGAATCATTTATGCGAAACATATATTTTACATGTCTGTTAGCTTTCCTTTGGACTTCAAATATTCCTTAAACCTGTTTTCATCCACGTTCAATACTTGTTCTTCTCCCATTCCAGCCTCTTCTATAAGCTTAATCGCCTTTGGGAATTCCCCAATAGTAAAACAGATATGCGAATCACTTCCAAGAGCAATAAGGTTTCCAAATTCAACTGCCCTTGATGCAATCATTGAACAGTTTTCACAGCTACCAGGTCTTGATACCCCAAGGGAGCTGTTGTTTATTTCAATTAAAATGTTATACTCCTTGGCAGCTTTTAAAACCTCATCTATGTCTATTGGATATGCTGGATTTCCTGGATGGGCTATTATATCAACATATTTATTTTTCATGGCAGAAATAAGTGCCTTTGTGTTGTCCTTAACACTGCCGGGTGTTATGCAAGGATCATGAAGGCTTGCTATTACCAAGTCAAGGTTTGCAAGATATTTATCAGGTACATCAAGCTCGCCATCATGGTTTAATATGTTTGCCTCAACTCCCCTTAATACCTCAACACCATATATAACCCTTGGCAAGACCTTTAAATTTCCCAAATGCCATATATGAGAACTTCCTGGCATTGCAGGTCCATGATCTGTCATTCCAAGCAATTTAATACCCTTTTTTGATGCTTCTGTACAATTTTCTATAAGTGTACTGTATGCATGCCCGCTGGCAAGGGTATGCGTGTGTGTATCAACAACCATCTTCTTCACATTAATCACTCTCCAAAACAATCAATTATTTTCTTTTGCAAAAAATTCATATACTGCCTTTGCAGCCCTTTCATTCATTCCATCAACCCTCTTTAAATCATCTATAGAAGCCTTTTTTATATCACCTATGCTTCCAAAATGATTTAAAAGAGCAAGCCTTCTTTTCTTTCCTATTCCATTTATACCATCTAAAACTGACAAGGTACTACCCTTAGACCTCAAGCTTCTATGATATTCAATTGCAAATCTGTGGGCTTCATCCTGTATTCTAGTAATGAGTTTAAAGGATGCTGAATCCTTATACATTATAACCTCATTCCCATTATATATTAATCCTCTTGTTCTATGTCTGTCATCCTTGACCATTCCACAGGTTGGTATATCAACTCCAAGCTCCTCCATAACCCTTTTTGCAGATGAAACCTGACCTTCTCCACCATCTATAAGCACAATGTCCGGCATTACAGAGAACTTACCCTCGCTAGATTGATTATTTCCATTTTTCTCGATTTCCATAAGTCCTCTTTTAAATCTTCTTCCTATTACCTCAGCCATGCTGGCGTAATCATTTGGTCCCTCAACTGTTTTTATTTTAAACCTTCTGTAGTCCCTGTTTTTAGGCTTTCCTCCCTCGAAAACAACCATTGAAGCAACAGGATTTGTACCCTGTATATTGGATATATCATATGCCTCTATCCTGTATGGCAGTTCATCAAGGTCTAGTATTGCCTGGAGTTCTTCAAGGGACACCTCGGTCATTTCTCTCTCCCTATCAAGCTTATATTTCATTTGCTCTAAGGCTGCCTCAGCATTTTTTCTTGCCAATTCAACAAGCTGATTTTTTTCCCCTCTTTGAGGGATTTTTATATGAACCTTGCTTCCTCTTTTTCCTGATAGATATGATTCTATTATATTTATTTCAGGTATTTCATTTTGGAGTATAAGCTCCTTTGGAACATATTCCTTGTCTGAGTAGAACTGTGTTATAAATTGAGAAAGCATTTCTCCATCATTTTCCTCAGCATCATCGAAGTAATAGTTTTCCCTTCCTAAAAGCTTTCCTCCCCTTATGAAAAACACCTCTATACATGTTCCGTGCTCTCCATGAGCAAAGGCTACAACATCCTCATCTGAAAGTGCCGAGGATATTATCTTCTGTTTTTCCTGTATCTTCTTTATTGAATTTATTTGATCTCTCAGCTCCGCTGCTCTTTCAAAATTTAAATTCAATGCAGCTTCCTGCATTCTTTTTTTCAATTCATCAAGAAGTTCATCGTGCTTTCCAGAAAGAAGCATAATAACATCCTTTATCAAAACCATGTAGTCTTCCTTGCTTATATTCCCCTGGCAGGGTGCAAGGCATCTCTTTATGTGATAATTAAGGCATGGTCTATCAACTACCCTGCCATATTCTAAGCTTTTATTACAGCTTCTTATTGGATACATCTTTTTAATAACCTGAATTGTATCCCTTACTGCATAGGCATCTGAATATGGTCCAAAGTATTTTGCTCCATCCTTAAAAACCTTTCTTACCACCATAACCCTTGGATATTCCTCATTTATAGTCACCTTAATATATGGGTAGTGCTTATCATCCTTTAGCCTTATATTATACCTTGGTTTATGCTTTTTGATAAGGTTGCACTCAAGTATAAGGGCTTCAAGCTCAGAATCTGTAAGGATATATTCAAATTCGGCAATATGCTTCACCATTGTAATTACCTTTGGTGAATGATTCCTTGAGTTCTGGAAATACTGCCTTACCCTGTTTTTCAACGAAATAGCTTTCCCTATATATATTATTTCTCCATCTGAATTCTTCATTATATAAACTCCCGGATGATCCGGAAGATTTTTTAAAGCCTCTTCAAAGTCAAACATCAAATCACCTCACTATATATATCGCATAAATGATTTTACATTTTTAAAAATCATTTATGCGATATATTTTCCGAAATTCATATAACGCAATAAATACCTTAATATAAAATCTTTATTGCGTTATATATAGATAACAAGCACTTGATTTATAAGTTATTTATGTTAATCCATCTTTTAATGCTTTTTTCAAATAACTCATAACACAAGTGCCTGTCAACTTTTCACCTATTTCATATAGGCTTTCATTACCTCTTTAGCAATCTGGGCAGCTCTTCCTCCACCCTTGCCGCCGTTTTCAACAATTACTGCAACAGCTATTTCCTTGTTCTCCGAAGAAGCAAAGGATACAAACCATGAATGTGGCTTATCGCTCTCAGGGTGCTCTGCACTTCCTGTTTTGCCACCTACAGTTATACCTGGTATCCTTGCGCTTTTTCCTGTACCACTTTTTACAACCTCAACCATGTATTTTTTAATCTCATCAGCAGTTGCTTTATCAACAGCTTCTGTAAGCTTCTGTGGAGAAGTTTTTGTTACAGAAACACCATATCTGTCCTTTACTTCCTTTACTATATATGGCTTCATCATGACTCCATCGTTCACAATTGCTGATGCAACAAGTGCCATATGAAGTGGATTGCTGGATACCCCATGCTGTCCTATGGAATCCTGCGCCACAAGTGCGGGATATTTTTTATTATCTATCTTAACCTGACCGCTTCTTATATTTAAAGTATCATATTTATCAGCAGATTTTATCTTCTCATTAAACATAAATGCCTCAGCCGTTTTTTTAAGGTTGTCATAACCAAGGCTTATGCCAAGCTTTCCAAAGGCATAGTTACAGGAAACCCTAAATGCACCTTCAAGCTTTAACTTTCCATGAGCCTTATTCCCCTGGCAGCTTAGGACATAGTCTCCGAAACTCAATTTTCCTGTACAGTTATATACTTCTTTTTTAAGTTCAGGTTTGTTTTCTAAAACTGCTGCGGTTGTTATTATTTTAAAAACAGAACCTGGAGGGTAATACCCCTGGGATGCTCTGTTTATAAAAGGTCTTCCTGTATCATTTTTTAAGCTGTCAAAATCATTTTCTATAGTCTCAGGATCATATGATGGTTTTGAAACAAGAGCAATAACCTCTCCTGTTTTTGGGTTTATGGCTGCCACCGCACCCTGATCATTTCCCAGACCTTTAAAGGCTGCCATCTGTGCATTTTTATCTATTGTAAGATATACATTATGACCCTTTTTTTCATCCTTATTGATATTTTCCTTTAATCCTCTAAAAAACACTCCAAGGATATCATCATTGGCACCTCCCTGAAGCATGTCATTGTAAACAAGCTCAATACCAGTTTTCCCATATACATAGCTGCTATATCCAATTACATGGGCAAAGGCCTCTCCATTGTTATATACCCTTTTTTGCTTTCCATCCTTTTCTCTCTTACTGTATGCAATTGGATTTCCGCTGCTGTCTAGAATTTCTCCTCTAAGCACTTTATTTTCCTCAGCTCTTATTCTTGGATTTGTAACATCTCGTACAATTTTATCAGATTTTGTAACGTTAAAATATGTTATATATGCTATTATCCCAAGAAAGCATATCGTAAAAAAGGCGATAAGTCCTTTAACATTTCCTATAAGCTTTTTTGTATTCATACTCTTCTCCTTCCCGATTCAGATATTTTTTGAAGCACACCAAGGGAAGCAAAATTTAAAAGCATTGAAGTTCCCCCATAGCTTACAAAGGGAAGAGTTATTCCTGTCAGTGGTATCATCTTTGTAACGCCGCCTATTATAACAAATACCTGAAAGGCAATCATACTTGATATTCCAACTGCCACAAGCATTGAAAAGGTATCTCTTGCATAAAGGGCAGTTCTAAGTCCCCTATATACAAGTATTAGATAGAGAAGTATGAGAGCTATTCCACCGAGAAGCCCCATCTCCTCACATATAGCAGCAAATATGAAGTCATTATGAACTTCAGGTATCATATATGGATGTCCAAGACCTATTCCTGTTCCAAACAATCCTCCGGTTGCTATTGCAATTAAGGATTGGCACACCTGAAATCCTTTACCAGTTTTATATTTCCATGGATCTAACCATATATCTATTCTCGTTCTTACATGTGAAAAAGCAAAATAGCTTACTGTGCCAAAAGCAAAAAAGGATGATGTACCAAGAAGTATATAAATTATATTGGAAGTTCCAATATAAAGCATTGTTATAAATATTCCAAAGAATATCAATGCTGCTCCAAGGTCTTTTTCCAGTACAAGCAGTCCTCCTGCAATAAATACAGGTATGGCTATTTTTACAACATCCTTAAAATCTTCAATTTTTCTTATTGCACAGGATAGATACAGAATCAAAAACAGCTTTGCTATTTCTGATGGCTGCATTCCAAAGCCTCCAACCCTTATCCAGTTCTTTGAACCCTTAATCTCACTTCCAAATAACAGTGGCAGTAATAGCAAGCCGATGCAAAATATCATATACAAATATTTTAACCTGTCGAGTTTTTTTATATTTGGAAGAAACACAACACAAAAGATATATACACCCATTCCCAGTGTAAACCATGAGAGCTGTTTTATCGCTCTTACTGGATCAATTCTATATATCATAACAAGTCCAAATTCAGCAATTAGCGAAGTAATTATCAAAAGAAGTTTATCCCCTTCTGGAAAAAACTTTCTTATGATAAAATAGCCATATGCAATTAAAATACAAGAAATAACCCCAAGAAATATGGGGCCAAAGTCCATTTTCCCCATTGAAATAAAAAGGGATAAGAACATAAGCATTGTTACTAAATATATTTCCCTTAATATTGATTTTTCTCCTCTATGCATAACATCCCTCTATCCTATAACCTTGAAGGTAACCCTTCCTATTTTAAGCAAGTCCCCAATATTTAACTCATGAGAGTTTTTTATCATTTTCCCATTTAAAAAGGTACCATTTGTACTCTTCATATCCTGTATGAAAAGCCTGTCTTCCTCAAAAAGCAATCTTGCATGGTGTCCAGATACAAATGGATCATCCAGTACTATATCATTATCCTTCCTTCTCCCAATCTTTGCATCTCTTCTTAAGGGATACACACTTCCTATGGAAACTGGCAGAGTATCCGGTGAATCCATAACCTCCAGTGCAAAGCCACCAGGCTCTATAGTTTCCTCCTTAGCATCTGCACCCTTTAAATCCAAGTATATTATTCTTACAATTCTCACAAGTATTATATATATTATTATTATTACTAGAAATTTAATTATATAGTTTAAATATTCCATATCCCTCACCCTATTTTCATAATCATAATTTATTATAGCACAAATATGAATAGTGGACATTATCCTCATTCGTAACAAATTGAGGAAATAACCCTGAATTTATTGTATAATGTGGTTGTAGAAGCACCATGCATTTAAAAAGGGGGTTTATTATGGACAAGATATTGATAAATGGAATAATTGAAACCATGGACAATAAATACTCAAAAGTTCAGGCTATTGCTATTAAGAATGGGAAAATCGAGGCCGTTGGGGATAATGAGGAAATACTTAAATTAAAGGATAGGGATGCAGAAATAATTGACCTAAAGGGAAGAATGGTTCTTCCTGGTTTTAATGACAGCCATATGCATCTTTTAAATTATGGAATAACATTGATGAAGGCTGATCTTGTAGGCTCAAAATCCATTGATGAAATTATTGAAAGGGTAAAAAGTTTTGCTGAAAGGAAAACTTTAAAATCTGGAGACTGGATTCTTGGAAGAGGTTGGAATCACGATTATTTTGACAAAAAGAGATTCCCAACAAGATATGACCTTGACAGGATATCAACAACTTATCCAATTTGTATAACCAGAGCTTGTGGACATGTATCTATTGTTAACAGTAAAGCCTTAGAGATTGCAGGTATTACAAAAGATACTCCTTTAGTTGAAGGCGGGCATTTCGATAGGGATGAATATGGAGAACCCTTGGGAATATTCAGAGAAAATGCCCTTAGCCTGATATATGATATACTTCCAAAACCTGATATAAACCAATTGAAAAGTATGATTTTAGAGGCTTCTAAAAGAGCACTTTCAGAGGGAATAACATCAATACAAACTGATGACCTTGAAGCTATAACAGATTATGATTTTGAAAATGTTATTAAAGCTTATAGAGAACTTGAATCTGAGGGAAAACTTCTAGTTAGAATAAATCAGCAATGTCTGCTGCCAAGCATAAAGAAACTAAATAGATTTTTAAATATAGGATATAGAACAGGACAAGGAAGTGATCTATTTAAAATAGGGCCACTTAAGCTTCTTGTTGATGGTTCACTTGGAGCAAGAACAGCTCTTATGTGTAACCCTTATGCAGATGATCCATCAACCTCAGGAATAAAGGTTTACACCCAGGAGGAGCTTGATAATCTTGTAATTACTGCTCATAATGCAGGAATGCAGGTCGCAATACACTGTATTGGAGACAAGGCTATGTATATGGCATTTGAAAGCTTTGAAAAGGCACAGAAACAAAATCCAAGGGATGATGCAAGGCATTCAATAGTCCACTGTCAGATTACAGATGAAACTCTACTGGATAAATTTAAAGAGCTGAAGGTTATAGCTCATATTCAGCCAATATTCCTTGATTATGACCTTCATATCGTTGAAGATAGAATAGGAAAAGAAAGAGCTAAAACTACATACAGCTGGAAGAGTATGCTGGATAAAGGTGTGCATATTGCATGCGGCTCAGATTGCCCAGTTGAGTATTTCAGAGTTTTAAATGGAATATACTGTGCAGTAACAAGAAAGGACTTAAAGGGATATCCTGAAACCGGCTGGCTAAAAGAACAGAGGCTAACTGTACATGAAGCAATTCAAGGATTTACTCTCGGAGGAGCCTATACTTCCTTTGAAGAGAACATAAAGGGTTCCATAACGCCAGGAAAATTAGCAGATTTGGTGATTCTGTCAGATAACATCTATGAGATAAGTAATGACAAAATAAAGGATGTTAAAGTTGAAATGACATTCCTTGGTGGAGAAGTCGTATATAAAGCATAAGCATATTTAACATGCATATAAGCCTAATAATAAGAGCATGGACAATATCTAACATGATACTCCATGCTCTTTTATGCATATTAGCATTAGGCGTATTAACAACTTATCCTTCTGTATAATACTTTCCTTCCTTTATGTATCTTATAATCTCAACATACTTTTCTGTAAGAAGCTCAAATATCTTCTCTCCTTTTTCCCTTGATGCAAGTGTTGCATCTCCTGAAAGAGCATTTTCATAGATTATTCTACCTCTATCCTTGAAGTTTATCTTTAAAAATGGCTTTTTGTTATTTTTGATTGCCTTATCCATTTGAACAAGCTTTTCATTGTAATAGAGAACTGCTGAGGTTTCATCCTCACCTGCATGTCCCTGGCCTTCTGTTATGGTTAATATCTCCTTGGAAAAATCAAGCCACCAGTTGCTTATCATTACATCCATTCCAAGCTCTACAAGCTTTTGGGATGCAAGGCTTAGTGCTGTAAAGTTTCCACCATGGCCATTTAAGAATATAAGCTTTTTAAGACCATTGTTATAAAGAGCCTTTCCTACATGATATGCATAATCTGCAAGTACTTCTGATGGAACACTTATTGTCCCAGGATAGAAGGAAAGGTCAAAGGATTGTCCATATGGTATTTCTGGAGCAATCCATATTTCATCACCTATTCTTTTCTCAAGCATTTCACAAAACAATCTTGGTGAAAATATATCTGTTCCAAGTGGAAGGTGGTGTCCATGGGCTTCAACCATACCAACAGGAACTATTACTATGTTGGATTTTAAAAGGTTCCTTTTAAAATCATCGGATGTGTAATTAATCATGTACATATCTACTCCCCCTTTAAGTTGTGTGTTTTTATCTTCCCAATAAATAAAGTCTTATTAATGCTGGAATCTCCCTTATAAACCCTGTGATTTCAGATGAAGGGTATTTTGAAACATATACCCCTGAAAAACTAGCATCTACTATTCCATTTTTTCTTGCCATAACCGATGCTCTCTTAAGATGATATTTATTTGATACTATTATAGCATTTTTAAATCCCTTGGAATCCATTAAAACCTTCGAAAATCCCAAATTTTCCATTGTTGAAAGGGATTTATCCTCCATAATTATTTTATTTTTATCTATTCCTTTAGTCACAAGATAGATTTTCATAGCTTCAGCCTCAGAAATTTCTTCTCCAGTTCCCTTACCACCTGAAACTATTATGTAATTTGAATATCCTTCCTTAAATAACCTTATACCTTCATCAAGCCTTGCAGCAAGGAACGGACTTGGAGCAATTCCCTTTACCTGGCATCCAAGCACTATAATGCAGTCAGATTTCTCAGGTTTTGCAAAAAATCCAAAGCTACCAATAATAGTCCCAAATATTATGCATATTCCCAAGCCAATAAACACACAAAATTTGACTATCTTCCAAATTACTTTCATAGGAAACCCTCCTAATAACTATATTAAATATTCATCATATTCACAATTTTTAAGTACATGCTTTAAAAAGTCTGCTTCTGATGAATTATTAAAATATTTATTAATAACTTTTGAAACATATCCATGGGTTACAATAAGTACATTATTATTTCTATAGCTGCAGCGTATTGTATTTAATGCATTATATACCCTTTCTTCTACAGCTTCTAAAGTTTCTGCACCTTCAGGTGCGTTCATCTCCCACATTTGAGGGTATTTATTTTTAGCATCCTCCCTTGTTAGACCTTCATAAACACCTACACATTTTTCAACCAGTTCATCCATCTCTATAACTGGTAATTGTAGTTCATTACTTATAATACTTGCTGTTTCCTTTGCTCTTCTTAATGTAGAACAAATGATAATATCTATGGAAGTATTTTTAAATTTTTGCGCTAATATTTTTGCTTGTTCATATCCTCTCTCATTTAACCCTATATCTGTTCTACCAGTATATCTTCCTTCCACATTATAATTTGTTTCACCATGTCTTACTACAATCAGCTTTCCCATAATATCCCCCTTTAAAATCATACTTGTATATTTTCACACGTATACTCAAGCAATTATCATGTCAGATAAAGAATTAAGTTTTGCACCAAGGCTGCTTATTCTACCTGTCTTTCTTGCGATAAACCCATTCACAATATCACTGAATCCACAAATAATGTATATTCCATAAAAGGTGTCGCTTAAAGGCTTAGTATAAATCAAATCAAAGATATTTTATCAAAGCTATAATTCCTAAATGCACAGGATAAAAGCCATAAAATAAATACTTTAGCTTTAATCCTCTTTCACCGTTATAGAACTTTATTAATATCAAAGATAATAGAGACATAGGCTGTATAACAAGCGTCCAAATCAAGTTAATTTTTAATACACTTTGGGGAGTGTTGAAATAAACCAATATTCCCTCCAGACCTTGAAAAACAGCTGTAAGTATTACTACGCTTTTCACCATACCAAAAAAATCCTCATGATATCTATTGAATATAAAAACTAAAATCACTCCAAATGCACCATAATCAGTATTTACAAGCTGACAGGCAGCAGCTATTATCGCAACTATATATATCTTTTTATGTTTATCATATGTATAAATTGCATACAAACCCATTGCCAATGTAAAGAATACATTTAACTCTAGTCCACTTGTACTAAACGCATACATAAATGGCAGCTGAGAAAGCAATGCAAAGAGAAAAAGTCTTCCCAGGTAGTTAGTTATGTCAGATGTTTTTCTATAGCCTTCAGCAATCATATATGCAAATATAGGGAATGCAAGCCTTCCAATAATTCTAAATGCCATCATTCTAGGGAAAAATACATATCCAATATGATCTATAAGCATACAAATACAGGCTATAATTTTGATAGTGGATGAATTCAAAATATCTCCCCCTTATTAATCATAGGTAATTTAGATAGAGCTGGTATTATCAAGTTCTCTTCTATCCTTATTAATTCAACACTTTATAAAAATATCCTTCCAAAATTAGTAGAAATGTCCTTTCGCAAGCAATAATAAATGCTATAATTGATGATATGCAAAGACTTAATATCCAGTTTATTATTTTTAATTATATCAGTTAGTTTTATATGTTATTTAAAATTATGGGGTGATTAGGTTGGGAAATAAAATAGTAGTTGCTGTTAAAGGAATAATTGTGCATAATAATGAGGTTTTAATTATAAAAAGAGCTGACAATGATGAAGCTGGCGCTGGCATTTGGGAGTTTGCTGGAGGGAAAATTGAATTTGGTGAAGAATTGGAATATGCATTAACAAGAGAAATCATAGAAGAAGTGGGTATCGATGTTAATATAGAAAAGCTATTATATGCTACTACTTTTAAAACAGACCCAACAAGGCAGGTAGTTATTATTGCATATAAATGTCATGCAAAGAATAGCAATGTTAAGCTTTCAGAAGAGCATAGTGAGTATACATGGGTTACAAAACAAGATTTACGGAAACTATTATCGCCCGATATTTTAAGTGATATGGACAATTACAATGTTTTTTCTTCAATATTCGAGGATTAAGAAAATTAATGCGATGGTGTCAAACACCATCGCATTAATTTTTGAATTATTTATCAAGTACTCTCTTAAGATACATTCCTGTATAGGAATCCTTGTTTTTTGTTATTTTCTCAGGGGTTCCTGTTGCTATTACAGTTCCTCCCCTGTCTCCTCCATCTGGACCAAGGTCTATTATATAATCTGCACACTTTATAACATCCAGGTTGTGTTCAATAACTACAACTGTGTTTCCACCTTCAACAAGCCTTTGAATTATCTCAATCAGCCTTCGTACATCCTCAATATGAAGCCCTGTTGTTGGTTCATCAAGGATATACAGAGTTTTCCCTGTGCCTCTTCTTGAAAGTTCTGTTGCAAGCTTAACTCTCTGTGCCTCTCCACCTGAAAGCTGTGTTGAGGGTTGACCAAGCTTAACATAGGAAAGTCCTACATCATAAAGGGTTTGAAGCTTGTTTTTAATTTTGGGTATGTTTTCAAAGAATTCAAGGGCTTCCTCAACTGTCATATCTAGAACATCCGCAATATTCATTCCCTTGTATTTAACTTCAAGAGTCTCTCTATTGTATCTCTTTCCCTTACATACCTCGCAGGGGATATATACATCAGACAAGAACTGCATTTCAATCTTTATTATTCCATCTCCGCTGCAGGCTTCACATCTTCCACCCTTAACGTTAAAGCTGAATCTTCCATTCTTGTATCCTCTTATCTTTGCCTCAGGTGTTTGAGTAAACACCTCTCTTATATGATCAAATACACCTGTATAGGTTGCCGGGTTTGATCTTGGGGTTCTTCCTATTGGAGACTGATCTATATCTATAATCTTGTCTATATTCTCTATTCCATTTATAGCCTTATGCAGTCCAGCAGGTTCCTTGAGGCCTGTGAGTTTGTTTGCTATTCCCTTGTAGAGTATTTCATTTACAAGTGTACTCTTTCCTGAACCCGATACTCCTGTAACACATGTGAATACTCCAATGGGGAATTTCACATCTATATTTTTTAAATTGTTTTCCTTTGCTCCCTTTATCCCAATCCAGTTTCCATTTGGCTTTTTTCTCTCCTTAGGAACCTCAATTTTTTTCTTACCTGAAAGGTATTGTCCTGTAAGAGAGTTCTCACACATTGCTACCTCCTCAGGAGTTCCAGCAGCAACGATTTCTCCGCCATGGGCACCTGCTCCTGGACCGATGTCTACGATGTAATCTGCTTCTCTCATTGTGTCCTCGTCATGCTCTACAACTATAAGGGTGTTTCCTATATCTCTTAAATGTTTTAATGTAGTTAAAAGCTTGTCATTATCCTTTTGATGAAGTCCTATACTTGGCTCATCAAGAATATATAACACTCCAACAAGACTTGAGCCAATCTGTGTTGCAAGCCTTATTCTCTGCGCCTCTCCTCCGGAAAGAGTTGCTGATGCCCTTGATAATGTGAGGTAATCAAGTCCTACGTCCACAAGGAAGTTTAATCTTGCCTTTATTTCCTTTAATATCTGAGCAGCTATTTTTTTATGTCTTTCTGTTAACTCAAGCTCCTCAAAAAACTGCAACTCCTGCCTTATAGGCATATCACAAACAGTATTTATTGAAACTCCTCCAACTGTAACAGCAAGGCTTTCCTCCCTTAACCTTGCGCCCTTACAGGATGGACACTGCTTTACACTCATATACTTTTCTATTTCATTTCTTATATAATCTGAATTAGTTTCCTTATATCTTCTGCTTAGATTAGGTATAACTCCTTCAATTCCGTGATTTACCTCGCTGCTTCCACTATCCCATTCATATTTAACATTAAATTTATGGCCATTGCTTCCATAAAGAAGTATGTTAACTATTTTATCAGAAAGCTTTTCTATTGGATCATCAAGGCTGAATCCAAGCTCCTTTGCTGCTGCTTCGATAATTGAGCGTGTCCAGGAATCATCCCTTAAAACACCCCATGGCTTTATTGCTCCCTTGTTTATAGATAAACTCCTGTCTGGAATAATAAGCTCTGGAGAAATCTCCATAAGTGTACCAAGTCCATCACACTTTGGACACTTTCCAAAGGGGTTGTTAAATGAAAACATTCTTGGTGCAATCTCACCAATACTTATATTGCAATCAGGACATGCAAAGTTCTCACTAAAGAGCATCTCATCGCCATCTATTACTCCAACTAAAACAAGTCCCTCAGAAAGCTTTAGAGCAGTTTCAAGAGAATCGGAAATTCTCGATTCTATTCCTTCCTTTATAACTATTCTGTCTACGATAACCTCTATGTTGTGCTTTATATTTTTCTCAAGCTTAATGTCATCGTTTACATCCATTATCTCCCCATCAATTCTTACCCTTACAAAGCCATTCTTTTTAATATTCTCAAGGAGTTTTCCATGCTCTCCCTTTCTTCCCCTAATAACTGGAGCCATTATCTGGAGTTTTGTCCTTTCAGGGAACTCCATAATTTTATCCACCATTACATCAACACTCTGCTGCTTTATTTCCTTTCCACACTTTGGACAGTGTGGAATACCAATTCTGGCATATAAAAGTCTCATGTAGTCATATATTTCTGTAACAGTTCCAACGGTGGAACGAGGGTTTTTGCTTGTAGTCTTCTGGTCTATGGATATTGCAGGGGATAATCCCTCTATATAATCCAAATCTGGCTTGTCCATTTGTCCCAAGAACTGCCTTGCATAGGCAGAAAGGGACTCAACATATCTTCTTTGCCCTTCGGCATATATTGTATCAAAGGCAAGGGAGGACTTCCCAGAACCAGATAATCCAGTGAAAACTATGAATTTATCCCTTGGAAGTACAATGTCTACGTTTTTTAGGTTATGCTCCCTTGCACCCTTTATTATTATCTTATCCTTTGCCATTTTTTCACCTCACAACACTACTATATATGTTGCATTAAAATTCTTACATTTTATCTTTGTAAACAACCCTGCTATATAGGTTCGAGCATAGGATGCTTGCAAAGATGAAATGTAATAGAATTTTTGCAATATATATGTATTCAATGTAGATTATACCCACTAAAAGTGGTTTAAAACTCTATTTCAACTTTTCCTTAAGCTCAAATATTCTGTCCCTTAACTCTGCAGCCTTTTCAAATTCAAGGTTTACTGCCGCCTCCTGCATCTTTTCTTCAAGCATTTTAATGTTCTCTACAATATCCAGTATGCTTTCAACATATTCTTCCTTGTTTTCTGCTATCTCTTCGCTTCTTATAGCCTCATGTATAGGCTTTATTATAGTCGTTGGAGTTATTCCATGCTTTTCGTTGTATTCTACCTGAATACTTCTTCTTCTATTTGTTTCATCAATTGCACGCCTCATGGAATCAGTAATTCTATCGGCATACATTATAACCTTGCTTTCAGAGTTTCTTGCTGCTCTACCTATTATCTGTATAAGGGATGTATCAGATCTTAAAAATCCTTCCTTATCAGCATCAAGTATTGCAACTAATGCTACTTCAGGAATATCAAGTCCTTCCCTTAGAAGGTTTATTCCTACCAATACATCGAAGGTTCCAAGTCTTAAATCCTTTATAATCTTAGTCCTTTCAATTGTAACAATATCTGAATGTAGATATCTTACCTTTATGTTAACTTCCTTTAAATAATCCGTTAAATCTTCTGCCATCTTTTTAGTTAAAGTTGTTATAAGAACTCTAAATCCATTGCCAACTGTTTTTCTTATTTCGCCTATTATATCATCGATTTGTCCCTTTACAGGTCTTATAGTTATCTCAGGATCAATTAATCCTGTTGGTCTTATTATCTGCTCAGCAATCTGAGTTGAATGTGACAGTTCATATTCTCCAGGTGTAGCACTAACAAAAACAATCTGATTTATCTTCTTTTCAAATTCATTAAACCTTAATGGTCTGTTGTCATAGGCTGCTGGAAGCCTGAAACCATATTCAACCAATGATTCCTTTCTTGACCTATCTCCTGCATACATTCCTCTTATCTGAGGCAGGGATACATGGGATTCATCCACAAATATCAAAAAATCATCTGGGAAGTAATCAAGGAGTGTATATGGAGGCTCTCCAGGACTTCTTCCATCAAAATACCTTGAATAGTTTTCAACTCCTGTACAGTAGCCAACCTCCCTAAGCATTTCCATATCATAATTTGTCCTCTGCTTAATTCTCTGTGCTTCAAGAAGCTTTTCAGATTCGATTAGTTCCTTATATCTTATATCAATATCCCTATCTATCATTTCTATTGCATTCAATGTCTTATCCCTTGATGCAGTATAGTGGTTTGCAGGGAATATCATTACCTGCTTTACTTCCATTAGTATTTCACCTGTGATAACATCGACTTCACAAATTCTGTCAATCTCGTCACCAAACATCTCTATCCTGAATGCATTCTTCTGGGATTGTGATGGTATTATTTCAATAACATCTCCCCTTACCCTGAAGGTTCCTCTTACAAAGTTAATATCATTTCTTTCATAATGTATATCTACAAGCTTTCTTAAAAGTTCGTTTCTGTCTATTTCAAGTCCCCTGTGGAGAAGTATATTTTGCTTTTCATATTCTGATGGATCTCCAAGACCATATATGCAGGAAACGCTTGCAACTATTATTACGTCACGTCTTGTCAAAAGAGAATAGGTCGCTGAATGCCTCATTCTATCGAGTTCTTCATTTATTGATGCGTCTTTTTCTATAAATGTATCTGTATGTGGTATATAAGCTTCTGGCTGATAGTAATCATAATAGCTTACAAAGTACTCTACAGCGTTTTCAGGGAAAAACTCCTTAAATTCTGAATAAAGCTGGGCTGCAAGGGTTTTGTTGTGGGCAACAACCAGCGTTGGCTTTTTTACCCTCTCAACTATACTTGCCATTGTAAAGGTCTTACCAGAGCCAGTAACTCCAAGCAGTGTCTGACATTTATCACCCTTTGTTATACCATCTACAAGTCTGTCAATAGCCTGTGGTTGATCCCCAGTAGGCTTAAATTTCGATACTATTTTAAAATCACCCATAAAATCACCCCTGAACATTTGTTCGCTATTTAATTATAGTATTAAATAGAAGGAGCGTCAACATCATCTTAAAATAAAATAGCCGCATCATTTGCGGCTATTTTAACATTTCCTTAAGGGTTTTAGTTATTCTTATTCTTAGGGCGTTTACATTGTTGAAGTCTGTTGCATTTATATAGAAGCTTTCAAGTTCATCATGCTTTTTCTTTATATTCTTGTAAACCTCCCTTGCTTTTTCAATTTCTTCTCCGTATTCTTTTTCAATATCCTTTATTGGGCTTTCTTCCTCATGGACTATAGTTGTATCAATGCATGCAAACATATCAACAACTCTATCACCTCTGTCAGGGTCAAATACATGAGGCGCTGTTCCATCCAGCATTGCAAAGCTTAAATCAGGTATTATTACCATATCTATACTTTCTGGATCAAAGGCACAGTGATAGTACTCGACATCATATCCTGCATCAAGGGCTGCTTTAGCTACTTTTTTACTCATTGTGGATTTTCCAGTTCCTGGTCTCCCCTTTATTATATACCTGTTTTTTATATCCTCAGTAAGATTCTCATAGAAGTTTATATTTCCCTGAGGCATCATTGCACCTGAGAATCTATGGAGTTCCTTACCATTGTTATCTATGTTTTCTTTTATTATGTCATGTATTAAATTGTTTGTAATTTCCTCTGCCTTATCAAAATCCATTCCTATAAGGTACTCCTTTTCCCACCTGTCATGTATAAGCTTTGCTCTTCCAAGTATTGCAAACAACTCTTTATATTCCTCATCTAGCCTATCAATGTACTGCTTTATGCACTCCTTGTTTGCTCTAAGATAATCTATATCCCAATAATCCCCGAAATCTAATATTCTCTCAACTGCTCCAGGATACTTGGGATCAATCATATGCGGCATGTTTCCATCAATAATTACAACATTTATGTCCTTTATAACAACTGCATCAAGTGAATTTACATCCGAAGAGCTGTAAACAAAATCAACATTGCAGCCTTCGTTTAGAAGCTCATAACCTATTCTCTTCATAAAAGTTGATTTTCCACATCCTGGTCCTCCCTTTAGGATATATACCCTGTCTGCATCTCTAAGTATATAGTCAAAATAGGATACAACCCCTGAAGATGTATTAGCACAGGCAATATAACACCTTTTCCCCATATACCCCTCCATATTAAAAAACATTACACATTATAATATGCAAGAGAAATCCTTTTCGTACAATACAATGCTAAGAATTTTATATTTAAAGTACTATATCTATATATTTTGCATAAATGATTTTATATTTTTAAAAATCATTTACGCAAAATATTTTCCGAAATTCATATAATGCAGTAATTTATTGCGTTATATATATCATGATTTTAAACCACTTATTTTCCATTTCCAGTATTTATAAGTTATTATGTGGTAAATACTGTTAATAAACTGTTAACATTGTAAACAACTAGTGAATTTCCTCCTTCCATTCATTGACACATAATCCAATGTAGTTCTAAAATGGTATTAGTATAACATTTATTTTTGCTTTATATTAATTTTATTTTCCAGTTTAAATTCCAATCTAAACCTCGAATCTTAAAATTGACTATTCAAATAATTATAAATAAAAAGGAGAAATAACTATGGAAAACTTAATTTTAAATGCAATCAAAAGAACTGAAAAGCCTGGCAGGGTTAGAAGAGAAGGATATGTTCCAGCTGTAATATACGGCAAGGACATAGATGGTGGTATTGCAGTAAAATTTGAAAAGGGAAGCTTTAATAAAATTATAAAGGAAAATTGGGGAGCATCAAAAATATCAGTACAGCTTAAAGATATAAAGAAATATTGTGTAATAAAGCATATTCAGAAGCATCCTACAACAGGAGATATTCTTCATGTTGATATGCAAGCAATCAAGATGGATGAAGATTTAAAACTTAGAGTTCCTTTCGTATTTAAAGGTGAAGAATCCCTTCAATATGATGGATTGCTTCTACAGATTATAAAACCTGATGTTGAGGTCCTTGGTAAAATAGATTCCATACCTTCATCAATAGAATTCAATGTTAAAGGCAAAAAGCCTGGAGACAAAATAACTCTTGGTGATATACAATTAAATGATGGTGCAAAAATAGTTGGAGAATCGGATGAAATGGTTGGAGTTGTAATAGCTACTCAAAAGACTAGTGAACCTGGCAGAGACGAATCAGATAATATTTAAGCAGCATCCATTAATCTAAGAGAAGTCTTTATTTCATATTGTGCTTTCCCCTATTAAATAAAATGCTGTTCCAGCCTTTACAGGTTAGAGCAGCATTTTTCATTTATTTACTTATACAATTTCTACCTTTATTCTTTGCCCTATACAATGCAGTGTCTGCAGCCTTTAAAACCTCACTTGGCGTTGTAAGTTTATCATTTCTTTCTGCTACTCCACCACTTACAGTTACACGAATTTTCTTAGCATTTCCACCCTTTTTTGATTTACTTCTATAAAATCCTGATTTTGATACCTGCTCCCTTACTTTTTCAACATGGGGAATTACATGTGAAGCCCTTTTTTTAGGGAATACAATTGTAAACTCCTCTCCCCCATACCTGAATGCCTTTCCTCCTCCGGAAACATCCCTAAGCTTCGCAGAAACAATTTTTAAAACCTCATCTCCTGCATCATGCCCATATTTATCATTAAATTTTTTAAAAAAGTCTATATCCAGCATAGCAATGCTGTATCTGCCTCCAAGAGAGTTAAGTTCCTCATCCAGTGCTCTCCTTGATGGCAGTCCTGTTAATTCATCAATATATGCCATGGAATAGGATTCTTGAATTACAGCTGCTAATAGAATAATACCTGCTGCTGAAAAGAAAATTGGCATTCCTAGTAAATTATTCTCTAAAAATAGGCCAAAAAAAGCTGCTGCTACAACCCCAATATAAAATACATCCTTGTATAAACGCCTAAAATACAATCTTATAATATAAAAAATTAAAATAATCATAAAGGATATTACACAAGGTAGCGGAACCAATTTTATGGAAATCCAATTTAAATTAATCCTATCCTTTATAATGTTATTACTTACTCCTAATGCAAAAGCCCAAAGGGATATAAACTCTAAAACAATAATACCAATTCTCACCTTTCCCCATGATGAAAGTATACCCTTTTCTTTTCTGCTAGAGAAAAGAAAAATATTAATGGGTATTATTGCTCCTGTAAATGTATAAATGAAATTTATATCAACATTATAAAAACTTAAATCTGTATCCAGACTTATAATCAAAAGTTCACTTATTATTAACGTAACAAATATATAGAAAATATTACTTCTGTTAAACTTCATGCTCAGAATTATTCCTGAGGCTAATGCTATGTAAGAAATTGTATAAAATGAATCACTTATATAATCCGGTCGTGAATTAGCTTTAGAATATATACAAGCTGCACATACAAGTGTAATTATCGTCATAAAACAAGAATAATAAAAAGTCCTTTTTCTCATATGCTTCAAGCTTCAACCCTCTCCATAAAATCATTTTATTTAATGCCCTTAAGAGTATATACGACATTCTATGTTAAAATCCTCCATCAACATTCATAAATAGCCTATATACAGCCAAAAAATAATTCTTTAATACGCCTAACAATAATGAAATCTTTCACAAATTTACTCAATAATATTTTTATTGACCTTAGGCATATTAAAGAAAATAACAAGTCAATATTTTGGTCTATTTTGTGTCATACTTCGTCAATGAAAGCTCAAGTTAGCACAACTAGCTTGAGCTTTCATTTCCTCGTCTGACGCAAAATATCCTCAAAATCTTGACTTGTTATTTTCTTTAATACGCCTTATTGTGAATTCTTCTTAATAATAATAGACTTTTATAAGCATATTTTGTATAATTTTGTTATACTTACCTGCAATATGTTATTAATTACATTTAATGTCGCATATAAAATTTGGTAATTTTATACATTTTATAATACAATTATATATAGTTATATGTTCATTATAAATTACCCATTATCCTCTAGCGGAGGTGTTAATATGGAAACGGTCCAAAGGGCCAAGATACAGGATCATCTTGCACATGCAAAAGTTATAGACAATAGAGTTGTCGATATAAATACCCCTTTAGAAGCCTTAACAGGATATTCAAAAGAAGAATTAATCGGCAAAACAGAAGATGAATTAATCAAAATACTTAGAATCAACTTTAGCTGTCAAGATAATCCTCCCTCTATTCATGAGGATTATTACTTGTTTACAAAATCTCATGAAGCAAAAAAAATATCCATTTCCCTCAATCTGGATAAATCCTTAAATATAAAATACTATATATTTAAGGAAAAGAAGCAGTTTCAAATTGGCTCTATCCTTAGCGCTTTTAATCAACTCTTAGGGGACAAACAATTTGGAATTGCTTTGTTAAGCATGCCTGAGGCAATAATATTAAGAGCTAACCAAACATATTTAGATTCTCTGGATTCACCCTTCAATTCCTTTGAAAAAATTATTGGATATAGATTGAAGGATATCGTTAACCCAGAAAACTCAGAGATTATTAATGAAGTATGGGATAACTATTTACAACTTGGAATGATTTATCATGAAGATGAATTTAGATACGATGGATTTAAACGAGGAACCACATACTGGATAAATACACTTATACCTATAGCTGAAAATAATAAGGTAAAGTATGCTATACACATTTCTAGAGAAATAACCGAAACTGTTATAAACAGAAAAATTGTGGAAGAGCAATCAAAAATAATAGCTCAACAAAGAGACCAGACATTTAAAATACTTGAAATCCTTGATATTCCTATTGCCCGCATCTCCTATCCGGAGTTAAAGGTAATAAAATTAAATGACAAAATGATTGAACTCATGACAAAATTAAGAATAGGGGAAACCTATAACCTTAAAAATCTTGACTCCAATACTTATATATATGAAATTATAAAAAATTTTAATTCTAAAGAAAACCTTAACAACTTTAAAAAAATGGAGGATACTAGAAGTGCATTATATTATAATAATATAGAATATTTTTCTGGAAAAATTCCATATTACTTTAACATAGTATGTCAACCCTACATAAACAGCAATGGAGATATTACTGAACTTATATTAATCGCATATGATATAACTGATGAAATTTCTAAAAATAGAGCTTTAATAGATGCAATGAGAATGCAGGAAGAATTTTTCTCCTTTATATCCCATGAGTTTAAAACCCCGCTTTCGATTATCAATGCTGCTGTACAAGTTTTGCAGCTGCTTTTTAAGGATAAGATGCCAATTGAAGCTAATCAATATATTAGAAAAATCCAACGAAGTGCCCTGCAGCAAATACGCCTTGTTAATAGCCTTCTTGACATAACAAGGGCTGGTTCAGGCTATCTTAAGTTGAACAGAAGAAATATGGATATAGTCCAAGCTACACAAGCAATAGTAGAATCAGTTAGTGTATACGCCGAAACCAAGAGTATAAATTTGCAATTTAAATCTCTCTGGAAAAAGAAAATCACGGCAATGGATGATGAAAAGTATGAACGAATCCTTTTAAATCTTCTATCCAACGCAATTAAATTTACTCCAGAAGGTAAATCCATTAACGTAAACCTTTCTGGAAAAAGAGATATAATATGTATTAAGGTTAAGGATGAAGGAGTTGGGATTCCGCAGGATAAAATCAATTTAATATTTGAACGATTTGGTCAGGTTAGCAGCAATCTTACTAGAGATTCAGAAGGTACAGGGATTGGTCTTTATCTTGTAAAGACACTTGTGAATGCCCTGGGAGGTGAAATATTAGTTGAAAGTACCCCTGACAAAGGAAGTACATTTACAGTTAATCTTCCTGAATTCATTGCCGAGGATGGGGATAACCACAAGCACGAGATAGCTGATTCTAGATTGATCCAAGCTGCTAATATTGAATTTTCAAATATATATCTGGAGTAAAAAGGCAGCAGGCACTTGAGTTATTTTAGGCGTATTAAAGTAACTCAAGTGTCTGCCGCCTTTAAAATTTATTTTCCTATTTTTTCTTATTTTTTCTACCTTTCATCTTATAAAGCTGGCGTCTAACAAATCCGTCCTTTTCTTGAACAAGGGGAATCCCATACTCATGCTGAGGAACAGTGATGATTCCAAGACTCCTGATACCATTTACATAATCCTTATACTCAAGAGTTCTTTTATTTCCCGAATCATCCATAACCTCTGCCCATAGATAATTTGGATATTCCTTTAATATATTATCTGCATCCTCCATGGATTTAACCCTTATATTATTGAGCCCAATAACAATCTCTCCTGATTTTATACCCATTGCCTCTGCTGGTGCCCCGGGAGTTGTATCCAGAACGATAATTCCATCTTCTGTATACTGCCATTTTGGTTTTCTTTTATTCTCCATGTACTGTTCATAAAGAATCAGTGCCTCATGCCCAATTGGCGCAAAAAAGGCTGCAATATATTTAAGCGGATAATATTTCAATGATAATATGGAAAGAATTAAAAGTATAATGCTGTATAACGCTAGTCCTATTGAGGATCTTTTTACCTTTTTTCTAACATCCATTGTAACTGCCATATCTGAGTATCCCATCATAATAACAAATGTTACTACTGAGAAAATTGCATTTTTTATAATGTTTCCTGGTAAGGCCGGCTTTATAAGTGGCCACCATTGCGGCACAGCAATTCCATCACTTCCACCTGTACTCTGCTGTATTATAACATACAAAAGCATTGGAATTATCCAGAACCTCTGCATAATAAAAGCCCCTATTACCTTGTCATCCTTCTTCATAAATACAGGAAGTGCGCCTTTATCTCCATCTATGATAATAAGTAGTGCTTCTACAAAGTGCATTATAGCAATCATTGCAAGTATTGCTGTTACATCCAACACAGCTTCATTGCTTATAAAATTCGCAATCACTGATTGATTTTTTATAACTCCATTTGCTGATAGCGAAGTAAAAATCAGAACAAATATGCTCCACATACCTCCTGAATAAGAAAAACATATATATCTTGGATTTATGAACATTAAAGCTAATGAAATAAATATAATTATTAAAATGCTTGTATTCTCATAAAAGCTTATCCCAATTGCAGATATTGCAAGGGATCCAATAAGCCCTCCTAATAGCCCAAATAATATTGAAGAGGCCATTACCTCAAATGGAGCGTGCTTTATTTTCTTACCATACATAACCCTTTGAAGTACCGAATTTCTTCTGTACATCATATACATTGAGAGGATAAAAATCCAGGCAACAGGGTTCATTAGAAAATCCATAACGCCTATGGAATATTCTTTTACGGCAAACATAATTATCTTTAACAATTCCATAAAAAACCTCCTCAACCCCTATTGTATACTCAATCTGTTTATAAAAGGCTTCGCAATGCGAAGCCTTCATTATTATTTTTTGGAGTTTATAACCTCAATTGCCTTTTTAAGCTGTACATCATCCTCAAACTTCAGTTCACTTGATAATACATCTTGAGGTCCTTCTATTACAATATCCGGCTTAATTCCAGTTCCTTGTATACACTCCCCTGATGGAGTATAGTATCTTGATGTTGTAACCTTTATACCCGAATTATCCTGTAGAGGCATTATTGTTTGAACAATTCCCTTTCCAAAGGTCTTTGTACCTATCAATGTTCCCGCCTTAAAGTCCCTAACTGATCCTGATAAAATTTCAGATGCACTTGCAGTTCCTTCATTTACTAAAAGTGCAAGAGGAACATTTATTTTATTTGCATCAGACTTCCAATCATTTCTTTCACCTTTATTGTCTATTGTGTAAACAATAGTACCTGCTCCAAGAAGCTTATCTGCTATTTCAGTAGATGATTCCAAAAGTCCTCCTCCATTATCCCTCAAATCAATTACAAGCCCCTTCATACCCTGTCCTTGAAGTGATGTCAGTGCCTTGTTGAACTCATCTGCAGTGTATTCATCAAAGGTAGTAATCCTTATATAACCTATTCCTCCACTAAGCATTTTATTCTTAACGCTTTTTATGATTATCTTTTCAGTTTTAAGGTTGAAGTCAACATAACCGGTTCCTTCTCTATAAACCGTAAGTTTTACCTTCATTCCCTCTTTTCCCTTCATCATTGACATTGCCTTGTCTATATCCTTATAGAACACATCTTGATTATTAACCTTAACAATTACATCCTGACTTTTTACCCCTGCTTTAGCAGCTGGACTATCTTCAATTGGTGCTACAACTACAATTCTTCCATCCTTTTCATCAAGGTATATTCCTACACCAGCATAAGCTCCTTCAGTTTGTGACATTAAATCCTGAAACTCCTTTTGATTCATGTATACAGTGTACCTGTCTGTAGGATATGTAACCATTCCCTTGATTGCACCTTCAACCATTTTATTTTCATCTATCTTATCAACATAATTTTCCTTTACAATTTTGCTTATGCTCATCAATTTGCTGTATTTTTTTACAAATTGATATTCATCATCTGTAACCATGTTTTTCTTCCCAATATAAGGTATAAACATTATAGTGAATATCAACACAGTTATAAGGTTAGTAACCACAATTACAATTAGTGCTTTGCTTAAATCTACCTTCTTTTTCACTCTAACACCTCATTATCGTCAAATATATCCTTCTGTTATTTTATTTTATTTTTAAACTTATTATAACACTCATAGGAATATTAAATAAAGAAATATTTATAACTAAATGTAAATATATACATTTTGAAAACAGGCACCCACACACAAGAATGTGGATGCCTGTTTGATTACTATTTATTATTTAACATATGGCATAGGATTAATCGGTGCACCATTTTTTCTAACTTCAAAATGAAGATGTGGTCCAGTAGAATATCCGGTACTTCCTGATTTAGATACCTGTTGTCCTTTACTAACCTTCTGTCCTACAGAAACAACAAGAGCTGAATTATGAGCATATAGAGATGTTATACCGCCTCCATGATCAACAACAACTGTGTTTCCATAACCCGAAAGATACTTTGCAATTATTACCTTACCATCAGCCATTGAATAAACTGATGTTCCAGATTTAACTCCATAGTCTACACCTGTATGCATCTTATATTTATGTAGTATTGGATGGTATCTCATACCATATGGCGATGTAATCTTTGCACTAACTTTTAATATTGATCCTACATTTCCGCTAAATGAACCACCACTACCTTGTTGACTTGCGATTATCTGCTGTATCTGCTTTTCAAGCATTCTTGATGTTCTTTCTTCCTCTGCAAGGGCCTTTTCCAGTTCCTTTTGATCATTGTTTAACTTACTATAGTAAGCTTTCTTTCTTTTGTTTGCATCATCAAGAACTGATCTTTGGGCTAAAACTCCTGATTTTAATTTCTCAAGCTGTGCCTTTTTATCATCCAGCAGTGCCTTTTTTACTTTGATTTCTTCCTGCTTGTCCTTCATTTCCTCTAAAAGATTAGTATCATAGGACATAATCTTTTTAACCATATCTATCCTTGAAATGAAATCTGAAAAGCTCTCTGCTGATAACAGTATGTCCATATATCCAGAAGGTCCATTTATATAAATAGCCTTAACTCTTTCAGAATATACACCCTTCTGATCATCAAATTCTTCAATTGCTTTATCAAGCTCTTCTAAGGTTCTAGATATAGTGCTGTTTGTTTGACTAACCTGTGTAGTAAGGCGATTTAATTCACCTCTAGTTCTGCTAATTTGGTTGTCAAGGACATTAAGTTGGGATACAACTGTCCTTTTTTCACCTTTAATGTTCTTTATTTTGCCTTGTAAATCCTTTATATTGTCCTGAACATTATCAAGTTGATTCTGCTTTTTATTAAGGTCATCAGCAAATGCTGTTGATACAGTCGAAAGGCTCAACATGATAATTAAAATTAAGGAAACCCACCTTTTTCTCGACAAAGTTACCCCTCCTTAAACCACTAAAAATTTTCTTATTGATACTACACTTCCGAATCCTCCAAGTAAAACCCCAATGCCTGCAAATTCCTTTATTAATGAAGGCATTAATTGTTTGGCTGGAAGAAGTGTAAAAATGACATCACTTGTAACTACTGCTTTTACTGCATATGAATATCCACCATAAAGAAGTAAAATAGATGCAAGGGAACCAAACAAGCCTAATAGCATTCCCTCAAATACAAATGGCCATCTTATAAACCAATCTGTTGCTCCCATATATTTCATTATCCCTATCTCTCTTTTTCTTGCAAAAACAGTAAGCTTTATTGTATTTGCAATAAGAGATATTGATATAATTCCCAGAATAGTCATTAAAATCAGGCTTAATGCCTTTATAAAGCCGCTTACTCTAACTATTTTATCAACCATCTGCTGTCCATCCTTAACCTGGTCAATACCCTCAATAGACTTTATTGCCTTTGAAACATTTGATACATCTGATGGCTTATTAACCTTAATTATAAATGAAGCAGGAAGCGGATTATCAAGTTCAAGACCATTAGCAAGATCTTTCTTTTCCCCTAACTGTTTTTTAAACTTATCAAGTGCTTGTTCCTTTGACTCATAGTCAATCTCTTTTACCCCGCTAATTTCCTTTATATCTGTTTTAATGCTCTTTTCCTTCATTGTTGTTAAATCTGTTTTCAGAAAAGCTTTTATTTCAATACCATTTTCTACATTTTTCATGAGCTGATTAACATTTAAAACCATTAGCATGAAAACTCCAAATATGAAAAGTGATGCCGCAACTGTAGTTATTGAAGCAAAACTCATAACTCTGTTTCTTTTCATGCTGGTAAGACCTTGTTTTGCAAAATAATTTAATGTTCTAATTTTCATAACCGTAAACACCCCTCTGCTGGTCTCTTACAATTACTCCCTTTTCAATTGCAATGACCCTTTTTTTCATCCTGTCTACTATATCTCTAGCATGTGTTGCTATAATGAGGGTTGTCCCACTTTTATTTATATCATCAAGAAGGCCCATAATCTCCCAAGCAGTATCAGGATCAAGATTACCAGTTGGTTCATCACAAATTAAAAGTGAAGGATTATTTGCAAGTGCTCTTGCTAATACTACTCTTTGCTGCTCTCCTCCAGAAAGCTGGTTAGGATACATGCTTAATTTATTACTTAATCCTACCATGTTTAAAAGTTGTGGAACCCTTTTCTTTATATCTCTCTGGCTTGCCTCAACTATTTCCATTGCAAAGGCTACATTCTCAAATACAGTTTTCTCAGGTAAAAGTCTGAAGTCCTGAAATACGACTCCAATATTTCTTCTGTAGAAAGGTACCCTTCCTCTTTTGAGTTCATTTAGTTTATTTTTATTTACTACTATTTCCCCTGTTGTGGGTTCATGTTCTCTTAAAAGCAATTTTATGAAAGTAGATTTTCCAGCTCCACTAGGACCAACAAGAAATACAAATTCCCCTTTATTTATGGTAAGATTAACATTTGATAACGCTATATGATTATTCTTAAAGACCTTAGACACATTTTTTAATTCTATCATTAAAAACAACCCCTTATATTGACTTTTTATTCTATGGTACTCAAACAAACCACATTTAGCAATTGTAATTTATTATATTATACCTAATTTCTTAGTATTTTTCCAATTTTTGAAACAATATTTTTTAAAATTGTTGTCTCAATAATTATTATAATAACACAAATTGACCACTTATGGGGGTTGTTAAAAAAAAGTTAAAAAAATATGTCCTTTTCAAACACCAATTTAGACAGGAGTTTTTCCTGTAAAGTTCCAAAAGTAGACATAAGGCGTATTAAAGAAAATAACAAGTCAAAGATTTTGAGGATATTTTGCGTCA
>DAMCZI010000032.1:0-54861 GCA_032095175.1 Clostridiaceae bacterium
CCATCCATGCAATCTTAGAATTTCAACACGCAGTGAGTGTTTTCCAAGGGGTTAATGCCCCGACACCTAGGTTGGAACGGTCTTTAAAGATACCAAATAACTACTACGTTACGTCGCATAATCCCTATTAAGAGATTCTTTCTTCTTCACACTCTGATTTTTGTTTAAGCTCTTCTATGGCATTTAATATGTCTGGGATTGCTTGCTCAGCTGCATTGATACCTCTTTCTTCGCACATATCAACAAGATCAAATCTTGTAGGATCCATGTCATTCAAATCAACTCTAATCATTATATCTGCATCCTGTTTTTTCATAGAAAAAATTTCTCTTGCCATTATATCCATGGATTCAAAAAGAACATGGAATATGCTTTTACAATTGCTGGTCTGCATATTAAATCCAACATCGACACCTATAACCAAATCCATACCATTATCCTTCAATACCTTGGCAGGGACTCTCTCAAGCAGCCCACCATCAACAAGTGTCATATCCTCTTTAAAATACGGTACAAACACCCCTGGTACCGATATGCTTCCTCTTATGGCTTCATATATCTTACCTTCATTGAATATCCTTAACTGCTTATTTTTCAAATCAGTTGCTGCAACATAAAATGGTATCTTTAAATCTTTAAATTCATAATTTTTTGTCACAAGCTTCAACATTTCTTCAATTCTTTGTCCCTTAATAAGCCCTGTCCTTGGTACTGCTATATCCACATAGTCCTTATGGGTAAGATTTTTGCATAATGCTTTTACATATTTAAAATCCATGCCACAGCAGTATGCTCCACCTATCAATGCACCAGCACTGGAGCCTGACACCATATCAATTGGAACCCCATATTTTTCAAGGGTCTCGATGACCCCAATATGAGCTAATCCTCTGGCTGCACCAGAACCAAGTGCAAGACCAACTTTATAATTTCTTTTCATAATAACTCCTCCACGATAATAAAAATATAATAAATACTTTTAAAGGTATAATTGCGATGGAATATATATTTTTTTCCTTTATACTTCTAGCCATAATAGGAATGATAAATAAAAAGAGCCGAAGGTTCTCATTAATTTTTATATTACTAATAATGCTAATTCTTCTTGTTTTATACCCAACCGAGTCAATTTATGCAGCAAAATATGGTATAAATCTATGGTTATTTGTAGTTGTTCCATCCCTTTTTCCTTTTTTTATTATAAATGACATACTAATATGTCTTAAAGTTCCTGAAAATATTGCAAGAATATTTACTCCTATAGCAAAATTTCTTTTTAATACATCCGGTTATGGTGCATATACATTTATTATGAGTATTTTCTCTGGATATCCATCTGGAGCAAAAATTGTATCAAGCTTAATTAGGGATAAGAAAATTCGTCCAAATGAAGGTCAGCAAATACTAACCTTTGCCAGCACATCAGGGCCACTTTTTATAATTGGTGCAGTGGGAGCGGGTATGCTGAAAAGTCCAGGAGCAGGATATGTACTTTTTCTATCTCACTTATTGGGCGCTATTATTAACGGCATACTCTTTAAATACCTGTTTATATGGAAGAGGGAAAATGAAGGCTCAATGAATTATGTAAGGTCCTCCTCCGATAATTCATTTAAAACTGGAGACATATTAACCTCTTCCATAACAGGTTCCCTATCTACCTGTGGCATAATAGGGGGATATATTGTATTTTTCTCAGTAATAATATCAATGCTTGAAAGAATTAATTTTTTTGAGACTTTTTCTGTTTTGCTAAACAGAATACTTTTCGTTCCATATGGAATATCAAATTCTATTTCCACCATATTTAAATCATCTATGGAAATATCAAATGGATGCAAAATAATATCCGCCACTTCAATGGATTTTAAATATAAACTTTTAGTATCAAGCTTTTTAATTGCTTTTAGTGGAATTTCCATTATAGGCCAGGTAGGGAGTCTTGTAAAGGCATGGGGTATAAGTATTAAAAAGTATGTTTTTTCAAAGCTGAGTCACGGTATAATATCATCTGTTATATGCTACTTTATTCTATCCCTTAATATTCTATCCATACCAACCTTAAATCAAACAAAAACTTCATTAGGCAAATATGAAATATTACTAATTGAATTGCTTCTCTTATTAATACTATTTATAAATTCTTTCGCATCTTTTTTAAAAAGGAAATCTAGTTGCTAGGTTGAACATCCTATTAGTAAAAATCCGGGGTATTATTTTACCCCGGATAACTCATCATTTGTAGTTTTCAAGTTGGTGCAGGTTTTCCTTTATATCATCTATTTTTGATTTATATTCTTTCTCAAGAACTTTTATAAAACCATCTAAATTTTTTTCTAAAAAGTTTAATAAATCATCGCCATTCTTTTCAAGTTCATTTTGAACATCCATTAATATGTCCCTAGAATACTCTTTAGCTCCCAACCTAATTTCTCTAGCATTTATTCTTGCTTTTTGAACTATTTCTTCAGAAAGCTTTTCTGCCTGTTTTGTAACCTCATGATTCATAACCTGCTGATTTGCATAGGTTTCAGCATCCTTTACAATAGCCTCTGCTTCTCTTTTTGCATCAGCTATTATATCATACTTCTCATTTATTATCCTTTTAGCTTCCTCAAGTTCATCCGGAAGGCTTTTCCTTATTCTATTTATAATATCATTAATTTGGCTTCTATTTACAATTATGTTTTCTGAAAAAGGTACCTTTCTTGAGTCCTCTATTATAGTCAGCAAAGCATTAATATTATCAAAAACCTCCACCCAATCACCCTCTATCAAAATATTTACAAAATCATAAAAGATTCACAAGTTTAATACCTAAAACTTTGCTGCTATTGTTCATGAAAATAAATATGTATAATTTCAAATACCCAATCAACTATTCCTCTTGCTATATTGATCTTTATATTTCATAGCTACATCCTTTATTATTTCATGAGGAACTAATTCTTTTATACAGCCTCCATACATAGCTACCTGCTTAACAGCACTTGAGCTTAAATATGAGTATTTACTGTTTGTCATCATAAATAGTGTTTCAACCTCAGGCTCTAGTTTATGATTTATTGATGCCATTTGAAGCTCAAATTCAAAATCAGAAACAGCCCTAAGTCCCCTTATAATTACAGTAGCATTTTTTTGCTTCATATAATTTACTGTTAATCCTTTAAAGCTTTCTGTTTCAACATTATCTAAATCAGCTGTAACCTTTTTTATTAATTCAACTCTTTCATCAACGGTAAATAACGAGTTCTTCTTATCCGGGTTTTCGATTACTGCTACAATAACTTTTTCAAATACCTTTGATGTTCTCTGAATTATATCAAGATGGCCATTAGTAATAGGATCAAAACTGCCCGGATATACTGCAATTTTTGTCATTTTATTCCTCCTTAGTCCAGAACGAAATCTTAGTCCTTCCATATTTTTCAGTTCTATATTTTTTTATACTACTAATATTTTCGGGTATAATATCGTTCTCATCATACTCGCTTACTATTATCCCATTGTTCTCCACCAAATCAATATTTGCTATTTTTTCAATGGCTTTTTCTATAAGACCCTTCCCGTATGGTGGGTCCAGAAAAATTATATCATATTTTTTATTATTTTTTTTAAAAATTTCAAGTGCGCTAAAAGCATCTTGATTATAAGCTTCAGATTTTTCATTAAAATTCAATGTATTTATATTTTCCTTAAGTATTTTAAAGGTATTTTTATTCTGCTCTATTAATGTACACATCACTGCTCCTCTGCTAATTGCCTCAATTCCAAGGTTTCCAGTTCCCGCAAACAAATCTAATACATTTTTCCCATAGATATCAATTTTATTATCCAATATATTAAAAAGTGACTCCTTTACTCTATCAGAGGTTGGTCTTGTATCCATTCCTTCTGGAGCCATAATTTTCCTACCTTTTGCTATTCCTGTAATGATTCTCATAAAATTCCTCCGTTTTATCTTCTTCTACAACATTTTACCATAAAATATTCATGAATAATATACCCTTTATAGAGCAAACTAAAATTGCAATATTACAATTTATAGTGTTTTGCCTTAGTTTCTCCTGAGGTTACAGGCACTTAAGAATTGAGAATTAAACTATAAACAGTTCAACTCTCAATTCTTAAGTGCCTGTAACCCATAAAAAGGGAGACCTTTTCAGGTACTCCCTTTTTATATTGCTTATATTTAGAATGTTCCACCTTTTCCTGCAAGATTTCTTTCATAAGCCTCAACCATTCTCTTTACCATATATCCACCTACATAACCATTTTCTCTTGATGTCAGGTTTCCCTTGTCTATTGTTGCATAGTTTGTAAGTCCTATCTCGCTTGCTATCTCATACTTAAACTGGTCAAGACCATATTGAGCCTCTGGTACTAATGCTCTATTTCTTCCTGTATTGTTGTTTGCCATATCTAAGCACCTCCTGTTTTGTGTTTGTATTATTAATTTAACCAAATAGAAAAGATTTAAACTAGAAATATAAGTACTGAGCGCAAGGAAGTGCCACGATTTCTAATTAAAAGCTATATTATTAATTTTTTGGTTTAAAAAATCATTTATTTGATTTTTTAAAGCCGCATATTCTGGCTCAAGCATATCATTGTTTTCAAGTATCTCTCTTGCTAAATCCCTTGTTTGTTTTACTAATTCAATGTCCTTAATAACATCTGCCATTTTAAGCTCTGGTAATCCATGCTGCCTTGTTCCAAAAAACTCTCCTGTTCCTCTGAGCTCTAAATCCTTTTCAGCTATTACAAAACCATCTGATGTGCTTTTCATTATTTTCATTCTCTCTCTTGCCACATTATTTTTAGCATCCGATATAAGGATACAATAGGATTTATGTTCTCCTCTTCCTACTCTTCCTCTTAACTGGTGAAGTTGGGCAAGACCAAATCTGTCTGCATTTTCAATTATCATCAATGTAGCATTAGGAACGTTTATTCCTACTTCTATTACAGTTGTGGAAACTAATATATTAATCTTTCCTTCCTTAAAATTCTTCATTATCTCTTCCTTTTCACTTGAAGACATTTTACCATGCAAAAGACCCACCTCATAATCATTAAAGTAGCTCTCTTTTAATTTTTTCGCAGTCTCCACTGCTGATTCCACTTCAAGCTTTTCAGATTCTTCAACAAGTGGGCATACAACATATGCCTGTCTGCCCTTGTCTATCTCCCTTTTTAAAGAAGTGTATACTTTATCTCTTCCAGAAGATTTTAAGTAAAGGGTTTCTACGCTCTGTCTTCCTGGAGGAAGTTCATCTATTATGGATATATCCATATCTCCATATAAAAATAATGCTAATGTCCTAGGTATAGGTGTCGCTGTCATTACAAGTACATGGGTATTATGTCCCTTATTTACAAGCTCAGCTCTCTGTCTTACTCCAAATCTATGCTGTTCATCAGTCACTACTAAAGATAGATTCTTAAACTCAACACCCTCTTGTATAAGAGCATGGGTTCCAACAATAATATCTATATCACCATCTGCAAGATTTTTTAGTATTTCTTCTTTATTTTTTTTAGGAGTACTTCCTGTAATTAACCCTACTTTAAGGTTCCATTTTTCAAGAATGCTTGAAATAGAAATATAATGCTGTTCAGCAAGTATTTCAGTTGGAGCCATCATTGCACATTGATATCCATTCATAGCACAATTAAACATTGCAATTACAGCTACAATTGTTTTTCCAGACCCTACATCTCCTTGAACCAATCTGTTCATTGGCTTGTTTCTTTTTAAATCCTGAAGAATTTCTCTAATGGTTCTTGATTGTGCTCCTGTTAACGGAAAAGGAAGTCCTTCCTTAAAATCCTTCATAGCATTATGGACAGGCATTTGAAAAGCACTTGTGTTGTTTATATACTTTCTTTTAGCCAAAAATAGAGAGGTTTGAAGAGTTAGAAGTTCCTCAAATTTTATTCTTTTCCTGCAAACATCAAGAATCTCATTGTTGGAAGGAAAATGAATATTTTTTAATGTTGTCTCTATATCTGGAATACCATATATTTTTCTTATACTTTCAGGTAAACAATCCCTATATTCATCATTAATAACAGTAAGCGCCTGCTCCACAACTTTTCTTAAAGTCTTCTGTGATAAATACTTATTAGTGGGATATACAGGCAATATGCTATTATTATCGCCATTAAAATTCTTTTCATACTGAGGTTCCATAATCTGTACTTCCCCTAATTTTCTTGAAACCTTTCCATAAAGCATAACCTTTTCTCCAACCTTAAAGTTGTTTTTAATATAGGGTTGATTAAACCATATACCTGTTAAAAAACCAGTTTCGGTTTTAAATACTATTTTATTCATATACTTTCTGGAAGCTGTCCTTTTTCCTGGTTGAATAATTGATACTTCTCCTATAACTGAAACAAATTCCCCATCTCTAACCATGTTTACAGACTTAAAGTTTCTTCTATCCTCATAGTCCCTAGGATAATACTCCAAAACATCTCTTATACTGTAAACCCCAAGAGAATTTAAATATTTTAATGTCTTAGGACCAACTCCCTTAAGTTTTTGCAACTCCATTCTCATCACCTAACTTAAAGTGGACTTGCATCAGCAAGTCCACTTAATAATATTTCTATTCTACAGATATAATGTAGTAATATAATGGCTGTCCTCCGTAGGTAATACTTACCTCACAGTCTGGATATTTATCTGCAATGTAATTTTCTATACTGCTTGTATCCTCTTCCTTAAGTCCATTTCCAAAAAGTATTGTAATAAGCTGACTTTCTTCATCAACCATAGTATCTATTAAATTTTCTACTATGCTGTCTAGATTCTCTCCAGCCTTTATGAGTTTACCATTGCATATGCCAAGTACATTGCCTTCTTTTATTTCTACATCGTTAAAAACAGTATCCCTTACAGCATAAGTAACCTGACCGGATTTCACTCTTAAGATGGCTTCGTTCATTTCCTTCTCATTTACATCTGATGACAGGTCCGGATTCAAGGTTATAACCGCTGTAATACCCTGTGGAATGCTCTTTGTAGGGATTACTGATACATCTTTTCCGCTTATATCCCTTGCCTGCTGTGCTGCCATTATTATGTTTCCATTGTTAGGCATCACAAATATTTTTTTAGCGTTGATAGAATTTATTGCCTCAAGTATATCCTGTGTACTTGGATTCATTGTCTGTCCGCCCTCAATTACAACATCGACACCAAGGTTTTTAAATATACTTGTAATTCCATCACCCATAGCAACTGTTATTACTCCATAATCCTTTTCAGTCTCATTGTCCACAATACTATTTTCATTTACAGGTTCCTCAGTCTTCTCTTGGTCATTCTCATCTATTATGCTTCTATGCTGCTCTCTCATATTATCTATCTTAATCTTTGAAAGCTCTCCATGGGTCATTGCCTTGTTTAAAACTGTTCCAGGTTCATTGGTATGAATATGTACCTTTATAAGGTTCTCAGTACCTACTACCACCATTGAATCGCCTAAATCAACTATTTCATTTTTAAATTTATCTGGGTCTCCATTTTTAGTTTTTATAAAGAATTCTGTGCAGTATCCAAACTTGATATCTCCTGTCTCAATATTCTCATAGGATACATTCTTATCTTCCTTATCTTCTTCTATTTCAGGAGAATCCAAAACAGCAATTCCCTCAAGTGTTTTTAGAATTCCAAGGTAGATGCATAAAAGTCCTTTACCTCCTGCATCAACAACACCCGCTTGTTTTAAAACAGGAAGCATGTTCGGAGTTCTGTCTAGAGTTTCAGAAGCCTGGTCATACACCTTTCTCATGAAAACTGCAAAATCCTTTTCAGTCTTTGCGATTTCACAAGCGGCTTCAGCTGATTCTCTTGCAACAGTTAAAATTGTTCCCTCAGTTGGTCTCATTACAGCCCTGTATGCTACACTTACACCTTCCTTTAATGCAAGTCCAAAATCCATTGTTGATATTGATTTTTTATCTTTAAGCTGCTTTGAAATTCCTCTTAATATCTGTGATAAAATAACACCAGAATTTCCTCTTGCACCCATTAATGAGCCCATTGAGGCTGCATCTCCAACTGAGTGTACATTTATATCCTTAACCTTTTTTATTTCTGCTGCTGCAGCCATCATGGTTGCTGACATATTTGTACCTGTATCTCCATCTGGAACCGGGAATACGTTTAAAGCATTAACTGCAACTTTATTATTCTCTAATTCCTTTGCACCGTTTAGCAGCATCTCCTTAAATAATTGACCATCCACACTAGTATATTTCAATGTTTGTACCTCCCTGCATTAAACTCTTATTCCCTGAACATAAACAGTAACCTTGGAAACTTTTAAGCCTGTCATACCCTCCAGAGTATACTTAACCTTTTGTATTATATTGTTTGCTATGACAGATATTTTTGTTCCATACTCAACAATTATGAAAATATCAACGGATATATCATCAGTGTTAGCTATTATTTTAATTCCTTTGCTAAGGTTCTCTCTTTTTAAAAGTTCCCATAAACCGTCGGTTGTTCTCTTGGAGGCCATTCCTACAACACCATAACACTCCATGGTCGCAGTTCCAGCTATTGCTGATAAAACATCCTCAGCGTATTCAACAAAACCAAGATCACCCTTCATTTTTATAGCCATTAAAAAACCTCCTTTATATTAAAATGCCCTAAAAATCCTATTCTTGTCTTAATTTTATATTAAAGCCAATATTTCTTCAAGATGTATAGTTATAAAATAATAGATAATCATATAACTTAGTATCAATGCAATATTATAACACTTTATGACAATTTTTTAAATAGCAAATAAATATTCATACTATTAAGTTATGTAATAAGTAGTAATCGATGTTTACATTTTTGTTATTATTGCTTATAATATATTTATTGCCTGTCTTTGGGGATTTTATATATGTATTTTGTTATTGCAATTATGCTTTATTTTTGTTAAAATATTATATGTTTAATTGTGGAATTTTGGACATAACAGCATTTAAGGAGGTGTTACCTGTGTCAAGAAGATGCGAGATTTGTAATAAAGGTGTTGTTTTTGGACATCAGATAAGTCATGCAGACAATAAATCAAACAGATCATGGGCCCCAAACATAAAGAAGGTTAAGGCAATCGTTGATGGATCTCCAAAGAGAATATGTGTTTGTACTAGATGCCTACGTTCAGGAAAAGTACAGCGTGCTCTTTAATAAAAAATGTGCTTAAATGCACATTTTTTATTTTTTGTATTTTTTAAATCTATATAGAATTTTACAGCATGAATAATAGCAAAAATTTATAACAACCATGTCTTAATTGCATATATTATGCACCCAACTCCAACACATACAACCCATATCCAAAAGGGTAAAACTATAACTGCAATCATTCCTATCCCAATGGAGCCAACTATTATTCCAATAATATTAAACTTAGGCCATTTTTTAAAACATCCCCTTTTAAACCAGCTCAACTTCAATTCCTCCAGAAAAAATTACTATTTATATATGTTTATTCCTGTAACTATTAAAATAATCCCAAATGCTACTATCCAAACCCATAATGGAATCCACCAAATTATTATTCCTGCACCTAAAGCGATAATTATGTATGAAAATATGTTTCTGTGCCTTCTTTTCATATACATTTTTTCGCCCCCTGGTCGAATATAATCTACTCTATTCTATGCAGCAGACTTATAAATTGATACAACAAGGAGCTTTTGCACAAAGAAAGGTAATCCCTTATATTCCCCGGTAGCAGGCACTTGAGTTATGCGTTATTAGATAATATAATCTTAAAAGATGCTTTTTTCTTAAATAACTCATAACTCAAGAGCCTGTCACCTAGATATACGTGTTGTGCAAAAGCTCCTTCATATTTTTATTTATCTTTGTATTCCAATTCCTTTATTACAAGTAATTCTCCAGATTCGATTGAAATTTCACAGGTCTCTTCAAGCATTACATTTGAAATTCCAAGAGGCCTTCCAAATTCAAGCACTGCATTGTTTAAAGGATATTTTAAACTCTTTGTAGAGACCCCAACTCCATCCCCCTTAAAGGGAATAATAGAAACAGTATCTCCTATTTTGCCTTTAAGCTTTATTTTATCGCTGCATAAATAAATAACACAGTCATCACAGGCAATATACCCATCTGCTCCATATTTTTTTATCATGTTAAGAAGCCCTATATTCCCTAATGTATGATCAATACGTTTCCCTGTCATACCCAAAAGACATATTTCATTGCATCCTATTTCAATTGCTTTTATTATGCATAACTCAGCATCTGTAAAGTCCTTTTCCTTCGGGTATCGAATTATCTTCGAATCTTTAGCAGAAAAATGTTTTAAAATTTCTTCATCAATTGAATCAAAATCACCGATTAAATAATTAGGTACAACATCAGCCCTATAGGCGTATTCGGCACCTCCATCGGCACAGAGTACATAATCAGCTGAAGCACACTCATTTTTTACAATATCAATGCTGTCAACCTGACCATGTGCTATTATGGCTGCTTTCATTTTGCATCACCAATTCTTTTAAATTCCTTTATTCTTCCTTCAACATCATCGCATCCAAATACTGCAGAACCTGCAACTATTACATTTGCACCTGCATCTACAACCCTTTTTACGTTATTTAGATTTACTCCTCCATCTACCTCTATATCTACCTTTAATCCTCTTTCATCTATCATAGCTTTTAGTTTTTCTATTTTTCTTAGTGTTCCTTCAATAAATTTCTGTCCTCCAAAGCCTGGATTTACAGTCATGAGAAGCACCATATCCAAGTCTTCTAGTACATAATCTATTACCTCAAGTGGGGTAGCAGGATTTAGTGCCACTGCAGCCTTTATTCCATGACTTTTTATATTTTGAATAGTCCTGTGAAGATGAACACATGCTTCAGAATGTACTGATATTATATCAGCTCCTGCTTTAACAAATTCTTCAATATATTTATCTGGTTCTTCAATCATAAGATGTACATCAAATATCATTTTACTTTTTGGTCTTAATGCCTTAGCAACTAGTGGCCCTATAGTTATATTTGGCACAAAGTGGCCATCCATAACATCAATGTGCAAAAGCTCCGCTCCTGCCCTTTCAACCATTGAAACATCATTGGATAAATTGCTAAAATTAGCAGATAAAATTGATGGCGCTAATTTAATCATTATCTTGTCCTCCTGTTTTCTCGTAATTCCTTAAGTATCTCTATATATGCATCATATCTTTCAACGGGTATTGACCCATTTTCAACTTCTTCCTTTATTCTGCAGAAGCTTTCCTTATTATGAAGACAGGATGAAAATTTACATTTGCCAATATAATCATTAAATTCCTTAAAAGCATACTGAAGCTCTCCAGGTTCTATAAAACCTATATCAACCGATGAGAATCCTGGTGTATCAACAACATATGTGTCCTTTGACACCTCTATCAATTCAGCATGTCTTGTTGTATGCTTTCCCCTGTCAACTTTTTTACTTATTTCACCAGTGGCCATTTTTAACTTATTTTGAAGATGGTTAAATAGGGTAGATTTCCCAGCCCCTGATGGCCCTGTTAAAACAGATATTTTTCCTGAAAGCAATTCCTTTATTTTTTCAATACCTTCTCCATCAAGAGCCTTAGTTTTTATAACTCTATAACCTATTTTTTCATAAATAGCCGCTGTCCTTTCATATATTCCCTCATCATCAAGGTCAGCCTTGTTAAAGCATATAGCAGCATCAAGGCCATTATGCTCTATCTGAATTAGGAGTTTATTTAACAGAGTATAATTTATATCCGGTTTTTTTAGTGCAAATATAACTATGGCTTGATCTATGTTTGCAATTAAAGGTCTAATAAGTTGGCTTTTTCTAGGCGTTATTTCATCAACAATCCCATGATTGGAATCAACAAGTTCTATGACCACCCTGTCACCAACTATAGGAGATAATCCTTCCTTTCTGAATCTACCCCTTGCCTTACATTCAATTATAGATCCATTTCCAATATCAACATAGTAAAAACCTGCAATACCTCTTATTATTACTCCTTCGTGCATAAATTCCTGGTTAGAAAAACCTAGACAAACCTAATCAGTACCTCCTTTTTATTTATTTATAATTCTCTAGGTTTTAGTTTAGAGCCAGTAAATTTTATTAAATCGCCATAATAACTTACAAGATTTAATACTATACCTTTTTAAAATTCTCCCATCTGTTGTGGTGATATTACATTGTATCTTTGCTTGGTATAATGCTGTGATATATCCTATATAGATTTCTCCATTTTTCTTGGTATACTTAATTAAGTCCCTATGTTTAAAACCTAAACATTCTTTTATATTAGCCTTAGATTTTCTTCCCATAGGTCTTATAATCCAGTCTTTTATATTACATTGTTCGGGCTGAATAGATAAATCAGTTATCACGAGAGCATCATTACTATGAGATTTTTCAACATTGCTGTTAATACGTTTATTTGCTGTATCTCCACCATTAGTTAAAATCAATGTACCCAACTTTTTTAATTCATTTCTCAAATAGTTTTTACCCTGCATTACATGCTGTGCATAATCAAACCTTACATTTTTTCCTTTTATAATCAAATAATATTTATTAGTAAACTCTATTTCTCGATCTTCTGTTTTATCATGGCAATTACTACATAAGGCGATTAAATTATTTAGCGTATTAGCACCGCAATAAGGGTATCTTTTGGGAGTAATATGGTGTACTTCTAACATACAATTCTGCTTGCCGCATTCCTGGCAAGTAAAATTATCTCTTACTAATGTTGCTTTTCTTAAATTTTCATCAAGTCTATTGGATTTTTGATACTGCCATTTATATAGTTCATGTCCTCCAGTTAATACTCTTATATCAATAGCAACATCTTCAAGGTGATATTCTGATATATCAATCCATTTATTTAATTGGTTAATTACTCGTAAAATAGCATCTTTCTTTTGTTTAATACTTGGAGCAATTCTATTATCTCTTTTGCTATTACTACGATTATCAAACCTTGCAGGTCTATATCTTTTCTCATTTCTCTTATAGCGTCTATACCCACGTCTTACATCCATTAAATGTTTCACATCTTGTCTTTGTTCAATAACACCTTTAAATACAGGTTTATTCTTTGTTTCACATTGTTGTACTATAGCAATACCAACATATAATGAACCATCATCAATTCCACAAACAAAATGAGAATCATCTTGTTTATCGTGTGTCACTTCTTTGTTAAGTCTAATAACCATTGGATATTTTGACACTAATTCTGCCCTTTGTTTTCTTATTAAATACCAACCTTTATTAATTTTTGTAGGGCTTAACTTTCTATTGTTTTTATCTAACACAAAACAATAGTTGGTCATTTCTAACCAATCTCCTTTCGGGAATTTTCCTTCTTGCCAATGACAATATAATGCACATATATTTTTGGTGTTTGACTACAGGACATTAGTAGTCGGTCATCCTCAATATTCATAGAGCTTCAGACTGATGGATACATCCGAAGGTATGTCTTTAGCATTTATACAATCGTAGTTCATCGTGCTGGATTATTTTCATAATCCTACACTCACTTAGGCTTGAAAACATCAAACTATCAACTACACAAAAGATAAATGCCCACTTTTGCATAGTTTTGTCTAGTTATCTAACAACAGTTTGAAGTTTCTCTTATTGATTACCCTGAGTACTCTGGTTATTTTGATTATCTTGACCTTCCTGTCCTGTGGTACTGCCTTCTCCACTTTCTGTTTCTATTCTGTTAATCGTAATATTAATGATTGTGCCTTCTCTTACTTCTTTACCACCTGATATATCCTGAGCAATAACAACATCATTTATATACTTACTATTGGAATCATAAGAAATGCTTCCAAGTATCAGCTTATAATCTTTCAGAGCCTTTTCAGCATCTGCTCTTGTTCGTCCTATTAATATTGGGACTGTAGTATTTCTAATCTCTGGTCCCTTGCTAATTGATATCGATACCTCTGTACCTTCTTCAACTTCTGTATTAGCTGGTGGATTTTGCTCTATTATCAGGTCGTTTTTAACAGTATCACTATTTTTATATTCAATCTTTCCCATTTTAAGTTTATACTGTTCCATCATACTATTTGCAAAATTGATATCCTGGTTTGTTACATCAGGAACCTTAACCATCTTTTTTCCTGAACTTATTATTACTGTAACAATTGAATTTTCTTTTACTGTTGTTCCTTCTTCAGGATTAACCCTAATTACCTCTCCAGCAGGTACATCAACATTTTCTTCATTCTCAACTTCAATTTTAAGTTTAGAATCCACTAGAGCCTTTCTAGCTTCCTCTTCCTTGAGTCCAACCAGTTTTGGAACAACCGTATCCTTAACTACCAATAGCTTGCTAAAAGCAAAATATGTGGCTCCTCCAATTATACAAAAAGTCAATACCCCCAATGCAATTTTCAATGCAAGGCTGCTTTTACTCTTTCTCTTTGCTTTTCCTTTTTCTTTTTCTATTGCCTTATCAATCTCTTCAACAGGTATTATTCTTGTTTTCTCATCTACAACTGGTGAAGTATAAAGCTGTGAGTTAGGAGATGCTAAAGCTTTGTTAATATCATTTATCATTTCTCTGGCACTCTGGTATCTCTTGCTTGTATCCTTCTCCATTGCCCTTAATACAATATCATTGACTGCCTTAGGAATACTAGGATCATGTCCAGTAGGTTCTATTAAACTTTCCTGAATATGCTTAATTGCTACTGTAACAGGGCTTTCTGCATCATAGGGCAGTTTTCCTGTAATCATTTCATACATAACTACGCCAAGGGAATAAATATCTGTTCTATGATCAATAAATCCTCCCCTTGCCTGTTCTGGTGAAAAATAATGTACAGACCCCATTACAGTCCCTGTGTTTGTCATTGTTATCGAGGAAGATGCTCTTGCTATTCCAAAATCTGTTACCTTTACAATATGATCATCGGTAATTAAAATATTATGAGGTTTAATATCCCTGTGGACAATTCCATTCTTATGAGCATTTTCAAGAGCCATTGCTATTTGTCCAACTATTCTCAAGGTTTCATCATACTTAAGTTTACCATTTTTATTTATATACTCTTTAAGGGTTTGTCCTTGTACATACTCCATTACTATATAATATATACCATCTTCTTCACCAACATCATATATTCCAACTATATTAGGATGGGAGAGGCTGGCTGCAGCTAGTGATTCTCTTCTAAATTTTTTTATAAATTCCTCATCCATTGTAAACTCTGGTCTAAGGATCTTTACTGCCACATATCTGTTCAGCAATTGGCATCTAGCTTTGTAAACTAATGCCATTCCTCCCTCTCCAATTTTTTCTAAAAGTATATATCTATTTCCTAAAACTTTACCTGATAAATTATTCATTTTCTCCCTCCTTCCTCGCAATGATAACCGAAATATTATCGCTTCCGCCTCTTTCATTTGCAAGGTCAACTAGTTCATCTACAGAAGCTTCCATTTTATTCTTTACAATATCAAATATCTCGTGACTATTTAAGTAATTTGTAAGTCCATCTGAGCATATCAAAATCATATCTCCATTATTTATATCCATTGATTTTGTATCTACCTCTACATACTCCTCTGTGCCTACAGCCCTTGTTATCAGATTTCTCTGCGGATGACTTATGGCTTCATTTTCAGTAATGCTGCCATTATCTATCAGCTGCTGCACATAGGAATGATCCTGAGTTATCTTCACTATTCCAACTTTATTTATAAGGTATGCTCTGCTATCACCTACATGTCCAATATATACCTTGTCACAGTATACAAGACAGCAGGTAGCCGTAGTTCCCATACCCTCAAGATTTTCATTTCTCCTTGCCTCATTGTATACTTCACTATTTGATGCGTTTATTGCATCATGAAGGAGCTTTTCTATATCAGTATAACTATCAAAATTTTTAAAAATAAACTCTCTTATAGTTGTAGCAGCAATTTTACTTGCAATTTCACCAGCATTATGTCCTCCCATACCGTCTGCAACAACAAGAAGAGTATACCTTCTTCCCCTTACAGTAACTATATAATCTTGATTTCGCTCCCTAGTTTTTCCCCTGTCGGTTTTACATCTAATATACACCGAATCACCCCTTTAAGGATTTTGACCCTATTAAAAATTACTATTTATCATTGAGTTAAGAAGTAAGAGTGAAAAGTGAATAAGTATAATTGCAAAAACTCGAAGAGTTTTATCCTTAACTCTTACCTTTTCACTATTACTTCTTACCTCCTCTACAAATTTGTACTTTTCCAACCTCTATTGATTGGAATTGTTGTTTTTTTCCTGCATATAGCTTCTTCTAAGCTGTCCACAGGCTGCATTTATATCGCTTCCAAGCTCTCTTCTAATGGTTGTTTCTATACCATTTGATTGAAGTATATCTCTAAATGCTTCTATTCTTCTTTTTGCTGACTTTTCAAAGTCTCTTTCCACTACCTTGTTAACAGGTATTAGGTTTACATGGCATAGTAAACCCTTAAGCCTACTGGACAGCTCATAAGCCATATCATCACCATCATTTACACCATCTATAAGTGCATATTCAAATGTTATTCTCCTACCTGTCCTATCAATATAATAACGGCAGGCATCCATTAGTTCATCCATTGAATACCTTCTTGCTATTGGCATTATTTTGCGCCTCACATCGTCATTTGGCGCGTGTAGTGAGACTGCCAATGTTAATTGAAGGTTTAAATCTGCCAGCCTTTTAATCTCTGGAACCAATCCACAGGTGGATATTGTAATGTGCCTCATCCCAATATTGATCCCCTGAGGATGATTAACAATACCTAAAAAATTTACTACATTCTCAAAGTTGTCCAACGGTTCACCAGTTCCCATAAGTACTATATTGGATATTCTTCTTCCAGAATCCCTTTGAACCTTTAGAATCTGTCCAATTAGCTCCCCTGAAGTCAAATCCCTATTCTTGCCCCCAATCGTAGAAGCACAGAAGCTGCATCCCATGCTGCATCCTGCCTGGGTGGATATACATATTGAATTTCCATATTCATATTTCATAAGTACACATTCTATAATATTTCCATCCTTAAGCATCATTAGATATTTTATTGTATCATCCTTCTGGGATTGAAATTTTGCCTCAATATCCATATTACATATATATCCACTATTTTTCAACTTTTCTCTGAGGGCTTCTGATATATCTGTCATTTCATCAAAGGATTCTACTCCTTTGTGAACCCATTTAAATATCTGCTTTCCTCTAAACTTCTTTTCTCCAACTTCAATCATTAGGTTTTCCATTTCTTCAAGCGTTAAATTTCTAAAATCAATCATATCATCACCAGTTCCTTATCAACTTTGCAATAAAAAATCCATCTGTATGCTGCATATTGGGAAAAAGCTTTATGTATCCTTCTTTGCATGTTTCATTAATATAGTTATCAGGTATGTATTTTGATATATCAACCATAGAAAAATTCTTGTTTTCCTCAAGAAATTTCTTTATGATCTCCTCATTTTCTTTCTTTGTTATTGTACATGTGCTGTAAACAAGAGTTCCTTTTTCTTTAACATATTTTGATGCATTTTTCAATATATTATATTGAATTTTTGCAAGAGCTAAAATATCTTCATAGCTTACATTCCATCTTATCTCTGGCTTCTTTCTAATCAATCCAAGGCCTGAGCATGGTGCATCTACTAAAACCCTGTCAGCACATTCAACAAGTTCATTATTAAAAACCGCTGAATCCATAATTTTTGTATTAATTATGCTTATACCAAGCTTCTTTGCATTTTCTTTAATCAATTTAATTTTATGTTCATATATATCGATGGAAATTATTTCTCCTTTGTTTTCCATTAGCTGTGCCATATGGGTAGACTTTCCCCCTGGAGCACTGCACATATCAAGTATTTTCTCACCAGGTTTTGGGTCTAACACCTTTGCTGAAAGCATGGAGCTTTCATCCTGTATTGTAAAAAGTCCCTCTCTAAATTCCTTAGATTTTTCCATCATTCCATAGCCTTTAACTATCAATGCTTCATCTAAAGAACCATCCTTTACCTCTACATCTTTTTCAATTAATAGCTTTTTCAAATCCTCCCTTTTGCATTTTAAAGTATTTACCCTTATTGTCAGACTTGGAGGAATATTATTTTGTTTCATTAAATCAATGGTAAAATCCTTACCATATTGTTTTATAAGCAATTCCACAAACCATTTTGGATGTGAATATTCTATTGAAAGCCTCTGATTTTCATCTGCTTCATTTATATTCTCAAACTCATCCTTGTTTCTCAATATATTTCTCAATATGCCATTTACAAAGGATGAGCTTTTTCTCTCCTGCTTTTTCGATATCTCAACAGCTTGATTTACAGCTGCAAAATCTGGGACCCTATCCATAAAGTATATCTGATATATAGCTGTCCTTAAGCAGCTAAGAGCCCATGGAGATATCTTTGAAACCTTGATCTTTGAGAACTTTTGTAAAAGATAATCTATTTTTATTTTCCACCTTATTGTTCCATATAGAATCTCTGAAGCAAAGGCTCTATCAAGCTGTTCAAGATTATACTTTTTAAAGTACTCATTTAATTTTATGTTTGAAAAGGATTTATTAACATCAATATCATATAATGTTTTAACCGCTACGTATCTTGCTTTATCTTCCATATACCAACCTCTCAAGTTTTAAAACTACAATTCAATAAATTGAATTGTATAAAAATCAAAAACTTCATTATTATGTATTTAGGCAGGGCAAAGCCCTACCTTAACTATAAACAATCCATGTTAATCTCTGCTGTTCCTTGTTAGCACAAGCAGCCTTAAAAGCTGTGATATTGCAACAAGTGTTGCTGCAACATAAGTAAGAGCTGCAGCACTTAACACCTTTCTTGCACCATTTATCTCTTCATTATATAAAATGTTATTATCTTCTATTTGAACCAAAGCCCTTGAGCTTGCATTAAATTCCACTGGAAGAGTTATAATCTGAAACAAAACCGCACCAGAAAATAAGAATATTCCAGCCTGAATTAATCCTGTCATTCCTATAAAAAATCCAAGTACAATAAATACCCAGGATAAACTTGAACCTATGTTAACAACAGGTACTAGAGAATTTCTTATCATAAGTGGAGCATATCCTTTGCTGTGCTGAATAGCATGACCACATTCATGTGCAGCAACACCTACTGATGCAATGGAATTTCCATAAAATACATCCTGAGAAAGTCTTAACACCTTCTTTGAAGGGTCATAATGATCTGTTAAATTGCCTCTGACTATTTCAACAGGTATGTCAAATAATCCATTATGGTCAAGTATCATCCTTGCTGCTTGAGCACCTGTAACACCTGAGCCAACTGCAACCCTCAGATATCTATTGAAGGTTGTAGAAATTTTACTCTGTGCATAGAGCGAAAAAAGTATAGCAGGTATTAAAATAATATAAGTTGTATCCCAATAAAACATTTTATCTACCCCTTTACTTTAGTAAACTTCCCTCACTTATAGTATGCCCGTTCAAATAAGAATTAATATCCATCCTTTTGCTTCCTACTTCCTGTAGCTCCATTATTAATATGCTGCCTACTCCACAGGCTGCCTCTATTCCTTCTTTTGATACACTAATTATCTCTCCTGGGGTTTTACTCTTATTCTCAGAGAACACTTTAGCCTTCCAGATTTTAATCATTTTATCTTCATAATAACAATAAGCGCCTGGCCATGGAGTAACACCCCTTATAAGATTATGCACACTTTTACAATCCTTATTCCAATCTATATGTCCAAGCTCCTTGGATAGCATAGGCGCATGATTTGATTTTGAGTCATCCTGCTTTTCTGGAGTTATATTACCCTTTTCCAACCCATCAAGTGTTTCAAGCAGCAGCTCTGCACCGATTTTCATAAGCTCATCATGGAGTTCTTCTGCTGTTTCATCTTCCCTTATCTCAACATCGGACTTTAAAAGCATATCTCCTGTATCGATTCCCTCGTTCATTAGCATTGTGGTTACTCCAGTTTTGTTATAACCTCTTACTATTGCCCAATTAATTGGTGCTGCCCCTCTTAATTCTGGAAGTAGTGAAGCATGAACATTTACACAGCCAAAACGTGGTATATCTAAAACTTCCTTTGGTATTATTTGCCCAAATGCTACTACAACGATTATATCTGGCTGAATATCTCTTATTGCATTCACTGCCTCGGGTTCTTTCTTAATCCTAATAGGCTGATAAACAGGTATTCCATGCTCTAGGGCAAGGGATTTAACCTGGTTATACTGTACCTTCTGACCCCTTCCCTTTGGTCTATCAGGCTGAGTAAATACCGCTACTACATCATGATTGCCAATAAGTGCCTTAAGACTTCCTGCTGCAAAATCCGGGGTTCCCATAAATACTATTTTCATTTCTATCACCCTCTTACTGTCTTTCCATCTTATCTACAAATAGTATTCCACTTAAATGATCAATTTCATGGCATAGAGCCCTTGCAAGGAAGTCCTCTCCCTTTACTAAAACCTCTTCACCCTTTTCATTCATTCCCTTTACTGTAACACTCTGTGGTCTGTCAACCTTCCCTCTTTGATTAGGAACGCTTAAGCATCCTTCATCATCGATTTGACTTCCTTCAGATTCAATTATTTCTGGATTTATAAGCTTTATAAGATTATCGCCAACATCAACTACTATTATTCTTTTCAAAATACCCACCTGTGGAGCTGCGAGACCTACTCCCTCAGATTTATACATAGTATCAGACATATCATTTAGCAGCTGTTCAATTCTATCATCTATTTTTTCCACAGTTCTTGATTTTTTCCTAAGTATATCATCACCAATTTTTCTTATCTCTCTTAATGCCATTTAATTTCCTCCTTAGCCCATGTTGTATGGGTTTATATCAATACTACAGGATATATTCCCATCTATACTTTTATATATTATATCACTAATATCCCTTATATACGAATAGACATCTCCCTTAAAAATCATATGCCATCTGTAGATATTTTTAATTTTACCTACATGACAGGGAGCAGGTCCTAACATCTCGATATTTTTTAGATTAATACTTCCACTTATCTTATCTCTTAAAGCCACGGAATTTTTAATAAGTGCTTCTTCATTTTCTGAAGCCAGCAATACATAGAGTATATCCGTAAATGGAGGATTGTTTAACATTTTTCTATAAAGAATCTCCTTTTCATAAAACCCAATATAATCTCCATTACTTGCATATTCTATGCTGTAGTGCTCGGAATCATAGGTCTGGACAATTACCCTTCCTTTTAGTTCTCCTCTTCCTGCCCTTCCTGATACCTGAGTAATCAGCTGAAAGGTTCTTTCCGGTGCTCTAAAATCCGGAAGATTTAAAGTCATATCTGCAGCTATTATTCCAACCAGTGTTACACCCTTAAAGTCCATCCCCTTGGATATCATCTGTGTACCTATTAAAATATCTGCTTTATGATTTTTAAAATCCTCATATATTCTTTCATGCTGACCTTTTTTCCTGGTTGTATCCATATCCATTCTCAAGGTCCTTGCTTCAGGGAAAAGTCTTTTTATTTCCATTTCTATTTTTTCAGTACCTGTTCCAAAATACTTTATATATTTGCTTCCACATTTAGGACAAATAGAAGGGCTTTTATGTTCACTTCCACAATAGTGGCATACCAATTTATTCGTGCTGATATGATATGTAAGTGAGACATCGCAATTGCTGCACTTACAAACATAACCACATTCTCTACAGGAAATAAAAGTGGAATGTCCCCTTCTATTCAAAAACAAAATTGTCTGTTCTCCCCTTTGAAGATTTATTCCTATTTCATCCTGAAGAGCAGTACTGAAGATTGACTTATTTCCTCCCTTTAGTTCCTCCCTCATATCAACTATTTTTACCTCAGGCATTTTTATATCCATAACCCTTTTGTTTATTGTAACTAGATTATATTCTCCATTTAAGGCTTTATAATAGCTTTCCAAAGAAGGTGTAGCAGAGCCTAAAACAAGTAATCCCTTATTTTGATTCGCTCTAAAGGAAGCAACCTCTAGTGTATGATATTTAGGACTGCTGTCTGATTTATAGGAGTACTCATGTTCCTCATCCATTATTATTAGTTTTAAATTTGAAACAGGTGCAAAAACAGCTGATCTTGCTCCTACAACAACCCTTACATCTCCTGACTTTATCCTTCTCCATTCATCATACCTTTCACCATTAGAAAGCCTGCTATGAAGTATGGCAACTGTATTTCCAAATCTTCCTTTAAATCTTTCCAATGTCTGAGGTGTTAGGGATATTTCAGGAACCATTACAATTGCTCCACACCCCTTTTTTATACACCTTTCTACAAGGTTTAAGTATATCTCAGTCTTTCCTGAACCAGTTACTCCCCTTATCAGAGAAACACTCCTGCCTTTTTTATAGCTGTTAAGAATGCTTTCAATGGCTAATTGCTGATCCTCAGTGAGCTCAACACGTCCATATTTATATTCTTTTTCCGATGGATTTCTAAATACTTCAACTTCCTTTTTAATCAATACACCAGCTTCATAAAGAGACTTTACAACTCCAGGGCTGCATTCATATTTCTCTACAATCTGCCCTAAAGTTAAGTCCTGTTCTTCTGAAATCATGGTTTTTAATATTTCTACCTGCTTTTTTCGTTTTTTTTCAAATTCAGTTATGAAATCCTGACACAAATCATACTCTCCTGGAATATAAACCTCAAGGTTTTTTATCTTTGTATTCTGGATTATATCTCTTTTTATCCCTACTATTCCATCCCTCTCCATACCAAATAAAACTGACCTTTGAAGATTTCCTCCAATTTGCTTTTTTAAATCATTAAACTCAACAAATTTGTCTTCATTTAATCCTGAGATAACCTTTTTATATTTTTCTCCTAATATATTCGAATATGAAGGGTTTAGCTTTATAAAAAGCTTTTCTTTAAACTTAATACCAGATGGAAGTATTGCATTAAAGGATTCACTTAGGGTTGCATTATATCTTTCTTTTAGAAAATAAGCGAGTTTAAGCATTTCGTCATCAAAATATAGTGTATCGTCTATTACATCCCCTATAGCCTTTAATTTTTTAATATCATAATCAGAGTTGTCCTTTATATCTATTAAATATCCTTCAATATATTTATTTCCCTTTCCAAATGGCACAACTACCCTCATGCCTATTTTAACCAAGGCTTGAAGTTCCTCTGGTATTAAATATTCAAAGGGTTTATCAGTTTCTCGTGCTGCATTATCAACAATCACAGAAGCAACTTTTATCATAATTTCTCCCCCAACTGTGGGACAATCTTTGTCCATTTTAGGCATATTCGAGAAAATAACTAATCAAATATTTATTTTCTTGAATATGCCTTATTAAAAAAAGCGCCTTAGCGCTTTATATTCAAAATAAAATCTAATATGTTATGTGCAACTTCGTCCTTTGACATATTGGGAAGTTCAAGTATATTCCCACTTTTATCAATAATTTTAACAGTATTCGTATCTGTGTTGAAACCTGACTTTTCCATAGTTACATCGTTTGCAACTATTGCATCAAGGTTCTTCTTTAAAACCTTCCTTTGAGCATTCTGTATTAAATCATTTGTTTCTGCTGCAAAACCCACAAGTATTTGATTTTTTTTCATCTTTCCAAGCTCTTTAAGTATGTCCTTATTTCTTGTTAGTGGGATTTCCATATCATCATCGGATTTTTTTATTTTTATATCACTCTTGTTTTTAGGCCTGTAATCCGCAACAGCAGCAGACTTGATTACAATATCAGCATCCTCAAAATGGTTTACAACTTCCCTGTACATATCATCTGCACTGTATACACCAACATACCTCACTTTTTCTGGAGGATTTAAACCAACTGGTCCGGATATCAATGTAACATCCGCTCCTCTGTTTCTTGCTGCTCTTGCAATAGCATAGCCCATCTTACCTGAGGATCTGTTTGTTATAAATCTCACGGGATCTATATCCTCACGAGTTGGACCGGCAGTTACAAGAACCCTTTTACCAACTAAATCCTTATTTTTATGCAAAAGCATATCAATAACATCAACAATCTTCTCTGGCTCTGCAAGCTTACCCTTACCTGTAACTCCACAGGCAAGTCTTCCCTCATCTGGCTCTATAAAGAAATATCCCATGGACTTTAAAAACTCTATATTTTTTTGAACTATGGGATTATCATACATGTTAGTGTTCATGGCAGGAGCCAGTAAAACTGGCGCCTTTGTTGCCATAACTGTAGTAGAAAGCATATCATCTGCTATGCCATTTGCTATCTTTCCTATCATGTTGGCAGAAGTCGGCGCAATAACAAAAAGATCTGCCTTAGAAGCAAGGGATATATGTTCTATATCCCAGCTTTTAGGCTCTGCAAACATGTCCTTAACAACATAATTCTGGCTTAAAGATTGAAAGCTCAATGGTGTAACAAACTCTACTGCAGATTTGGTCATAATAACATGTACATTTATATCCTTTTTTCTCAATCTACTAACTATATCCAAGGCTTTATAGGCAGCAATTCCGCCTGTAACACCCAGAACTACAGTCCTTTTCTCCTGCATTTTAACACCTTCATTTGATTCCTGTTTTTAGGCTCTCAAAATTAATTTTATCCTCATAGATTTCATTTATTGCAATTGTAACTGGCTTTGTTGAATCGATTTCAACAAGTGGTTTTTCTCCATCTATTAGCTGTCTTGCTCTTTTAGCTGCTATAACTACAAGTGAATATCTATTGTCCACCTTCTCTAAAAGTGAAACAATTGAAGGATTTATCATTGCATTACTCATTAAAATATCCCTCCTGAAAATAACTCTTATTTTCCTTTAATCTGTCTACTCTACACTTTTCAGCAAGTATAATGCTTTCAAGCTTTTCTACAGCATTTTCTACTTCATCATTCAAAACTACATAGCTGTAGTTTGAAATATAGTTTAACTCTTCAAATGCTGACTTAAATCTTCTTACAAGTGATTCTTGAGTTTCAGAACCTCTTTTTGTAATTCTGTTTTTTAATTCCTTCATTGAAGGAGGAAGTATGAATACAAATACTCCACTTGGATAGCTATTCTTTACCTTTAAAGCTCCCTGGATATCTATTTCAAGTATAACATCCTTACCTTCTTCAAGATTTTTTTCAACATATGCTGAAGGTGTTCCATAGTAATTTCCATAAACCTCTGCATACTCTAGGAATTCATTATTTTCTATCATTTTCTCAAATTTATCCCTGGCTGTGAAAAAGTAATTAACTCCATCTTTTTCATTTTCTCTTGGCTGTCTTGTTGTACAGGAAACTGAAAACTGAATACCCTTGTTTCTTTCAAATAATGCTTTGCAAACTGTTCCCTTCCCAGCTCCTGAGGGTCCAGAGATAACAATAAGAAGTCCCTTTTTATACATTTTTATCTCCCCTCAGATTATTCCTCATCTTCCTCAATTTCCTCATCTATATCCTTTGATGAAAGTCTATGTGCTACAGTTTCTGGCTGAACAGCTGATAGTATTATATGATCACTATCAGTTATTATAACTGCTCTTGTTCTTCTACCATAGGTAGCATCTATTAGCATTCCTCTGTCCCTTGCCTCCTGTATTATTCTTTTTATAGGAGCTGATTCAGGGCTTACTATAGCCACAAGTCTATTTGCTGAAACGATATTACCAAAACCAATATTAATTAGCTTTATTGCCATAATCTTACCTCCCACCTTATTCTATATTCTGAACTTGTTCTCTTATCTTTTCAAGTTCACTTTTTATATCTACAACCAAATTGGTTATAAACAAATCACTTGATTTTGAACCTATTGTGTTGGTTTCCCTATTCATCTCCTGGATGAGGAAATCAAGCTTTCTGCCCACAGGTTCTTCTAATGATAAAGTTTTCTTCATCTGAACTAAATGACTTTTTAATCTAACAATTTCTTCTGTTATATTAACCTTATCGGAAAAGAACGCTACTTCATTTAATAGCTTGGATTCATCGATTTCTATTTCCTTTAAGTATTCAGATACTCTCTGCCTTATTTTTTCCCTGTATTCATCTACTACAACAGGGCATTTATTCTCGATTTCCAATACCTTTTCCTGTATAAAATCGCACCTTTCAGAAATATCCTTGCTTAATTTTAAACCCTCACTGCTTCTCATGTCAACAAACATGTTAAGTGATTCATCAATCGCCTTAATTATGGCATTCCAGATCTCTTCCTTATCTTCTTCCTTTTTTTCAATCTTTAATACATCTGGTATATCAACAAGCATAGAAAGTGTAATATCATCCTTTAATTGAAATTTATCTTTAAGTGTACAAAGAGAATTGTAATAGGCTCTAGCAACATTCTCATCGAGATTTATTTCAATATCGTCCTCGCTGAATTTATCCTGGCTTATGTAAATATCTACCTTTCCCCTTGATATTCTTGTTGACACATACTTCCTTATTCTGTCCTCAAGGGAACTTATTTGTCTTGGAAGTCTGATATAAACATCGAGATATCTGTTATTAACTGACTTTATCTCTACAGTAAAGCTTCTACCGTTTTCCTGGATACTTCCTCTTCCGTATCCTGTCATACTTTTTATCATCATTTCACCTTCCAGTATTGATTATTTACTATTATACCCGTTCAAGCATTGAATTTCTTCTCATTTCTCATTATACCTAATTAATACACTATTTATCAAGTTTTATTAAAAAAAAGTCATGTTACTCTGAATTATTACAAAACAAAAGGCAAGTAGTAAGTTGGACAACCATAGCATACCATGCTTATCCAAACTGCCGCTCGCCTTTCTCAGTACTTTTCATACTAAAAATTCAAATTTGAAAGTCTATTCATTGCTTCCTTTATTCTTTCGTCTTCAATTGTTAGTGATATTCTACAATATCCCTCTCCAAATGTTCCATATGCATTACCAGGGGTTATTATTACTCCTGTATTTTCAAGAACATATTGGCAAAACTCTTCAGATTTATACTTTCCAGGAACCTTAAACCATACATAAAATGTCCCACAAGAATCATAAACATTAAGCCCTATTCCTTTAAGGGAATTAACTACAATCTCTCTTCTTTTATTATAAATATTATTAATATATTCTACAAAGTCATTTCCCTTTTCAATCGCTTCTGCACCTGCCTGTTGGATAGGAATAAATTGTCCCGAATCCGAATTAGTCTTTATAATCATTAATTTTTTTAGTATTTCACTGTTTCCTACTGCATATCCTATTCTCCATCCTGTCATACTGTAGGATTTTGATAGTGTTCCAAATTCAACACATACTCTTTTGGCCTCCTCGGCTTGAAGAAGGCTAGAAGGACTGCAATTATCCTTTAATATATCTATATACGCTCCATCATTAACTACCGAAATATCATTTTTAATTCCAAATTCAACAAGGTTTCTATAAAAATTTATATTAGCAGCTGCTCCTGTAGGATTGTTTGGATAGTTAACCAATATTATTTTTGCTTTCCTTGCAACATCAGGATATATGTTTTCAATTTTAGGTAGATAATTATTTCTCTCAGAGAGTATCATTTTATATATATTACAGCCTGCTATTCTTGCTGCAGCATCGTAAACAGGATATGATGGGTCCGGCAGTATAACATAGTCACCTTCGTCTGTAAGGGCTAGAAACAGGTTTGCGATACCTTCCTTAGATCCTATTAAAGCAACCACTTCTTTTTCATAATCAAGTTCAACATTAAATCTTTTTTTATAATATGACGCAACTGCCCTTCTAAACTCATCGATTCCGCTATAAGGTGGATAATTATGAAAACCTAATTCCCTAATACTTTTTTCTAATGCCTTTACAATAAAATCAGGAGTTTTTATATCTGGATCTCCTATTCCTAGATCAATTATATCTATTCCAGAAGAAATAAGCCTTTTTTTTAATTCATCAACCCTAGAAAAAATATATACAGGAATCTTTGATAATCTATTTGCCAGTTTCAAAAAACAACCCTCCAGAATATTTCTTTAATTATAATATTCCAAAGGGTACTATCTGGTTACTATTTATATGATTCAAATACTTGATTAACCCATTTTAACTGTGGTTCAACCACATCATATTTAACATTGCCCTTTTCAGCCTTTTTAAGCTTTATCGTTACATTATTATCCTTTCCGTCCTTGTTTACAGGTGTTCTCAATAAAACCATTGAAGGATATTCTTCCTTGTATGTTAATATCGTTATCTCTCCATACTCCTTCTTAATCGGATAGTTTACAACGCTTGTATCATCATAAGGTATTTCTAACTGGCATACTCCCTTTTGATTGGTCTTTGCTGAAAGCTGTGCTTCTGGTATAACTATCTTTGCATCCTGCAAAGGCTTTCCAGACCCATCCTTCAATGTAACTGAGTATTTCACCATATTATCAGATTTAATTCCTCCGCCTTCAAACTTTTCATAGGCCTTTAAAATATTCTCTACATTTTCTACATCCGGTGAATTAACCTTTACTGTATTCTTGCTCCCCTTCTTAAGCTCTATTTTTACAAGGTATATAGAACTTCCAGGATACACACTGTAATCCAATTCAATATGTTTTCCATAGCCATCCTTTAATGCAACAACATTTACGAATCCGCTTCCCATTCTTCCCGAAACCTCATCACTATATCTGCCAAAATAGTCCTTATTTAAATTCACCTGTATCTCAGGTGTCTTTCCCATTTCATCAGTAGTATATGAATCCTCCGAACCTAATAGATACACCTTAGCCTCTTTAATGGGAGCCTTGCTTTCACTGTCACAAACCACAACCATTATCTTATGACTTCCCATCTGATCAACATCTTCTCCCATATTTCCTGTTTTCTTTGAACACCCCGTAAAACCTATCCCCATTACTACAACCATTAGTAATGCCAACAATTTATATCTCAAACTACTCCCTCCCGGTAAAATTTCACCTAATAAATATGTATTTTGTCCAAACTAAAAATATTACGAAAATACTATAATATTTATCAATTGAATACTTTAGGGATAATACATCTTAACTTAATAGTTAATTTGTATCTTGAAAGACCGTTCCGTATAGTGCCAGTTCTCAACTATTTTTAATCTCAAAAATTATTCTTTTTCAACCCTAGTACCAGTTCTTAATTAACTCCTTCGCAAAATTTGTCATTTTTCACCATCAAATCATTCGATATTTTCCATTTCATGTTATATTAATTTTTTCACTAAGCTCCTATAACCAAAAATAAAATAAAAAAAATAAGGCTTGTCCACCTTTACACCTTAAATAACAAACTCCCCTTCAAGGAGCTTTTGCCCAAAATTCTAAATCTTTTTTTAAAAAATTGCCTATACAGTTTTACATCCACTATCCTTAAAGCCCATGCAAAATACTTTCCATTAAGTATTAACTTAGCTATTTTTATTACATAAGCTCTATTAGGACTACTAAAGTTTAACTTGATGTCGAGGCTTTTTTCAAAAAGTCATCCATTATATTTTTATACCGTTCATCTTTCTTAATAAGGTTATACCCAATTTCCTCTAGCTGAGATATCCTCGATAGGGTAAGTCCCCCTATAACCCCGCATATCTGCTTAAAGGTAAAATTACAGTAATACCTTATCAAGAATACACATAGTGCTCTGCTTTTAGTTGCTTCCTTTTTATTCTTCCAGTGAAGCAGCGCCTTACTAATGCCTGTGTACTTTGCGATAAACTCAATTATATCTTCAGGCTTAAACTTTCTAACTAGCACCTTTCTTTCGCTTCTATACTGGCTCTTTTCATCCTTGAACTCAACGGTATCCAACTTCTTCTTGTCATTGCAGATCCTAACAAAGGCGTAGTACTCCTCCCTTGCCTTCTTTACATTTTCATTGAAAAGCCCCATAACAAATTCTTGGTCTACAATTTCAAAAGGGTCATCATTCAACCCAAGATATAGTCCTAGGGTTGAATACTTGAACTTCTCTGGGCAGTCTCTGTACCTCTTCATGCTGATGGGGTTGTTATGGATGTAGGCAGAAAGGGCAAATAGGTAGCTGTCAGTATCTACTACCTTACTCTTAAATCTATCTTGGAAAACATGACCATGACGATGATACTTGGTGTTGAAGTACAGGGTATAGCACAAATTGATGCGTTGCATGAACTTTGAGATATCAGCACCATGGGCATCTATTATGAGGTGGGCATGGGTTGTCATTAGGCAATAGGCATATACCTTGAAACCAACCTTTTCTTGATATTTTTTGATGAATGAGAGGAATTTGTCCTTGTCTTTATCGTTTCTGAAAAGGGGAATACCACTGTTGCTTCTATCCATTACGTGATAGATATAATTCAATTCTTCGTTTTTGACACGTTTTGCTCGAGGCATAATATCAACTCCTTTGTTTTGGCTTCCTTGGATATTATGCCCATAGTTTTTGGTAAGTATTCCTTTTAAAAACTCAATTTAGCAAGAATGCTACACTATGTGGAATTATTTTCCATATAGAAGAATTGAGAACTGGCCTTATGTCTTATTTTTAATTGTATAAGGTGTGGCTACTTATTTATGAAGAATTTTTCAATGGGGAATGAAACCAGTGAAGGTCAAGAAATATTGCTGTAAGAGACATTGGCGCGAGCAAATAGAAGTTGTTGATGTCAAAATGGCGAGAGCCTTAGAACTTTTGAGTGTTTGAGTAGAGGCTGCGATAAAATTCTTACGTTTTGTTCATTCAAACAGCCCTGCTTAATAGCTTTGACCCTAGGCTGTTTGAATGAACGAAATGTTAGAATTTTGCAGCATATACGAGTTCTCAAAAGTTCTTAGGCTGTCGCCATTTTGACATCTTACAACTTCTTTGCGAGCGGAGTAGTCGACGGAAGCAATATTTCTTGACCTTCACGGTCTATTACAGATAAACCTAGTTAGGATGCTACGCATCTTCTCTATATTAAGGCTTATAAAAACAGTTTAGAGATTAAGGAGTATTTTTCCTTCGCAGATGAATTTTGCGGGGCCTTCCATGAATACTCTGCTGTTTTCCAGGGATATATTGAGGGTGCCTCCCTTTAGGGATACTTTAATGGAGGTATTTGTTATTTTTCTAAGCATACATATAGCAGCGCTGGCACAGGCTCCTGTACCACAGGCCATGGTATAGCCTGCTCCTCTTTCCCAGGTTCTTACCTCTATTGTATTGTTATCTATAACTTTAACAAAATTAACGTTGGTTCCCTCTGGGAAAAACGGCATTTTTTCAATTGCCTTGCCATGTTCCACAACTATATAATCATCAATATCACTTACAAATATAGCCGTATGAGGAACTCCCATTAAAATAGTAGATGCATCATAGGTAGTTCCTTTAACATCAATATTGTACTTAAGATTGTCCATTTCACCTGAAAATGGGATGGTTTCCTTATCAAAGATTGGAGAACCCATATCTACTCTAACTGTATCTACTATACCATCCTTAAAACTTAATTTGGCTATCATTATGCCAGCTCCAGTTTCAACCTTTATAGTCTCTTTCTTTACAATACCTTTATCATAAACATATTTGCAAAAACATCTTAATCCATTTCCACACATTTCAGCCAGACTTCCATCTGAATTTATGATTGTCATCTTGATATCTGCAATATTTGATTTCTGAACCAATAGAATGCCATCTGCACCTATTCCAAAATGCCTGTGGCAAACCTCTCTAGCTATGTCATTTATATTTTCAATTTCTTTATTTAGGCTTTCAAGTACTATAAAATCATTTCCAAGGCCATGCATCTTTGTAAAATTCATAAAAACGTCCCTCCCTATACCTTTTAAATAATTGAGTTAAATGATATACTTTAAATCATAAAATATTTAATGTTATTATTCAATCATATTCAATCTGTTTTTATAATAGCCAATGCAACTGGAGGTGATGTAAATGCCATTTGATGGGGCTTTTACAAGCGGTATTATAAAGGAGATATCCTCGTTGGTGGACTGTAGAATTGAAAAAATTCATCAGCCATCCAAGGATGAAATAATTTTAATATTTAAAAAAGAAAGGAAATCTATAAAACTATTACTATCTGCTAACCCTGCATACCCAAGGGTTCATATTACTGAGCAAAGTAAAGAAAATCCTCAAATTCCTCCAACCTTCTGTATGATGTTGAGGAAGCATTTAGTTGATGGAAAATTAGTTTCTGTAAACCAGATAAATTTTGATAGAATAGTAGAACTTCAAATTGAGAGTAAGGATGAACTTGGCTATCCTGTTATTTATCATTTAGTTACAGAAATAATGGGTAAACACAGCAACATACTGCTTTTAAATGACAACAGAAAAATAGTGGATTGTATAAAGCACATAGGCAGCAATATGAATAGATACAGGGAGATACTCCCAGGTTCTGATTATATTTTACCACCAACTAAAGATAAAATTAATCCACTTGAAGCTGAAAAAGAAGTACTTGTAAACATTTTAACAAAAACTTCCGATAAAAGTATCTCAAATATAATAACAGAAACCTTTCTCGGAATAAGCAAAACTCTCTCAAAGGAAATCTGTGGAGTATATTCGGATTTAACACCTGGTCAGCTATCTTCACAGGACAGAGAGTTGCTATTATCCTGCTACTATTATTATATTTCAAAGATAAAGAATAGGGATTACAAGTATGTTATTTTCTATGATTCAAATGGAAGATTTGATTATTATGTATTTCCAATAGAACAATATAATAATTTAACCATGGAGTACTATGAATCTCCTGGAAAACTTTTGGATGCATATTACAGTCAAAAGGATTTAAAGAATACACTTAAACAGAGAAATGCTGATCTTTTTAAGCTTGTGAACAGTATTGTTGAAAAGAACAGCAAAAAAATGCAGATTGCTCATTCAAGAATTGAAGAATGTAAAAACCATGAAAATTGGAAGATGTATGGCGACCTTATTATGTCAAACCAATATAGAATAAATTCAGATATGGAATCTGTAGATGTTGAGAACTTCTATAGTGAGGAAATGGAAACCATAACAATACCTCTCGAAAAAGGTTTGACTCCTGTAGAGAATTCACAAAAATACTATAAAAAATATACAAAAGAAAAGAAAACAATTGAAATTTCCAAGCAGCAAATAAAGGAAGCTGAGGATGAACACCGCTATCTTGAATCAATAGTTTTCAACCTTGAAAATGCATCTGATATGGCGACCATAGCAGAAATTAAAAATGAGCTTTTTGATTCTGGATATATAAAAAAGAAAAAGCATAATCAAAAACAACAAAAATCTGCACCCTATCGCTATAGATCAAGTGATGGTTTCGATATTTATGTCGGTAAGAACAATAACCAAAATGATTTTCTTACTACAAAATTTGCAGTTGGAAGCGATATATGGATGCATACAAAAAATATACCTGGCTCCCATGTTATAATTAAATCCCAAAACGGTTATGTCTCAGATACCGCTCTCCTTGAGGGAGCTAAATTTGCTGCATATTACAGTAAAGCTAGAACCTCTGCAAACGTTCCTGTAGATTATACAGAAAAGAAGAATGTAAAAAAACCTTCTGGAGCAAAACCTGGTATGGTTATATACTACACAAACAAAACCATATATGTAACTCCTGATGAAGGCTTTATTAAGGATAAGGAAGAAAACAATTAGAGATATAAAAAAAGACAGGCACCTGAATTATTTAAGCAGTAGTATTTATATAGATACTTTATCTTAAATAATTCAAGTGCCTGTTATCTTTTTAATTTACTTTTTCTATTCTTCTTCATCCTTCGTGTACTGTGGAAGAATAAGATTTAAAAATATTCCAACGAAGGTTGCTAGAGCCATTCCTTCAACTTTAAAATTATGTCCAAAGTCTATGCTTGCTCCACCAATTCCAAGAACAAGTATTATGGAAGCTATCATAAGATTTCTCTTTTGACTAAAGTCTATTCCACTTTCTACTAACATTCTTAATCCAGAAGATGCGATAACACCAAATAGCATTATGCTTATTCCACCTAGTACACAAGGTGGCAATTCTTTTAAAATAACTCCAAATTTATTAAAAAAGGAAAGAAGAATCGCAATTATAGCTGCTCCTCCAATAACCCATACGCTGTAAACCTTTGTTATAGCCATTACACCTATATTTTCACCATAGGTTGTGTTTGGAGGTGCTCCAATTAATCCTGCAAAAGCTGTTGCAAGTCCATCACCAAGAATTGAACGATGGAGTCCTGGCTCCTTTGTAAAGTCTCTTCCACAAACATTATTAGTTACAAATACATGTCCTATATGTTCTGTTATGGTTACAATTGCAACTGGTGCTATTGCAACTATAGCAGAGAGCGAGAATTTTGGCATTATAAAATTAGGTAATCCAAACCATTCTGCTTCTATTATTGCCTTTGTATTTACAAGACCCAGGCAAAGAGCCAATATATAACCTGATACAAGTCCTACCAATATTGGTATAACAGCAAGAAATCCCTTAAAATACATTGAACCTATTACTGCAACAGCTAATGTGAAAAGTGCAACCCATACTTCTTTATTCTGCAATATATTAACTATTTGTCCTTCTGCATTAGGAAGAAGTCCTGCTGATTTAACAGCTGTACCTGCAAGTCCTAATCCAATTACAATTACTACTGATCCAACAACTACAGGTGGGAGTAATCTATCAATCCATTTAGTACCAAATTGCTTTATTATTGCTGCAAAAACAACATATATAAGTCCGGCAACTACAACTCCACCCATCGCTGAAGGAAGTCCCTGGCTCTTGGATATTGCCAGTATAGGCGCAATAAATGCAAAGGATGAACCTACATAAGCAGGCAACTTACCCTTTGTACAGAGTATATAAATAAGAGTTCCTACACCACTTCCAAAGAGTGCCATTGCAGGATCCATGCCCAACAGCTGTGGAACCAATATTGTCGCACCAACCATTGCAAAAAGGTGCTGCAAACTTAGCGGAATTGTTTTTCCAATTGATAATCTTTCTTCAACATCAACAAAATTTTTCATTAGAATCCCCCTCTTTTTAGTTTGGGGAGCGTAAACTCCCTTTTTAGCCTCACTGGACTATTTTAAAAGGCTATAATTTAGTTTTCACATATTATAACCCTGTCTTCTCCATCAGTTTCAAGAAGTTTAACATTAACTATTTCAGATGTAGAGGTTGGAACATTTTTACCAACATAGTCGGGTCTGATTGGAAGTTCTCTATGTCCTCTGTCAACTAAAACTGCAAGTTGAACCGATTTTGGGCGTCCCATTCTTATAATGGCATCCATTGCTGCCCTTACAGTTCTCCCTGTAAAGATTACATCATCTACCAATACTATTATTTTGTCCTTAACATCAAAAAATATGTCATTTTCATTTAAGTTTGGCTGTTCATACTTTGGTACTAGATCATCTCTATAAAGAGTTATATCAAGCACCCCGACAGGAACCTCTACTCCTTCAAATTCTTTTATAAACTCTGCTATTCTTTCTGCAATGGGTACCCCCCTGGTTTTTATTCCAACCAGAGCAATATTTTCGCCTCCCTTATCCTTCTCTATGATTTCATGAGCAATCCTTATAAGGGATCTTTTAATACCCTTGTCATCAAGTAATTGGGCTTTAACCTTCAACAAATTCACCTCCATTACACCAATATTAATTTGCTACAAATCAAATGTAGTATTCATTTTTTGCAAACAAAAAACTTCTTACATGAGCTGTAAGAAGTTACTATCATTCTATGCATACAAATCAAGTCTGCTTCCTTACAGCCTCACTGGACTGCTTTAAAGGTTTTAAATTAATTGCAAACCATATACTTTATATTTAAACTTATCCATATCAATATATCACAAGTTTCTCACTATTTCAACACAAATTTATAGCTATCTTAATTTATATAATAGCTGTTCATAGTATTCTGGTAATGGAGCATTAAATTCCATATATTCTTTTGTTGCAGGGTGTATAAAGCCAAGGGTCATAGCATGAAGTGCCTGTCCCTTAAGCTTGAAATGCTGCTTTTTAAATCCATAGACTGGATCTCCAACAAGTGGATGACCAATATAGGACATATGAACCCTTATTTGATGAGTTCTTCCAGTTTCAAGCCTTGCTTCCACAAGAGTATTTGCCTTAAACCTTTCAAGAACCTTATAATGGGTAACCGCATTTCTTCCGTTCCTTTGTACTACTGCCATCCTCTTTCTTTCAACGGGGTGTCTTCCAATAGGTAAATCTATTGTCCCTTCATCATTTTTTATAACACCTTCAACAAGGGCCATATAGACCCTTTTCATGCTGTGCTCTTTAATCTGCTCTGCAAGGGCTTTGTGGGCATTATCATTTTTAGCTACCACAAGTACCCCTGATGTATCTTTATCTATCCTGTGCACGATACCAGGCCTTATAACGCCATTTATTCCAGAGAGGTTGCTGCATTTTGCAAGCAAGGCATTTACAAGAGTTCCTGTGAAATTTCCTGCCGCAGGATGTACAACCATACCTTGTGGCTTGTTGACAACAGCTATATCATCATCCTCATACATTATCTCAATATCTATATCTTCAGGAGTAATCTCAAGCATAACAGGCTCGGGTATGATTACATCAATTGAATCATTTTTTCTAACCTTATAATTGCTCTTTATGTCCTTCTGATTTACCTTAATATTTCCATCACCGATTAGTTTTTGAACCTGAGATCTTGACATATCTTCAATTTTTTCACTTAAATACAAATCAATTCTCTTTCCAACATCAATATCTTCTACAGCAAATTCCAAGATTTCTTCTTCCATATTTATCACTCCAGCACTATTCTTTTGAAAATAACAAGTTAAAAGCAAGAAGTATCGTTCCAAAAACTATACTGATATCTGCAACATTAAAGACCGGCCAATCAAATACATTTCCTATGTATAGATGAAAAAAATCCACAACATATCCAAGAAGCACTCTATCAATCAAGTTTCCAATTGCACCTGCAATTATTAGAATAAGACTTACCCTTAATAGCTTATTCATTGACTTATTTTTAAGTAGATAATAAATCATAACAGCTATAACTATGGTTGTAAAACCAACAAGTATGATTCTTTTATCTTTAAATATTCCAAAGGCTGCTCCCCTGTTTTCAACATATGTAAGAGAGAAAAAGCCTTTTATTATCTCAATTTGACTTATTGAATAAAGTTTTATCTTTGCTATGTACTTTGATAGTTGATCTAATACCACTATTGCTAAAATATATAAGATACTCAATCATATCCCCCCTTAAGCTTTAATTTACTATTCAATCATAAAACAAGACTTGCAATGTTGCAAGTCCTTTAATATGTCTAAGGTAGTTGATTTTTATATTTTTCATTGCTAATGCTGTCAGTAAATTCAACATATCCAAAATCAGCTTCAGGATCAAAATCATCATCATAAAACATTTCATCAAACCCAGTAGATTGATTATACTTTGCTACATCCTGCCATGAATCCTCAGCATCAAATTCTATTTCGTCCTCCTGATCTCCACTTACATCCATAAAATAAGTTCCATAGGGTCTTAAGACCTCTTCTTCAACAGGTCTATCATACCTGTATGTGTTGTAATCAGGTTTTTTACTTTCACAGTCCATGCATGTCGTCGCGTAGGGTAATGTTTCTAGTCTTTCTTCGGCAATATCCTTTCCACACAATTCGCACTTTCCATACTTTCCCGACTCAATTCTTTCAAGGGAAGCATCTATCTCAGAAATTATCATTTTTTCATTATCAAGAAGGGCATATCTTCTTCCCTTATCAAACATTTCTGTTCCCATATCTCCTGGATGATTATCAATCATTGATAATTCACTTACCTCGACACTCTGGCTTTTTCCCAACCCATTCTCCATCATTCCATCTATTGTATCTAAAATGCTCTTTTTTTCCTCAATTAATCTGTTTTTAAAATACTGTATTTTATTTTTATCCATTATATCCCTCCTTATCTAACATTCAATTGTACAAGCTTAACAACCTCAGAAACGATTCCACTTATTATAGGTAAATTTAGGATAACCACTCTTTGAAGAAGATATACTACTAATGCACCTAATATGGTAAACCCAATTGCGATTCCAAAACCGCGAGCAATTCCACTAAAAAGATTAAGTACTATCATCCTTCCCGGACTCTGCATTAAATCAACATAATCGCCAATCCTGGCCTTTTGAAGCTGCTCCGCTGCACTTTTTATAAGTTCTCTATATTCATCCTCATTACTATTTGTTTCTTTTTCCAATTCCTTGGCCTTAGATTTCATAACCTTCCCTCCTAATTTATTTTCCCAAATTAGATAAAAATTATTATAAAGAATAAGTGATCTTAAAAGCAGCTTTCAAAATAAAAGTCCTATGATTTTCAAAAAAATCATAGGACTTTCTAATTAATTTTAATGTATATTCTATTTTTTTACTTCTATGTTACAGCCAAGAGAGGTCATGAGTTCTACAAAGCCTGGAAAGGATGTTGCTATGTTTTCACAATTGCAGATTATGGTTTCACCAAGTATAAAACCAGCAATTGAAAATGCCATAGCTATTCTATGGTCGTTAAAGGAATCCAATATTCTTGTTGTATTCCTATCTGCTTTAATTGGGTTTATTATCATACCATCTGCTGTTTCAACAACCTCTGCTCCTATTTTTCTTAAATTACAGGCAATGGAATTAATCCTGTCGCTTTCCTTATGCCTAAGCTCACAGGCATCCTTTATTACAGTCTTACCTTCTGAAAATGCTGCAAGAAGGGCTATTACGGGTATTTCATCGATAAGCCTTGGAATTATATTCCCTGCTATCTCTACCCCTTTAAGCTCACTGCTTTTTACCATTATATCTGCAAATGGTTCATTGTTGGATTCCCATTGGTTTAAAAGCTTTATATCCGCACCCATCTTCTTTATTACATCGATAAATCCAATCCTTGAAGGATTGAATCCAACATTTCGAATTATTAACTCTGAATCAGGAACCAGAAGCGCTGCAGCTATTGGAAATGCAGCAGATGATATATCACCTGGTATTGCAATATCATCACCCTTAAGCTTTTGACCACATTTCATGCTGACTTTATTATTGCTTAAGCTGACATCGCACCCAAGATAGCTAAGCATTCTTTCTGTGTGGTCCCTTGTTTTAGCCTTTTCAATTATATTTGTTGTACCCTCTGCAAAAAGGCTTCCTAAAAGTATGGACGATTTTACTTGTGCTGAGGCTACATCCATTTCATAATCTATTCCCCTTAACCTTCTTCCCTCTATAATAAGAGGAGGTGTACCATTTTCCATAATAGATTTTATATCTCCACCCATCATCTCAATAGGCTTTATAATCCTTTTCATTGGTCTTTTGCTTAAAGAATCGTCTCCATAAAGTACATTTTTACCTTTAATTGAAGCAAATATTCCACTTAAAAGTCTCATGGACGTACCCGAATTTCCAAGGTAAACAGAAGAAACAGGAGTATTTAAATACTCCTTCCCCTTTCCACTTATATTTACAATACTGCCCTTAACATTTATATCTGCTCCAAGCATCCTCATTGCTCTAATTGTATGTATACAATCATTACTTAAAAGAAAATTTTGAATTTTAAAATCACCGCTACATAGTGGTAAAAGCATTACCGCTCTGTGAGATATGGATTTGTCTCCAGGAACTTCTATTTCACCTTTAATTCCTTTTGATTGCTTAGTAAAAATATTCATAAAATCACCTTTTGTTAATACAATTATATAATCTAATTATGTCCTCATGCAGCTCCTTAAAGCCATTAAAATTCATAGATTGGCATCCATCAGATAATGCATTATCCGGGTCAGGATGTATCTCTATTAAAAGTCCATCAGCTCCTGCAGCAATGGCTGCCATACTCATTGGCTTAACAAGCTCTCTTCTTCCCGTTCCATGGCTTGGATCAACGATTACAGGAAGCGATGTAATATTCTTTAGAATTGGTACACAATTCAAATCCAATGTGTTTCTTGTATACTGTTCGAAAGTTCTAATACCTCTTTCACACATTATAATATCTGTGTTTCCTTCAACTGCTATATATTCTGCAGCATTAAGCCACTCCTCTATTGTAGCTGACATGCCTCTTTTTAGCAGAACTTTTTTATTAGTTTTTCCAACTTCTTTTAAAAGAGAATAATTATACATATTTCTAGAGCCTATTTGTATAACATCCACTACTTCACACACAGCCTCAATATCTCTTGCATCCATTAGTTCTGAAACTATCTTTAAACCATATTTATTTTTAATTTCTTTAAAAATATCAAGCCCCTCATTTCCAAGGCCCTGAAAGCTGTATGGAGAAGTTCTCGGTTTAAAAGCTCCTCCCCTCATATAATCAATGCCAAATTCCTTTAATAATGATGCTGTTTTGTCCATCAATTCATAACTTTCAACACTGCACGGCCCTGCTATTATAAGGGGTTTATCAAATTGAGGATGTTTTCTATCCACATTTTCTACTATTCTACCTATTTTCACTATATAATCACCTGCAAACTTTCAAACATATTCTTATGTATACTATTTTATTTAAAAAACTCTACTGCATTTAATTTTATCCTGTTCTATATATATGGCATAAAGGATTTTACATTTTTTAAAAATCATTTATGCGATATATTTTCCGAAATTCATATAACGCAATAAATACCTTAATATAAAATCTTTATTGTGTTATATATATTTATTATAACTTGATTATTCCTGTTATAGTCATCATATCCTAATATTCTTGTTTACTACTCCCTTTATATGTTCCAAGGTTACCTCAGATGTAATTATAGCATTGCCAACTCCAATGGGCAAAGGCATTTTTATGTTCCCACCTGTTTTTTTCTTATCCTTTTCTACTAATTCAAATATTTTTTTCTTATCTAATCCGCTTTTAATATCGTAAAGGTTAAAAAATTTTAAAACTCCAATCAATCTGTCCATTGATTTTTCATCAAGCTTTCCCATATTAACTGCAATTTGAGATTCCATTATCATTCCTGCTGCAACGGCTGCTCCATGAGAAATATTAAAATTTGACGCACCTTCTACACCATGACCAATTGTATGCCCAAAATTCAATAGATGTCTAAGCCCTTTATCAAATTCATCCTTCTCTACAATTTCTCCCTTTATTCTAGCACATTCATGTACGAGATGAATTAATTTATCATTTTCCCTTTGTAAAATAGCTTCTCTATTATTCTCTATATAATTAAAAAGATTTTCATCCTTTATAAATCCATATTTAATAACCTCAGCGAGCCCACTCTTGTATTCACTTTCATCAAGGGTTTTAATGAAATTAACATTAGAAAAAACAAATACCGGCTGATAAAATGTTCCAATTGCATTTTTTAAATTCATGAAATTAAACCCATTTTTTCCGCCTATGCTGCTGTCACATTGAGCCATCAGGGTTGTTGGTATTTGAATCAATTCCATACCCCTCATAAATGTAGAGGCTGCAAAACCTGCTATATCTCCCACAACTCCGCCGCCAACTGCTGCAATAACTGTCTTTCTATCTGCACCACAATTAACAAGTTCCTTGTATATATCCATAACCACATCTATACTTTTACTATCCTCACCTGGTTTTATTACCTTAATTCCTATTATTTCATAAGCAAGAGTTTTAAACCTTGAGCCATATAAATTATAAACTCTTTCATCTGTAAGTATAAATACTCTTTTAACCTTATGCTTATCCATTAAAAAAGAAATAGAATCAGTACCTGATGCAACATAAACGCTATATTCTTTACTTGCTCTTATCCTTATCTCTTTCATATCCATTCTCCCAAAGAAATTATTATTATATCATTCCATATCCATATTATAACAGAATGAACCATTCTTTACTCTTCATTTTATAAAATTAAAAGGCCCTCCTTATAAGGAAGGCTATTGATTTACATATTAGTATTTTCACCCTTAATTCCGGCTTTTTCCAAAGCGTCCATCTGTGCTTGAAGTGTGCCTATAAATCTTGATTTGAACATATTGTATTCCTGCTTTAACATTTCGTATTCCTTATTTGTTAATGCTATCTGTTCTTCAGCTTTCTTTATCATTCCATTTGCTGTTTCTTGGGCATCCCTTATTATCAACTCTGCATCTTTTTTTGAATTATCCTTTGCTTGTTCCGCAGCCTTTTGAGCCAAGAGCAGTGTATTTTGCAGTGTTGATTCGATATTTGAATAGTGCTCTATCTTCTCATTAAGCATTTCAATTTTTTCCTTAAGGGATATATTTTCCTTGTATATCTTTTCATAGTCATCTACAATTTGCTCCAAGAACTCATCCACATCATCCATGTCATAGCCTCTAAAACCCCTTTTGAATTCCTTGTTGCTTATCTCATTTGGTGTAATAGCCATCCAAATCCCTCCTAAATATACTTTTTAACAGTTATATTAAGCCTATCACTTTTTGTTTTACTTAATAGACTATTAATCCTATATCGCCCATTCCCCCTTATCGATATAAGCTGCTCAGCATTTACCTTTTCAGAGGGTTCATCTATAATAATATAATCGACCTTGATGTTTCCTTTCTTTATAGCATTTACTGCTTCATTTCTAGAAATTCCTGCAAGGGCAGCTACAATGCAGTCAAGTCTCATTGATGGAACATTAATCTTCATTTCCTTAAATTTTTGAACACTTTGACGAGCATAAAGTATGTTAATGGTCTCAACCTTTATTCCAGTATGTTTAATTTTATCGAGATTGGCTTCTATATAGCTTCCCATTCCTTCATATACCCATACTTCAGCCCCGTCCTCAAATACATTTATGTCCCCTATCTTTTCTCTTTTAATTCCTAAGGATAAAATTGATCCTAAGTAGTCCCTGTGAGTTAATTTTTCAAATTTAAAGTTTCCTTTTACTCTTATAACTTCTACAGGATATTCATCTTCAAACACATCACTGCTTATTACACATACAGCCCTTTCAAAATCCCCATTTCCTCCGCAGCTTTTAAAATAAAGCCTCTCAGATAAGCACATATTCTTAAGAATTATCTGTTCATCAGGATTTAAAAAGTCTGTAAAAACGCTTTTACTTGTTTTTTTCACACGATTTATTTTATCCTTAAACAAAACTATCTTGTCCTTATATTCAGGATTATGTTCAATATTTTTTATGTAATCCATACAGTATACTCCTAGTACTTAACATATACTTTATTATTCAGCATCAAATGAATAGAATGTCTTTTTATTCAATACTTGTTTAAGCTCATTGGTTATTTCTACATTCTCAGGAGCAACAAGATATATCGATTTATCTATTTCCTGGAAGGAGCCGTTTAATGCATAGCATCCTCCAACAACATAATCTATCATTCTTTGTGCAAGCCTTGGCTCTACATCAACTATGTTCATAACCACTATTTTTCTAGATTTAACCGCATCTACTAATTCTAATACATCCTGAATTTCTACTGGTTTTTTTAACAGAACCTTTGGAGCCGAATTGGTCTTTATGCTTACAACATTATTTTTCCTTGAATTTAATATTTCAGGTTCCTCATACTCAAAATCATCGTCTTCCTTTTCATCTTCTTCGATTGTATCGTCATCCTCCTCTTCAATAAGACCAATTGCCCCCATCATTTTATTAATTGGCTTTAAAAACTTACCTGCCATTTTAATTCCTCCCTTTATAGTTTCTCTCTCCAAAAATTCCTGTTCCAACTCTAACTATATTAGCACCTTCTTCAATAGCTATTTCAAAGTCATTTGTCATACCCATAGAAAGATACTTTATATCAAAGTTATCATGCTTTTTATTTTTAAGCTTTTCAAATAGTTCCCTCATTCTTCTGAAATATTTCCTAGAATCTTCAGGATTTTCACTTGCTGGTGGTATTGCCATAATCCCTAAAACCCTAATCCCATCATATTCACTGAGCTTTTCAGTAAAATCCTCTAAATCTTCTTCATATATTCCAGATTTGGTTTCTTCTTTTCCTATATTAATTTGAATAAGAACATTAACAACTTTTCCAGAGGCTTTTGCCCTCTTATTTATTTCTTCAGCCAGTTCAACACTGTCAAGGGAATGAATAAGGCTAACCTTATCAACAATGTATTTTACCTTATTCTTCTGCAGGTGACCAACTAAATGCCATGAAACATTTTCAAGTGCAGGATATTTTTCAATTAATTCTTGCACCTTGTTTTCTCCAAATATTTTTATTCCTTGATTATAGGCACCTACAAGAACTTCAGCAGGCTGTGTTTTACTTACAGCTACCAAAGTTATTTCCTTCTCATCCCTTCCAGCTCTTTTAGCAGCATCTAAAATACGTCTTCTCACTTCATGAATTCTATTAGATATATCCATTATAACACCCCGCTATTTTACTCTGCTTCCCGCTGTTATTCCCTTTGGATTGCAGATTACGTCATCGTATTCCTTGACTTTAGCTCCACGGGAAACAGGAGCTATTATGGCTTCATCATCATTTATAGTAAGCACCTTTATCTTTCTAAATTGTGCATATCCATTTAAGACGATGAAAACACCCTTATCACCATTATACTCTATTATTGCCTTTTGTGGTATTATAAACCCCTCATACCTTGCCTTTACTATAAACCCTTCAAAGCCCCTCTCTAGTCTGGAAATGTCAATGTCATTCTTAACTCTAAATATTATATAATTTTCTTTAGAATTAGAAAAGGTATCTATAATCTCACCTCTGTAATAATTGTCGGATATGGCTATATCCCTTGCCATACCTTTCTTAAAGCCTTTAAAATCATTTTTTTCTACATAGCAGCATATATACCATTCACTATTGTTTACTATTTTAATGCCAGCCTTTTTGCTTTTGCTAGATATCATTTTATCAATTTCTTTTAAGTTTATTTTTTTTATATTCTTTAAATCATATTTTCCTTCATATCCATCGACTTTTGTAGATATCATTCCGGCCTCAGGAGCAGAAATGATATTTGTTATCTTTCCATTTTTCGGTACCAAATCACCTTCTTTAAAGTTTAAATCTTTTCTATTTATAACGTTTTCAGAAACCACTCTTTCTTCAACAAAGTAAAAACCTTTAAAACTTACTTTTTCTTCATATTTACTATTCATAATTTCAATAGTTTCTACTGATTTAATGCTAAATAATATTATAGTGATTATAATTACTATTGCTGCTCCAAATAACACAACTTTTTTATTGTTTTTACTTTTTCCCATACTCTACCTCCAAATCTTAATCAATATATTCTTCACAAAGACACAATTTCCTTCAAGTTTTTATATATTTTTTTATTAAACTATAAAAAACGATTTAATATCCAATTATTTACACATCAAATATATAAATCGCAATAAAGATTTTAAATAATGTATATTGCGATTTATGAATCAAGGAATATGATTTTGCATAAATGTTTAGCGTCGAACAATGTAGAACCATTTATGCGAAACATATGGATATTTTTATTTCTATTCAAACGCCCTATATTTCTTTAATTCTGAGCTATATAATCCATATGGACAATGGGATTTTATAGGATATAGAAGGAGTTTTGAGGAAAAGCATAACCATTCATTTTAATCACTATCTATTCAAATTTGGTCATATTAGCCCTTGTTTATCAAGTTTGTATTAATAGTTGAGTTATGTTACTATATAATTACATCAAGGGTACGTACTTGAGGATAAGTTAGGAGGTTTTATAATGTTATCCCTATTAGTGGTGACCTTTAGTAAAGGAACATTCCACGGATTTGATGAATCATTCACCTAGCTCCATAAACCCAAACCAGAATAACAATGAAGGGGAGGATAAATATGGACATCAATAACCTTAAGATGGTTAAGGACAATCTTGTTAATTTAAAAGAGACTACTGACAAAACTAAGAAGTCTACTGACATTAAACAAGGTTGTATAAAGATGAACGATTATTTTGCATTCTAATATATAAGCCCCGAAGAATTTCTTCGGGGCTCTTGTTTTAATAATCAATTATAATATTATACAAATTAACCCTCCACTTCCTTCGTTTATTATCTTTTGAAGGGTTTTTTGAAGTTTTTCCTGTACATCTTCTGGCATCTTAAATAGCTTATTTTGCATTCCTTCCTTAACCATATCCTCGAGGCTCTTTCCAAACATATTTGCTTCCCATAATTTCTTAGGGTCTACTTCATATTCTTCCATAAGGGATTTTACAAGTTCTTCTCCCTGTTTATCCGTTCCAACAATAGGAGCAACCTCTGTTTCTATAAATGCTCTTATTAAGTGGTAGGAAGGTGCATTTGCTCTCAGCTTAAAACCGTACCTATTCCCCTGCCTTATTACCTCAGGCTCTTCAAGCTTAAGCTCACTAAACTGAGGTAATACCATTCCATAGCCAATTTCCTTTACATCCTTTAATGCCTCTGCTATCTTATCATACTCATTCTTGGCTACGGTTAGTCCTTTCATCATTGAGAGCAGCCCATATTCATTCTCAATTTCACACCCGGCTATCTCTCCTAAAACCTTAAAGAATAAACCGTCTCTTACCTTCATCGTTATGCATGCAGTACCTTCTCCAAGCTTTATCTCATCTATTCCTATATCTCCAACAAATTCATATTGTCTGTACTCATTGGCAGTAGGCTTTATATCTCTTAGCCTGTTCAAATCTTTCATAGAATTCTTTATAGCAACTATAAAATTCTTTTTAAGCCAATGATCAAGTTCCAGGCATTCAATCCATTCTGGCAGCCTAATGCCTATTTCTTTTATTGGAAATTGATAAAGAACCTTCTCTAAAATACTATTTACATCCTCAAGCTTTAAATTCAACGCATCAACTATTTGTACAGGAACGTTGTATTTTTCCTCCATACTCTTTCTCAAATTAATCGTATCAGGATTATATGGATGGACACTATTCAGCAGCACTATAAATGGCTTATTTATAGCTTGAAGTTCCTTTATAACCTTCTCCTCTGCTTCTATATAGCTTTCTCTTGGTAAGTCTGTAATGGAACCATCAGTTGCTATAACAAGGCCAATGGTAGAATGTTCTGTTATTACCTTCTTGGTTCCAAGCTCTGCTGCCTGGATGAATGGAATCTCCTCATCAAACCATGGGGTTTTTACCATCCTTGGCTGATCATTTTCAATATGTCCTGTTGCTCCATTTACCATATATCCAACGCAGTCAACCATTCTAACCCTCATCTTTGCCTTATCATCAAGTTCTATTTCAACAGCTTCTTCATTTGGTATGAATTTGGGTTCCACAGTTGTGATAGTTCTTCCTGAGCCACTTTGAGGGAGCGTATCCTTTGCTCTTTCCTTTTTATAGCTGTTTGTAATATTAGGTATAACTATTAACTCCATAAAGCGCCTAATAAAAGTGGATTTACCAGTTCTTACGGGACCAACAATTCCAATATAAATATCTCCTTGAGTTCTTTCAGCAATGTCCCTGTATATGTTAAATTCCTCCACAGCGCTATCCCTCCATTAAAATATTTCTTATACATATATATTTTAAAGAGTTATTTTTAGAACAAAAAAGATGTGGCTTTACCACATCTTATGTACAACTTCCTCAATTTCATGTCTTTTATTTCTCATCATAAGCTCCTGCACAGCACCAGCAGGCTCTTTGCCCTCAAATAACACCTCATAAAGCTGTGAGTTGATTGGCATATCTATGTTTAGCTTTTTAGAGAGCTCATAAACTGACTTTGTCGTAGTTATTCCCTCAACAACCATTTTTACTTCCTTAACAGCTTCTTCAACTGACATACCCTTGCCTATAAGTATTCCAGCTCTTCTATTTCTGGAATGATTACTTGTACAAGTAACTATTAAGTCTCCAATTCCAGATAAACCTGCAAAGGTAAGCGGCTCTGCACCCATTGCTATACCAAGCCTTGCAATCTCTGCTATTCCCCTTGTCATAAGCGCTGCCTTTGTGTTGTCTCCATATCCAAGTCCATCAGATATTCCTGCAGCAAGAGCAATAACATTTTTAATTGCTGCTCCAAGTTCAACCCCTATTATATCGGGATTCGTATAAACTCTAAAGCTTGGAGTAATAAAAACATCCTGAAGATATTCAGCAACCTCAAGTGAAACAGAGGATGAAACCACAGTAGTTGGAATATCTCTTGAAACTTCCTCTGCATGGCTCGGGCCTGATATTATACCAATTGGATTCTTAGGAAAGAATTCGAATATAACCTCAGATACCCTCTTTAAAGTTCCATTTTCTATACCCTTTGCAAGACTCACAAAATACTGTTTTTCATTTATATGTCCCTTTAGTCTTGTACAAACATCCCTTACTCCCTGAGACGGAACTGCTATAACAATAATTTCTGCATTCTCCACACACTTGTCAATCTCATTTGTTCCTGTAACATTTTCAGGAATAACAACACCTGACAGATACCTTTCATTAGTTTTTGTTCTGTTAATATCTGAAATAAGCTGTTCATTCCTGTCCCAAATAGAAACATCATATCCTTTTTTGCCAAGATGACATGCAATGGCTGTTCCCCAGCTTCCAGCCCCCATTATCCCTGCTTTCATGCTACCACCTTCTAATCCTTTTTCTTTTTTCTATAAATAAATCTTATAGGAGTACCTTCAAGGCCTAAGTGCTGCCTTATCTGGTTCTCAAGATATCTTTCATAGGAGAAATGGATTGCCTCTTCATAATTTACAAAAATCACAAATGTAGGAGGCTTTGTTGAAACCTGTGTAATATAGTATATTCTTAACAACTTTCCCTTTTCAACTGGAGGCTGTTTCATCATAACTGCCTGAGCTATTACTTCATTTAACACACCAGTCTTTATCCTTATAGAATGCTGAGCTGCTACATACTTTATACTCTCAATTAGCTTTTGCATTCTCTGTCCTGTTTTTACAGATATAAATACAATAGGCGCATAGGATATAAATGCAAGTTCATGTCTTAACTTTTTTGTGAACTCATCTGTTGTTTTTTCATTTTTCTCAATTAAATCCCATTTGTTTACAACAATTATTATTGCCTTACCCGATTCATGGGCATATCCAGCTATTTTTTCATCCTGTTCCGTTACACCTTCCTCAGCATCAATCATTACAAGACATACATCTGCTCTTTCTATTGCTGCCAAGGATCTTATTACGCTGTATCTTTCAACTTCCTCTTTTACCTTGGCTTTTCTTCTCATACCGGCAGTATCGATAAATAAAAATCTGTCCTCTCCAATTTCTATGTAGCTGTCTATTGCATCCCTGGTTGTTCCTGGGATATCACTTACTATAACTCTTTCTTCACCAGCAAGTCTGTTAAGCAGAGATGATTTTCCTACATTAGGTTTTCCTGCAATGGCAACCTTTATCTCTGCTTCATCTTCATCTTCTCCATCAGAAACTTCACTTAAATTTTTAACTATCTCGTCCAGCATATCACCTATTCCAAGTCCAAGAGAAGCTGATATGGAAATAGGATCACCTATGCCTAGATTGTAAAACTCATATTTATTACTTTCCAAAGACATATTATCAATCTTATTAACAACTAGAATAACTGGTTTAGTAGATTTTCTTAGCATTTCTGCTACTTCATAATCTGCAGGTGTAACTCCTTCTTTTCCATCTACAATAAATATAATTACATCTGCCAATTCTACTGCAAGTTCAGCCTGTCTTTTCATCTGTTTTAAAATTATATCTTCGCTTTCAGGCTCAATACCACCTGTATCTATAAGTTTGAATTTATAATTCAACCATTCTGCATCGCCATATATTCTATCCCTTGTTACTCCTGGTACATCTTCAACTATTGCTACCCTTTTGCCTATAAGCTTATTGAAAAGTGTAGACTTTCCAACATTTGGTCTACCTATTATTGCTGCGATAGGTTTTGACATAATAACACCTCATTTGCTATTTTTTCTATTAAATCTTCACCTGTATATTTGCACTTTATCACCTTTTTGTCCATTTTGCTCTGGAATTCTTCAAGAGATACATCATCTAGGAATATATCCTCATCTGCTTTAAGCATATTGGATGGTATTAATATATATTCCTCTTTAATTATTCCTGAGGTTTGTTCAATTATATCCTCTGCAGTTAAAAGTCCTGCTACAGTTATTCTTTCCCCGAAGAATTTATTTTTCACAGGGTAAACCTCTATTTTCACATTCATTTCTTTAGATATTTTTTCTGCTATTTCCTTCATTACATTTGATGCAGAGCTTCCAGTAATCAGTGCAATAGATTCCCCTTCGCCCTTGCATGTGGTGTTATTTAAATTCTCAGTAATACACCACCTCAGATACCTTATCATTCCAATTCCATCCTCAAGCTGTTCAAAATCACCATAATGCTTTTCATCCGGGAGTTCAACTCCAGCCATCATATAGAATTCATCTGCAAGTCTTGCAAAGGGCTCTCCAATCTCGTTTTGTATTTTTTCCTGTATTCCATTCATAAAATTAATAACTTCAGTTGATGATTCTTTATTATAACCATATAATTCAAAAAGACCTTCCCTGTATTTTGTAATTCCAACAGGTACAATGGCAACTCCCATTACTCCGGGATGTAGAGAATATAGGTCCATAATAGTCTTTTTTAATTCTTCTCCATCATTTATACCAGGACATAAAACAATCTGGCAATTCACACTGATGCCCTGGCTGGTAAGCTTTTTAAGCTTATTCATTATTTCCCCTGCTTTATTATTATTAAGCATCTTTACTCTTAACTCAGGGTCTGTAGTATGAACGGAAACATTTATAGGACTTATTCTATATTTTATAATTCTATCAATATCTTCATCCTTCATGTTAGTTAGTGTTACAAAGTTTCCATGAATAAATGAAAGTCTTGAATCGTCATCCTTGAAATACAGGCTTTCTCTTAATCCTTTTGGAAGTTGATCTATGAAGCAAAAGATACATTTATTGTGACATCTTTTGGGATTTGTGGCACAAGGGTCATCAAACTCAATTCCCAAATCATCATTGTAATCCTTCTCTATCTCAATTTCCCATTCTTCTCCTGATGCTTTTCTTATAAGAATTGTAATATATTCATCAGTGGTAAGAAATCTATATTCAATCATATCCGAAACATCACTGCCATTTATTCCAAGCAGTATATCTCCAGGTTCAACACCTGCTTCCTCTGCAATACTACCGCTTGCTACCTTTTTTATGAGTATTTCTTTTTTGCTCATATTTTTCCTCCAATATTGATTTCATCTAGTTATGATATCATTTAAGAAGGTAAATATCAAGATAAAGGATATTAATCAGCAGAAGGCAAAAGAATTGTAAATTTAGTTCCCTTACCCTGAGCACTGCTTACAGATATATCTCCATTAAATATCATAACTATATGCTTTACAATAGCAAGACCTAATCCTGTTCCCCCCATCTTTCTTGATCTTCCCTTATCTACTCTGTAAAACCTCTCAAACAGCCTTGGAATATCCTCCTCTGGAACTCCTATACCATTATCCTCAACAAATATACTTATATCTTTATCCCTCTTTGCAGCTGAAATCCAAAGTTTTCCTCCATTATTTGTATATTTTATCCCGTTATCCATAAGGTTTATCATCATCTGTTTAAATTTATCCCTATCCCCATATATGCACAATGTCTCTTCAAAAAAGCTTGTTTCTATTGATATCTGCTTTTCTCTTGCGGCGGGCTCCATTATATTGCAAACCTCAAATATTGATTCCCTAACATCTATTTTTTCAAAATTAACAGAAAAATCCTTATTCTCAAGCTCTGAAAGTGTAAGTATATCATTTATCAGCCTTGTAAGTCTTTCAGCCTCTACATTTATAATATCAAGGAATCTATCTCTTGTTGGTATATCATCAACATATCTAAGTGTTTCTGCAAAGCCCTTTATTGATGTTAAAGGACTCTTTAATTCATGGGATACATTTGCAACAAAATCTGATCTCATATTTTCAAAGGCCTTTATTCTTGTAATATCCTGAATAAACAGCATTATTCCAATATTTTGTGAGCTTTTATCATGATCTACTACCCTTGTAGCCTTTACCTTCAAAAGCCTGTGTGCAGGATAATTGATTGAAAGTTCAACCTCTTCATCAGGGAAATTCTTAACAATATCCTGAAAATCATAGTTTCTAATTGCTTCAATCAGATATTTCCCTGAAACATCCCCATCTATACCAAAAAGTTTCCTTGCTGCAGGGTTTATAAGTATTATTTTCTCATTATTATCAATTACTATAACCCCATCATCCATACTAGTGAGAATAGAGAAAAGATTATTACGTTTATTTGATAGATCTTCAATTGTTTCTTGAAGCCTATCCGCCATCATATCAAAAGCATGACCCAGTTGCCCAATTTCATCATTAGAGGATATATTTATTCTCTTTTCATACTGACCAAGTGCAATGGTAGTTGCTGTACGTGTAAGCAATCTTATTGGTCTTGTGAACATATCTATGTATCCATACACCAGTATGGCACTTACTATAATTCCTCCTGCAATAGCAAAAATAGCTAGCTTTAGATACCTTGCCTGAATACTTCTTATATCATTAAAGTTCACGGATAATCTTAAAACATAGTTAGCTCCATCAACTTTAAATTTTGAAGCATAATAATACATTGTAACCTTCTCTGTTGCGCTCATTCTGGTTGCAGTACCCTCACCATTTTTAAGAGCATCTACTACTTCCGGACGAGTTGAATGGTTTTCCATGTTTAAATTTATTGATTGGGACTCTCCAACTACTCTTCCATCTTCCCTAATAATAGTTATCCTTTTACCAGTTCTTTTTCCCAGCTTATATACAATGGAACTAAAGTTCAATGGTCTATCTGAATCTTCTATATATTCCTCTATCAACATTGCCTCAGACTTTAGATTTGATAATGTACTGTTTAATATCAAGTTTCTAGCAAATCCATAGGATGTATAGCCTGTTATAAGAACTCCAAATAGAAAAATCCACATAAATAATACAAAAAGTCTTTTTCTCATTTAATCACCTTTTATTAATCTTTAAACTTATACCCAATGCCTCTAACAGTCTCAATGTAATCTGGATTTTTATCATCATCCTCAAGCTTTTGCCTTAGATGTCTAACATGCACATCCACTGTTCTTGTTTCACCATAATACTCATATCCCCAAACTTTATCAAGAAGGAAGTCTCTTGTCATTACTTTCCCCTTATTAAGAATAAGAAGCTTTAATAGTTCAAACTCCTTCAGTGTAAGCTCTATCTTTTCTCCTTTTTTTATAACCTCATGCTTATTAAAATCGATGATAAGATCTCCTGTATTAATTACTTCAGACTTATCCTCCTTATGATTTCTTCTCAGCACAACCTTTATCCTTGCCAGGAGTTCCCTTACAGAAAAAGGCTTTGTTATATAATCATCTGCCCCAAGTTCAAGTCCAAGTATTTTATCGAACTCCTCGGATTTTGCTGTAAGCATTATTATTGGTATATTTTCTGTATCATTATTTTTTTTAATTTCCTTGCATATGTCAAATCCATCCACCTCAGGAAGCATAATATCAAGGAGTATTAAATCCGGCTTATTTTGAAGAGAATATGTCAACCCTTCTTTACCTGTTAATGCATAAATGACCTTATAGCCATTTGCTTCAAGGTTATATTTTAAAAGCTCTACAATATTCATTTCATCATCTATTATGAGTATCCTTTCACCAGCCATAAACTTTCACCTCCTATATTTCTATATTAGCTCAATAAAGGTCCCTAACCTTCCAGTTTTACCATCATCCCTTCTATAGGAATAAAACTTATCTTCACTACAAAATGTACATAATCTGCTGCAGGATATGTTTTCCCCTAAAACTCCAGCCTCTCTAATATGTTTCACATTTTCAGCAAATAAGTCAACAAATAATTTCCCATTCCTATTTTCAATAAACTGAAAGTTATCTGCAACATTTTTTCCAACTTCAAAGCAGCATGGCCCTATTGCAGGCCCAATGGCAGCTATTATATCTTTTGCTTCTATCCCAATGTTTTGAATCATATAGTTAATTACCCTTCCAGCAATGTTTAAAAAAGTTCCTCTCCAACCTGCATGTACAGCTCCTGCCACTCTTCCCTTCCTATCTCCAATTATAATCGGAACGCAATCAGCTGTAAAAACACCAACAGGCACATTTTTTGATGTTGTAATTAATGCATCCCCATCTCTTCCCCTTATATCATTATAATTACAATCATCTACTTTATAAAACATAGCAGAATGCACCTGCTTTAAATAAACCATCTTTAATAGATTCATATCTGATGCCTTAAATATTTGTCTAAAATTATTTTCTATATTATTAACCGAATCCTCCGTATATATCCCAAGGTTCAATTTTTCAAAAACTCCCTTGCTCTTTCCACCTATCCTGGTGCTGAAAAAATGTCTATATCCACCCACTTCATCAAAAGCCCGAGCCGTTATGTATTCCACTCCATTCTTCACTACCAAATTAAATTCATCTTCAAACATAAGTATCACCTACTATCCCCTTGTAGATTAATTTGCTACCTCAATTATATCACATAACCCCCCACCTTTTATAACCTTCCCTACCCACCACATATTTTATTTAATAAACATTTTAGGGATTATGCGTAGCATCCTACCTAGGTTTATCTGTAATAGACCGTGAAGGTCAAGAAATA
>DAMCZI010000033.1:0-11322 GCA_032095175.1 Clostridiaceae bacterium
AATGAAAGCATCTGAAGATGCTTTTGATTAAATAACTCAAAACTCAAGAGCCTGTCACCAATAAAAAAGAGGCCTGCAAATTGCAGACCCCCTATATTGTGTTAGAGGATTATCAAATTTTTCTTTGCTCATCAACCTCTGAGCCATTAAGCACTACTATATTGTTTTTATATTCAACAACTCCAATAGAACAAGCTTCTCCAATTGTTATATTATTGCCTCTTACAATATCAGCTTCAACAGCTTCAAGATAAATTTCATCGCCTTCTATTGTATCAGTTACAAGTCGGCTTTTACCTGTAAAAACGCCAAATACCACTGTCCCCTCTTGCCTGTTTTCTCTTCTAATCTCTATCTTCTCTCCACCTATCTCCTTTACTCTGCATTCACTTTTTACTCCTATATAAATATTATCTGCATTCAGCAGTCCATCTATTTCAAAGCTTCCTGATGCTTTAAATTTTTCTGCTTCACAATTTCCACCAAGCTCAACAGAACCTGATATTTCAACATCATCCGCTGATATATCCTCTTCTATTTCAGTTGAACCTGATATTTTTATAGTTTTTGCTTTTATTCCACCATCTACTTCAACAGAGCCGTTTATTATTACATCATCTGATACTACATCTCCATCTATCTCACACGAACCACTTATTTCAACATTTTTTCCTTCTACATTTCCACCTATCTCAACAGAACCGCTTATGCGAAGTTCATCCGAACTAACACCCTTATCTATCTCACAAGAACCCATTATTTCTGTATGTTTTCCTTTAACCTCACCAGCTATCTCTGCAGATTTGAATATGTATATTTCATCCCCACAAACATCTCCATCAATTTCACATGAACCATTTATTTCAACTTTTTTACCTTCTACATTTCCACCAATTTCAGCTGATTTTCTTATATAAACCTCATCTGAACTAACACCTTTTCCTATTTCACAAGAACCTATAATTTCTACATATTTTCCCTTAATTGCTCCTGATATTTCAGCAGATTGGGATATGTTAAGCCTTTCTGCCTCAACATCTCCATCAATCTCACAGGAGCCTTTGATTTCTGCTGTTTTAGCATTTATATTTCCATCCATCTCTACTGGTCCATTAATCATCAAGCTATTGCAGTCAATATCTCCATCAACCTCAACAGAACCTCTTAATTCTACCTGATCATATACTCCACCCATCACACTTCCCGAACCTGACATTCTAAGATTTTGTCTGTTTTCCATTTTATGCACCCCCAATTTTATACATAATATAATTCAATTTTGAAGCAGCATACTGTCTTCACAAACCTCCTTAAAAATTTTGAAAATTATTGTAAAGACAGTACGCAGATCCACTAGTGAGTTCCTATTATTCCAAGCTTCCTGCACTTCTTCTCAATCTTCATGAATATCCAGCTTCCAACTATCATAAACCCAGCTGCGGCAGCTATTATTATAATAAATTCTTGTTTTAGTGGTAGAAGTGGAGACTGACCAATAACTATTGCCCTGCTGCTGTCATATATATAAGTTAACGGAATCATCATTGAAACAAATATAAAGGCCTTAGGCATTGCCTTAATCGGGAAGAAACTTCCTGAAAGTGCTGAGGTTATTGAATTTGCAAGGTCTATTATAGGGTTTGCATTTTTAGCTATAAGCACCAGTGCTGATATTCCAATTCCCATTCCAAGTATTCCTATAATACCTGGAATTAAAAATACAAGTGCTTTTAAAATATCTCCAGTTATTCTAAATCCAAATGTAAAATAGCATGTAATACCAACAAGTATTATCTCAAAGGTTGCTGCACAAAACTGAAACAAGCTTTTGCTAACTAGTAAAGTTATCCTGCTTACAGGAGCACTCCAGTTAGATTCTAAAACCCCCTGTCTCATCTCCTCGTTAAGCGAAAAGCCCATACTCCAGAATGCAGTTCCTACATAGCTTGCAACCATATACCCAACAACTAAAAAACCAACAAAGTCCGAATTTCCTGTATATGCTTCAAAGCCTGGCATATGTCCATTGCTGCTAAAGCTTTTTCCCATAAAGTAGAAGGGTGCAAGCCACATAAGAGGATCAAAAATAGTCATTATAAAGTTTATTGGATATCTGAAATACATCTTCATACTTATTAAAAACCTTGCTCTCAAAACAATCAATGTCTTTTTCAAAAACCCCACCCCCTAAAATCTCTCAAGTGAGCCTGATGTTTTTACACGTGACTCAATGTATTTAAAAAGAATTCTTCCTATTATTAATATAACAATTCCCTCTCCCAGGCATAAAAATATGCTGCGACTAGCTTCATATAAGGATTGACCATTTACCATAATCTGTCTAGCTGCTGCAATTCCATGTGTAAAGGGTACAAACTTAGAAATAGTCTGCATCCAACCCGGCATAACTGCAATTGGGAAGGTTATTCCACAAAGAATCATCATTACTCCTCTTGCTACATTTACAGCTGGTCCTGTTTGCTTTGCCCAGAGAACAAGACTTGCAAATGCCATTCCAAGACCATAAACAGCAGGTGTCATAATAATAAATATTAGAATCCACTCAAATACATTACCTGTGAACCTTATTCCATATATAAACCTATACTCAATTATTGAGACAATTGTCATGAATATAGTTGATAAAAGAGGTACTAGTCCTCCACCTAGAAGAAAATCAAATCTTTTTATAGGGCAGAGCCAGTTGGATTCCAGGGTACCTCTTTCCTGTTCTTCCCTTAAGAAACCTCCAAAGCTCCACATCATAATGTTAACCCACATCCATGCCATAGTTCCAATTACTATAAAGCCTATAACGCTTTTAGTACCAGTTGCAGCTTGAAAGGTATCAAGTCCACTTCTGTTTGGCCCCGCGTACCCTATTGCACTTAGTATATAAAGCAGAGGGAATATCAATGGCCATATTATCATTTGTATAATCCATGTAGGATATCTAACCATCTGAATTAAATCTTTTTTTCCAACTGCTAATATCGTTCTTAATCTTTTCATACAATCACCTACTCTCTTAAGCTCTTTCCTGTAAGGTTTATAAATACATCCTCAAGGGATGGCTCAATTACATTTACATTTAAAACCCTGCATTTATTCTCTGCTATACAGTCAAGTATCTTTTGCATTATGCTTTCTCCATTGTCGTGGTGAATTGTAAGAATATAACTTCTCTTCTCAGGATCATAGTTAGAAATAATGTTTTTAACATGTGCTAAGTTTGATAGGTCATTTTGAAGTTTATCCGATGTATTTGTAAGTTCTATTTTTATAGATTTTATTTCATTTAAGCTGCTTTTTAATTTTTCTGGAGTATCTAGTGCAATTATTTTTCCTCCATCGATTATTGCAATTCTATCGCTTAAAAAATCCGCTTCTTCCATGTAGTGTGTTGTTAAAAGAACCGTTCTTCCTTCTCTTTTTATATCAAGAATTATTTCCCTTAGGTTAAGTGCAGATTGAGGATCTAGTCCAAGGGTTGGTTCATCAAGAAGAACTACAGGAGCGTTTGGAATAAGTGCCTTTCCTAATGCTACCTTTTGTTTCATACCGGTTGAAAACTTTTCAACAAGCTCATCTGCCTTTTCTTCAAGTCCCAGCCTTTTCAATACCTCATCTGCTCTTTTCTTTGCTTCTTTCTTTCCGCACCCATAAAGTGCTGCAAAGTATTCAAGGTTTTCTCTTGCAGTAAGCTTCCAGTATATACTTCTGTCTCCTGCAAGAACTGTACCGATGTTTGCAAGTGCTTCCATTGGATTTTTATCAACATCCTTGCCCATTACCTTAATGCTTCCTGATGTTGGACTTAAAATTCCTGTTATCATCTTTATTGTTGTTGTTTTACCAGCTCCATTTGGTCCTAGGAGTCCAAATACCTCTCCTTTATAAATATCAAAAGTTACTCCATCAACAGCCTTAAATTCCTTTTTTTCTGTTTTCTTAAAAAGCTTTTTCTTCTTACTAGTAAAATATTTTCTAAGATCCTTAACCTCAACAGCCTTATCCATTTATAACCCTCCCACTCATTTATAATTATTTCTTATTATTCCATATATGGTTTATCTTTTATCTTATTTACAATTTGATTATAATACTATACTTGCATATTATCAATACCAATTTTAAATTTATTTAATTATTTTTTATCCAATATTAATTTTATTAATATTATTATTAATTTTCGTAATTATAGTTCAAACTAAAGGGGGATAAACTCCCCCAGGACTTACAAGTATTATATTAGATTTTCCTCTGTTCTCTAACTGTTGCTCCATCATGAACCTTTATCTCATCCTTATATTCAACGAGGTCAATGCTGCAGCCATCACCTATTGTTACAGTGCTTCCCCTTACAATATCAGCATTGGTTCCTTCGATATATATGTCATCTCCCTCTATTAAATGGGTTTTTAGATATTCCTTCACATTGAATATATCCTTTATGAAGTTTTTAAGTCCCATAGAATTTCTGTCTTGATACTTTATCTTTATTTTTTCTCCTCCAATTTCACTAACGCTGCTTCTTCCATCTATTTCTATGTCTATAATGTCTGCATTTAAAAGGCCGCCTATATCAAAGCACCCTCTGCCATGAAAATTTTCGGTTTCACAGTTTTTTGTTATATCACTTGCCCCACTTAACTCGACCTCCTCTGCACGAAGGTTTCCCTTTATGTCTGAGGAACCTGATATCCTTATCTTTTTAGTTGTAACATCTCCATATATATCAGAGGAACCACTTATTCTTACATATTCCTCTGCTGTTAAGCTTCCATTTATATCACTTGAACCGCTTATTTCTGCTGTTTTAGCTTTTATACTTCCATGAACATCCGATGAACCACTAATTTTTATATTATTGCAGTCTATATCACCATGTATATCACTTGAACCACTTAATCTCACTTCATCATAAACCCCGCCATTTGCATCTCCAGAACCTGATATTCTTAGATTTTGCCTTGCTTCCCCATTCATTTCTATTACCTCCTCTATCCAATTAATTTGGATTTCAACTCTTCTATCACAGTGCTTATGCTTATTTTTCCAACAAGCTTTGATGTCTTTTCAATATATATTTCATTTGGAACAGATGCTAAGAAACAAGTTGATATTCCAAACTTTCTTATAAAGAATATTTCACAATCCCTGTCTTTAAAGTTCTTATAATTATCCTCAAGAGTTTGAAGTATAATCTTTCCTTCATCTATGCTAATCTCCCCTGTCTCAAGAAATTTTTCCAAAACTGCAATATGAAGTATCTTATCGAAGGGAAATACTGTAATATCCCCACGACATCCTGTGTATATATTCAATGTTATTTGTGTAACAATGTTTTTCTTAACAAGCTCATCTCTGTTTAGAAAGATATCATAAAGCTGCGGTGAAAAAACCTCTGCAATATCATCTAAGGAAATACCATCCTTCATGTTTTTAATCTTTTCTATTCTTTCTAATATCTTATCCTTTTCGAAGAAGGTTTCCTGGCCTGTAAATGTTGATTTTTTTATAAACCAGTCCTCCGGGATAAGGTTTTTTCTCTTCCATCTATAAAGCTGACCATAGGAAATGCCTGTTAGCTCTAAAAGATCCTTTTTGGATATTAATCCATTATCCATAACTCTTCCTCCTTTCCAAACTGTGTGTAAATCCATTTATATAGTTATATTCTCTTTTGTTCCTTTACCCTTGCATCCTTTTCTATCTTTATATCATTTTTATACTCAACAACATCGATATCACAATCAGAACCAATTGTAACATTGTTTCCTCTCACAACCTTTGCAACTGTAGATTCAATATATATGTCATCTCCCTCTATGGCTTCTGTAACAAGGTATTCATGTACATTAAACATATCCTTTATTACCTTAAAAACTCCCCCAGAAAATGCTCCTCCACCAAAGCTGCTATTTCTTCTTATATTTATCTTTTCTCCACCGATTTCCTTTGCACTGCATTTTCCATTTATATTTATGTTTATCTCTCCTGCATTTAAAAGTCCTCCTATCCTAAAGCCGCCTGAAGCCTTAAAGCTTTCAGCTTCTACATCCCCTTTAATATCTGTTCCGCCTGATACTTCAACGATTTCAGCATGCAGATTCCCTCCAATATCTCCAGCGCCTGATATTTTTAACTTTCCTGCAGAAACACTTCCATTTATCTTCCCAGCACCACTTATTCTCATCTCAGAAGCTTCTACATTTCCCTTAACATCCGATGCCCCACTACTTTCAAATATCTTTGTTTTAATATTTCCCTTTACACTTGACGCTCCACTTGATCTAAATGTATTGCATTCAATATCTCCATTTATATTTCCTGCGCCACTTATTCTAACCTCGTTAAATCTCCCACCACCTGCACTTCCTGCCCCAGAAATTCTCAAATCATTTTCTCTTTCCATTTAATTAACCTCCCTATAATTAAAATCTATAATAATTTTTACCATGTTTTTCATCCTGTGATTACAGTGTAACATAACATTGTTACACTGTAAATACCCTTTTTGAAAATTTTCCAATTCTTTTTTGAACTTACACAAAACTATTAAATATAAAAAAGATAACCCAAAATCAGGTTACCTTTTACATTGAAAATATACACAAGGTGTAAACTTTTTTTCTTTCATTTTAACCTATATCCGTAATTAACCAATTCCCATTAGGCAGTTTTTCCATATAGTATACCAATTCTCCAGAGTCTTCTTTACCACCAAAAAACCACTTTTCATTAGTACTAACTACAATTTTATTTATATTACTTACATCAAGCGTATTTGGATCATCTAAAAACTCAATATCCTCTATCTCTATTTCTATGCTTTTATACTCTTCTGCAAGAGGTTTAATTATTTGATCTTTATATAGCTCACTCCATATCCAGGAATATACTTTAATGTATCCTTCTACATCACTTATACTGTAATTCCTGTAGAATTTTGGTAATGCATCCTTATTATAGCCAACAATTATATCCTCCACTGTCTTTTTAAATGCCTCTCCTGGTTGGAATTCATAGAATTCAAGGCATGATCCAGAAATAGTATCTGTTTCTACAGGTAATATGTCAGAGTTTGCTAGTCTAACATGTATTGGATAGTTCCTAAACATTCTAACCGCAGCATTTCCCTCAGTATTAATATTAACCTTTTTCCCATTGATTTCAATATCAATACCAGCTAAGGTCTTAACTTGTGTTTGAACTATAAAACTTTCAGGATCAATCTTCCACTCAGGCTTTTTCTCATCTGAAACATTTACAAGGACAAAGGTATTTTCAACTTTCTGACCACCATGAGTCATTTTAGCCTTCACCTTATAATCACTCATTTTTGAATTATCAGACTTACTTTTATCCTTTACAATATTAAAATCAGTTATTTTTTCCTTTTCAAAGGACTTCCTAAAATCTTCATAGTTTAAAAATTGTTCATTTAATAGTTTAGTATTGTCGATATATGAATAAGCCTTTTCATAGTTTACTGCTTTCAGCTCCTTTAAAAACTCCTTAACAACAGCTTGAGGACCTTCTGGCTTAAACACTGCTTTTGCTGCTGGTATCGCACATAATACCAATACAATTACAGCAATTATTGCAATAACCTTCTTATTAAGCTTAGAATTTACCTTTGGCAATGTAACAGCATTAGTGTCTTCTGTCTGTCCCTTTATCCCCTGTATCACTTCGCTATTTTTAGTTGCTGCACTAATATTTTCTACATTTGACTCTACACTTGAAAGCGCACAGCCGCATTTATTACAAAACTTCGCATTTTCTCTCGTTATTTCAGTACCACATTTTCGGCAAAACATATATTTGTCTCCTCTCTAAAAGTTTATTGCCCTCATTTTTGAGCTTACATAAATCCTTATAAAAATAAACAAAACTAAAAAAATAATCATTACTGAAGTCGCAAGGATAAATACTGTTTTATCCTCACCAACTCCCATTGATTCCATTGTTCCAATAAAGAGAAGCAGTATAAAAACAAGCATTCCTGCAGCCATTACTACCTGCCCTATAGCTGCACTTAAGTAGCTGAGTATAATGCCAGCAAAGCCAAGTGCTACATATGGAACAAATGCACAAACAACTACATTCCATATTGAAAAAAAGCTTCCCTGTCCTTTAAACACATATTTCCCCATTAAGAAAACAACTCCACTTAGAGCAGCCAACATTATGACCATTGATATTAATGTTGTAAAAAATATTTTGCCATAGGATATGTTAAAGCCACCAAGCATTCCTCCAAACATCCCCATAGCATTTGTTAAAGCATTACGAACACCACCCATTACATTTCTAATACTCCACATGCTTAAAAGTGATTGGACAAGCACCATAATTCCAGCAAGTATAAACGATGATTCCTTTCTAAAACTTTTTGCTGCATATCGTATTGTTGATGCAGGTTTTGTAAGTATACCAATGACAACTGATAGTATTTCCTTAAAATATTCCCCAATTCCAGCAGTACTAACAGGCTGTGAGTTTTGTCCTGCATTTGTGTTGCTTTGTGATGTGTTTCTTCTTGCTCCACAACATGTGCAGAATTGATCATCATCTTGAAGCTGTGAACCACAATTAGGGCAATTATTCATATAAATCCCTCCTGAAAAAAATAATTATAATATATCTATTTTATTCGACACCTTTAATTGGAATTCCTTCCATATATTTTGGTATAAATATATTTTTTTCGAACTTCTATACAATAGGAAAGATATAATGATTCACCAGTATATATGAATAATTAAAGTATTTTGCATTAGACTATTATCAGGGAGATGATACTATTAATCTTGAAAAAGTAATATCTATTTTCAACTCATATGGAGTTATTAATGTTGAATATAAAAATCATCCTATATGGATTGAAGACATTCATGAGGACACTAGTACTGCACATATAAAGGATTTAAAAACTAAAGAGACACTGGAAGTTCCTATTGATGAATTGATTGAGAGATGAATAAAGTACCAAACAAATGGTAAGTTGATAAGTAATGAAAATCATTACAATCAACTTACCATTTGTTTATATAAATCACAATAAAGATTTATGAATCAAGTAATATGATTTTGCATAAATGTTTAGGGTAAAGCAATATAGAATCATTTATGCCAAACACATAGTACAGTTATAGTTATCTTAAATAGCAGATCAAATATCTATATGTTTTATCTATTGGATTCACACATCTAAATTAAATACAATTAAAGTGTAAAATTGTGGCTATATTAAAGAGATTAAAGCTTCTGTACTAAATGCTTTGCAACTACAAGTCAAAGAAAATGACTTTGTATAAATTGTTAGACTGAAAGATGTAGAATCTTTATGCTGATGATATATGCCACATTCACCAAAAAAATGGAGGTTATTTTATGGATAAAGCAGCTTTATTTAATGATATACTTAATGCTTTGGTTGATATGGAGGATGAAAAGGTAGTTGAACTTTGTAATAAGTCCCTTGAATTAGGTATTCCTGCATACGAAACCATAACACAAGGATTAATTAAGGGAATGGATAAGGTGGGCAAGCTCTATGAGGAGGAGGAATACTTCCTTCCAGAGGTACTGATATGTTCAGATGCAATGAATGCTGGACTTGAAATACTAAAGCCTCATTTAGATAGACAATTATCGGACAGGCCAATAAAGGTCATTATAGGTGTTGTTGAGGGAGACACCCATGATATAGGAAAAAATATTGTAAAAATCATGATGGAATCATCAGGGTTCGTTGTTTATGACTTAGGAAGAGATGTACCTTTAAACAGGTTTATAGATAAGGCAGAGGAAGAAAATGCTGATATAATTTGTATGTCCACATTGATGACAACCACAATGCCTGGTATGAAAAGGGTTATAGATATACTTAATGAAAAGAATATTAGAAGCAAATATAAGGTAATGATAGGTGGGGGCCCTGTATCCCAGAGGTTTGCCGATGAAATAGGTGCCGACCTTTATACACTGGATGCAAACGAGGCTGTAAGAAGAGTAAAGGAATTATATAAGCTGCAGTAAATTCCTTCAGCTATAATTGAACATTAAAACTTCAGGTAGGAACTCTACCCCACCTCAAGCAAAATAGTATGAACTCCACTTTATAAAGGTGGAGTCTTAAAAATTGATAAATATAAATGGAGGCAATTTTTTATGAAAGGAATTATAAAACCAGATAGCATGACACCAAAGGAAAGAACAGCTGCCTTTAGCAGGGGAGAAGAAATAGACAGGCTTCCCTGTATGCCTCAGATGGGGGTTACAATGGCACCACTTATAGGTATAACAACCCATGAGTACTACCATTCTGCTGAAAAAATGGCCGAGCTTGAAATACAATTGTTCAAAATAATAAGACCAGATTGTGTTGGTGTCGGGACTACATTAAGGGGAGCTGCAGAGGCCCTTGGAAGCAAAATAGGCTATCCAGAGAACGGAATATCATATCTAATAGATCCTGTTATAAAGGATATAAGGGATGCTGACAACCTTAATCCTGCAGATCCCTATAAGGATGGAAAGCTCCCACTTGTTATAAAAGCCCTTGGATTAGTAAAAAAAGAGCTAGGCGATCTTGTTGATGTTGGAACTGATATTGCTGCTCCCTTCAGTGCTGCAGCTGCAGTTGTTGGAACAGAAAATCTCTTAAAGGGAATGATAAAATATCCTGATAAGGTTCATGCACTTCTTGAGGTAGTAACAGAAACCAACCTGAGGATTATTGAGGCTTTTTCAAGAATTGGTGTGGATCTTGGTATGTCTGACCCAGTTGCTTCAACAAGTCTTATAAGTGTTAAGCAGTACAGAACTTTTGTAATGCCCTATGTTAAAAAAATTGTTGATAAGAATAGAGAGCTTACAGGCAGTGGAACCTCGATCCACATATGCGGAAGGAGTAAAGGCATTTGGGAATCAGTTCTAGAAACTGGTGTTACCTCCTTTAGCATAGATAATGCAGAGGATTTAGAGGAAGCTAAAAATTTAATTGGTGATAGAGTATGTATTTCTGGAAATGTAAAACCCGTTGATACAATGAAAAATGGAACTTCTGATGATGTCTTTAGAGAAGCTAAGGAATGTATCAGGAAGGGTTATGACAGTAAAAAGGGATATGTTTTAAGTACAGGCTGCCAGATACCAATGGGTGCTCCTATAGAAAACATACAGGCACTTATGGATGCAGCAAGGTTATACGGAAGTTGGCCAATTAATAAGGAATTATTGTTTAGTGATGAGGATTAGGTGATTATATGAATGAAAAGGAAAGGCTTATAAGAGCTTTAAAGGGAGAAA
>DAMCZI010000033.1:11332-54047 GCA_032095175.1 Clostridiaceae bacterium
CCTGTAATATGCCCTGGTGGTATGATGAATGCTGCTGTGACAGAGGTTGTTTTAGGTTTGGATAAAAACCATAACAACTCCCTTGAGGGGATGGTCCTTGCAGCAAAAAAGGTTAGGGAACTTACTGGTTTTGAAAACTATGGAGTTCCCTTCTGCATGACCTGTGAGGCAGAACCCTTAGGCGTAGAGGTTGATTTAGGGGATAAAAATTGTGAACCTAGGGTGGTTGAATATAACAAAAGTGATATAGACAGTATAATGAAAAGCTATAATGTAAATCCATTAACTGATGGAAGAATGGCCCTAGTAATAGCTGCTATTAAAGAATTAAAAAATGATGATATACCTGTTATAGGCAATATAACAGGCCCCTTAAGCACTGCAACCTCAATAGTTGATCCACTTTTGCTTATTAAAATGCTTAGAAAAAATCCTGAACAAGCATATAATTTTATAAATTTCGTAAACGACTATTTAATAGAATATGCAAAGCTTATGCTTCAGGCAGGAGCAGATGTTATAGCAATATCCGACCCAACTGCCACAGGAGAAATACTTGGCAGGAAGAACTTTGAACAATTTGCACTTCCAATGTATAAAAAAATGATAGCTGCAGTGCATTCTTTAGATAAGCCAATTATAATACATATTTGCGGCGATTCTAAAAACATAGTAGAAAGCCTAAACACCTTAAATGTAGATGCCCTAAGCTTTGATTCAATAGTCAATATGAGATTTGCAAGGAGCAAAATATCAACAAGGCTAATGGGAAATGTAAGTACACAGCTTCTTCAAGACGGACCAATTGAAAGAATAATATCAATAACCCAAAACTGCATTGATTCTGGAGTTGATATACTCTCCCCTGCCTGTGGATTAAGTATGGCAACACCTGTTTGTAACTTAAAGGCTATGATTGATTATGAAAAAGGAAAGGTGTAGATGCCAAGGGTAAGCTTTAAGAAGAAGGGTATTACAATTGATGTTTTGGGAAACGCTCTTCTTCTTGATTGTATTAGAAATGCAGGGTTAAACATAGAAACTCCATGTAACGGTATTGGGTTATGCGGGAAATGCAAGGTTATTGCAAAGGGAGAATTAAGCCTCCCATCTGAAGAAGAAAAAAAGTTTATAGATTGCAGCAAAAATGAAAGGCTGGCATGCCTTACAAGGGTTTTAGGTGACGTTGAGGTTGAGCTTATAGAAACAAAAAAAGAATTAAAATCAATAAACAAAGGCAGCTCTATAACTGTTGCTTTGGATAGTACTGTTAAAAAAGTTGAACTTCCTAATATTGACGAAAAAGCTTCAACTCCATATGCAGACATTATAAAATATAATATTAAAGCCATTGATATATATTCTAAAATTGCTGAAATAGAAAATAACCCTTCTCAAAGCATCCACGGAATAGTTTTCGGGGATGAACTTTTAGATGTAAAGGAGGATTTTGATTCTATTTTAGGTGTTGCTATAGATATTGGAACAACAGGTATATCAAGTTACCTTCTCGACATTGAAACAGGGAAAGTTATCAACAAACTCTCCTCCCTTAATCCACAAACACAGTTTGGAGGAGATGTTCTTTCAAGGATAACATACTGTATGAACAACAAAGAGGGTTCTAAAAAGCTTAAGGAAGTTATAATAGCTGAAATAAATAGAATAATACTCAAGCTTACAGAAAACAAGTATTCACTAGGTAATGTTTATCATGTAGCAATAGCAGGAAACACCACTATGCTGCACCTCCTTTTAGGTATAAATCCATCATCCATGGCAAAGGCTCCATACAGGCCTGTGTTTTTAGATGGAATTGATTCAAAGGGAAGGGACATTGGCATATGCATAAACTATGAAGGAATAGTTACCCTTATTCCATCTGCTTCTGCCTATGTTGGAGGAGATATAGTTTCTGGTATTGCTGCCTATGGCTTTTCTAAGTTAAAGCATCCTTCTATATTTGTTGATATCGGTACTAATGGGGAAATTGCAGCAATATGTGATGGAAAGCTTATGGCCACATCAACTGCAGCAGGCCCTGCCCTTGAAGGTATGAACATATCCTGCGGCTGCAGAGCCCAGTCAGGTGCCATAGAAGCCTTTAGTATAGATGAGGAATTTAACTTCAACTACTCCACTATTGATGGTATGGATGCCTTAGGCATATGTGGAAGTGGACTTATAGACATTGCAGCAGAGCTTGTAAGAAAAAACATAGTACTCAAAAGTGGAAAGTTCAATTCTAACCTTGACTCAAAAATCAAAGACAGACTTATTGATAAAAAGTTTTATATTACTGACGATATCTATATATCCCAAAAGGATATAAGACAAATTCAGCTTGCCAAGGGTGCCATTGCCTCGGGTATAGTTATGCTTTTAGATGAGATGGGACTAGAAATTGTTGATGTCAAAGAAGCAGTTATTGCTGGTGCCTTTGGATATCATGTAAATCCTAAAAGCATAAAAACAATAGGATTAATCCCAAAGGGCTTTAGGGGCGAAATAACCTTTGCAGGGAATACCTCCCTTGAGGGTGCTAGGCTGGCTATTATAAATAAGGATTGCCTTAAAGAAATGAAGTACTTGAGAAAAGAAATGAAGGTGCTAGAGCTTTCAACAAGCGATAAATTCCAGGACTTTTTTATCAAGCAGCTAAATTTTTAAAAACCACCCATAAAATTAGGTGAATTACCCACATTTTTAAGAGAACAGGTGATTTTGTGAATAATACTTCTATATTCAAATGTTCAAACAGCAACCATGAAATGATACCAAAAGAATTGCTTAAGGAATTAAAAATAGACTATTGCAATATATATAAGGATAGTACTGCTATTTCGCTTTTATCTAAAAAAATTAAGGATTATAAAAAGGAAACCATCTGCAGGTTACCCTTTTGCAGCACAATAGAAGCAGAAAATCTAGGTGCCCTAATAAACCACGGAGATAATAGTGGCGGGCCTAGAGTTTCTGATTATTTTATTAAAACTATCGATGCCATATCTAATGTAAAAAATATTGACTTGACCAAGGGAAAGATAAGGGATGTTTTAGAGGCAGTTAGTAAGCTTAAAAGTTCTAGGGAAACTGTTTGCCTTTATGTATCAGGTCCAATAACAATAGCAACCTCACTTATGGACAGCAGCCTATTCTATAAAGCCTTTAGGAAAGACAGGGAAAAATTAATTACCCTGTTAAAGGTAATTGAAGACAGTCTTGTTGATTATATTTTAGAGGCTGCAGCAGTGGGTGCCAATATAATATCCTATGCTGATCCAGTAGGTACCATAGATATTGTTGGTCCTAAAATGTACGAAGTCCTTAGCGGTAAAATAACCTACAGCATATTAAAAAGGATAGAAGGCAAGCTTGATAACACAATAGTTCATCTATGCGGCAAGACATCTACATCCCTAGAAGCTATTGGATTAATAAATCCAAATACCATAGATCTTAATGAGCCTGCCCCATATGACGAAATACTCCGTAATTTAACTAAAGAAAAAAATAGTACAAGCTTCATAGGCCACTGGTGCATTAATATGAGGAAAAGTTCAAAAATTGTATTTCTGAAACTGGAATAAACTCTAAGATGTATTAAAGCAAAGGTAACAGGCACTTGAGTTTTGAGTTATTTAACGAAAGGGGCTGTCGCATTAACGAATATTATCGCCTTAAGTGCCTGGCAATTTTGAAAGTTATTTTTGCTAGTGCAACAGCCCCTTTTTATTAAATAACTCAAAACTCAAGAGCCTGTCACCTATATAAAAAGGAGCAGCCATGGAATAAATTACATCCATGACTGCTTTTTAAAAATTATTTTATTGCTTTACGCTCTATAATAATATCTCCAATATTGTTAATGGTTCCTTCAGTATGTGCAATCTTATAAGTAAGATTATCTATTTCAGCTTTATGAATATCGTTACTATGTTCAATAGCCTTTACTACTGAAAAAATTTCATCTTGGCGTCTACCCATACTTTCCTGTTGTTTTTCCACATTTTCTAGGCGGCTTACCATCTTTTTCTGTTGTACTTCTATGTTTTCCATACGATTTTCCATGCTTTCCATGCGACTATCCATGTTTTCCATGCAACTTCCCATGGTTTCCTGCAGCTTCTCTACGTTATCTAGTTTTTTTATTATTAACTCAAACATCTGCTTTGTTTCATTATCCATCTTAACACCACCACTTACATCATCATATTGTAAACAAATTATACCATCCTTAATTTTCTTTATCAACATACAATATAAGTCAAAAATCTCATTATTTCATTTTGTAATTGCGCTAATCTAAATTAACACCGACTAGTTCCCTTTGTCGAAACATTGTATTGTTTAGTACCTTGCTATATTCAGTACCATGTATTATACTTATATTAGTCAAATTAATAGCGAGAGGAAGAAAAGTATGAACATACAATTTAAGAAAGGTGTACTTGAGTTATGTGTTCTTGCCGAGCTTTGTACCAAGGATTTTTACGGTTATGAGCTTGTTGAAGAAATATCTAAGCATATAGATATTTCCGAGGGTACAATCTATCCCTTGCTCAGAAGGCTTAAGGATGAAGACTATGTAACAACCTACCTTGTTGAATCAACGGATGGTCCACCAAGAAAATACTACAGCCTTACTGAGAAGGGTAAAAAGAAAGGTATTGAGCTTATAACGGAATGGACACATTTTGTTAATGGAGTAAATCAAATTGTAAAATCTGTTAACACCGGTAGCTTTCCACATAACTGATAATAAGGAGCTTGCATAAATTTTAACATTATGGGTAATGGAGGAATATTTAAAAATGAATAAGAATGAATTTATGAGTATTTTAAAGAGTTCTCTTAGCAGCATGAACGAAACTGAAAAAAACGATATACTTTATGATTATGAAGAACATTTTAGAATTGGAATGGAAAATGGCAAATCAGAAGATAAAATAGTCGAAGAACTTGGAGACCCAAGTGCAATCGGAGATTCATATTATACATCCTCAATTGCAGATAAAGCTTTCAGAAAGCCTGTAGTCAAAAATACATTCAAGGTTGTTCTTGCTGCTATTGGATTAGGCTTCTTTAATCTTGTATTTGTATTAGGCCCATATCTAGGATTTGTAGGAGTGATTTTGGGGCTATTTGGTACAGCAATAGGTTTAACTGTTGCAGGATTTGCATACTTCATTTGTGTAATTATATTTCCCAACATTCCTGATTTTATGAGTGTTGCTATTATAGGAAACAAGGTTATATCCCTTCTAGTAGCAATTGGTCTTACTGCCCTTGGACTTTTACTTTTTATTGGTATGTGTTATTTATCCAGGGGATTTTATAAGCTAACAGTCAAATATCTTGAGTTAAATAAAAAAATCATAACTCAATAACAGGGGGTAAAGAAAATGTTTGATAAATTTAATATTCCCAAAATCGTTAAAATACTTACAGCAATAGTAATTATATGCTTTGGAAGTGCTGCATTATTATTTGTTTTTTTCTGCGACATAAACAATGTAGAATTTAAAAACAACTCTTTTGCTTTTACGAATTCATCCAATACAAACTCTACTACTGCTATTGATGAGCTTAAGACAAACCCTATTAGTGGTATAGATTCAATTAAAATATCAAATGCTTTCGCTGATGTATCAATCCAAACATATGATGAGAAAGAAATAAAAACTCATTTATATGGTCATACAACAAATACTATTAAGCTTGATATAAAAAAAGCCGGAAGCAAGTTAATTATAGACGTAATTACTACAGAACATAACGTTTCATTTTTTTCTTCTAGTAATTTAAAGCTGGATATACAAATTCCGAAGCAGTATAAAGACAGGCTTTATGTAGACTCATCCTCAGGTGATATAAGTATTAATTCCCCACTAAACCTAAGTAACATTAAACTTGAATCTTCATCTGGCAACATAAATTCACCCAATTTAATTAAAGCCCAGGAATTTGATGCCAGTGCCTCCTCAGGAAATATAAGCATAGACAATGTTGCCTGCAATAAATCTAATGTAAAATCAACATCTGGTACGATCAGGTGTAAAGGTATAAATTCAAAAATTGATACTACCTTTGATGCTTCTTCTGGAGACATCCACTTGGAAAATGTAACTTCTAAAGATTTAACAATAGAAACAACATCTGGCTTAATAAATGCTAAAAGCATACTATGTGGAGGCTACTCCAGCTTTAGAGCTTCTTCTGGGGACATTGGCTTAAATACCATTAAAGCAAAGGATATAACTATAGAAACAACTTCCGGCACAGTAAAAGGTGATATTATAAATGCTGACAGTATTATAGATTTAAGTGCTTCCTCTGGAGATATGACATTGGATAATGTTAAGGGAAATGTTAAATCAAAATCCACCTCTGGAAATGTAAAGATTTACTTCTCCAATTTTAGCAGCAACAATATAAATATTAATACCAGTTCGGGAGATGCAATCCTAAAGCTTCCTGAAAACTCAGCCTTTACCCTTAATACTAAAACTTCTTCAGGAAATATAAAATGTACTTTTCCAGTCACTATTAGTTCAGAGGATCATGAACATTCATTAAATGGTGTTGTTTGCGGTGGACAAAATATTATAGGAATTTCAACATCCTCAGGAAATATATCAATCATAAAGAAATGATATTAGCATACGCCCGAGGGGATCATGGCTTCCCCCTCGGGCTATTTACTGTTAATATCCCTTATACCTTACTTTGAGCATAGCTTGTAAAATGTACCCAATTAATTTAAAATATAGTCATTAGGTTTTTATTACTAATGTTAAAGGAGTCTTGATTATGGAAGCTGTTTCAAAATTAGTTAGTGAACATCAAGTTTTGTCCAGGGATATTGATTTTACTAAAAAAATCAAACTTAGTTCTGTTTTTAATTGTTTTCAAGATATAGCTTGGATGCATGCAGACAACCTTGGTATAGGCTTTAACAAAATTGCTGCAGACCACAATGTAGCTTGGGTTCTTACACGTATGAAGGTAGATATTGAAAGACTTCCTGTTTGGAATGAGGAAGTTGTATTTGAAACATGGGCTCAATTACCGAAAAAGTATCAGTTTGAAAGAGATTTTCTTGTTAAGGATATGGATGGTAATGTAATAATGCGTGCTGTTTCAGCCTGGGTTATAATCGATATAGACACCAGAGAGTTGAAAAAAACCGAAGTTATCGATACAGAGTATCCTGAAATGATAACAGAACGAGCACTTGAACCTTCTTTTGATAGATTAAAGCCCTTTGGAGAGCCTGAAATTGTATATAAAAAGATGGTTGGCTGCAGTGATATCGATGTTAATGAGCATCTAAATAACTGTCGCTATATTGATTTTATAATGGACTGTTTTTCAATGGAGGGTCTTAAAAAATACTTCCCAAAGCACATACAAATTAACTATATAAGCGAAAGCTTACCAGGTGATACAATTGTACTTTATAGGGATGTTGATCCCTCAAATCCAATGAAAATATACATTGAAGGTATTGATGAAAAGGACGGTAAAACAATTTTTAAATCTTTACTTAATATAGCTGAAAATCCTGCCAACTAAAAGAGTCAAGGTGCCTGGCGCCTTGACTCTTTATATTAAATTTAACAATGTAATTATGCTCATTCTATGGTATAATAGCTAAGTATGTGACAAAATAAAAATAGAAAGAGGAAATAGCGTGATTAATGTAACTAATGTAAGCTTGAGATATGGAGAGCGTAAGCTCTTTGAAAACGTAAATTTAAAATTCACTCCAGGTAACTGCTATGGTGTAATTGGAGCTAATGGCGCTGGAAAGAGTACATTTTTAAAGATTTTGTCCGGAGAAATTGAACCAAACACAGGTGATATCAATGTTGCACCTGGAGTTAGAATGTCTGTTTTAAAACAGGATCATTATGAATATGATGAATTTCAAGTTTTAGAAACAGTTATAATGGGAAACTCTAGACTATATGAAATCATGAAGGAAAAGGATACACTATATGCAAAGCCTGATTTTTCAGATGAGGATGGTATTAAAGCTGCTGAGCTTGAAGGTGAATTTGCAGAATTAAACGGATGGGAAGCAGAAGCTGAAGCTTCTTCACTTCTTCAGGGACTTGGTATTTCAACTGACCTTCACGAAAAGAAAGTGGCTGACCTTTCAGGGTCTGAAAAGGTTAAGGTACTCCTAGCACAGGCTCTATTTGGAAATCCTGGAATACTAATCTTAGACGAGCCTACCAACCATCTTGACATAAAATCAATTAACTGGCTTGAGGAATTTCTAATAGAATTTGAAGGAACAGTAATTATAGTATCCCATGATAGACACTTTTTAAACAAGGTTTGTACACATATGGCGGATGTTGACTTTGGTAAAATTCAGCTGTATGTTGGAAACTATGATTTCTGGTATGAGTCAAGCCAATTGGCTCTTCAATTGGCTAAGGATCAAAACAAGAGGAAAGAAGACAAGATTAAGGAGCTTCAGGACTTTATTGCACGTTTTAGTGCCAATGCATCCAAGTCCAAACAGGCTACTTCACGTAAAAAGCTTCTTGATAAAATATCACTTGATGACATTCAGCCATCAAGCAGAAAGTATCCCTTTGTTGGTTTTAAGCCAGAAAGAGAAGTTGGAAATGATATTCTGTTCGTAGAGGACTTAACTAAAACCATAGATGGTCAAAAGGTTCTAGATAATGTTAGCTTTACAATTTACAAGGGAGACAAAATCGCCTTTGTTTCTGAAAACGAAATTGCAAAGACAGCACTGTTTAAAATACTAACTGGAGAAATGGAACCAGACAGTGGAACCTTTAGATGGGGAGTTACCATTACAAAGGCATATTTCCCAAAGGATAACTCTGAATTTTTCAATGATGTTGAATTAAATCTAGTGGATTGGCTTCGTCAATTCTCAGAGGAAAAAGCTGAAAGCTATCTAAGAGGCTTCCTTGGCAGAATGCTATTCTCAGGAGAAGAAGCCCTAAAGCAGGCAAAGGTTCTTTCTGGAGGAGAAAAGGTTAGATGCATGCTGTCCAGAATGATGCTGAGCAGTGCAAATGTCCTAATCCTGGACCAGCCTACAAACCACTTGGATCTTGAATCCATAACCGCATTAAACAACGGTCTAAGGGACTACAGCAGCAACATACTGTTTACCTCCCATGACCACCAGTTTATACAGACCATTGCAAACAGAATAATAGAAATAACTCCAACAGGTATCATAGACAAGAAGATGTCCTATGATGAATACCTTGAGAGTATAAATAATTAAGAGTCCATCGCATTAGCATGCTAATTTTATTCCATACATTAGCTTTACCATAAATCCCTTACTCTTTGGAGTTTGGGGTTTATTTTTTATCAAAAAAGAACTGTGCACTAACTATTTAGTGTGACAGTCCTTCTTGGAAATTGATAAAGCTTTCCTAAGTAAAGCAAGATTTTTTAACACTATTAAAATTTTTAGCTGTAGCACTTCTAATAATATAAGGATAGTTCACTATCTTTATCGAAAAGTTGCATTTTGTCCTTTATTAATCTAATAAAAATTTCTTCCCCTATTGTAAGTTTTCTTTCTGAATCTACTTTTATTACTACATCTTCTTCATCAAGAGCACAATATATGTTCTGATAGGAACCCATATTTTCAATAATATTAATAATACAATGAAATGAATCACCTTGATTGTTACTCGAAATTCTAATATATTCAGGTCTAATACCTAGAATAATTTCTTTGCCACTTTCTATATCACAATTAAAATTAGTATTCTGTATTAAAATTTTCAAATCATTTCTTAGAAAATAAGAAGCTCCATTTTCTAAAATATATTTTCCATTTAAAAAATTCATCTGTGGACTTCCAATAAATCCTGCCACAAATAAATTAGCCGGATTATTGAATATTCTCTCAGGTGTATCTACTTGCATAATATTTCCTTCATTCATTACCACAATTTTAGTTGCAAGAGTCATAGCCTCTATTTGATCATGGGTTACAAACACAAAGGTTGTTTGTAAATCTCTGTGGAGCTTTGTAAGCTCGTTTCTCATTTGAACACGTAACTTTGCATCAAGATTTGAAAGTGGTTCATCCATAAGAAAAGCCTCTGGATTACGCACCATTGCTCTGCCCATGGCAACACGTTGACGCTGTCCCCCACTTAGTTCCTTTGGTTTTCTAAAAAGTTCATCCTCAATTCCCAGAGTTTTTGCAACTTCTCTAACCTTAGCTTCTATTACATCCTTTGGAACTTTTCGATTCTTAAGTCCAAAGGCCATGTTTTCATAGACAGACATATGGGGATATAGTGCATAGTTTTGGAAAACCATTGCAATATCACGTGATTTAGGTTCTATTTCGTTAACCTTCAGCCCATCTATTATTATTTCTCCAGATGTAACATCTTCAAGTCCAGCTATCATTCTAAGTGTAGTTGATTTTCCACAACCTGATGGGCCAACAAAAACTACAAACTCCTTATCTTCAATTTCTAAATTAATTGATTTAACAGCTTCAAGCTCTATCTTTTTTGAGGTGGTGTATACTTTCTTCAAGTTTTTCAATTCTATCTTAGCCAATTATATATTCTCCTTTCTATATTCTAAAATTTTTTTTGCTTCACTTTTAGCCTCAATAACTATCTCTTGACTTGGAGAGTTTTGAACAATAAATTCTTTAATTTTAGCTTCATTATTATCCATAAATAAATTGATTAATTCCTGGAGCAATTTATATTCATAATTGCTCCATATATCAAATTCTTTTGTTAAATCTATCATAAGCTGAACATTTTCCTTAGGTGTTCCGAGTGGAACCGCACAGCCTGTACTCATAATGAAGTTTTTATAATTCCTGCATGCCTTGTTTACTTCCATTACTTCTTTAGTTATTTCTTCATTTGAGCCATACTTAAGGAGCATAGGATTAACATTTCCCATAATAACAATATCCCTTGGCACAATTCGTATATTCTTTTCAATATCAGTAAGATAATCAATACTTAATACCTGCGCACCTGTTGCTACCATTCCACCAGTATGTTTTAATGTTTTTCCACAAACATGTAAAATTGAAGCTTGGTCAATAGAATCGAAAATTGTTTTTAGATACCTTCCGGAAAATTGCCAAATTTTTTTAGGGGATAGTAAAGATGCTACTGGCTCAGCAACCCAAAAAAAATCTGATCCATTTGCTTCTTCCAATTTAGCAAGGTATATTATATGCTTTGTAATATAGCCAAGGATTTTTTCAACAAACCTAGGATTCTTTATGGTTAGCTTAATTAAACTCTCTGTTCCAACTATAGTTGCAGCAATGGAAAGTGGTCCAAAACAACCTCCCCCAATAGGATGGCCAGCATTAGCCTTTAAATTCAATAAATCCTTTACCTCATTATCAATATATGAGCTGTCCATAAAATTTTTTTCTATTATAATATCCAATTCTTCTTCATTTTTTATTGCTCCATCAATAACCTTTTCTAAATCACCCCCTATATGCTCAGTCTTAAATCCAAGTGCTTTAGCAAATGCTGCGTGGCCCATACATATAAAGCTAAAATCCTGTTCACAATTATAAATTGGGCTAATCAAGCGCTTCTCAAAGGCATATAAATAATCAATAAACTTTTTCACTATTTTTCAACTCCCTTAAATACCAATCCCTTCGATACATATGATTGACCAAAGAAGTAAATAAGAATACAAGGTAGTATGAGCAAAACAGATGCTGCCATGCTTATTGGTATTGAACTTGTTCCTTCATATGTATTACTTAAATAGTTAAGAGCAATAGCAACTGTTCTTTGATCCTCGTTAATTATATAAATCAAGGGTCCAAAAAAATCATTCCAGACATTCATAAATGTATAAATAACAATTACCATTATTGCAGGCTTTGACATGGGCATAACTATTTTCCAAAGAATTTTCCATTCACTAGTGCCATCTATTCTTGCAGCTTCAAGTATTTCACTTGGAATAGTTAAAAAATATTGTCTTAGCAAAAATATGTAAAATGCACTTCCAGTAAATGAAGGTACCCAAAGAGGTAATAATGTACCATACCAGCCAATATAATTAAACAAAATAAATTGAGGGAAGAATGTTACAACACCAGGCAGCATCATTGTTGAGAGCAAAACTATAAACATTATATTTTTATATTTATGTTGTAAAAATGCAAAGCCATAGGCAACAAGAGAACAAGATATTACATTTCCCGCAATATTTATAGCAGCAAGCTTAAGTGAGTTGCCAATATATAATCCAAAATTATAATCAGTAAATAATCTAATATAATTATCCTTTATAATTGGATTTGGTATCCACTTTATAGGTAATTCATATACCTTTAACGGATCCTTAAAAGAGGTTGAAATCATCCAGATAAAGGGCATAATCATCAAAACAGCGCCAATGATAACCAGTAATTGAGTCGCTAATTTAATAATTTTTTTCTTTCTTGTTGTCAAATTATATCTCCCCCTTCTTTTGATTCATAATAAACCTTATATGAAGATATTTTAAGGATTATTGCAGCTATTATAAAAATTACAATAAATAGTAACCATGCCATAGCACAAGCTTTCCCCATTTCCTTCCATCCAAATGCATGATTATATACATAGTAAGCATAAAAAAGGGAAGCATTATTAGGTCCTCCATTTGTCATAATATAAGCTTGAGTAAAGGTCTGAAGTCCTCCAATAACTCCGGTCAATGTTGTAAACAGTAGTATGGGACTCATTGAAGGAATGGTTATTTTCGTAAACCGGGTCCACCAACTTGCAGCATCAAGCCTTGCGCTTTCATATAAATAGGAAGGTATGCCTTGAAGACCTGATAAATACATGATAATGCCTCCGCCGATTCCCCAAATGCTCATTATTACTAAAGCAGTCAGCACCCATTTTTCATCATTTAACCAGCGTGGACCCTGAATTCCAAACTTAATTAAAAAGTTGTTAATTAATCCGAATTCAGCATTGAATATCCATCTCCATAGCAAGGATACAACAACACCTGAGACAACTGCAGGAAGGTAGTAAATAGTTCTATATAAATTTATATTTTTTATATTGCTATTTAAAAGGATTGCTACTAATAATGATAAAAATACATTAATAGGCACACTAAAAAAAGTATATGCCAATGTAACTTTCATAGATTTATAGAACAATGGATCCTGAAATATTTCCCTATAGTTCTGAAATCCGATAAACTCCGGAGGGGTTAGGATGTTCCACTTTGTAAAGCTAAGTACAAGTGAACTAAGCATGGGTATAAGGGTAAATAGTAAGAATCCTATTATCCACGGGGAAACAAACCACAAAAATTTGCTTTTTTTCATTGCTAATTCTCCATTCATATTCTTTTATATCGAGTAGGAGGTGAGAATTATTTTACTCATCGACCTCTCATTCGAGTAACAAAGAGAGATTTCACCTCAATGTGCGCACATGAAGAAATAATCAAGGCAAATATGACCTTGATTATTTCTTTTGTAAGCATATTAATTGCAGTTACTATTTGCCTTTATTTAAAATTTCTTCAAACCCTTTTTGCATTTTATTTGCAGCTTCTTCAGGAGTAATTGTATTGTTTAGCAATTCCTCTATAACAGGAGTAAATACCTTAGTTAAGTATTCTGACCAATTTGCCAGCATCACATCATTATGTATGGATTTTTCTAGTGATGTAACTCTAAGAATATGGTTATCAGGTGCACCTTTAATGTTAATAATTTCATCTGATGATGCTATTTTCTTGTTAATAACTGTTATTAGTCCTGAAGAAGCAAGTAACTTTTGAGCCTCATCAGATTGCATAAATTTTGCAAATTCCCAAGCTAAATCTGGATTTTTTGTTGTTTTTGCAATTGCATAACCAGCATATAGTGCAGGTATTTTTTTATTGTTAGGATCAGTTGAAGGTAGTTCCTGTATTCCCCAGCCAAAATCCTTAATATTTTTCCTATAAATAACAGACCACACACCATCAACTGTCATAGCAATTTGACCAGTGTCAAAACCTCCACCTAAAACCTCTGCATCTGCTGCAGTAGGTGCTGCTTTATATGTATAGATTAAGTCTTGTATCATCTTTAATGTTTGAATATTTTCCTTAGAGTTTATTAGAACTTTTTTTGGATTATTCATATCATCAAATAACTTTCCGCCATTTGCAAATAAAAAGGCTTCAATAGCACTGTAAAAACTACTTAGGGATATTCCATACTGCTTTGGTTTTCCATCGGCTCCAATTATGGTAAGTTTTTTTGCTGCATCAATAAACTGCTCCCAAGTCCAATCAGATGTAGGGTAAGGAATACCTGCTTTATCAAAAAGATTCTTATTATAATAAAGCAACATTGTATCAGCGCCATTTATTGTTGCAATATTTTTACCTTCATACTTAAAAGCTTCGTAAAGGTTTGTGTTAAATTTGCTATCATCTAAAAGTTCAGGTGTTTGAGCAAATCTATCCGTCAAGTCCATTAGCAATCCCTGGCTCGCCCAGGCAGCAAAGTACTTTGGATGACCATAGATAACATCTGGTGCCTTTTTGCCTAAAAACATTGAATCAATTTTTGTTGTATACTCTTCTGGAATGTATTCAAGTTTTACTTTTGTTCCAGGATATTTTGCCTCAAATAAAGCAATAATATCTTCATTTACCTTTCTCTCTTCTAGTGAGCCCCATGTGGAAAAAGTGATCTCTCCTTTAAGCTCTGCTTTGTCAGAAGTTTTTGTTGTTTTTGACGAACAACCTGACAAAAGAGAAATGCTCATAATTAGTACAAGTATTAATGCAAAAATTTTTTTCATCTTCAACTCTCCTTATTATTTTTTAAACACTTATGATTATAATAATTTAAATATTGTAAATCTAATTCATATTATTAATAGTGTCAAGCTGACATATTAGGATAATCTATTGTACTTTTCGACAAAATAGTCCTATCATAAGATTGACATTTTCAATAAGTGAGGGGATTTCATGAACGATTTGAGTTTACCTGAACAATTCGAACAGTTTTCGGAAGCTAGGCGTAATGGATTTATAAAAATTAAAGAAATAAAGGAAAATGGGGGATTAGTAGCTGGAGTTTTCTGTACCTTCACTCCACTTGAGATACTTGATGCAGCAGGAATATTATCCGTAAGTCTATGCGGAATGAGTGAAGAGACAATTCCCGATGCAGAGGGACACCTGCCTAAAAACCTTTGCCCTCTTATAAAATCAAGCTATGGATTTGCTATTTCAGAAAAGTGTCCATATTTTTATTTTGCAGATATTATTATCGGAGAGACTACATGCGACGGTAAAAAGAAAATGTACGAACTTCTTGGAGAAATAAAAGATACCCATGTAATGCAATTACCTCAGGGAATTAATTATGATTATACCCGTGAAGTTTGGATCAGGGAAAATCATAGATTAATCAAAAAACTCCAAGATAAATTTAATGTTGAAATTAGTGAAGAAAACTTGAAAGCAGCAGCAGAGATGAGAAACAAATTGAGAACTTCACAATGCCAGCTTATGGAGCTTTCAAAATTAACACCACCGCCTTTAAAGGGCTATGACCTATACAAGGTTCTAGATGGAATCGGATTTAATTTCGACTTAAATACTTTATATGAAAAAATTAATGAAATTATAGATACAACTTTGAAAAATTATAATGAAGGACTGCGACCAGTTTCAAAGGATGCAAAAAGAATATTAGTAACTGGATGCCCAATTGGTGGTGTTTTTGATAAAATTGTCAGCACAATTGAAGAAAATGATGGAGTAGTTGTCTGTTTTGAAAATTGTGCTGGAATAAAACCTGCTCGCTATATGGTTGATACAAATACTGAGGATATAGTTACCGCAATTTCTGATAGATATTTAAATATAGGTTGCTCTGTTATGAGCCCAAATCCAAATAGAATGAAGCTTATATCACAGCTCGTTGAAGAGTTTAAAGTAGATGGAGTTGTTGAAATAGTATTACAAGCATGCCATACATACAACATTGAAACAAAAAATATTAAAAAGCTTGTAAATAGTAAAAATGTTCCTTATATATCTATCGAAACTGATTATAGTAAATTTGACTTGGGTCAAGTAAAAACAAGACTTGCAGCATTTTTGGAAATGTTATAAAAAATGAGGCTGTGAGAGCATCCATAGATTTGATTTACACAAATCTATGGATGCTCCCCAAGTGCCTGTTATCCAGGTTCCTTCATGTTTATTCTGAATCTCAAGGAATAAAAACTATCCCTTCAATGTTTCATTTTTTGTTTGATGTATTTCTGCTTCTAATTCAAAGTATCAAAAACCTTTTCAGCAATACTTTTATATTCATCTTTGCTTCTTGCCCCAACTATTGTTTCTCCAATCAAATTACCATTGCTATCTACAAAAATTGTAACAGGATATCCCTTAATTTTAGAAAGCAATGTTTCTCTTATTGCATCGTCAGGAACAAGGTTTAAAAACTCTACTTTCTTTTTTTTAACTATTGCAATAGCATCCTCCATGTTTTCTTCCCCTGAAACATCACCAACCAGCCCGATTATATTTATTCCTTTACTTGACAATTCCTCTGAAAGTTCTTGAAGCTCAGGTAATTCCTTAATACAAGGAGTACAAAGTGTTCCCCATATATTAATCATCGTAAGCTTGTTATCCTTAAATATATCTGAACTTTTATAGCTATCGCCTTCAATATCATTTAATGTAAATTCAAGCTTCCCAAGGGCCATTATTGGGTCATTAGTATTTGTTTTCTTGGAATCTGTATTATTGGAATTGTTAGTTGTTGGCTGTGCTGCAGTTGGGGTTTGGGTACCGGCGTTTTTAGTTGTACCTGAGGTTGTTGTAGTCTTTGTATCTGATTTTTTACCAGTTGTTCCTTGGCTATTTGTAGTTGGTGCAGTTTGAGTTGGAGTAGATGTATTCTGTGTAGTTGTAGTATTGGTGCTCTCCTGCACTGTAGTTGTATCAGTATTTTGTGTGGTAGTATTTTCTGTAGGAGTTTCAGTGGATGCTATTGGTTTATTATCTTTAGCTTCAGAATTTTTATTTTCTCCACAACCAAATAGTGATATCGATAAAATAACTCCTAAAACTAAACATATCAATCTCTTAAACATTATTTCACCCCTTGCTTCAAAATAGAATCCAATAAAATTCGTACATTTTGTTTTTAAATGTTATATCTTAGTTGTAATATGTTCTTTAATTACCTCTTTCTCTAATTTTCTATTTCTAAATCCCTTTGATATTGCATTAAAGGAACATGCTTTAACGCATTCTCCACATCTAATACACTCTCCATCATTAGGATTTTCATATACCTTTACATTCATCTTGCATGCTCGAACACAAGCATTACAGGATACACATTTATCCTTGTCCACTCTTAATGAGTAGAAGCTGAAACGATTAAGCATTGCATAAAATGCTCCTAGTGGACATAAATATTTACAAAATGCCCTATAAATCATCATTGATAATATTACTATAGCAACTAATAAAGAAACCTTCCAAGCATAAATTAAACCTATGGCTCCTCTTAATTCTTTGTTTAATAATACTAGCGGTATTCCGCCCTCTAATGTTCCTGCTGGACAAATATATTTACAGAAATATGGATCACTGGTTCCCATATCATTTAGCAATGCTTCTCCTAAAGGAAGCAGTAATACAAATAGTAAAAGTATTACATATTTCAAATACTTCAATACATTATGAACCCTCTCATTTACCTTTATTTTAAGAATTGGTATTTTGTGAAGCAGCTCTTGAATAAATCCAAATGGACAAAGCCATCCACAAACTAGTCTCCCAAATAGAATACCGATTAAAGATATAAAACCCAGCACATAAAATGAAAAATTGTATCGTATACTCCCTATGACTGCCTGTAGTGAGCCAATCGGACAAGCGCCCATAGCCCCAGGACAAGAATAGCAGTTTAAAACAGGTACACACATATTTTTAAGCTTCCCTTTATAGATTCCACCTTCTATAAAACCTTTAAAATAACCATTCATGCCAATGCTTGAAATTATTTGGACTATTGTTCTTTTTGAATTTTTAACCAATTCCTACACACTCCAAACAAATATTAATCGCCTTTTTAAGAACAGTTTTATATTCCCCTCTAAATAATCCAAAAAAAATCAAGCATAGGCTGGCTATTAGTATTATATATCTTTGTACCTTACTCTTCATTTTATCCCCCCGTATTCAACACTGAATTCAATAGAATTCTTATATTCCAAACAGCCTTATTATGCTGATTAGAATACAGGCTGTGTAAAAAAATCATATATATGCAATTTAGTAAAATTGTCACCTGCATCTGAAATGCAGGCAACAATTTTACATATAAAGAATTATTTGGCTACTTAAGAGAATTAAATGCTCCTTCAATAGCTTTTTTAAACTCTTCCTTTGTCATCGAACCAATTATAACATCTCCAACAATGTTGCCTTTGCTATCAACAAATATTGTTGTTGGATATCCAACTAAGTACTGCATAATGCTATTATATTTCATATTATCATCTGGAATTAGACTCTGATATTTTACTCCTGTGTCATTAACAATCTTTTTTGCCATCTCTAATAATTTCTCATTAACTACTCCATTTGAATATACATCGCCTACTATTCCAACTACTGCAAATTTTTGATCTTTAAGTTCTACTGATAATTCTTGAATACTTGGCATCTCCTCTATACAATATCCACAATAAGTAGCCCATAGGTTAACCATTGTTATTTTATTATCATTAAAAATACTCTCTGTTACTTCTTTCCCATCAAGGTCTTTTAATTTAAATTGAAGTTTTCCAACACTCTTTATTCCTTCTGCAGAGCTAATTGGCTTGAAAACTTGTATAGAATCTCTTATAATTTCTGCATCATCATAAAGTGCTTTATATGCAGCCTTATCAGCTTCTGGTAAATCCTTATCATTATAATCTGCATATCCAAAGTAGAATACATAACCTCCATCTTCCCCTAGCTCAAAGTAGTTTGGAAGCTTAATATCCTTTTTAATCTGTTCTTCCTTTGGAAGCTTATCCTTTCTGTATATAATCATAGAGTAAATATCTATTCCCTTGCTTAATATTGCAATTCTCTGTTCAGTTCTCTTAGCTTTATCTGTTATTTTAGCTGTTTCATCATACTGTTTTAGCAGTTCACTTGAAATAAAGGATACATATTTTCCATCAAATATAGCTTTTGTGTTATCCTCTGTATCTCCTTCCTCTGGATAATCTGTATATACAAAATCATCATATTTTTTCCAAGTTTCTGCATTTATTTTGTATTCCATACCTAACATAGGTTTATTTACATATCCCATTTTTCTTTTTTCTTCTGGTGTTAATCCTAATAACTTTATAATTCTCTTTTCATAATCAACCTTGCTTATCTCGCCTATGATTACATCTCCAACTATATTTCCTTCACTGTCTACAAATATTGTTGTAGGATATCCAAGTAGATATTGCATTATACCATCATATTTCATATTGTCATCTGGAATTAGACTTTGATATTTTACTCCTGTATCATTAACAATCTTTTTTGCCTTTTCCAATAATTTTTCATCTACTACTCCATTTGAATATACATCACCAGCTATACCAACTACACCAAATTCCTTATCCTTTAGCTCATTAGCTAATTCCTGAATATATGGCATTTCATCTATACAATAGCCACAATATGTAGCCCATAGATTAACCATTGTTATTTTATTTTGTTTAAATATACTCTCTGTTACTTCTTTTCCTTCAAGATCCTTTAATTTAAATTGGAGCTTACCAAGACTCTTTATTCCTTCTTCACAGCCTATTGGTTTAAACACTATCATTGAATCTGCTATAATCATTGCATCATCATATAATGCTTTATATGCTACTTTGTCATCCGCTGTTAAATCCTTATCATTAAAATTCCCGTATCCAAAATAAAATGCATAACCTCCATCTTCTCCTAGTTTAAAGTAGTTTGGAAGTTTAACATCCTTTTTAATCTGTTCTTCCTTTGGAAGCTTATTACTTCTATATATAATTATAGAGTAAATGTCCAATCCCTTACTTAATATGGCTCTTCTCTCCGCACTTCTCTTTGCCCTATCTGTTATTTTGGATGTTTCATCATACTTCTTTAACAAATCACTTGATATAAAGGATACATATTTTCCGTCATATATCGCCTTTGAATTATCCTCTGTATCACCTTCTGCTGGATAATCTACATATACAAAATCGTCATATTTTTTCCATGCTTCTAAATTTGTTTTGTACTCTATACCCATAGTAGCTTTTCTTACATATCCGAGCTTTCTTCTTTCAGCAGGAGTTAACCCTTTCACTGGTTTTTTTAACTCCGTACTAGCTATGTTTGTATTGTCATTACCTAACACAGCTCCCTTTGCAGTGGCTAGTCCTAATGATGTAAATGCAAGAACTAACACCAAGACCAAACTAACAACTTTTTTGTACATTTTATTTCCTCCTTTTAAAGTGATTTATTATTTATTATGATGCCTTAAAACATCTGCCCTTTAAGGCTTTTTAGTCTATTTAAATCTCCAAAAGGTAAATGGTAATTCATGGGTTTAACCTTAATGCAAATTATAGCACAACTATTTTTGTAATACAATTACATAAATGTCATTTTATTATTCGATTCAAATCTACCAGACACTCTCGTTTGTCTATAGGAAAAATTGAAACCTATCTACAAATAATCACCAAGGTGATAGTCTCTCTGCTATCAACATTTATATTTAATATTTATTTTTAAACCAAATTTAATAATTTACATCTATGATAGAGGTGATCCATGTTATATTTCATATGCTGTTGCTATTGTTCTATTGAATTAATCAACTAAAGGTACCTTGTTATTTCCAGAAGCAATGTTATACTTATATATGCACATATGGTTATTTATGTAACTTTAGAATTTTAAATGAATAGGAGTGATATAATTATGTCCAGGAAAGTCATCACCCTAGGCACTGCAAATTTGTTTAAAAAAATAATTATTCTATGGCTAACAGGTTCATTGTCTATTTTTCTTCTATCCTGCACCATAAATTATTCAAATGCAGATACAAAAGCTTCAAGGTCTGAAAGTAGTCCATCTACAAAGGATACATCAATTACTTTAAATGAAATAGACCAGCTTAAATCAGCTTCTCTAAATGATATATCCTCTATTATAGTGGATAGCACTTCTACAAATATTTCAATACAAACTCATAATAAAAAGGAATTTGAAGCACATTTATACGGCAAATCTGTATCAAAGATAGAATTTGAATTATAACGAGTTGGAAATACATTGAATATATATATCAACACTCCAGACCCTATTACAGGAGAAATGTTTAAGGCAACTATTTTAAATGGCATTCCTCTATATGATTTAAAACTTGATTTTTTAATACCTGATGAATATAAAAATAATATTAGTATATCCTCAGGTACTGGCAGCATTGATATAGCTTCCTCTTTAAAACTTAAAAATATTACTTTAAACTCCGAAACCGGGGACATAGTTTCATTAAAGTCAATCGACTCTCAAGGATTTGAAGTTAAAAATTCAACAGGAGCTATAAGCTTAGAAAATGTTAATTGTAAAAATGGAAGTGTTAAATTGACCACTGGCTTAATCAAATGTAAAAATATGTTTTCTAAGGATTATATTAATTTTGAAGCATCATCAGGTAACATGATTTTAGACAGTATTAATTGCAAGGCAATGGTTATAGATTCATCATCAGGCGATGTGACCTTGGTTAATCCAAAGGGAGATGTATCAATCAAATCATTATGTGGTAACACTGATTTAACATATTCACATTATGCTAGTAATAAAATAACCATTAATTCAATTACAGGCAATGTATGCTTAAAACTTCCTGATAGTTCTTTTTTTAAACTTGATACTAAAACTGAAACTGGAGATATTAAATGTGATTTTCAATTAAAAACTATTTCCTCAAATGATAAGCATTCATTATGCGGCACTGTAGACGATGGGAAAAGCCCAATTGTTCTTTCAACATCGTCTGGAAATATTTCAATTTTAAAAATCAATCACTAGATAGGTTTAAAAGATATTATTTAAAATCTCTATAATTCATGTTATTATTTATATAATAATATAGTTGAAGGGTGGTATGATACCCGGCACACTTAGTGTTAGAGTAATCATATAATATAAATGTGCATGGGGACGTAAGATAAAATCATTCAATTGAATAATTAGGCAGTACTGTTTTAAGGACAGTTTATTTTTGTTGCCTAATTGTCATTTTATGATTTTATATTTACTCTCCGGGCATACATCACCATTTTTTCTTGATGAACTGCATATAATCTATATGTAGTTAGTGTGAGAAATTAAGCCGCAGAGTAAATCTGCGGCTTTTTTATTTTATAAAGGAGTGATTATCATGAGACAATTCTTTATTAACAATCAAGACATAAATGTAAGGGTCAGCGAATGGGGAAATAAAAATACCCCTTTGATTTTCTGCATTCATGGTCTTGGAAGCACATGTTTAAGCTTTTTAGAGTTAGGAGAAATGCTAAAGGATAAGTATCATGTTTTATCCATTGATTTACCCGGACACGGAAAGACTCCTCCATTTTCAAGAGATGAGGACTATGAAATTCCAAACTTAATTAAATGGCTTTCAAAGGTTATTGATTTAACTTGTGAAAAGGAATTCTATTTATTGGCTCATTCTTGGGGTGGTGAAATTGCTCTTCACTACACAGCAAATTATCCTACAAAAGTGAAAAAAATAATATTACTTGATGGAGGATATTATATAAAAAAATTGAGCAATGATTATTTTTCTAAAAATAATCACTTACAGCAAAAACTTCCATGCTCTTTACAAGAGGAAATTGAATGTTATGAAAAGGATTTTAATGAATATATATTTTCATCCTGGGAAGAGTACCTTGAAGCAGAAAAGAACAACTATTTAAGATGGTCACCATTGTTGAAGGAAGCATCTATGGATTTAATGAAGGAAGTTGATAGAAGGGTTATATGGCATGCTTCTGGTGATACAGCAAGAGGTGCTATTAAATCTATGTATAAGTCTCCATCAACTCTAATTTACAACCGTCTTCCACAAAACATTCTTCTATTACAATGCACTCTCCCTGAGTCTTTTACGAAAATTAGGAATATACAAAGTAAAGTATTTAGCGAGGGAACAAGAGCGGTTATTAAAAAGATTGAAGGGACCACTCATATGATTCATTGGGACAACCCCAATGCTGTATATGAAGAAATCTTAAAATGGTTTAGATAGATAAATAAAATTGCCCATCACTTGACATTAAAGGTCAAGTGATGGGCAACCTATCATTACTTTCTTACTAATTCAGCACCCTTTTCAAGAGCGTTTTTGTTTAGTTCATAGAACTTTTCCTTACCATGATCCTTAAGAGCCTTAAGAAGAGCTTCCATTGGAACGATCTTTGTCTTTTCAATAAGTGCTCCAAGAAGAATCATGTTTGCTATCTTTGTTGAACCTACTTCAGCTGCTACAGTCTGAGCAGGTATCTTTATAACTTCAATGTCTTTTCTTTCTGGTTCTCTTGAAATAAGGTCACTATCCATTATAAGAACGCCACCTGGCACTAATGTGTTTTCAAACTTGTCAAGTGATGGTCTATTCATTACAACAACAGTTGTTGGGTCAGTAACTATTGGTGAACCAATGCTGTCATTAGTTAATATTACTGAACAGTTTGCAGTACCTCCACGCATTTCTGGACCATATGATGGTAACCATGATACACTCATATTTTCGTCCATTCCTGCATAGGCAACGAATTTACCCATTGAGAGAATTCCCTGGCCACCAAAGCCTGCAAATACCATTTCCTGATGTGCCATGTTATTTCGCCTCCTCTACAGTATCCTTCTTAACCCCTAGAGGATAGTAAGGAATCATGTTTTCTCTTAACCATTTAAGAGATTCAATTGGTGAAAGTCCCCAGTTTGTTGGACAAATTGAAAGAACCTCAACAAATGAAAAACCTAGTCCCTTCAACTGAATCTCAAATGCCTTCTTTATAGCCTTCTTAGCCTTTAATACATTTGGTACAGTGTCAACTGAAACTCTTTCAACATATACAGCACCATCAAGAGTTGAAATCATTTCTGATACCCTGATTGGGAATCCAGCGATTTTAACATCTCTTCCGTATGGTGATGTTTCTGTTACCTGTCCTGGTAGAGTTGTTGGTGCCATCTGTCCACCAGTCATACCATATATACAGTTATTTACGAATATTGTTGTTATTCTTTCTCCTCTTGCTGCAGCATGTACGATTTCAGCTGTTCCAATAGCAGCAAGGTCTCCATCTCCCTGATATGTAAATACTACGTTGTCTGGATGTGATCTCTTTATTCCTGTTGCTACTGCTGGTGCTCTACCATGAGCAGCTTCAAACATGTCACATGCAAAATAATCATATGCTAAAACTGAACATCCAACTGGAGCAACTCCTACAGTCTTGTCGATAACACCTAATTCCTCAAGTGATTCAGCAACAAGTCTGTGGATTATACCATGTGTGCATCCAGGGCAGTAATGTGTGGATACGTCAAGTAATCCCTTTGTTGGTTCAAATACAACTGCCATTACTTTGCACCTCCTACAATAGCCTTTATCTTGTTAGCTATTTCAGTTGGAGTAGGAACCATACCACCTGATCTTCCATAGAAGTGTACAGGCTTTCTTCCGTTTACTGCAAGTGCAACGTCCTCAACCATCTGTCCGCAGCTTAACTCTACTGAAATGAAGCCATGCTTTGTCTTGTCAACAACTTCATCAAATGCCTTAGTTGGGAATGGCCATAGAGTTATTGGTCTTATAAGTCCAACCTTTATTCCTTCCTTTTCAAGCATCTTTATAGTGTTCTTGCATATTCTTGATACTGTTCCATATGCAACTATAACCATGTCTACGTCCTTGTCGCAGTTATAAGTCTCATATCTTACTTCTTTTTCTTTTATCTCAGCATATTTTCTCTGAAGCTTATTGTTATGTTCCTCACATACATCTGGCTTTAAGAAAAGTGAGTTTATTACATGATGCTCTTTTCTTCCCTTAAGTGCATCTGCAGCCCATGTAGCTTTTGATGGGATTTCTCTTTGAACTCTTTCCTTGAATTCAACAGGTTCCATCATCTGTCCTAACATTCCGTCTCCCATAACCATTACAGGGTTTCTATATATGTCTGCAACATCAAAAGCTTCTTCTATAAGGTCAACCATTTCCTGAACTGATGCTGGAGCAAAAACTACAAGATTATAGTCTCCATGTCCACCACCCTTTGTTGCCTGGAAGTAGTCAGACTGTGCTGGCTGAATTCCACCAAGTCCAGGGCCTCCACGAACGATGTTTATGATAACACATGGAAGCTCAGCACCTGCTATATATGAAATACCTTCTGACTTTAAGCTTATTCCAGGACTTGAGGATGAAGTCATAACCCTTGTCCCTGTTCCTGCTGCACCATAAACCATGTTTATTGCAGCAACTTCACTTTCTGCCTGTAGAAATACTCTTCCTATCTTAGGCATCTTTCTTGACATGTAAGCAGCAACCTCTGTCTGAGGTGTTATTGGATAACCAAAGAAACACTGGCAACCAGCTTGAATAGCTGCTTCTCCAATAGCTTCATTACCCTTCATTAGAACTTTTCCTGCCATCTAAGATTACCTCCTATCCCTATTTATTTTTCAACTGTTATAACCAAGTCTGGGCACATTCTTGCACAGGATGCACATCCTATACACTTATCCATGTTAGTCTCCTTAACAACTGCAGGGTGGTACCCCTTTATGTTCAGCTTATCATCAAATTCTATTATCTGCTTGGGGCATACTGCAACACAGTGACCACATCCCTTGCATCTGTCTTGTCTAAAAGATACCTTTGCCATGAGCTCCCCTCCTTAAAGGTTATTTATATATAAAAGAATTTTTGGTTCTTTTATAGCGTAAGTATTGGTAAAACGTAAGTTATGGTAACAGGCACTTGAGTTATGAGTTATTCAGACAACTATGATTTATAAGATATTTTTAATAAAATAACTCATAACTCAAGAGCCTGTCACCATTAGTTTATTCTAGATCACGATTCCATGGTGGAAGCATGAATATTCTTAATGGGAATATCTCTCCAAGCATTCCTTCTGGAAGCTTATCTACTAGATCATCCCTTACAGTTGTGTACTTAACAGGTATATTAAGTCTTTCCGATGCCTCTTTTATAATCTCCTGCCCTTTAATTATATCCTCTATTTTTGTTTCATATGACAGATTTGTATTATGCACAAGATACTTAATCTTAAGCCTTGAGGCCCTTTCAATATCCCTTGCAAACTCCACTACTCCATCAGCATCACTTGTAAATGGTCGATTTGTGTTTACAACACAATACATGTCATAATCCTCTTCCTTAAAGAACCTGTTATACTGTCCTAAGGCAACTGCACCCATGTCATCTCCTCCGACGTCAAGGACAACATCATAGGATTTATCATTAAATACTGCAAGGGTTTCCAGTGGAATTGTTCCCAATTCTGCATTGGACATTTCCTTTGGAGTTGCAATAACCCTTATCCCCTTACTTTCAATGAATTCCTTTTCATCTCTTGTACAAAAATATGGATTAACAACATCAAGGTCTGCAATACATACCTTTTTGCCTGCATCAGCAAGTTTCAATGCATAGTTAATTGATATTTCTGTTTTTCCACTTCCAAAATGTCCGGTAAAAACTCTAATTCTTGAATCCATGCAGATTCCTCCTACTTGTATATTCCAGCCTTTTCCTCTCCGGACAGAACCCTGTATCCACCCTCTGCAAGGGCTAGTAATTCATCTTCACCTGGATAAACAACAACGTTTCCTATAAAGGATACCTTTTCCTTTATCCATTCAACAAATGTCTTACCATATGCAAGACCACCTGTTAATATTACTGCATCAACTTTTCCATGTAGAACTGCAGCACATGCTCCTATTTCCTTTGCAACCTGGTATGCCATAGCTTTGAATACAATTTCTGCCTCTTTATTTCCTTCATTCATCATCTTTTCAACGTCTCTTGCATCATTTGTTCCAAGGTAAGCAACAAATCCACCCTTACCACAAATCATTTTCTTTACTTGCTCATAAGTATATTTCCCTGAATAGCACATTTTTACAAGGTCTCCTACTGGAAGACTTCCTGATCTTTCAGGTGAGAATGGTCCCTCTCCATCTAGTGCATTATTTACATCAACGATCTTACCCTTCTTATGTGCACCAACGGATATTCCTCCACCCATATGTGCAACTATAAGGTTTAACTCATCATATTTAATACCCTTTTCTTTAGCATATCTCTTTGCAACAGCCTTCTGATTAAGGGCATGAACTATACTCTTTCTCTTTATATCAGGTATACCTGATACTCTTGCTATTTCTTCCATCTCGTCTACAACAACAGGGTCAACAATATATGCTGGCTTGTTTATTGATTTAGCTATCTCATGTGCAATTATTCCACCAAGGTTTGAAGCATGCTGTCCCATAACTCCTACCTTAAGATCTTCTAACATTGCTTCATTAACCTCGTATGTACCACCTTCGATAGGTTTTAATAGCCCACCTCTTCCAACTACTGCACTTAATGTCTTTATGTCAATTCCAGCCTTTTCAACTGCCTTTAGTATAACGTCTTTTCTAAAATCATACTGCTCAAATATTGTTTTATACTGAGCTATTTCCTCTGATGAATGTCTTAATGTTTCCTCAAAGATAGACTTCGTATCTTCAAATACTGCAATCTTTGTGGATGTTGAACCTGGATTTATTACTAACATCCTATACATTTAAAGCACCTCCGATATTGCTATTTATCTTTTTTGTAATCTTAACATTTAAAATTTATTTTGCTGCAGCAACCAATGAAGCTAGAGCTATTGAGTAAAGTTTGCTTTCTGGACTGTCAGCTCTTGAAGTAAGTATAACTGGAGCAGCAGCTCCTGCAAGTATTCCACCATTTTTAGCATTTGATGTGTATGTTAATGTTTTATACATAACATTTCCTGTTTCAATGTTTGGGACAAGGATAACATCTGCCTTTCCTGCAACTGGGCTGTTTATTCCCTTATGCTTTGCAGCTTCCTCTGATAGAGCATTGTCTATTGCAAATGGTCCATCAACTATACATCCCTTTATCTGTCCTCTGTCATTCATCTTTGAAAGTGCAGCTGCATCTAGTGTTGGCTGCATATCTGGGTTTACAACCTCAACTGCTGCAACACAAGCTACCTTTGGCATCTCCATTCCTATTGCCTTAGCAATGCCTACTCCATTTTCAAGTATCTGCTTTTTTGTCATTAAATCTGGAGCTATGTTCATAGCTGCATCAGTTAATACAATTATTCTTTGAAGAGCAGGAATGTCAAATACTGCAACGTGGGATAAAACCTTTCCTGTTCTTAATCCCTTTTCCTTATCTAGAACTGCCCTTAAGAAGGATGCAGTATCTATTAATCCCTTCATAACCATATCTGCTTTACCTGATGAAACAAGCTCAACTGCCTTCTTTGCTGCCATTGGACCATTGGGTTCATTTATTATTTCTATACCATTTAAATCAAGTCCAACAACCTTTGCACATGCCTCAATCTTTTCCTTGTCTCCTACAAGAATTGCCTCTGCAATCCCTTCATTTCTTGCATCTCTTATTGCCTCTAGAACTGGTTCGTCCTGTGCAACAGCAACTGCAACCTTTTTAATTCCATTGGATTTTACCTTTTGTAAAACCTCATCGAAGCTCTTTATCATTATTAAACACCTCTTCTTCGTAGATTTTTGCCTTTTCTTCATTAGTAATAACTCTATATGCACCCTCAGCCAAAGCAAGGGCTTCATCCTCACCTGGTACAACCTCAACCGGGGCAATGAATTTTACCATTTCTGTTACATAGTCTGTTAAGCGTTTTGAGTAGGCAAGTCCTCCAGTTATTATTATACTATCAACCTTGCCACAAAGCACAGCTGCACATGCCCCTATTTCCTTACCTATCTGATATGCCATAGCATTAAATACTAGTTCTGCGCTTTTATCTCCATTTTGTATCATTTTTTCTACTTCTCTGGCATCATTTGTTCCAAGATAGCCCACAAGGCCTCCCTGTCCTATTATTTTCTTTCTTAATTCCTTGTATGTATATTCTCCTGAGTAAGCCATTTTAACCAGATCTCCAACAGGAAGTGTACCTGCTCTTTCAGGTGAAAATGGTCCCGCTTCGTTGGCGTTGTTACCATCAATTATTTTTCCCTTTAATAGTGGTGAAATAGTTATTCCTCCACCAAGGTGCGCCACAACAAGATTCAATTCATCAAGCTTTTTTCCCATAGACTTTGCAATTTTTCTAGATACTGCTTTTACATTTAAAGCATGTACCAGGGATTTTCTTGGAAGCTCGGGAAGTCCGGATATTCTTGCTGAGTCTTCAAATTCATCAACTGCAACTGGATCAACAATAAATGCATCAATTCCTTCATTATCCCCAATGGATTTTGCAATAATTCCGCCAAGATTTGAAGCATGCTCTCCCTGAATTCCTATTTTCAAATCCTCAATCATGGCATCTGTTACCTTATATGTACCTGATGGCATTGACCTTAAAAGCCCGCCTCTTCCAACAACACAAGCAAGCTCTGATGTCTTAAATCCCTCTTCCTTTAACCAGTCAAGGATTACATCCCTTCTATATTCAAACTGGTCAGCTACTCTTTCAAACCTTGATATATCCTCTATTGAGTGGCTCAAGCTCTTCTGCTTTACACAATTGGTTCCCTCAAACAGGGCAACCTTTGTTGATGTAGAACCTGGATTGATAGCAAGGATTAAATGCCTCATAAAACAACCACCTTTTTCAAGTTTTATTTCTAATGGAATATTATTTTCAAATATATCATCCAATACTAATTCTAATGTAAATGACATGTAAAATGCAAGAAAAACGACATATTTTTTTCAAATAATTTTTAAAATTGAATAAATACTTTACTACATTGAACCGATGAAGTCAAGTATTTTTATTATATTTAGATAAATATGCCTATTATTTATGATGTTTAACAAAATATATTACTTATATATGAAATTCTGTATATATATGAAAATAGCTGTGGTTTAGCATTTCCAACCACAGCTTTATATACGTCTTATTATTGTTTTTTAGAAACAGTTACTACAATCTTTAGTGCCGAGGAATCCTTTATCCTCGCCCCATTTGGTAGATTTAAACTTGCAGAAACAGTATGTTCCCCTTCATCCATATCCTTAACATCAACGACAGCTTTTAAGTTTTGAACATCCATTGTGTTTAGTAAACTCTCAGCACCTTCAATCGTAACTGCAAGGCTGTTATGGTTTAAAGTATAATCATACCCATCTCTTTGATTTACAATTGATACAGGAATGCTAAATGCCCCTTCAGCTATATTTTCAAGTACAAATGTTACATTTACGCTCATTATTTCATTGAAGATAGTAATTCCTGGCGGTATATTCAAAATCAGTTCACCAGACGTTGAGGAGTTAAGGTTAGAAATATCAAATGGAACCGTTTGAATCTGATCCACTCTATCAAGATATTTCTTTTCTCCAACTATCGTCACCTTGTCTATATCAGGTATTGCATCCTTTAGAATCTTTCCCGCAGAAAGCGTTCCTGTTTTTCTAACAACAATAGGTACCTCTTTAGCAGGCTTTATTGGTACTGTAACATCCACATATTTAGGCTCTATTGAAACATTTTGCACTGCAATCCCATCAACATCCACAGGTTTTATGACAACAGAACCAGAAACATCCTGGGATTTACCATTTACATCTATCTCTCCTGTAACACCAACCACATTATTAACAAACCTTTCAGGACCTGATACAACAACAGCTGTAGGCTTTACAACAGAAGGAATATATCCATATCCCTTTGCTGTATTTCCTGTTACATTTATCTTTACAGGTACATTTTTTTCCCTTAGGGAATCAAGCTCAACTCTTATTGCTGGATATTTATCCATAACCGTTATTCCCTCTGGTGCAGATGTTATTTTTACAGGTATGGTAATATAGCCTTTTCTTAATAATCCACCCTCCATATCTGCCTCTACCTTAAAGCTATCAGAGTTAACATTTATTAAATCCAAGTACCTTGCTTTAATTTTTAAATTTATAGTAAAGTTTTGATTTGGTATTAGAGCCAAATTAGCCTTGTCAATCACATCAGTATTCACCAATGTTACCGGAATATTCTCTATTACCTTTGGAGGCTGTTCTGGATTTCTATCCCCCATAACATACAACCATAAAACAAAGGCTAGGAAAACCGATAGAATAATAGCAACTATTTTTCGTTTTTCTTTGTCAGCCATTCTTTCACCTTCTTAACCATACTTGTATCAGGATTCATGTTTCTCTCTAGTATTTTAGTGAGAACCAGCTTTAACCTCTCCCCATTATAGTTTCTTGTTAGCTTGCCATTTAATGCTAGTGATATATTACCTGTTTCCTCAGATACAACAACAGCTACTGAATCAGAGCTTTCTGTAATTCCAATACCAGCTCTGTGTCTTGTTCCAAGTTCCTTTTTTACCTGCTGTTCAGTAAGAGGAAGCACACATGCAGCTGCAGCAATTCTATCTCTTCTAATTATAACTGCACCATCATGAAGAGGTGTGTTTACAACAAAAATATTTTCTAAAAGTGCTGATGAAACCTCTGCGTCTATCTTTATTCCACTTTGCAAATAGTCATTTAGTCCTGTTTCCTGCTCTATAATCATAAGAGCTCCAGTCTTAGATTCAGAAAGATTCACTGCTGCAATAACTATTTCATCTACGACCTTTTGTATTTCCTCATCAGAATCAAATATCTTCCTGGTAAGTATTTTGCTTCTCCCAAGGTGTTCCAACGCTTTTCTTAATTCAGGCTGGAAAATAACTATAACAGCAATAAGTCCAACAGTAAGGGTATTTTTTATAATATAGTTTATTGTTACAAGTCCAAGTATTTCACTTATCTTCATAACAACCACTATTAGAAATAGTCCTTTTATTAGCTGTTCTGCTCTTGTTTCCCTTATAAGCATAATCAGCTTGTATAGTATATATGCAACAATTAATATATCTACTATATTCCACAATGTTATATTTTTTACTATATTCATTATATTATAAATGTCCTCCATCCTTTTCCCTCCTTTGTTCTATATAGAACACAATTAAATTCATATGTTCATTCCTTTTATACATCACTATGAACTGGTTCGTTCATAGGATGTTTGTCAGAATAGAATATATAGCATTTTGCATTGTATAAATACCTACATTTATAATTATATAATAAAAAGTCACATTGTAGTATATAAAACTTAATGAATTAAATACAAAAATTTGGGAAAATTATGGATTGAGAGGATTTTTACATTATGTATAATGCTCTTAAATTATGCTTTAAAGCTTTTATTATAATATTTAGAGGTGATTTAATGGATAAGGATCAGATACTTGAGGAGAAAATAAAAGATATTTTAATAAGAGAACTTCAAGGAACAGCTTCAGAGGTTAAAGTTCAATGTCGTGATGGTTATGTCACACTTATCGGTTTTGTTGATACACTTTCTGAAAAGAAGTTAATAGAAGATTTAACGGATAGAGTTAATGGTATTAAATCTATAGAAAACTGTCTTACAGTTTCAACCGATGGAACATTCTCCGACAAAGAGTCCGAAGCTGAAATAATAAACAAATTTAGAAAGCATGATGAGCTTTTAGGCGTAAGTCCAAAGGTTCATAAGGGTGAAGCAGTTATCGAAGGCAGAGTACATACTTTTAAGGATAAGAAACTAGCCATTACTGAAGCTTCAAGGGCTTTTGGAATAAAGGATGTAATATCCCATATAGAAATAGATTCGGTTGATACTGTTGATGATATTACAATAAACAACAGAATTCAGCAGAGTCTAATAAATGCAAGACTTGATGATTGCGACATACGAGTTGATGTAGAAAATGGAAACGTATGGCTTTCAGGATATGCTAATTCAAAATTTGATTCTGAAATCGCATCTGAAATAATAGAAGAAATTGAAGGAGTAAGAAACGTAAAAAATTTTATATTGGAAAGGGAGTAGGGCACTCTGCCCTGCTTTTTTATATTCATAATTACCCAATTATGTTATATAATAAAATAAACATATTTTTATTATGTGATTAATATAAACAGCAAATAATACCAACGATAAAATTGGCCATGCTTATCGTATTTAGCCAATTAAGTAAAATAGCCCTTATAATTAAAATATAAAGGGGTGGAAGTATGGTATTAAAAAGAAATACAGGCGGTGTTCAAAAAGCTTTAATAGCTGTATCAACATTATTTCTCGTGATTGGAGTTTTCTTTGCTGCTTATCATTTTATATCCAGCAAAACATCAACTAAGTTTACTGATTTTATATTTGAACAAAAGCAAAAAATAGATGAGACGAATACTAAAGCAGGCAATTCTCTTAAAAACTTGGACAAGTTAAAAACAAGTGATAAGGATGAAATAAACAATATAATTAAAACAGTTTCTTCATCAGAAAAAGATATAGTTCAGACACTAGAGGAATTAAAAAAAATGAATCCTCCCGAAAGATTCAAGAAGCAGTTTGACAGGTATATCGAGGCTGTTGGCTTAAATAGAAGGATTATGTATCAAACATGTCTTATACTAAAAAACCCTAGATCTAACGACTTACAAAAGGCTCTCGATGCCCTCGATAAATATGTCAAAGATACTGAGAAAGCATATGAAGCCATTAAGCTTGAAAAATCCGTTATAAAACTTCCAGAAGATATTGTTTTACTCCCTGAAAATATGAGAGAATATTCTAATGTAATATACAATGACTACACTGCAAAAGCTAACGCCCTTGAACAATATACTCAATATTATGATTCTATGGATCCACTCGTATATGAACTTAAAACTGAAATATCAGACCTTAACAACTACATACTGTTAATAAAAGATGGTCAAACAACAATCGAAACGGTTTATGCAGAAATAGAGAAAAAATTTGCTAAGCTAACTACAATAAAGAATAGTTACATTCAAATTTCTGTACCTTCAAAGGCCGCTGAGCAGCATAAAACCTTTAATGATTTGTCAGATAGATATATCTCCTACTGCCAGGACTTTAAATCTACACTGGTGATGCTCGAGGAGGCAGGAGCAAGCGAAGAGGATCTGCTTGAAGTGAACATGGCATTTGATGAGCTTATAGTAAGGTACAAAGAAATAGAAAGTGCTCTTAATACTTTCGCTCAAAATTATGAAAGCAACAAAGCTTTTTATAAAGATATAAACAATCTTTAGCTATAATTGATTTCTTTTGCCATATTGTCACAGGAAATTTTTCCTGTGGCTTTTCTTTTTATTATTCTTCAATTCAAATAACATTTCATTCTATTATTCAAATCGTTCATTTTATCAAAAAAAGAAAAATATTGTAGATATTTATACAATAGTTGGTATTTGATATAATATATATTACATTCTATATAAAATTATTTTTAAAGGAAGGGCTTTTTTATGGATAGATTTGATGTTTCCGATAGAATAAAAAAATATAGAAGTTTGCTCGGTATTTCTCAAGGCCAATTAGCCAATGATAAACTTAACCTTAATTTGATAAAATCCATTGAAGCAAGAAGAAGAAACTTAACTCCACTTAAAGCTAGCATTCTTGTTGAAAACCTTAAAAAAATAGCTCTTTCAAAAGGTATTTCCCTAAATATAGAAACAAGCGAATTTTTAATGTCTAATACTGATTATGCAAGGCAATATTGTCTAAAAAAAATAGACAATTTATATAACTCCTATGATGAAATAGAATATAAGAATTTATTTAATATTGCGCAAAAATTTGATTTAAATGATATAAAAATTTCTATATATAACAAAATTGCAGAACACTACTATAATGTTAAAGATTATCTTTTATCTTTAAGCTACTATGAAAAAGCACTTAATATTTCAAGCAAAATCTGTAAATTAAACTCAGCAGCTTTTTTTCTTTTCCGAATAGGGACATGCTATTTCTGTTTAAACAATTTGGATAAATCAATTTTATATTATAACGAATGCTATAATCTTTGTAATAAAGACAATATTGATGATCCAGATTTAAAAGCACGTTTATTTTACAACACCGCATTTTATTATAAAAAAACCGGTGATAATATAAATTCTCTTAAATGGCTTAATAAATCTCTAACATTAAAAAATAACACTAACGAACATTTTAACAAGAGTCTACTTTTAAAAGCAAATATTTTTCTTGGAATGGAAAAAGCAAATAGTGCCTTAAAAATTTATAAATACCTGTTAAAGGCTGATACTAATTATATCCATATAGTCTGTCATAATATGGCTTATGCATATTATCAGCTTAAAAAACAGGATAAAACTATAGAACTTCTTAATAAAACCATAAGCTTGCAGCTTAAATCAGAGGAGTTTACAATAACCCTCTCCCTTATGGATCTTGGATATGCATATTTTAAGAATAAAATGTATAGAGAATCCATCATATTTTATCAATATTCTATTGATAGTTGTCTAAAATATAGTCAAATTGAATATTTTGAAGAATGCTTTAAAATGCTTCTTAAACTCTATAGGCTTACTAACGATATGAAATCATTTAATAAATATTCGCTGCTGCTAATTAATGTCTATTTTAAAAATAGAGAAATTCAAAATCAACTTTATGGATGTATTAACATACTAATTAAAGACATACTTGAAATTAATTTATATACAAACTAATCTAATTTGTATGCCAAAAGTTCATATAAGAAAGGGAATTTTTATGGATAGATTTGATGTTACTAATAGAATAAAAAACTATAGGAACCTTCTCAACATACCTCAAAATCAGTTGGCCAATGATAAATTGAGCCTTAGTTTAATAAAATCCATTGAAGCTGGAAGAAGAAAGCTTACTCCCCTAAAAGCCAATATAATGGTGGAAAACTTTAAAAAAATAGCTCTTACTAAAGGTATTTCCCTAACAATTGATGTAAGTGAATTTTTAATGTCTAATAAAGATTATGCAAGGCATTACTGCATAAAGAAATTAGATATTTTGTGTAATTCTTATGATGAACAGGAGTATGAAGATTTACTTAATATTGCTAATGAATATGGTTTGGAAGATATCAAACTATGTATTTATATAAAATATGGGGATTACTTTTTTGGCATTCAAAATTACAACATCTCCTTAAAGTTTCTTCATAACGCATATGATGCTTCAATAGTAATAAAGGATAACTCAAATTCATTAAAACTGCTTACTAAGATTGGTGTATGCTATTTTTGCCTTAATGATATGGAAAATTCATTAAAATACTATACAAAATGCTACAATGAACTAATAGATAATAATATACATAATATTTTAATTCATTTTCCACTATTCTATAATATAGCTGCTTATTATAAAAAATTAAATAATTTTACCTTAGCTTTAGAATGGATTGAAAAATGCATTTCATTAAAAGGTATTGAAGAGACAAAAATTAATCATTCTATGCTATTGAAAGCTAATATTTTATTATGCACGGAAAAATATAATGAAGCATTAGGTATCTATGAATACTTATTAGAACATGATACAAGATTTATTCATATTATCTATCACAATATGGCTTATGCATATGAAAAACTAAAAAAAGAAGACAAAAGTGTAGAATTACTCAACCACTCAATAAGTATACAGCTTGAATCCGGCGAATCTTCTGTAAGTCTTTCTTTAATGGATTTAGGTGATATATACTATAAAAAAAATATGTATAGAGAATCAATAATATTCTATCAATATGCTATTGACAGCTGTTTAAAATATAATCAACCCACTTATCTATTTAAATGCTGTAATATGCTTTTAAATCTTCACAGATTATCCAAAAAAACAATTAACTTTCATGATTATGCTATTAAATTAATTAAAATTTATCTAAAAAATCCTGAGATTCATGATAAATTTTCATGTTTTCTTTATATTGTTGTTAAATGCCTTCTTCAAATTAATGAAATTTAAATTTATTTTATAATACTCTTTTATCTTTGTTAATTTTTATAATCATAATGTCATTTCTTAACTATATTTGTCGCTCCTGTGTCCATTATTTTAAGATGCTCTTTTTTTAATTATTATTTTGTCGTTTTTTGTCATTTCATTATTTAAAATTATATATATTAATGGTAAATTCATATATAATAGATAAACTTATTAAATATGCTATTATTTATGCTCACACAATATTAAAAGCTTCTATTTTTATTCAGAAAATAATTTTAATTATACAGCTTCATACAGAGATAATAATTACCTTAAGGGAGTGTTTGCAATGAGAATGGCAAGAGCCCTTCTTGATTACTTAAAATTAAACAATGTTGATTTAGTATTTGGAATACCATCTAGTACAGTAAGTGCTATATTCGATGAATTATGTGACGCAAATATAAAAACAATTATTACAAAAAATGAAGCAGGTGCCGTATACTCCGCTTCCAGATATTCATCTGCATCTAATAAGATGGGTGTTTGTGTTTTAGCTGGTGGTGTCGGAGTCAATAATGCTGTTAACGGAATAGCTGATGCTATGAGAAATAAAATACCTCTATTGATAATATCAGGCCATGTTCAAAGGTGGCAGATAGGAAAAGGAGCTATACATGAACAGGATACTGAGTATATATTAAAGCCAATTACAAAATATAGCCATACAGTAATTGCCGATGATATTGTACTCAATTCCCTTAAGGAGGCTATTGAAATTGCATTAACTCCCCCTATGGGACCTGTTCATGTCTCCATCCCCCTAGACATACAAATGATGGAATATAATGCTCCTTTACTAGAGGAAGCACAGTATTACCAAAAATATTTAACGCCCAATAATAATCAAGATATTAGAAGAGCTTGCAATATAATAAATGAAAGTGCAAATGGAATTATCCTAGTTGGTAAAGGTTGTAAAGGATGTTCCGAAAAGGTAATAGAGTTAAGCCGAAGACTTCAGTGGCCAATCATCACCACTCCACAGGCCAAGGGATTAATACCCTACGATTTCCCTTTAAACCTCGGAAATTATGGTTTTGGCGGAACAGACTTAGCTAATAGATATGTTGAAAATAGCAATTCATCCTGTTTATTAATACTAGGTTCAAGTTTAGGTGAAGCAGTAACCAAAAACTACAGTAGCACATTTACTGAAGGGCGAAAGGTTATCCATATAGATCAGGATGAAATGCAAATAAATAAAATTTATAGAGCTGATGTTGGAATTTCTGCAGATTTAAAATTAGTAATACCATCCCTTTTAGAACTTACAAATAAATCTAATACAATATTTAAAAAGTCTGAAGCATTTAATGATCCATACATAAAAAATCATTTTGGATTATCTTTAAGGTTGTTTTTTGAAAAAATAACCTCAATACTTCCTCAAAACACTTTTTATGTTTGCGACATTGGGGAATATATGAATTTTGCATTAAAATATACCCAAATTCCACAGGGAGGCAGCTTTGATATAAATATGAACTATGGTGCTACAGGCACAGGTGTAGGTGGTGCTGTTGGTATCCAATTAGCCTTTCCAAATAGACCTGTTGCTGTTTTCTGTGGAGATGGTTCCTTTTTTATGAATGGTAATGAAATATTTACTGCAAAAGAGTACAAGCTTCCAATAATATATTTTATTGTTAATAATTCTATGTTAGGTTATGTACAGCATGGCCAAATGTACATGTATGGAAGGGCACTTAAAAACTATTGTAATCAAAGAGTATCCATAAGCAGTATGATGAATGCTGCTGGAGTTAGATCATTTGAAATTCGAAGTATAGATGAACTAAATAGAATCCCAGAATTAATAAGGAACCTACATGGTCCATGTGTCATTGAATTGATTACAAATGGCAGTGAACCAGCTCCTATTGCTCACAGGTTCCAAAAATTTAAATAAAATATATTCGGGAGGATTTAAAATGGTAGTTCAAGACTCATATAAAAAGTACATTATAAGAGTGGATGTTTCCAAAAATGTTGTATATGAGACTTTCATTGGCACATGGGATAAGGACGTTTGTACAAGATACCATGAAAATTATGCTAATAACATACTACCACTTTTTAATGGAGTTAATTGGGTTAAATGCTGCGATCTAAGAAGCTACCATATTTCCGATATAACAGATGAACTAAAAAAATATATAAATTGGGCTACAAGCAGCGGAATGATCTTTGGAATATTTATTACCAACAATTCAATTATCAAACTGCAAATTAAAAAGGTTTTTAATTTGAATAGCAATATAAAAATATTTGAAACTTTTGAAGCTGCTGAGGAATTTATAAACAATACACTTCTAGCTCTTCACCCACAAATATAGTACAACAGGCAGTTTAATATCTGCTCTTTTCTTTCTTATACTAATGAGTTCATTTGAATTAACCTATTTCCTTCAAATCTAAAGGTTATTTTTTCATTTTATGGTACATATGATATAATGTTTTGTAGATAATTGTCGCCCCTGTGTCCTTTTAAAAATTTTCTTTGTAATATTATGTCGAATGACCATTATTTGTTAAATTAGTCCTTTAAATTTAATTCTCTTTTTATTATCATTATAGGAAAGAGGGAAAATTAATGGAACCAATTGAAGTTGGTGAAAGAATAAGAAGTTATCGCGAGCAGCTTGGAATCACCAGAGAACAACTGGCAGCCGGGAAAATATCCTCCAGTTTAATAAAATACATTGAGCAAGGCAAAAGAAAGTTAACTCCAATTAGAGCAGCAATTATAGCAGCAAATTTGAATGAAGTAGCCGAAAGAAAAGAAATACAGTTTGAGATTACTGCTCAAGATTTGCTTATACCAGAAAAAGATTATGCAGCATTAGTATGTAAAAAAAGAATAGATAAACTTCACAAAAACGAGTTTTGCTTAGAGGATTATCTTGACATTTTAAAGATTACAGAATTATATAATCTTTCAACTACAAAGTTAGAGATATTCGGAATAATGTCTCGTCATTATTATGGCAAAGATACAAATTTGTCAGTTAAATATACAAAAGAAGAATTAAAATTATGTATAAAACTAAAAATGAATAATAGGTTTTCAGATATATTAACTAGACTTGGAGTTTATTACTATAGCCTTAGCAAATATAATTTAGCTTTACAGTGTTTTAACCATTGTTATTATAATATAAAATACCTTTCCGAAGACAGTAGCGATGTAGAATCAAAAACTTTATACAATAAAGCCCTTTGTTACAGAAAACTCGAAAGCTACTCTAAAGCTTTTTACTATCTAAATAAACTATTTGCTTTTAAAGAAATTGACGATAGACTTACAAACTTAGCTTTAATATTAAAAGCAAATATATATGTTGAATTAAAGGAGTATGAGAAAGCTCTTGATATATATACATATATTGCTGATCATAGTATTGATTATCTTTATATAATTCAAAACAACATGGCTGAAGCTTTTAATAAATTAAATAGAGTTGATGAGAGCATTAAATATTTAACAAAATCAATAAACAACCAAATAAGCTCTCCATCTCCAAACACTACATTGTCACTTATTAATATGGCTGAAAATTATAAAAATCAAAGCATGTTAAGGGAATCAATTGTGTTTTATGAATATGCATTTGATAATTCAATAAAATTCAATCAATTTAATGAAATGTTAAAATGTTATGAAGCATTATTAAGTTTATATACTAAAATTAAAAAATTTGATAAAATAACAGACCTAAAAGAATACATGAAAATTCTGGTTGACAAAAAGGATCTGCCTGCTGAGTTTAAAGACAAAGCCATATTACTGAAATAAATTAAATAAGACTTTCTTTAATTCAAATACAAGTTTTAATTATTTAGGAGGGGTAAAATGAAAAAGTTTAAAAAAGCTTTACTCACTATTCTTATAATTGGAATCTTTACACTTTCTTGCGTTACATTAGGAGCTAACAGAAATGCTGTTAGCAACAACACTTCTACAAAATCCAATGGAATTATGGTAAGTGGTTACCTAATTGATCCACCACCTGTATTATTATCTGCAAGAAGCATGATGTAAACAAATAAGAACTCTCTCCTTAATAAAAATTAAGGAGAGAGTTTTTATTTGTTTTTGTACATTAAAATCCTATTTTAACTTTAAACATTTATAACTTACAATTTATTTTCTTATTCCTTGATTATCAATGATGTTGTAAATATACAGCATACTTGTCAATTATTAATTTTGCCACCTGCTCTGCCGATTTGCATGTTGTATCTACCACAAGTTGATAATTGTCAAGATTGCTTATATCAACACCATATTTACTAAGATATCGTTTGGATTCTGCTGCTCTTCTCTGTGCTAGCCCTTCTAGTGCTTCATCAATATTGTTATATTTCTCGGTAGTCCCTCTTTTATCTTGTAAAACCCTTTTGGCAGCTTCAAGATGATCTACTGTAAGGTAGATCTTAAAGCTTTCTTTTACAAAATGCCAGGCCATCCTTGAGTCTAAAATAATATTTTCCTGTTTAAGACCTATTTCTATAAGATTTGAATCAATCATGTTATCTATTTCCTGGCTAGTTTCAGCCAGGGTATTAAGTTCAAGAACACTAATACCTTTTTCTTCTGCAAGCTGTCTAAAAATCCTCCCTGCAGAAAACAGTTCATATTTCAATTTCTCTGCAACTATTCTGCTAACAACACTCTTTCCACTTGCTAAATCACCTGAAATACATATTATTTTTCTCATATTGGACTCCTTCACACTAGTAAACCTATTGTTAATATACAAGCTATGTTGATTATATAGACTTAACTACTATATATATTATCGGAATTATTTCATAAAGATATAAGGAAATATAAATTTAAATTACTTCAAAATAAAAAGTCTAGTTACCCCAGACTTTTTAATCAAATAATATTATTCCCAATCTATTATAAAAGGAATGTCCTATACTATTTGACAGTACCATATTGTTTTTCCTTTGAAAATTATGAACTGCTTTTTTAGTAGTTTCATCATATATTCCACTAACATATCCTTTAAAATACCCCTTCTGCTTTAGCCTTTTTTGTACCTCATATACATCCGATCCTCTATCCCCTGGTTTTAGAATTCTAAATCCATTACCAAAGGAGCCAAAGGGCCCGCCATAAATTTTCACAGGTGTCCCATACTTGATTATTTTATATAGCTCAACTGCATTCTTGTTGTACATCCTTATACATCCATGAGAAACAGCTCCCCCAATGGAATACGGCCTTTCTGTGCCATGAATCCCATATCGACCCCAAGGCACATTTAATCCCATCCAGCGCCCTCCAAATCCATCTCCCCAGTTCCCCTTAGATGTCACAATCCAATCTCCTATAGGTGAGGGTGTATTATATTTTCCTGATGCTACGGGATAGGTTTTTATAATGACACCTTTGCTTATTACATATAGTTTGTTTTCAGTTATAT
>DAMCZI010000034.1:0-47951 GCA_032095175.1 Clostridiaceae bacterium
ATTTATGCGAAATCATATTCCTTGATTCATAAATCGCAATATACATTATTCAAAAGCTTTATTGGGATTTATATAATATAAATTTTATAGTATGCTAGCCTTATCTTACCCAATCACATATACTATGGTAAAATGATATTGTTGATTGCTATAATTATTTCACAAGGAGGAAAAAAATGAAGGATACCAGGAAAATACCATATCTAAAGATATTACCAATGCTAATTATCGCTTTTATTTTATATAAGTTAATTGACAATGTCGATTTACTTGCAAAGGAATTGAAGTTTTTCTTTTCCCTTATTTCCCCCTTCTTTTGGGCATTTGGAATTGCATATTTTTTAAACCCACAAATGAAATATTTTGAAGAAAAATTCAAAATGAAAAGGGTGCTCAGTTTAATTATTGTATATGTGATCTTTTTAGGGGTACTCTCTTTTACATTTAGAATAGTTACACCAAGTCTTTTTAAAAACATAAAACAAGTTGTAGTTGATATACCTGAATATGCGAGATCAGCAGAAAAATTCATAAATGAAAATGCAGATAAGCTTGATGTCCTTGACAGCAGCATGACTAGTCTGCAGCTTAAGGATAATCTTACTCAATTTGTAGCAAATGGCGGAAAGTACTTAGAGGTGTGGTTCAACCTGGCTGTATCAAAAATTATTGATTTCACCTCCGGATTCTTTAAATTTGTGATTGGTATTCTTATCTCTGCCTATATGCTTGCAGGTAAAGAAAAAATAATAGATAAAATAAAAAAGATTATACGTGCAATATTAGGTGATGAGAAAGCTGAAATATGTTTCAACTTTGGTATAGAAGTGAATACCATGTTTTCAAAATACATTATTGGGAAATTTATAGACTCTGCAATAATTGGAGTTATGTGTCTTGTTATTCTTAAAATAATACACTCTCCATATTCAGTATTGATAAGCTTTGTTGTTGGAATAACAAATATGATACCATATTTCGGGCCATTCATTGGTATGATTTTTGGAGCAATAATTGTGGTTTTCTCAAGTCCTATTATGGCATTATGGGTAACCCTAGCAATATTCCTGCTTCAGCAGTTTGATGGATGGTATCTTGGCCCAAAGATACTTGGAGATCAGGTAGGTTTAAGCCCGCTGCTTATAATATTTGCCGTAGTTGTTGGTGGTGGATTCTTTGGTGTCCTAGGTATGTTCCTTGGAGTACCAGTAATTGCAGTGATAAAGCTGGTAACAGATAATTTAATTGAAAGAAGATTAAATACAGATGCTAAAGAAGTAGAGCATCAGGAGTAAAAGAATATTACAGTAACAGTAAAGGTAACAGGCACTTGAGTTATGAGTTATTTATGAAAGATGAGCATTAGAAGGTAGTTTTTCTTAGATAACTCATAACTCAAGAGCCTGTCACCTAACTGAAAAATGAAAGGACAGACCTTGCTGTAAGGCTGTCCTTTTGCTTTGCACATTGATAACATGACTAATAATCAGCAGTATTTTACATACTGCTTTGCTTATTGGCACTATTGCCCATCCTTAGATAAGCTCTATCCATTTCCTTATCCTTTTGACTCTTCCATGCATGGAGAACAAGTGCTAGTGTAACAACTCCATAGGATATAAACATTCTGAAATATTCCCCAAGCATTGCAGAGCCTGTAAGGTTCTTTCCTGCCATTGGCATAACAATGAACATTAAATGGAATAGACCGGTTCCAATTATTGCATTTGTCGTTGTAGCCTTACTTACGGTGGCACCACCAACAAGAAGTGCTGCAGCTGCAAAAAGTCCTGCTTGATCTGCTCCATTATAGGTATTTAATGTACCTATGTTCTGCAGGTATATTATTTGACCAAAGCCTGCAAGAACAGTGGAAACTATTATTGATTGAATACGAGTCTTTTCAACCAATATACCTGCAGTACTAGCTACTGACATATCCTGACCTACAGCTCTCATGTCTTGGCCAATCTTTGTTTTCGTAAACCATACAGTGAACGCACATAATATACCAATTATTATAAAGGTCCCTATTGGTATATTCGCTCCCACTACTGGAATCTTTAGCAAATTATCAAACCCATGGCTAACATTTAAAGTAATTGCATTTCTTATTCCATAGCCTCTAGATAGAAGCAATTGAGGGCTTTTTATAGGTATAATCGTTCCACAAAGATAAAGCAGGAAGAATTGATATATACCTAAAATAAATAATCCAAGTATCATTGATGTAATCATTTCACGGCCCTTTGCCCTGTTTAAAACTGCACCGCCAAAATATCCTAAAAGTATTGAAATAGGAGTACTTATTACCATTGCAAGTACAAGTCCCCAAAAGCCTCTAACACCCCAGTCAGTAATAAATATAAGCCCTATCTGTCCTGCCATAGCACCTAACACCATTCCAAAGTTAATACCCATTCCAGCCATTACAGGTAAAAGTAATGCTAGTACAAGAAAGGTATCTCTTGATAAGCGTGTTACTATTTCTCTAACAAGATATGTACCTGAAAATTTAGAGAGAGGTATAGCTACTGAACTTATGAATATAAATAGAATTGGTACTGCACTGCCTGTCAAAAATCTTTGTAATTTTTTCTTATCTATATCTATTTTCATTTCCCTACCTCCCCTTCCTTGTAAGTGCATATACGATCATACCATTTGATACAACAATTCTTATTATTTCTGAAACATCAATATTGATTGCACTATTTATTACAGAAGGTGTCATTGTAAGTATTCCCTGAAACAACAATGTTCCTATAATTACATTGGTAATCGAGGCTTTGTTTACAGAAGCTCCTCCAAGAAGAATAGCTGCTACCGATGGGAATACAAATGCCAATGGAGCACTAAACATCTGTATAAAACCGAAGCTCTGCTGATAGACAACTATTCCTATAGCTGCAATTATAGTTGAAAAAACAACAGATATTACTCTCATTTTATTTACATTAATACCTGCAGCCCTTGCATATTCAGGGTTTGAACCAACTGAAGTTATGGCTGTACCAATTTTTGTTTTAAAGAAGCCCCAAACAATAACACCCATAATAGCGAAAAATAGGAACATACCCATTGGAATTGTAAAGTTATCCGTTACTTTTATACTTAAAACATTACTTATTTCATGAATCCAATAATCCTGTACACTTATTGTTGCACGCAGTCCTGCTCCCTTAAAGCTTTGTGCACTTGCAGGGTTTTGAAATGGAAGTACTATCCACATAATATTCATAAAAAATACAAAGGAGTATCCAACATATGTTGCAATAATCATTTCATCACCCTTAACCCTATTAAGCAGTAGGCCATATAAATATCCAAATATTGTTGCTGCTACAACAGCTATACCCATTGCAGCAAAAACACCACCTATACCAGTTAACCTGAACTCAAGACTCATTACAGCACCTAAAAGTCCTGCTATAAGTCCAACAGGTATACCAAAGTTCAAGCCACATCCAGACTGTATCATAGGCACCATTGAGAGAACAAGAACCGCATTCATTCCAAAACGTACCAGTACATCATTTAATGATGCATCAGTTCGCACTCCAAAAAATGGTCCTATAATAAACAGGGAAACCAAGAACATTCCTATAATAATGCGCGGCCATCCAAATTTGCGTATAAAGCCCTTAAGCCTGCTCATGCTTTTCACCTTCTTCACTTAAATGATTTAACCCTGACATAAGCAGTCCAAACTCCGCTGCCTCAGCACCAGGGGATAGAATGCCAGCAACCTTGCCTTCACTTACAATTGCAATCCTATTGCATATGGATCTTAACTCCTCAAGCTCTGAAGAAACCATTATAATTGTTGTATTGTTTTCCTCGTTGTAGCGTCTTAATGCATCAAGTACAAGTTTTTTTGCTCCAACATCTATGCCTCTAGTAGGCTCTGATACAAATAGAAGCTTTGGCTCCAATGCAAATGCCTTAGCCAAGCAAATCTTTTGCTGATTACCACCTGAAAGCTGCCTAACAAACTGCTTCCCACCTGTGCATTTTATTTCCAATCCATCAATATATTTTCTCGCACATTCTGCCATTGCCCTTTCATCACGCCACTTAATTAATCCGCCTAATAGCTTTATTAAAAATTTATCGTGAACTTGCATTGCATTAAATGTAATATTCCAATCAATTGGTTCATCTAAAAGAAGCCCTACTCCTCTTCTATCCTCGGATACAAAAGCTAATCCGCTCTTTAATGCATTATGAGTTGAATTTAATTGAAGTGGCTTACCATCAAACATAACCTCTCCTCCAGCTGGAAATAAACCCATAATTCCATTTGGAACTCCAAGCTTTCCTTGTCCTGCAAGTCCTCCTATTCCAAATATCTCTCCTTTTTTAACCTTAAAGGATACATCCCTTACGGTTTCACCAGGCATATCAACCCATAGATTATTAACCTCAAAAATAATATCTTTGCTGCGATCAGTAAAATCAACTGCCTTTACATGCTGCTCCTTATTTTCTTCAACATTTCTTCCAACCATCCACTGGGCAATTTGCCTTACATTTATACCTGAAGTTGGTTTTTCAACAACTACATTTCCATCTCTTAATACAACAATTTTGTCACAAACCTCTGTAATCTCATTTAGTCTATGTGATATAAATATAATTGAAACACCAGTATCAGCAAGCTTTCTCATTGCCTTTAAAAGAATCTCTGCCTCTGATTCGGTAAGTACTGCTGTAGGCTCATCTAATACAAGCAGCTTTACCTTTTCTCTGTCTATTTCACGAGCAATTTCTATAAACTGTTTATGTCCAACAGGCATTTCTGAAACAAGCATATCCTTATCCAGCTGTACCCCAAGGGTATCTATTGCCTTTTGAGCACTCTTTTTCATTTCCTTCATATTAATGGTTTCAAGCCTTTTTCCAAGCACCCTTGAAATAACACTCGCTTTAGTTTTTTCCATGTTTAATAATATATTTTCTGTTGTGGTGAAACCTGGTATAAGTGAAAACTCTTGATGAACCATTCCAATTCCTACATTTAGAGCCTCAAGTGGATTTTTAAAATTAATCTTCTCACCATCAAAATAAATCTCGCCTTCATAGCCTCCAGTTTCTGCAATAACACTCATTCCAAATAATATTTTCATTAATGTCGATTTACCAGCACCATTTTCACCAACAAGTCCCAGTATTTGACCCTTTTCAAGAGTAAAATTAATATCCTTTAATACCCTATTACCATCAAATTGTTTACCGACACCCTTAACCTTAAGTAACAAATTTTCATTTGCCAATTATTTCACCTCTAATCTATAAATCAAGGTATGTTAACACACTAAAGATTTTACATTATATTAATCGCACTAAAGATTTTACATTGAGTGTTGTGCGATTAATGAATTAAGGAATATGATTTCGCATAAATGTTTAGGGTCAAGCAATGTAGTATCTTTTATGCGAAACATATAGGTACTGTGAGATTAGCGAATCAAGAAAATGATTTCCCATAAATGCTTAGGATCAAGCAATGTAGTATCTTTTATGTGAAACTTACACCTGCCTCTTATAAATAATTGTATTAGGAACAGCTAAATATAAATCAATAATTCTATTACATTTTGTCTTTTTAAACATCCTAAGGTCGGACCAATACTGTAGGGCTGTTTAAAAAGACAAAATGTAAAGAATTTTACGATTTATATATAATCACTGCCATTCCTAATACAAACATTGTAAATTACTTTATGCTATTATACTTTTCAGGAATTGATTCCTTTGTCTGTCCAAGATATCCCTGACCAAATACATAGGTATCCTGATAAATCATTACGTGGTTCTTCTTTTCTGTATTAGTAGCAATATCTATATAGTATGAACCATTCCATTCAGCACCTGGAGTGTATTTTTCAAAGCAAGCCATTAGATCATCAAATGAATCCTTCTGTGCTTTGCCTTCTGCTACTCTCTTGCCAAATTCAGCAAATGCCAGTGTTGAAGTATACCCATAGGAATAAGCCCATGTTCCCATTCTCTTGGATCCACCTTTTGATATAACAGTCTCTTCAACCTTCTTAAGTATTGCAGGCCAATCTCCAGCCTGCTGCTTAAGATCTATACCAAAAGCTCCTGGATAACCCATTATAGGTGATGGAAGGTCTGGCTCAACAAATATTGCTCCAAGTTCAGCTACCTTCTTTAAAAGAGGTTCTGTCTGTGCATCATTTGTACAGAAAAACGCAGTGTCTTTTCCGTATTTTGTAACCCATGATGGCATTTTTTCGAGTATAAACTGCTGTGCACCTGGTATTCCAACGTCGCTCATTGGGTCTGGAGCAGTCTCTGCTGCAAATGTAAGTCCTAAATCCTTACATGCTTCTTCCATTATTGCTTTTCTTCTTGATAAAAGCTCAATACTCATATGTCTTGGGAATGAAATATGAACAAATGTCTTTGCTCCCATCTTCTTAGCAGCTAGAACCATTAAATAACCACGCTTTACGTTGTCAACATCAACTGCTAAATCAGCTGCTTCTTCTATCATGTTTGTATCTTCCTGTGGTGATGCTGCAAGTAAAAGTATATCCGGTCTTATTTCTCTAATCTTTTTGAATGCTGCAGATGTTCCAGGAACTGACTGGTTTACAACTATAGCCTTCATTTGAGGGTCATCTGCAAGTCCTTCAATCATTGCAATTGTTGTTTCTGATTCAGTCATAAAGTTATCTGGGTATGTTACATGCTGTACAATTCCGCCATCGCTTACACTGCCATACTCTTTTATGAAAGCTTCAGCACCTCTAAGCTCATCCTCACCCTGTGATACTGTACCTGTTACAATACCAATATGGAACTTTTCCTCTGACTTGTCCTTTTCTGCATCTCCACCAGTTGCTTTTGAACATCCTACTGCGCCAAAAATCATTAGTCCCGCAAGAATTAAAGCTAATACCTTTTTCAAATGATACCCCTCCTTTAAATGTTTTTTATTATATTTATATTTAAATATTTTATATATAATTCGAAATGGGATTAATATATCCTATTTTTATAACATTTTTCTCTCTTTACAATTACTTAATATAAAGTTAAGACTTTATTAAAAGTGCCAGGCACGTGGCAAGTGGCAAGTTAGATAACTTTGAGGTATCCCAATTTTATCTAACTTGCCACTTGCCACGTGCCCGGCACTAGGGTTAATTATTTTTTTAAAGGCAATCTATACTTATTCTTAGGTCTTCCAAGCTGCCCATACATAGGCATAACTTCAATATCATTTTTTTCTACAAGGTACTGTATATATCTATGTACAGTTTGATATGCAAGATTTACTCCCTTTGTTATTTCTTCAATTGTTAGCCCATCAACTCTGCCCTTAAGGGAGTCACATATAATACTTAAAGTAGCTGGGCTAATACCCTTTTCAATAAATACCTGTTTTTTCTCATCCTTATATCCCTGCTGCATTTCATTTATTTTCAAATTAATTTTTATTCTTGAAATTAAATCAGGTGACCTAATAGGCTTAATTGCAAAGTCAGTTGCCCCCGCTGCTATAAACTTCTCTGCAATCTCCTGGGTTTCATCAACTGTAAGCACCAGTATAGATACAACACTGTTAAACTCCCTGATTTTTTTCACAGTGGTCAAACCATCCCAATCTGGCATATGATAATCAACAATTACAAGATTAGGAATGTATCTTTTACATAGCTCACTGCCCTGTCTTCCATTTGCTGCAACCATGGGTTCCCATCCTCCAAAGAGGCATATTTCCCTAATAGTGTATTGAATATCTGGTTCATCGTCTATTATAACAATTTTTTTTCTGTTCATTGCTTCATCCAAAATCAACACCTCCAGAATAAGTATATTTAAATATTATAAATTACTGTCCAAGGTTATGTCCATTTCTGGTAGAAACACAGTAACAACAGTTCCCTGATTTAGTTTACTTTTTATACCTATGGTTCCTCCATTATCCTCAATAATCTGCTTTGCAAAGGGAAGTCCTAATCCTGATGTGTTGTTTTTAGAAAAACCAATCTCCCATATGCGCTTAAGATCATCCTCCTCAATACCAATACCATTGTCCTTTACGATTATATTCATTCCCTTATCAACTGGAAACACCTCAAAAATAATATGCTTATAGGGCTGATTACACGGTACAATAATTGCATTTTCCAATAAATTAATAATAGCCCTTGCAACTCTAATCTTATTAACATATATGTCTGGAAGCTCATCTGATATTTTCATATCTGTTTTAATTGTATCATCATCTAATGGAAGCTGTGCTCTTAAAAAGTTTATTAAGTCCACTCCATTAAGCTTCTGCCTTGATGACTCATACAGAAAGCTTGATATCATTTCCGCCATTTTTCCCACGGAATTATCTATTCTCTCGCTGTATTCTTCAACCTTCTTTTGATCCTTTGTTAAGCCGATTAAAGAATTTAAGCCTCTAATTGTAACAAGTGGTGTTTTCAAATCATGCACAAGGGAATTAATCTCCTTATAAATCCCGTTTTCCAATATTTTTCTTTTCATCTCCCGTATTTCATTTTCCTTTTTATAATTTTCCTTCATCACATTAATATTTTGTGAGAAGCTCATAAAAAGTATGGTAGTTACAAATGATGAACATATAAATGGTAAAAAAAACGCAAAGCCTGTAAAATTCAGTACTGTAGAAGCATTTAAATATAATCCTACTATTTTAATACTGGATGGTATATCGCTTTGCCCTATATAATACGATGAAAAAACCGGCATTATATTTAGCCATTGAAATGCGAAAAATACCTGTATGGATATTATAGAAATTTGAATAAAATTATTTCTCTCCAACAGGAGCTTTTCAAAGATAAACAGTGTAATTATTAGTGAAATCGTTGTTGAAACAACCTCCCAGGGCATATTAAAAATCAAAGAATCAATTACGTGAAGAAAAATAATAGTTATAAAGGCAATAATTGATATAATAGATTGGTTAAAAACAGATTTAAGTTTAGTATAGTACAATATAAGTATTGTCCCTAAAAATATTGCAGTACTCTGTACTGCATATAAAATACTCATATAAGCTCCAGCCAGTATTAGATGCCCACTGTCTCCAACCTTTATTGCATCCCTTATTTTAAATATAATACTAAACCAAGAAGCTTTAGTAACTAGAGGAAACAGCATTCCAATTATAATTAATAATATCCCCCCCAGCATAGAAGCTCTATAATGTAAAATTTTTTTCTCTATCATAAAAAGACCTCTCAAATAATGTATAAAAATCCTACAATCTTAAATTTCTTTATCTAAAAGCAGATGAAAAGGGCTCTAATATATCATCTACTTCACTTACAAGTGTTAAAGGTATTTTATTTTCCCATGCTAATTCTGATAAAAAGTTATCCTTATTAGATTCTTTAGTCGATATTAAATAATTCGTGTATGGTGAAATCAGACTCAAAAGCTCATCCGTTTCCTTTTCACGCCTCTGCCTGCCGCCAATATACACCATTATTACAGTAAAATTTTCTTCTTTTGATTTTTCAAGAAGCTCTTGTATACGCTTTTTTTCATCCTCCTGATTTATTTTATGAAGCTTTTCTCCAAAGGAACTGTAGCCAACTACAAATACAACAGTATTTATCCCCTTTAAATCTGCTACCTTTGCCTGAGGCATAAAATAATTATGAATCATTAGCTGATTTGCAATATCATTAACTATATATGCATCAGTACTTTGTCCAGCTGATGTTATAAGGGCATATTCCGTTGCAATAGGCTTAGGAAGACTGGGCAGCAAAAGAGCATTCATATTACCCTCTGTTTTCTTTTTAAAAAATAAATTACTCATTACAAACACTATTAAAATTCCAATTAATACAATTAGCATAAATGACTTCTTTTTCATATCATTTTCCTCTATATTTATTGATTAATATCAACATTTTCAAGAGATTCAACTCCAGTAATGAAAGGTACATAGCCCTTTACTGATACTCGTGCTGCAACTACTGGCATTGTGTGAACCAGTGGAATTGAAGGCATATCATAATCAACTATATTTAATAATCTTCTATAAAGTTCCTTTCTAAATTCAATGTTATTATTTTCTCTAGCCTGTGTTAACAAACGGTCTACCTCTTTATTCTTATAGAATGAATAATTACCCGCTAAACCTGGCTTTGCATTATCAGAAGAAAGAAGTGTATTTAGAAAATTATCAGGATCCATGTTGTCCCCAGTCCATCCAATAAGCGCCATTTCATGCTCTCCATTTGTTATCCTGTTTAAATACTCATCAAAATTAAATGTTTCTATTGTAATATCAATATTGACCTTCTTTAAGCTTTCCTTAATATACTCCGCTGTCTTTAATGGTTTTGGGAAATAATTTCTAGAATTATTCATAACCCATAGAGTAGCCTTAAATCCTTTTGGATAACCTGCCTTGTTCAAAAGTTCAATAGCCTTTTGGGAGTTGTACTCACTGGGCTTTATACTATCATTATATCCCCACAGAGTTGGTGGAATAAGGGTTTTTGCTGGTTTTGCAATATTGGAAAAAACCTCTTTTATCATTTCTTCCTTATTTATAGCATTGCTAATTGCAGTTCTTACAAGTCTGTTATTAAAGGGAGCTTTTTCATTATTTACTGCAATATATCCAACATTAAAGCTGGGTCTTAAATACAACCTCAATTCCTGATTACTTTCTATAATAGCTACATCATCTGGACCTAAATTATCTGCAATATGAATTTCTCCCTGCTTTAACTGCTCTAGCCTATCTTGACTTGAAGGAATAACTCTAAATTCCAACTCATCGACCTTTGCTGGAGTATTCCAGTATTTATTATTTTTAGAGAGAATAATACACTTATTTGACTCCCAGCTTTTAAAGCAAAATGGTCCTGTTCCAACTGGATGCTTGTACACATTTTCTCTATATTCCTTTATAGCCTTAGGACTCTGCATACCAAATATGGGCATTACAAGTGTATTTAAAAATGGTGCATAGGGTTTAGATAGCTTTATTTCGACTGTATAATTTGATAAGGCCTTAACGCTTTCAATGAAACCTGGAAAACCTCCAAAAACGTAGTTCCAATAGCTGAATTGTCCATTATGATAAGGATTATTTATGTCCATCCATCTTTCAAAGTTAAACACTACTGACTTAGCATCAAAATTTGATCCATCGTGAAATTTCACACCACGCCTTAGATAAAATACCCAAGTAAGTCCATCTTCACTGGACTTCCAAGACTCTGCAAGGCATGGAACTATATTGCTTCCTTCTTTTTCATATTTTACAAGTGTCTCAAATATATTAGCTGTTACCTTTATTGAATCCATCTCTGTTGTATTTGCAGGATCCAAGCTTATGGAATCATTTGCACGACCCACAATAAGAGTCTTTTTAGTATTTGTATCATGTAAGGAGTTTATAAAGCTATTATATATATTTTCTATTCTACTGCTGCCTGCTGTAGTAACAGCAAAAAAAAGAATAATAATAAAAAGGACTAGAGTCATTTCTAAATATTTTTTCACTGTTACCACCCCCATACATTTAAAACATAATTGGTGGAAATCAAATTATTATATTAATTTTAGCAAAGACGAGCAAAATATAAAATTAATTTTAAGTAATCTATATATTAAGTCTATAGCCTACAGTACTTAAAGTCAATATTTGGCAAACAAAAAGCTGTCCTGAAATGCTATAATAAGCTATTACAGAACAGCTAAACAATTACTCTAGTAATAAGTACTACAGAACAAAAAGTCCAATTTTTTATTTTCACAAGCTTACATTTAAATCTAATCTGTTACTTAATAATTCTGTACTTTCCAATAACGGGTAGTTCCTTCGACTTACCATTCAAAGCATTAATCAAGCCTATAATACCTATAACAAATACTGCAAATGAAAACAAAGGCAAGAGTATCCAGCCTATAACAGGTATGATTCCCAGTACAATGCTTCCACCAACACCTGTAATTAGAAGCAATAGACCCTGATTGGCATGAAATTTGCCAAATGGAGAATCAGCACAGGTTATAAGCGGTAAAAAGAAAATGACATAAGCAAGGGCAGAAATCACCTTGTTTTTTTCAATATCCTCCTTTGTAAATAGGGTTGTGTTCTCTTGTTCACTCATAACTATTCTCCTCTCAAATAATTAATTTGATTTACGTAATTTAAACCTATATAAAATCCACAAACTCTATTACATACCTCCACTTAAAATATGCTAATCAAGTCAGCCCAACAAAGCTATTTTAAGCTGCTGAATGTAAGAATTTTAGTGTATCCTATACAAATTACACCATAGTTTTTATTCAAATTTAATGTCATTAAGAATTTGCTCATAATCTGAACATAGTGAATCAAAGTTATTCTCTATATCTCCAAAGGTAATAGCATAAACACTTCCTTCAACAAAAAGATATACATATTCATATTTCATCTGCAAATTGCTTACCTTGCATGTAAAAATCATTTTTCGAGCATCAATTCCATCCACTGTTATATTTTCAACTTCTCCTGCATACTTAACGTTATCAAATGTTCTCTCAAAGATACTCTTTGCTTCTTTTACAACATCATCAATGTTTTCACTATTAAATGGTTCTTTTTTAACCATAAAACTTGCAGTGTTTTTCATATATTGCACAGGAAGAACAGAGCCAGCAATCGGATTCCAACCCTCTGGAGGAGAAATCACAATCTTTGCTTCCTTTTGTGTTTCTGTTGTGTTTGCTGTTGGTGTATTAGAAGAATCCTCAACTTCGCCTATAGGTTTTTTACTATCAGAAGATGATTTTTGTGTTCCACAAGAACCAAGCATAATTGTCATAATTAAACTAAGACATAGTGCAATTAATTTTTTCATGGTTCAATTCTCTCCTTACTTTTAATTTGAAGCTTTCTGCATCTCAATAGTTGCATTATTCCCACTTTCTGTAATAGCAAAGTAAGCATGTACCCAGCCACCTTCAGCATTATTTGCACTGAACTCAATGGAGTCCGCACTTGTTACTTCATCAGCCTCTACTGTATAACCATTTTGCTTTAGCTGCTCTATATATGCCTCAAAATCTGCTTTATTCACATTTTCAAAGGACACTGTAGCAGTGCTATTGTCATTAACAACACCAATAATCTTTCCTTTAAGTTCTGGAACCCCTTTGATAAAATTCTTTGGCCATGATGCAGTATCAGTCATATTAGCAGTAACATTAGGTGATTGGTCTTTTTTACCTTCACCTTGAAGCTTAAATGTAACTGTTCCTTCCTTAGCTGTAGAATTATAGGTAAAGGTGGCCTCAGAACTATCCTTTGCAGTACCACTAATCATTAACACATCTGCATCTGAAAGTTCCATCCCATTTGAATACCCAAATTCCTTGATTTTATCAACATATTTTTTAGCATCCTCTAAATTCATATCAGCAAAGGCTACTGTGCAAAGCTTTGAATTTGTATCCTTTAGCACAGCAGTAATCTTACCCTTTATTTCTGGTAAATTACCCATTAGATCCTTTGGCCATTTCAGATCCTCGCCAACCTTCAAACTTTCGCCATTGTTTCCGGTTATATTCACATCTCCATTTTGTTTAATCTCACCTGTCACTTCCCCATTTAACTTGATTTTTTTACCTCCCCCGCAGGCTGTAAGCGATATCATTGTAAAGACAACAATCATTGCAATTATTAGAAGTCTTACCCTCTTCATAAAACTTTCCTCCCCTTCACTATTATCAATTTATATAAATCGCAATAAAGATTTTAAATAATGTATATTGCGATTTATGAATCAAGGAATATGATTCTGCATAAATGTTTAGGGCCAAGCAATGTAGAATCATTTATGTGAAACATACATTTGAGATATGTAATTTCCCATATCTCTTAAATAACACCTACTTTTTCTCTAAGGTCCTTTATTATTTGCTCCATCTATATAACGATAATTTATAATTAACTCCGCTCTTGAATTTACACCTAATTTTTTATATATACCTGTCATGTGTGTATTTGCTGTTGAGTATTTAATAGAAAGCTGCTCTGCTGATTCCTTTAGAGTAAAGCCTTCTAACAGCACCAGATAAAGGTCATGCTCCCTTGGTGTTAAAAGTGCAACCCGTTTTTTCTTATCATCTTCGGTGATGTTTAACCTTTTGCCATATACAGATATTTCGCCGGTAATTGCTGGATCATTTTGATTACTAGGTTCTCTATTCTTTGAGTCCCTTCCACATGACAGTATTTTTTTTAGCTTATCAAACACCCCCATCATTTCACCTCCTTTCACTTACCAATGTATTTTTCACATACTCATTTTGCTTCATAAATCTTCCAATAACTATTCATTAACTTATATGAGAGCAAAAAAATAGCACCTCATTAGTTCTAATGAGGTGCCATTTTACTCAATTTTAAAGCTATTTATGAACATAATCTTTAAAAAGTATCAACAATTCAGTTCTACTGTTGATTTCCAACTTACGATACAAAGATGTGCAGTATGTGTTAACCGTAGGATAAGCAATTGAAAGCATCGCTGATATCTGGCGCAGTGTATACCCCTGCAAAAGCAGCTTACAAACTTCAATTTCACGCTTGCTTAACTGATACTTTTTAAACATTTGAAGGTTCTCATTGTCTATTTCCATCTTTTCAGAATCCTTTGCCCATTCATCCCCGTAATATGTTTGCGTCAGCAAAGGGGACATAACTAGAAGCAGCATCATAACCGCCGTAGAAACAATTGAGGCCACTATAGATATTTCAAACGTATTGATTTTATTAATCAAATTACCAACAGCAACACCAGATACGCCTCCACAGATTCCAATAAAAAGGATGGACAATCTTATGTAGCGCAGGCTGCTGTATTTTTTCCCTATAACACCAAGTATATAGTACATATTAATCATTCCTATGGTACTTCCAATCCCCAGCAAAATTGCAAACACAACAGCTTGTCTTTTAAGCTGTACAGAAAATGCATTGCACAAAAGACCCATTGCCAGACATCCAAATGTAATATTCCAGGCCAGATGAATGCTCCTTTTAGAAAAAGCATATATCAATATATATATTAAGCATCCAGCAAGTCCTCCAATATAATACCAAATCAATACAGGAATACTTGAACTTCCTGCAGTAATATTAAGCACTCCTTTTCCTGCGCCTTTACACATAATAGCAAAGAGGCAATTAAAAAATAGCGTTAAATATATTCTTGGGCGAAATTCCATCTTATTTAAAGGTTTATCATTTGATTCAGCTGGTATACAGCTTTCTTTAAAAAACAATACTGCGCTAAGAGCGATTACCAGTATAACAAAGGATAATATCATGTCCTTATTACTCTGCAGGTAGTTACCTTTATTGCTCTCCTGAAAAAGTGAAAGGAGATTAATTAAAACATTGCTGCCAACTACAGCATATAATTTTTCAGTATTGTTCAATGCAAAAACAAATGGCATTAATATGCTTGCATTAACTAGACCAAGAGATATTCCAATTGCAATAGCAGAGAATAGTTGAATATGAGCACTTTGTATGGTCATGAATATAATCATTCCAGAAACAATCAGCGCTGCTCCAACTCTAGCAATTTTTACAAACTGTTCCTTTTTGATAATAAAAACAAAAAGTGCAGAAGACATTAAACTAACAGAGTGTAAAAGATTTCGAAGTTCTGTTCCAAAAACATTCTCGGTAAGAGGTGATGCTGTCCACCATGTTGCAAATGTAATAACCCAGGCATAGTACACTACCCATATAAATACATATGGTAGATTTTGTTTCCTCAATCCTTTGATATTAACAACATTGTCGCTTTCAAATGCTTTTGTAATAATTTTATTCTTGGGTATTTTCAGATTCAACATATGATATCACCCCCTTTAAAAGTCGTGTCTATATTCCATACAAATAACAATTTACCATTAGATCTATGAATTTTTGCTTTTGTCTGTTCTCCTTAAAATTAATTTATATATTACAACCAACATATTATATACTTATACTTTATTATATTTATATATGGAAATTAAATCAATACTTGTAATTTTTTATAATTAACGATACAAAAAAACTCTATACATTCCTTATTTTCAAACAGCACTCCAAAGCTGATTTAAAAGAAAGGAATGTATAGAATTTTTACTCTGTATATATTAAGTTAGGCGTATTTTTCATGATCTTTGAATATCTTTTGTAATAAAAATATCCCAGTACCGCCCATAGAATAACTAATACAATAGATGGAGTGCTTAATCTTCCTGGAGAACCAGGTATTATTAATAATCCCATGAATGTAATACTTACTAATGCTCCTACTGCTGAAAAATACTTGTCCAATCCTGTTGAATGTTTAAATCCAATATAACATACATAAAAATACCCTATTGCAGCTAGTAAAGAAGACATATTAACAATATAGATAATAACTTCTCTACCAAACCAAGGGGCTATTAGACTCACTAATGCCACAAACTTAACACCATTTTCAAATACACCATTGTCATTTTCCTTATTGTACTTTGCAGGAATGAGCCTATACTTAGCTAAAGCCCCAATCAATTTGCTGCTGCTCAAAGTAAACCCATTTATACCACCTGCTACTGCACCTGCCAATGACATTACCAACAAGATGAATCCAACATATCCCATATTGTCCATTACAGCAGAACCTAGGGCCCATTGTTCCAACAATGCCTTCTGTGGAGTATATACCAGACCAGTTGTGATATTTAACAGGTTATAAAAAAACACTCCTGAAAATATGGCCAATACCGCCATTCCTGTTGCTTTTGAAGCTTCAAAATTCAACTCTGTAGACACTTGAGGTATCACATCAAAGCCCACAAACAAGAAAGGAACTATGGCGAAAATCTTTGCCACTTCAACAATACTGAACTTATAGTTGACAATATACGTATTCCTAATCAAGCTATGATCTGTTTTCATGAACATGAATATGAAGACTATAATTGCATTTACCACCATAAGCAGTATCATAATGTTCTGGATCTTAGAACTCAGCTTTAATCCTTTAATATTGATATAAGCAAATACCAAAATTATTACACTGGCTATTAGTACTTCTGACAAATATACAGGATAACCAGCTACCTTATATAGATATACAAAATCCACCCTTGAGCCGAATAACTTCTTAAGCACCAATACAAAAGCTGTAGCATTAAGTGGTACCATGCTAATATAGCACAAGGTCAGGGACCAACCTACCACAAATCCATTGGCCTTGCCCATGTTTTTATAGGTGTAGGAGAATTCTCCACCATCCTCATTATGCTTCTCCATCATAATATGATATCCCTTCTGTATAAAAACAACAGCAAGACCACCAAGTATCAACCCGATGGCCGTGCTAATGATACCACTTTCATGGAGAAACTTTGAACCTGGCAGGGTAAATGACCCCCATCCAATAATAGACCCTAATGCTAAGGCTAATATGTCTATTCTGTTCAACTTTTTTCTCATAAAATCAACCTTTACTTAAAGTTATATTTTGTAACTATTGTATCTCTCCCTGTTACCTGATCCTGATAATATTCATAGCAGCAAATTCCAAGATAGGAACCAGATATGTTGATTACATTGTTATATCCAACATTTTGGAGCATCATTGCTGCATTATAGCTTCTCTGGCTTGAACGACAGTGAAGATATACTGGCTTATCCTTTGGAATTTCATCTAGTCTTCCTCTTATTTCGCTTAATGGAATGTTAACTGCATTCTTAAGGTGTCCAAACTCATATTCATGCTTTTCCCTTACATCTACAATAAATGCATCACTTTCAACCAATTCTCTAACCATAGTTACTGGAACCTGCTTAAACCTTCCATATAATAGGTTAAGTCCAACTAAAGCTGCATGATTTACTATATCCTTAGCAGTTCCAAACAAAGGAGCATAGCATAATTCCAATTCTTTTAAGTCTTCTAAGGTTCCACCCATTGCAATCATTGTAGCAATTACATCTATTCTCTTATCTACATTTCCTTTTCCTATTGCTTGAGCTCCAAGTATTCTGCCTGTTGGGTATTCATATATAAGCTTAAAGTGCATTGGGTTGCTATCTGGCATCAATCCAACCTTGTCTCCTGGGATGATATATACAAAATCATAGGAAATTCCTGCTGCCTTTGCAGTTTTTTCATTTAATCCTGTACATGCAGCTCCAAGCTCAAATATCTTTACAACTGATGATCCTATTACTCCCTTATTGTTATGAGGGATATTGTAGATACTGTCCGCTGCTGCTCTTGCTTGTCTCTGTGCAGGTCCTGCCAGTGCAAGTCTTGAAGGCTTATGCTGTAAACGATTGTAAACCTCTATAGCATCACCTACAGCATAGATATCCTTATCACTTGTCACATAATTATGATCAACCTTAATGCCTCCAGTTACCCCAATTTCAAGTCCTGCATCCTTTGCCAGACTAGTTTCTGGACTAACACCTATTGCCATAACTACAACCTTTGCAGGCACAACTTTACCTGACTGTAGTTCTACAGAGTCTTCATTTATTTTCTTCACTCCATCACTTAATATCAGGTTAACTCCCTTATCCATCATTTCCTTGTGGAGTATTTGAGCCATATCATAATCAAAAGGATTCATTATCTGGTCAAGTGCTTCTATAAGGCTTACATTCTTACCTGCCAAACGAAGATTTTCTGCTACCTCTACTCCTATGAATCCGCCACCAACAACAGCTATATCCTCAATATTGTTCTCAACAATATGACCGTTAAGCTTCTTTATATCAACTACATTTCTTACTGTAAATATATTATTCCCAGTTATTCCTTCAATGCTTCTTGGAAGAATTGGGTTAGCTCCTGGAGACAAAACAAGTTTGTCATAGGATTCTTCATATTCTTCTCCAGTAAGAAGATTTTTAACTACTATTTTCTTCTCTTCTCTTTTTATCTTTATAACTTCGCTGTTAACTCTAGCTTCAATGTTGTATTGGTTTTTAAATTGATTTGGGCACATTAAAACCAAATCATCACCATTTTCTACTATTCCACTTAAATGAAATGGTAGGGCACAGTTAGAAAAGGATACATGAGGTCCCTTCTCAAACATGATTATCTCTGCTGATTCATCGATTCTTCTTGCTCTCGCTGCAACTGAAGCACCTCCAGCTACTCCACCAACAATTAAAATTCTCTTATTCATTATAATTAAACCTCCCTTTAATAAAGGGGCTGTTTGCAAGTGCCAAACATTTTACTTAACAGCCCTTATATAGCTTTATTATTTCTTCAGGTTAATCTTTTATTACTTGGACCATTTTTTAGCACATGTGTTTCCTACAACACCACCAACAACCATGAATATTAGGAATATCCAACCGGAAAGTGAGAAGTTTGCAATAGGTGTATATAATGCTCCTACGTTACATCCATTTGCAAATCTAGTTCCTAATCCCATAGTTATTCCACCTAGTGCAAATAGTAGAACTTCCTTTAAAGTTATGTGCATCTCTGACATAAATGTCTTTACGAATTTACCAGCTGTTAATAAGTATATAGTTGTTCCAACTAATATTCCAAAGTTCTGTACTGAAACAGGATGTTCAAAGAATGGTAGGATAAAAGGTTTTGCCTGCATTTTTGTAAAGGAAGCTATTGCTTCTGGTGAAACTCCAAATATCATAAGGAATTTACCAAACCAGAATCCATAAGGAGTTGATGCTCCCCATCCTCCTTTAGTAACACCCATTAGCAATGCAAACAATATACTAAGAACAACAGCTCCCTGTGCTAATGTCCATGGTTTAGCAAATACTCTATTATATGTTGTATCACTTAAGAATTTATAATCCTTACTATCAAAAATTTCCTGATTGTCCTGTACTTTTTCCATTGCATGTCCAATATAAGTGTTATTCTTCTTACGATTTCTTTCATAACGATATGCAATAAATACAACAATTCCACAGAATATTCCTGTTAATATCAATGCACCAAGATAACCTTCAAGACCATCCCATTTGAATAGATCTGGAAGGAACACACCACCATATAGTTTTTCACCTACTGGTGTTGTAAACCATGAGTTCTTAATCCATCCTGCAGTATTCTGTATAGGGAATCCTAAAAATACACCTAATCCAAAGAACACCAATGTAGTAAGGGCTCTAGGCAGACCTGTTATAAGGTCAGTAAGTACGCCTGATGCACAGCAGGATGAAAATGACATACCAAATCCAAATAGTATTCCACCTAGAATAAGTCCCAAATTAATTGGATTTACCCATAGGTCATATTTCGTTGGATCTGCCTTAAATAAGAATGCAGTAGTACCTAAACAAGTAATAAAGAAAAGGAACATAAGTGTTCTCATTAATTTTGTTGAACCAGTGTTAAATGCACGATTTATGCTGCCTGCAAATCCTGTATAGGCCCTAGTTAAAGTATATCCAAGCCCTACACCCACTAAAAGTCTGAAAAACAGCATGTCCGTTTTTAAAAGTGTTTTTCCTAGAATAAATACTAATAAAATCCCAATAAATCCAAAAACCTGTTCACTTTTTCTCATTTTTTTACCTCCTGTTTGTTAATTATCTAACAATAATTATATTACATGTTATTCCTTTTCTACAGAAAGCAAATGTTATGCAACATAACACTTTCCTTTAGCTATATGTTGAATATCTTTAATTTAAGGACTATGTACATCAAAGTGACAGGCTCCCAAGTCTTGAGTTATTTAGCTAAAGTATCAATTAATGACTATATTACTAAAATAACTCAAGTGCCTATTACCTTCCTATCCCATACATTTAGCTTGAATAAACAAACTTATTTCTGTACAATATAGTTAAACAAAATACATTCATAACTATTTTTTATTTTTAGGGTGTGAACATATGAATCTTGAAAATCTTCAATCCTTTTATATGACAGTAAAACATAATAGTATTTCAAAAGCAGCTCAAATTCTTCACCTTACCCAGCCTGGACTCAGCGGTCAGCTTAAAAGCTTAGAAAATGAACTAGGAGTAAGTCTTCTGACTCGAAGCAACAAAGGTGTTGAATTAACAGAAGAAGGAAAAGTTGTCTTTAACTATGCAGATACTTTACTTTCTATTCAAGGAAATATTAAAAGAGATTTGATAAATTTGCAACAAGATAAGCCAAAGTTAATGATAGGTGCCTGTAAAAGTGTAGGAGAATATGCTCTTCCCTGCAGTATTTTTACGTTTAAATACAAACATGAGGAAGTAGATATCCATATGGAGGTAATCAATTCTACTGAAGTAATACAAAAGCTGCAGGATCATACCATTAACGTCGGAATTGTACAGTATGATCCAAATATAGATGACATCGTTACTCAACCTATTATTTCAGATGAGCTTCTTTTAGTAGGAAATAGTGATAATGCTCCTGAAAGAATTTCTACAGAAGAGTTGAAACAGCTTCCATTAATCTTACGTGAACATAATTCTGGAACTCGATATGTCATTGAAAAATCATTAAAAGATAAGGGACTTCACATAGAAGATTTAAATGTAATTTATTCTTTAAATTCTCCTGAAGCCATTAAATCTTCTATTCTTTCAGGGAAAGGTTTTTCTTTTTTACCCAAATTAGCAGTTGCCCAAGAACTAAAAAAACAGTCTATTCAAACAGTTGAAATAGATGATTTTAGAATTTCCTTTTGTTATTATATAGCCTATAGGAAAAAGTATACCTTTACAGAATACGAGGAGATGTTTGTAGATTTTATTATCTCCAACAAAAGAGGCTTTTGCTAAAAAAGAGGAATCTATCGACTGCACTTAAAAAAGCGCCGCCGATAGATTCCTTCTTTTTAAAGTCTTTTTATATGATTTATAAAAGGAATCGAACTAAAAGCCTAACTCCTACACCTGCACCTAATATAACAAAAATACCAAAAACCCAGGCATGTAAAGAAAAGGATGGTATTCCACTAAAGAAAGCTCCAATATTGCAGCCCACAGCAAGCCTTGTTCCATATCCCATCATAATTCCACCAATAAGAGCAAGTATAAGCTGCTTTTTATTCTTTATTTTCTTCCATTTAAATTGGGAGGCTAATAATGTCGCTGCTAAAGACCCTAAAATCACACCAATATTTAAAATTGTGTATTGATTAATAAATACATTATTATGTGTAATTATAGGACCATAATAGGATTGAAAATGACTAAAATACTCCCAACTAAAGGGGTTCAATCCAAACCATTGTAGTATACCAACGCCCCATAGTAAAAAGCCACTGGTTATTTGCCAGCTAAAACCTACTAAAGCTAGTAAAACTACATTCATTACTCCTAATAAAATCCCTCCTACCCAATAAGGCCAGGGCTTTTTAAGATATTTTATTATAGCCTTCATCACATCGCTCCCCTATTTTTCTTTTGGTTTTTGAATATACACTTCCCATTCTCCTCCACCCAACTCAACAGATTGAGTGAGATATTTTTTCCCTTTTGCCCATTTCTCTACATCAATGGCCACACAACTATGATCAGATTGAAGTACTAAAACGTCTCCAGGTTCCATATTTTTCAACTCCTTCATAGCACGCAGCAAAGGAATTGGACACAACTCACTAAAACAATCTAATTTTTTTACTGTCATATAAACTCCTCCATTACACTTCTGTCAAACGCTTGTTTTCATACCATAATGCAAATTTATATAAAATCATTAATACTATTATCTGTACTGCAGCAACAATTTTTAAATCCATGTATTCTGAAAAGTAAATTGTCTTTGCATCTTTAATAAAATTCTCATACCAAAAAGAATAATTTTTCGCTCCCAGTAAGGTTCCAATTATAAACCCTACAAGAACAACCCAGTGTAGAGCATGTCCTTCACCAATTCTCATCAATACACCTGAAGCACATCCTCCTGCCAAAACCATTCCTATACCGAATATAAAGGCACCAATCATTACATGAACTCCTACAGAACTAACAGCCCCAGGAATCAAATCATAATTACCACCTTTACTATAAGTATAGCCGGACTGGATAATAGCAAAACCAACAGTGCTCACAATCATAGCTAATATCATACCCCTCAGCACCCTTGTGTTGCCAGAAATAAAAGGGTCCCTAAAAGCAGATGTAAAGCAAAATCGTGAATACCTTAAAATAATACCTATTATAGTTCCTGCACCTAAAGCTACAGCATACACATAATGCTCTCGCCAAAGTAAGATACATAACACCATTACAATTAAAAGCAGTATAACTCCATAATGGACCTGACTTTTTTCATTTTTTACCTGTGCTTGACGCTGCTTAATCAATGCATCTATTTCATTTGATACCATAACATCATCCCTCTAACCAATATTAATTACTCTACATTAGTTTATTATATAATGTCTGTTAATTGCAAATCAATAACATATAATAGGCAGTATATATGTAAAAAAATCCCTAGCATCACTTAAATATGATGTTAGGGATTTTCAAGTTAATGTATTTTATGATTTTGTTACTGCATACTACATTAACAATTATGAATTATAATTAAAAGCGGTAATTGCTGTATTTTACCTGATACTGCTGTTTTCCATTTATATCATATCCATTTACCTGCAGTGGTACTCCCTTTTCATTCCATACATATACTGTAACCTTCTTATCTTTAAATACATATTGATATACACTGCATTGCTTGCCATCTACTGAAGCATCCCTGAGCTTTACAATACTTGTGGGGATTAATAATCCTGCTGACTGCTTATCAATGTTAAATGTTTTATTGGTACCAATATTACTAACTTGTATTTTATTCTGAGATAGGTTGTTTGTGATATAGACATCCATACCGCCTATACTTGCTTTAACCTTAAATTGACTGCCATTTGCGTACATCGTTTTCTGTGATTTTGTTTGATTTAGCTGTGTAGTTACATTAACAGAATAGTTTACTGCCTTGGTTCTGGTGTCTATTTGGCTAAGGTTTTTAAATGTCATAATTGAGTTTAGGCTGGATACATTATCATATACATCAAGATCATCAATGGATTCTACTCCCTTGTCATATAAGCCATTAACGATGCTGTCTGTAATATTATCTACAGGATCGGGAGTAATTTTACCACCTGAGCTTTCAACGATTTTCTTATATATATCAAGCTCAGCATAGACCTTTTGTTTTCTTCTAATGCTATCCCATACTGGATTTCCGGAGAAGATATACTTGTCATAATTCAATTCCCCTTCAAAGTTGTACAGCACCTCTCCAAAATCATCAACCTTAGCATCTGAATAAACTTTTTCAAACTCCTTTGGCGTAAATTCCTTTACAGCTACAGCTTCAAAGCTTGATGAGGCAGTACCATAGATTGGCTCTACCTTTACATCTTCTTTAACTAAATATCCGCAGTCATTTATAAAATAATTTTTGTCTGCCGTATATGGTATTTCATCAAATGCACAAAGCCATCTAGCTGATATAAGATCCACTGCTCCTGTATACTGCTTTGTTCCCTTTGTATTTGTTATTACACCTTTTATAGATCTTGTTACCCTATATTTATTAATGTTGGCTGGTGCTTTGAATCCATTATAGTATATTTCTGTTTTAAGCATATACTGCGCATTAACCTTAAGAGGTATCTCAGGTTGACACATGCCGCTTAACTTAAAGCCCTTTATATCAATTGTTATATTAACTAAATCCCTTGGTCTTAGGGACATCTTGCAGGTATATTTACCATTTATCATTTTAAATAGACTTGTATATGGTATATAGTTATTTTGTCCTAAAACCTCTCCACTAAATAATACTGGAGCCTTATCTAAAACACTTTTATCTCCCTTCACTCCCATTTGAGCATATGCATTTACATTTACAACTGGAACTGCTGAGGAATTAGCATATCTGTCTATTTTAAGGTTTATTGGTCCTGTATAATTTATTTCATTTCCAGTAGCTTTTTCTATATATCCAGGCACAGATGCTGCTATTTCATCATTAAAGCAGTCTGCACTTATATTTATTGTATTAAAGTGTATAGTGCAGTATATTGGCTGGGATAAAATTCTCTTTTCAGTGCCTACAAATTCCTTCTCATCTATCTCACTCTTTACACTGCCACTTAGATCGTTATAGAGGAGGACTACCTTTACTCTGTCTCCCTTGTACATGTTAATACCCTTTGCATTAAACTCCCCATTACTGCAGTATGCATTAATGTATGGTGTTTCAGTCCCATTTGCCTTTACTACCTGAAGTTTTATATCTCCCGTATATGGAACTGCCTCTCCCTTTGCTGAAGGACTTGTGTATTTTATCCTTCCTCTTACAGTTCCAAGGTAGGCATCTGCCTCATCGATGGAAATTTTAAACGAACCGGTATAAGCTCTTTTCTTTTGCGCCAGGAACCATTTTTCATTTAAAATGGAAAAGCCTTTTCCAACCACCCTTCCTCCAATATCTGCATAGGCATATATATTCATATCCACTTTATCAGTTCCATCAGAGCCCGCCGCGACTCCAGATATTATTGATGCATTTATACTGCCGCCCACATATATATGAAGGTTTAAAAGGTCAAATCCAAACAGACTTAAATATAATTCCGGACCAATTGCTGTTGTAATCTGTCCCTGCATGTTAATAGAGAAATCTGTTTTTAATTTTTTCTCAAAATTGCTGTAGGTTTTTACACCTGTGGGTATAATTCCCCATTTAAAGCCGATCTCCGCACCCGCACTATATTTTAATGCCTGATCAAGGCTAAACTCCAATTGCACCTGACCATTAAACCCAATTTTTAAAAATACCCCTGCTCCAATTTCCCCAATATTAATGATATTAATATTGAATCCAAAAAGAGGAATTCTAAGTTCCTCAGCAAGCTTCATGTTTCCCTTTATATCGAGCTTTATGCTCTCTCCAGCTAAAAACTCTGCTCCAAGCTTTTTACCGAATTTATAGTATGGACGTATTGTAGGAGCATACAGCCCAACCTTACCTGATATTTTAAGGCTGACATAACTTCCATCCTCTGTTTTTACTCCCTGGGATTCTATATATTGTCCAAGGTCCATATCCCTGAATTCAACTTCGACATATCCAACACCAGCATTAACATCAACAGGATTATTTGCTGAAAGGAATTTTACTGATTGGGTATCATTAGACACGTTATTACTCAATATCTTATCAATATTAATTGGATTGCTATTTTGAACTGACAGATTAAGCTTTGGTATGTCCTTAGGTACTGGCAAGTTCCCCTTAGGGAAGTTTTGCATTATGCTTTTCAGCTGCAGAGGATCTGGTTTCGCCCCATGGCTAACCTTTATATATGGTGCAACTGCTGTTGCAGGAATATTTGCACTGTTCAAGGCAACATCTTGAAAGGGCACCTCTACATCCTCAAGTACATCCTCAAGGGATACCATATTTGTATTAACAACTGTTTCAACAAGATTTGTCTTTTCTACTTCCTCAACCCTGAATATAGATTTGTTTTTCATATCTGCATATATTTTTCCCTTTTTAAGCTCAAAGTTGTCCCCATTTATTAAATATACCCTTGTTGCCCCCTGGCTGCTCTTTAGGACCGCCCCATCTGGAATTATCTCCACATTATTTTTAAGCCTATAAGTTACATTCTTAAGCTCCGATGGCTTAATTGTTCTAGGTGCGATATTATCCTGCTTTGCCTGAAATATACCAGGCCTTATCTGCTTTAGATTATACTGGCTTGACCTATTGAATTTAAATACAGGCAGATTTGCAGGAATAGTCCCCCCTCCATTCATACTCCTTGCATATACATAGTCTGATAATAAAAACACCCCACATACTGCAGCCACAATCCATGCAGCAATAACCTTGTTTAACAATTTTTTTATCATAACACATCTCCATAAATTGTTATGTAATATTATATGACGGAATTTTAAAAATGATTTTAAAACCAACAATGAAATTCTTTTCGGATAAAATCACAAACTGTGCAGCCTCTAATGTTGATAATGATTACATTAGAGACTGCACAGTTTGTTTTACGTTCTTCCTATGAAATTTACATTATACCTATAAAACCACCCTAAAATCTACTTCATAAGCCAGAGCAGTGCTCTCTTAAACCTTTTAGATACTTCGGTAAAATGTCCACCTTCATTCCATTCCAGAATTATATTTTCCTTACCTTCAAGCTGTTGTTCTAAATTAATGAATGTTTTACGCGTACAGTCACCTACTTTAGCCATACGCTGATTCCTGTTGTGTTCCTCCCCTTTTCCGAGGGACAAATATACCTTGCTATAGGTATTAGCAGGCATGTTAGAATCTATAAATTCTACCCATCCATCATACCACAGTGAACCAGACAAGCTACCTATTTTACCAAAGACATCGGTTTCATAAAGAGCATACAATGCAGTAAGCCCCCCCAAAGAATACCCTATGAGTGCAGTATCTGCCTGCTCTTGCTTTGTTCTATAATGCTCGTCTATATATGGCTTAATTGTATTTATAAGGGACTTAAGATAGTTATCTGCTCCACCTCCAAAGGGCTCACTCTTTTTTGATAAAGCTGGCGCAGTCCATGGTGTAAAATCCTCATTCCAGTCTTCCGATATAACACTTAAAACTATAAATTCACTACAATCCACTCCAAAATGAGCTTCCACATCCTCCATTATCTCCTGCATATCATCTTCCCCATTCATATATACAACGGGATATCTTACATCATTCATATCATATTTTGGAGGCAGATATAATGAACATTCATATCCTGCGATAGATAAATTCTGTATATTACCTTTCATCTTTTCACCTCTTAAAAATACTAGGTTAATTCAGTAAAAATCTCATTTTACCCACTTTTTCCATTAAAAATATCATCACACTTCAAATATCAAATGTCAATAGAGAGCATCTGCCTTAACTTAATATGCTTTCATTTTTTCTTCCTTGCAAGCTTTTCATATGAAATTATTTTCAGTAACATTATTATCTAAAATTTTGGTAATCCTAAATATATGAAAATTTATAACTAAAGACACGAGGTGGATTATCATGAGTTTTTATAAAAGCTATAGATTAGTTAAGGATTCCTGCGGTTATTGCCTTGAGATATATTTAGATCCTAATTCTGAAGAGTTTTCTTCCGAAATTTCAACAGTTGGCAAAGAAAATACATTTAGTCTTGATGAGCAGGTTAAAAATCTTGTTCAAAATAAGTTCTCAAAATTTGCAATTAATACAGTTAAGCTTATAATTGGCTCCATTGTGGTTGGAACCCTTCATCTTCTTCCATGTGTTAAAGCACATGCAGCTACAACTGCACCTGCAACATCTGCAAGTTATATAAAACTAAATACAACAGCAAAAGTTACAGCATTAAGACTAAATATGCGGCGTGGGCCATCAAGAAACTACTCAGTAATGCATGTGCTGTGGCGAGGAAATACCGTTAGGATTATAGGAAGGTCCTCTGGATGGTATCAGATAAGACTAACAGATGGAAGAGTAGGATGGGCAAATGGACAATATTTAAGGATAAACCAGCTAACCACAAGACGACAGAAGGTAGATGCTGTCATTGCTTATGCCAAATCATTTACTGGTACCCCCTATGTTTATGGCGGTGATTCTCCAAGTGATGGTGGATTTGACTGCTCAGGCTTTACAAAGTATGTTTATGGCAGATATGGATACACACTAAATCGTATATCCAAAGACCAAGCCCTAAATGGAAGATACGTACCAAGGGCTTATTTGCAGCGTGGAGATTTAATTTTCTACTCCTTTGAAGGAAACGGAGTAATAGGCCATGTAGGTATCTACCTTGGAAATGGATTGATGATACACAGCCCCAAAACAGGTGATTCAGTTAAAATAACCAATGTAACTACAAGTTACTGGAGAACCCGCTATGTAACAGCTAGAAGAATAATTCCATAGTAAAATTAAATCTTATTGAAAACTTTCCATACCAATTATTCCATATTACAAGACATGTTTTCATCTAAATACTAATACCCATACTGCTTCTACCATATAATATTTCTCATGATTTTTATAAAAGTAACAGGCTCTTGAGTTATGAGTTATCTAAGAAAAAACCTCTCCCAACACATTCCTTTCATAAATAGCTCTTAACTCAAGTGCCTGTTACCTCGGCATACTCCCTTTATGCTGCATAAAAAAATCCCCTTTACCTGCTATGTCCTTGTCTTTATATCCTTACTTCACTCTAATGCCTATTTTTCATACAAGTCTTAACTATATCTTGCTTTTCCAGTTACATGCTCTATGCTTATTTTTATTATCCTGGTTTTTTCTGCTGCTCTTTCAATGTATTTTATTCCTTCCTCTAAAAAATCCTTAGAATATTTCTCAATAAGCTTCTGCAGTACAGTTTTCTTCATCTCACCTGTTACCTCGCTTGCAGTTCCAAAAATTATGACACTCTTATATTTTGTACTAAACTTACTTGGCAGCACCTCTGTATCTGTTACAACGCAAAATGAAACCTTACTGTTTCTTCCTATATTATCAAGCTTATAACCAGCACTTGCACAATGGAAGTAGATATCATCCTTATAATAAACATAGCTTAATGGAACAGCATATGGATACCCATCTTCCCCCATAGTTGAAAGAGTTCCATATTCGCCTTTTTCTAAAACCTCATCTATATTTTCCCCTAAAACTTCTCTCTCTTTTTTTCTCATTTCCCTAAACATAATCTACCCCCTAATCGTTGTAATGGATTAATCTTTACTTAATTCCGAATACTCCAATAATAGCTTTGCGTTTCAATGCCCTTTTAGGTACTAAGCAAAATCAAATAATATCCACTTTCCCTGGGTAATATAATTTGCCCCTTTTCATTTGCACTAATCTTCTTTATGCTTTCTGGGCTTAACCCCTTCTCAGCAATTGATTTTGTCAATTCTACAATCTCACACCATTTATTGAGCTTTTAATGATACTTTTCTTTCTCATTTATATCACATTAATATCCATTATTGTGTCAACAGCAATAGTTCCCTTGATATTACATGTCTTAATGTAATAGTTTTATTTTTTGGTTTCTTTCCTTAACTAATGTTAAGATTTGTTCAGATAGCATATTTATATCTTCTTCAGCATTTTGCACTACTGCTATCTTCAATCTGTTAATAGCTTTAATAATGTCTCTTTCTATCTCCGCTAATGCTGGATAAGTTTTAACTTGACTGCTCTTTACTGCATCATATACCTTTTCTATATTTTTCCTTACCTTAATATCTTGAGCTTGCTGTAAAACATTATTCATTTCTCCTATGGCCATCTTAATATATATAATATCTTTTTCTCTTTGCTGCTCATCTTCAATAGTCTGCTCATTTGCAATTAGATTTGAAACAAATATAATTCCATATAGTCCGGCAATAATCAATTGAACAACAATTGCAGTATTAGTATAATCTTTCCCTAGTGTAAAGAAGAGAATTCCACAAAAAAATTCAACGAAAAAATAAACAGAAGAAATATATATAATAGGATATCCAAATACTAACGCATTTCTAGTTTTCGGTATAAAACCAGAAGAAATAACTAGCATTATATAGGAAAAATGAATAAACACATAGGAAATCCAGAATACAGCTGTATGTTCATATATTAATAGAAACACTATTATGTTAAATACTATTAGAAATATTGTATCTAACATGATCCATAATACATTCATCTTTTTCATATTCACTCACCTCATGCTCTCTTAGTTCCACATTCATTACAGAACTTAGCTGTTGCAGGCATTTCTGCTCCGCAATTTGAGCAATATACTTTTGCAACTGTTAATTTTGTTCCACATTCATTGCAGAATCTTGCCCCCTGAGCATTTTGCGCTGAGCAGTTCGGGCATATAACTACGTTAGCATTTTGAGCTGATTTCTGTATAAAACCAGAACTGCCCTGCTGAGGTTGCTGCTGTTGTACTGGCTGCACATCGGACTGTTGGGCTAAAGGTTTAAATAATTCTGATGCCATAGTGCCCATAACTTGACCTGCACCAATACCCATACCCATGCCCATACCCATGCCTGCAGAAGCACCTGCTCCAGGGTTATTAGCAATATCATGAAGTATTTCTGTGGCTTGAACTCTACCCCACTCGTTTCCAAGTATGTCCATCTCTTTCTTGTAGGCCATAGCTCCATGTGCTTTTACATTAATTAAATTTAAAGACTCCTCAAGCTTCTGTCTATTAGGATCGTTTTCTGGAATATCAATAGCACTTATATAAAAATTAACTAGTCTAACTCCATACTCATCCAGGATTTCTTCAAGATTTGGCTTCATTCTTTCAGCTATTAAATCCTGTTTTGCGCAGATACCTAATATTTCTTCATTTGATTCTTTTATTATATTAGCAATATTGGCTTTAATATTTTGTAAAAATGCACTTCTAAAGTAGACATTCAGCTCCTCCTGGGTAAATGCTTGTATATTATTACCTATTAACTTTATTAAAAATTTCTTTGAGTCAGATACTTGAATAGAATAAGACCCTCTTGCTTGTACACTTGTTTGAATATTCCATACAGGATCTCTCATTTGAATTGGTGAATCTGTTCCCCAAAACAACTCTAACTTATGTACTTTATTAACAAAATATACCTTACAGTTAAAAGCACTTTCTCCCCCTGAGAAAGCATTGCGGAGCCTGCTTATAAAAGGGTAATTACTTGTAGTTAAAGTATATTTTCCACCATCAAATACAGACTCAATTATTCCATCTTTAAAGAATAATGCTTCTTCTGATTCAGCAACAATAAGCTGTGAACCAATATTAAAATCTTCCCCTAAGAACTTCCAAGCTAGTAATTCACCTGGCCCATCATTTTTTATTACGCTATAAAATGGCTTTTCACCGTCTGGATAAAATACTTCATTGGGGTTCTTTTTGAAAAACGACATTTTCATTCCTCCTAACCTTTCATTTCCCATTATTAATAAAACATGTGAAATGGCACTGGGATTTGCTCTGCCTTCACTTTTGTTAGAATCCGAATCTAATAATGCATGGCTTCTTCTAGCTAAATAACATTACACAGGCTTCTTTGTCCATCATCGCTTTTATTCGCATAAGCCAGAATATTTAGCCACAATAATTCTTTAATCAAAGTCTTTTGATCGCTATTTTCAATAAACTAATATAAATTCCGCCATTTTAAAAACCCTAATGTACTCAATGTTCGTCACCGCATATGATACATTAGGGAATATGTTATACTCTTTGTTTTTTCTTATCTCTAAGTAATTGCTTCATTCCATTTATGGATTTATCTAATGAGCCATCATCCTGTACAGCTGCCTGAATAGCAGTTCCGCCAGATGTAGTTAATTTGAAGTATTCAAAATTTTGAACTTTGGCTTTCCTTGTAACAGCATCTATGTAGGTAATAGCATCAGATGATGTAGCAGCTGAAACAATATCTGAATAAAAATATTCTTCAGTTTCTTCCTTGATTTCATCTTCGATAATTGATTTTATACGTGTATAATAATATACTTGTTCTTCGCCAAAGAAAAATATAGAGGCTTGATAATTACTTGTTCTTACTACTCCATCTTTTCCTGTTGTATAATAACTTTGATTTCTAATGTTTCTATCATAAATACCGCCAAAAACAACAGGTTCAATAACCTTAACTTGTTCTTCATCGAGACCTAATTTTTTTAAGGCTGCTTCTTTCAGACCATTGTACATTTCAGAATATAGATTATCAATTTCATCATCCGCTGGTCTACCACTTAATTGAAAATAAAGTAATCCAGCACCTACAGCTATTAAAATAATACCTATAATCGGACTACCAAATAACCCCATTATACCAACAATAGTAGTAATCACACCTGGTTTAAGCTTTATAGGTTCAAAATACTTTCTATTTTTTGCATAATTCATATAGTATGCCCACCCCCAAATATTTTTATAAAAAATCATATGTGACGAAATATGATTTATATTTAACCTATATAATCATTGGTTCTGGAATTGTTACACATAATAGCTCAAATAACTTGTGAATGTCAGATGATGTAACCGAATTGTTTCTAGCATTAATTAGCTCTTCTTCAAAGCTAGGAAAAGCATTTAAAGATTTTCTAGAATAAAAATCATATTTTAAATATGAAAGAAAATAAAAATAAATCCCTCTATTTTCAATCATTATTGCAGCATTTACTAATTCTATTGCTTTATCAATAATTGCTTTCGTTGCTAAAAATGCCTTTTTACCTTTTAATAAACTAATTGCAGCATAAAAAAAAACTTCTGAATTGTCAAAGTCTTCTTCAATAGCCTTTTCAAAATTTTCATAGGCTTTATCATATAATTTAAGCTTCAAGTAACACATTCCTATAGAAGCGCTTAACTCAGCATTTTCCGGATGTTCATTTAATGCTTTCTTATATGTATTAGCATACTTATTCAATTCTTGATCAGTCATATCATATACACTATTAAAACTAGAAATAACAATTTCTCTTCCGCAAAACTTGCAACATTTCTGATCTGTTTTTACAGGTTCACCACAACCTGGACATTTTAAATCAATCACACTATAAGTCATTCATATACCCCCATACCGTTTTTATAAACTCTAATATTATCTACCCACAAATTCGAAAAATATAACAATTTATCATATACCATTAGAAGCATTAATTATATGCAACTTTTTATGCTTATATAATATTAGTGGTGTATATCTTAATACATCTTATTTTCTTACTAATAATACAGCAAAATTTAGATTTTTGCAACAATATATGGCATTGTAGGATGGGTATACCATGTAAACCAGTATTGTGTAGAGAATCCAATACATATAAAATATGCAGCTAAATGCACAGCTTAACTTATTACAAATGGCAAAAATGACAGGATGCAGCAGCACCCTGTCATTTCTTTTTTTACTTTTTCCCTTTAGCAGGAATAATTTCCTGTGTTACCTTTACATCATCATAACCAGTTGCCTTAACAACTATTTCATAGGTACCTTCATTGGTAAATACATTTGCATTAATTATGATTGAATCTTCTTTCTTTCCAAATGAGTAATTTCCATCTATTGAAACGCCATTAACCAATATTTCTGTTATTGAGTTTCTCCAGATTCCATCGTCAGTAATTTTAATCTCTATTTCTTCACCAACATTATTACTCTTTGTGTCTGCAGTAAGTATTGGAGAAGTTAAAGGTGCTACACCTCTAATCTCTTGCGTAGCTATCGCATCAGTGTAACCAGTTGCCTTAATAACTATTTCATAGGTACCTGCATTAGTAAATGCATTTGCATTAATTATGATTGAATTTCCTTTCTTTCCAAATGAGTAATTTCCACCTATTGAAACGCCATTAACCAATATTTCTGTTATTGAGTTTCTCCAGGTTCCATCGTCAGTAAATTTAATCTCTATTTCTTTACCAACATTATTACTCTTTGTGTCTGCAGTAAGTATTGGAGGAGTTAAAAGTGCTAACTCATTAATCTCTTGGGCAGCTATCGCATCAGTGTAACCAGTTGCTTTTACAACTATGTTATAGCTCTTTGCAGCAGTAAACACATCTCCATTTATCGCTATCATACCTTCATTAATTACATATCTTCCACTTATTGATATACCATCTACAGTAATATCAGTAATTGCACTTCTCCAAGCTGCATCATCTGCAAATGTAATATCAATTGGATTTCCTACATAATTTTCTGTTATATCCATACTTAATACTGGATTAGGTAGTAGTTCTTTTGCTATAATCGGCTGTGTAACCAAAGCATCACTAAATCCAAGTGCCTTAACAGCTATGTTATAATCCTTTACCCCAGTAAATACATCTCCATTTATCGCTATCATACCTTCATTAATTACATATCTTCCACTTATTGATATACCATCTACAGTAATATCAGTAATTGCACTTCTCCAAGCTGCATCATCTGCAAATGTAATATCAATTGGATTTCCTACATAATTTTCTGTTATATCCACGCTTAATACTGGACTAGGTAGTAGTTCTTTCGCTATAATCGGCTGTGTAACCAAAGCATCACTAAATCCAAATGCCTTAACAGCTATGTTATAATCCTTTGCCTCAGTAAATACATCTCCATTTATTGTTATCTTTCCTGTGCCTATAGTATATCTACCCTTTATTGATATTCCATCTACAGTAACATCGGTAATTGCATTCTTCCACGTAGCCCAATCATAGAAGGTTATATCAATTGGATTTCCTACATAATTATCAGTTGAATCTGGAGTTAGTTTAGCTGGTGCCGATGGTGTTCCTTCCTTTATAGTCTGTATAACCTTTGCATCTACATATCCTGTTGCCTTAATTGTAATCTCATAATCCTTTGCAGTAGTAAATGCGGGTGCCTTAATAATAATTACCCCCATACCAATTGTATAATTTCCCTTTATTGATACTCCATCTACTGTTATATCAGTAATTGCTAATCTCCATAAATTAGTAGTTGAATCATAAGTGTATCCTAAGTCAATTTGCTTATAAAGTGCATTATCAGTTGTATCTGGTCTTACAGCAGGTGGTACTTGTAAATTGCTTCTAGTAACTCTTCTTGTAACTACAGTAGTATGCCCTGCTAAATCTGTAGCCTCTATTATGATAATATTTTCACCATCATGTAATTCAAGGTTACTGCTGAAGGTCATATATTCTGCTTCTCCAATAATTTTACCGTTAATTTTTACCGTTGTTTTAGTAAAATCATCTACTATACCATCTACTGAAATAGTATAATTCCTTGTCACAGTTCCATCAACTGGAGATGTTATATCAAGTTTTGGTGCAATCGTATCCCTAATAATGTTTATGGGATTTGATTCAGGTCCCTGTCCAGTTGTGGATTGGCATGCTGCTGTAACTATGTTATTTCCCTCTGCTAATGTTAAGGTTGTTGTAAAGGTATTATTAACTGACTGCACAGTTTCCCTTAACTGTCCATTTACATAAATGTTAATAGGAGTATCCTTAATTACAGTACCGGAAACATTAACTGTATCTTCAACAGTAACTATATCCTGTGCTGGCTCAGTTAAGGTTGCTGTGTTAATTTTCTTATCAAGGACGGCACGTATCATTATATTTCCATCTTCAGGTTTTAGCTGCATTAATACATATCCACCATAATAAGGATCTTGAGTATACATATAATAAGCACCATTATTCTTTGAACTCTGGTCAACGCCTATTGCATAGTCATATGGATAACCCTTTAACTGTTTTATAAATACATAGAACTCCTCTGTTGTTGAATAGTTAAATTGAGATAAATCAATGTAGTTCCAACCACTACTCTCAATTGTCATTGGAGCTGATTGATGAATTACATCAATATCCCAGCTTGGTAGATTAGGATCTGTTGTAAAGCTTATCTTTGCAATACCTGCTATAATGGTTGAACCCTGGCTATATTGCCATCCGTCCCATATATAAGCATTAACTCCATCTACCCTTGTTAACTCTGTTGGGTTAACCTTCATAAACCAAGCTCCATCCATAGGTGTAATTGATGCATCTTCACATGTACCATCATCAAAACCAAATTGTAAAAATTGTGCCAATTCAAAACTAGCTGTTAGAATGTCATTGCCCTGAATTACAACTTCTACTTCCTGAGGATAGTAGTCTTGCTTTGATGCTCTAACCCTATAGGTACCCATTGGTATATTTTCTAATTTATAATATCCATTACTATCAGTTAATACAGCTGGTGTCCATAATGCTTCTACAGCCTTAACCTCAACGCCTTCAATTGGAGCACCTGTTTTGTCATTAACATATCCTTCAATAGAGCCTACTGGTGTCTTCTCTAATGCAAAGTCCCTTGTTGTAACCTGTTGTGCTGAAAGAGTTATGGTACCTTCTGTAGAATAATACCCATATGCCTCAACCTTAAGTGTAAAGGTTTCTCCTTCCTTACTGGCAACATGATGCATCGAGTAGGTGCCATCTAAAGGATTGGTACGAACACTTCTGCCAGTTTCAAGAACAGTTATAACTGCATTAACCGGCTCTCCAGTGCTAGCTGTGACCCTACCCTGTATGGTTCCAACACCAGATGCAACTTGAGCAACAGCCTCGTATGCATTTACAAGACCATATCCATAACCATAATTTGGTGATTGAGTGTACTTGCTATCTGTTAAAGGCGTAGCAGTACCAGTAATAATTTGTTCAAGGTCATCTATAGATAATGATTCATTAGCAGATAAAATCAATGCTGCTGACCCCGAAACTGCTGGAGTTGCCATGGATGTTCCACTCCAACCTGGTTGATAATCATTTGTTGGAACTGATGAACGAATACTTACTCCAGGTGCACTAATATCAGGCTTAATGTCTCCCTCATAGGGACTTGGGCCCATCTGTGAAAAGCTTGCCTTTAAATTATTACTATCAGTTGCCGCTACCGCAAAGCTCTCCGGATAATTTCCTGGGTTTTCAATGGAGCCATCTAAAGCTTCTGGAAGGTCATTTTCATTTCCCGCTGCAAACACTGGAAGGATGTTAGCTGCTCTCCATGCCCTTACCATATCACGATACCATTCATCAAAACCTGCTCCACCCCAAGAGTTGTTTATTATGTCAGGTGCAAGATTAGGGTCACCATTAGGTGCAAGCATCCACTGTCCTGCTGCTAAAAGCCAATTATCATATCCACCGCTCAATTCAAATGCCTTTGCCATTATCCACTGAATTCCTGGTGCTACACCTACTGCGTTTGTTCCATCTGGTTCTTGTCCACAAATAGTTCCTGTAACATGTGACCCATGTGGTTTTATGTCTATATCATAGGGTACTGTCTGTCCATTAACGGCATCAAACCAGTTTCCTGCTGAATTTGGAACTGTTGGGTTAACTGGATTATATCCTCTCCATTTTGTCTTTAAAGCTGAGTGATCCCATTGAACTCCTGTGTCGATAATACCAACAACTACACCAGTTCCTGTAATATTAAATTCATCCCAAACTCTGTCTGCTCCTACTCTTTTAACATTCCATTCAATATTTTCTGGTAATACAGAAGCTTCTACTGCATTTTCAAGTGGTTCAACATTTTCAAGGTCAATTTCAACTTTATTGTTTAAATATATTTTCTTTACCTCATAACGCTTTGAAAGATTGTCTATAACCTTGTTGTCTGCCTTTACATATACCATGTTAACTATGTAATAGCTTGTAAAATCCATTACTGAACCCTTGTCCTTTTCCTTTTGAAGATAATCAATTATTCCCTTTTGTGTTCTCTGTGCTGTATCCTTTAACTCCTTAACTACTGCATTTCTAGCTGCATTCTTTTTCTCATTAGAAGTTGCATTCTTTTTAAGAGCCTTTTCTGAATCCTTCGCAACCTTTTCTACATTAACCTTTTCATTAAGCTCAACCATTACTTCAATAATGTCTTTTTTCTTAAGCTCATCCTTAACCTTTTTTTCGATTTTGTCCTCACTCTTAAAAAGCGGGTCATTGGCTAACAAAATAGTAGAATTAACTTTTTTTGGAGCTTCAATCTCCTTAGGTGCAGCATTTGCATGCATAGGTAACAAAGTAAAAATTAGCGCAACAAAAGCAGCCAAAAGCCTTTTAAGTCTAATACTTTTGCCCATTAACAAATCCCCCTTTATTTTTTTATTTTTCTATAATGTACTATTTCCACCTCCTTTCAAATAATTAATCAGTACCTAAACTTGTATATGATTAAAACTCATCCATATTTAAGCTTATTCTTTAGAAGCATTTTAAATATGGTTGGGGTTGTTATCTTTAGTAGAAGCGATTTATTTATTAATACTTAACCTGTTGTTATTGAAATTTATTTAGAAAACTATGATTTTTTTCTCTCAACTGAAAAGCCTTTGCAAAATCTGATTTGCTATGGATAAACAAAATGATTTGATAAACTAGTAGGATTTTTTACCACAGCATAAATTAGTTATATATCAATCTAACTTTATGTTCGATTCTAATCTACCTTAAATATATTCTTTTTTACCTCTGTAGGTCAATAAAAACAAATCGTCAAATTCATATCAACTTCTATATATTATCCCTTCATTTTTTATTTTCTGTCATATAGCACTTTTTAAAGGATAAATTTGTAGGATTAGGCGTATTAACTAATATTGCTTTTTAATATTTACTTTTATATACTAAAATTAATTTAATAACGATAAAGGATGATATATATGGATATTTTTTTTAACAGAGAGCCTGGTAAAACCTTCGATATCTTCTCAAGCCTTTGGATTATGAACAATTATGATTACTCAATGGATATACGAAAAAAATATGGAGTTGAATCCATAACCTCCTACGATGAATTATTATCTTCACTTATTTCCAACAACATTGTTCAAAGTCAGTATCTAAACAAATACTTTCCAAAGGAAATTGAAACCCAATCACTTTTCCGAATTAGCAGCATATGGAAGCATCAAAATATTAAATACTTTTTATCCTATCTATTGAAAATCGATGAATCTAAAATCAGAAAAGTCTTAATTAGCTCCCTTAACAGCTCTCAAAAACTAGACCTGGTTAAGGAAGATATTACAAAAATAGCTGAAAGCACACCTTCACTCTTGAATTACTTAACCACCTTGGATATAAGCAGTTCTCTAAAATGGGAAATTTTTTGCCTCCTAAACAGCTCCCATGAATTTATGGAGGAATTCGTTAATTTTATTAATAACTATCTTAATATTTATTGTGATTTGGACAAGGAGAGAAATTCCATTTTAGATGAATACAATTCTTATATTGAAGAGAATATCTCAAAGGGTGGAATTGAATTTATTAAAGAGAAAATAGCCAATAGATATGATTTAGGTAGTTGCGAAAAAATATATGTAACCACTTCAATTAATATTAGTCTATATATAAATATTGATTCTAAGGAAAAGGCCTGCTATATTATCCTTGGTCACTTTAATGATGAGGTAATAAAACAAATGCATCTTGAAGATAAGCTAAAAAACAGTCTTGTTATACTAAAAAATATTGTTGAGGATACTCGATTTGATATTATAAAACTCCTTTCAGATAAGGATTATTGTAATCAGGAACTTTCAGATATACTTAAGCTTTCAAAGGCAACGGTTTCCCATCATATGAGCTATTTGATGAGTTTAAATATAGTTAAGCTCAAAAAAAATGGACAAAGATCATATTATTGCTTAAACAAGGAACTGCTTAAGGGTAGTCTTGATATGATAATAGAGGAACTCAAATTAAGCAACTGGAATCCATCAAATGGTTCTTAGCTTCATACAAGGGTTAACATCTCTATGCTTATTGAAGTATTTTCCTCAATAGACAGCTATAGTATAGACAAGCTTGCTGATCATGCTGCTGGTTCAGCCAAAAATGGAGTTAATAAATATATTAAAGCTTCAAACTAAGTAGAAGAAGATGATTTTTAATATTTAAAAGGCTGTGAAAACATACAACTTCACAGCCTTTTCCTTTAACTTTTATTTTAATCTAAATCAATATACTTTTTCGATTATAACCTAAAAACTTTTAAATATATAATTTTTATAGGTTATAATCCATTGATTTTCACTCAATTTTAAATACCCTATAATAGGTTTGTACCTCCAATTCTTTATTTGTTCTAAGTAAGAAAAGATAATATCCACTTTTCCCAGGTAATTTAATCTGCCCCTTTTCATTTGTATTAATTACCTTTAAGCTATCCTGACTTATTTCCTTCTCAACCTTCTGTTTTGTTAATTCTAAAATACGACAATCTAATAGACTTCTTCCCTCAGGATAAACAACATCAATTATTTCTCCTGGAGAAAAATGAGTAGACATTGTGTAATCATATGAACAATACAGAAATTTAATATGCAATGGTACGATAAATGAATCTATTAATCTCATGAATCCCGCTGTCATTAAGTTTAGGGAATTTTCATTGCCATTCTTATCTTCTTTACCCTTAAGACATATTTCACCTTCTGAATATGCCTTATCCCATTCTGTAAGAGTAAGCATTGGACTAAATGTAAAAGCAAAGGAATTGTATATATCCTTCTTTTCTGTTTTCAGATACTCTGGCATTTGCTCCATACAATAATCTATTGATTTATGGGAAAGAGACATCTTTTCCCCATCATTATAAATGCTTATAAAATCCTCTGCTAAATTATACCCCTTAACAGGTAGTATATATCCCTGACAGCTATCAAAAATATTTCTATTACTTTGCTTTAAATTTATACTTGCAACTAATTTATCCTTAGGAACTACACTCTCAACTTTATCACCAACCACTACTTCTATCCTTTTAGCAGAAGCTGGGCTTCTACCAAATCGTCTTGTTTCAGTTCCAGCAAGTCCGTAATATATAACATATCCATTAAAATAAGTATAATTAAGTGTCCAACAATAACTCCCATGTGTCATGTGTGTAAGATATCCATCCTGGTTTATATAATGTAACTCAGGATAATGTTCCCCATCTGTTATCTTGTCAGCAAGAATAAGTGTACCATTCTCAAATGGTATCTCATCATAAATCATTATCTGATTTTTATTGCCATAAAAATCGAACACAGTCTCCACAGGAGAAGTATGCTTTTCTATTGTTTCATATTCTCTTTTATCAGAAGATGTTTCTTTTACAGTTCCAACTTCATTTAAAGCTATAATCACTAACATTAAAATAACTAGAGCTATTGAAATAATAACGATTTTTTTCTTTCTCATTTATATCACCTTAATATTTAATATAATTTTACAATTTCTGTAATTCTATTATAAGCCATTATAACTATAACTGCCAGTCCTACCCAATATACTATTTTTTCTACTACAACCCACTGCAATAATTCCTAATACAATATGTGTTTTCCCAAGCAATATTAGTTCACTTCTATTTTATTAATTCATTAAAATAAAATGCCTTTAATCTTTATCTAACGCAACATCACGAGGATTAGTACAATTTTGTTTTACCATTCTTATAAATCCCCCAGGATTAATTAAATCTCCTCCTAAATATTTATATGCACTTTCATGCAAATATTTAAAAGCTTCTTTTTCTGTAAGATTAGGATTTATTTGAAGTCCCATTGTAATTACCCCAGTTATATAAGGGACTCCCCAACTAAATCCACCTTCTCCCCAATAGGCATAATGGTATGGACCTTTTTCATGTCCAACTGCTGTAGTTCTATTATCTGCTGGCACAATCAATCTATTTGCAAGCACCTGTTTTTCCATAGATTTTTCCCAATTACTTATTTCATATTTTTTATAATCATCTCTATCCTGAAATCCCTTTACCCCACAAGTAGCCATTCCACAGGATGTGTCAACAACTATAATTCCACTTTTTCTCGCTGCCTCTTCAGCTTTCCTTAAATGCTTTGCATACTCTAGATTTATTTTTTCTTTAATTGAATGAGACATTCCTATAATCTTAATCTTTTTGTTCTTAGGCAATGTTGTATTCATTTCAATTATTTTTTCAAAAGCCCTTGCTTCATATTCATTGTCATCCTTTGCACCATCATGTGAAAAATAATATACATCAGCATTTGGAACAATACCTATCTTCTCTCCTGCAAGCAGACTTAGGACTGCAGGTCCATGCATTGAAGGTCTAGATACTTTAGGTCTCATTTTAGTAGTCTTGAAAATCAATGATGATATATACATAGATTAGCTATCAAAGTTTTAAAATAGATAAGCTTATATTTTAGAAAAAAGATTGCGGAAAAAATAACAAACTAAAGATAATTACAATCAATACTAGAAAAATTTATATTTGTATTTTATTTTATCAATTGCAACAAAATCCTTCATTTTTAACTTAATTCATAAACTGCCTTATATCTCCTAGAGTAGATTATCACAAACATGTTTTTTATACTAAGTACATCTATATATACCATATAATTTTATAAAACGATGCTTTTTCCTGTTAAAATATTTAAATTTCATTGAAATTATATATGAGTTTAGTAATTTTAATATAATTCAAGTCTTGTTTACTTCTAAACTACCTATTATCACCATGGCCTGGTTTTTAAGCCCATTATTATTTTGCTAATAATCCTGTCTGTCATATTCCAATCGTTTGATTACTGCATTTTCGCATTAAATTAAATATAGTTTTTCCACATAAACCGGAGAGGTCAAAATCACTCCATCACTTGATTTAATTTTCTCCATCAAATCAAATTCTTTATAATTTAAAAGTAAATACCTCTATTTAAAAACATGGACATACAGCATTATTTATATTATAAATAATGAATATGTCCAAAAAAATATTTTTTACGTTTTTTTCTAGGGTCTGATCCCTGACAAAACTATATTTGATATTTTGAGATCTCTCCTTGCAATCTTTCAGCACTTTCCTTTGTTTTTAATACTTGTTCTAATACTTCATGAGATTTATTATTTACCTCTGATACTCTATTTGCAATATTTGTTGTCCCATCAGCACCCTCACTTGCTGCCTGGGCCACTCCCTCTATAGTTTTTAACACATCTTGAAGGGATGCTAAAAGTTCCTCAGATGTTGAACTAAATTCTGTTACAAGATTATCAACAAATTTAGCATCTTCACTATATTTATCCGCAACATTCAGCATAGCTTTATAATCATCATTTACATCAGTAGACATAAAGTTCAATAGCTTACCTGAACTATCTGTAAGATAGTTAACTGCCTCTGTAACTTTGCTTGTTATATTCTGTATTTCAATTACTGTATCCTTTGATTGTTCAGCAAGCTTTCTTATCTCCTCAGCCACAACTGAAAATCCCCTCCCAGCATCTCCAGCCCTTGCAGCTTCTATTGCTGCGTTTAATGCAAGAAGATTTGTTTGTGAAGTTATCTGCATAATTGACTCTGAAAGCACATTTATTTGCTCTACAATTTTTGAGGATTCAATAGCTTTTTCAAGCTCTTTTTTTGTGTTCATAAATATTCCGTAGGCTTTTTTCTGGGAAGCTTGAACATTTTCTTTTGTATCTTCTGCTCTTTTGTTAATTTCCCCAGCCTGCAATGCACCCTCCTGTGATTTTTGAGCAATAGATTGAACAGCTCTTCCAATTTCCTGTGATGTTGATGACATTTCCTCTGTCGAAGCTGAAGTTTCCTCCATACCTGCAGACAATTCCTGAGTTGTTGCAGATACTTCTTCAATACTTTCATTTAACACATTTACATTGCTTTTTACAATGTCTACAATATTTTCAATATTATTAGATTCGCTTTTTATATTTGTAATTATCCCCCTTATAGAATTTTGCATCTCCTCAGTTGCTTTTGCAAGTATACCTATCTCATCTTTTCTTCTTTTATACTTTTCCGGTAACTGTATGGTCAAATTTCCATTAGAGAGTACATCCATGTGTTTAGAGCACTCTTCTACAGGTAATGTAAAGTTTTTTACTATAAAATAAATTATAACTGCCGAAATTAAAATCATAATTAAAGTTATAATTATGCTTGTCCTAACCATACTGTTTATACTTGCAAAAACTTCTTTTGCAGATGCTGCAATAGCTACAGACCATCCTGTTGTCTTTATTGGAGCATATCCCATAAATTTTTCTACTCCATTATATGTATAACTGCCTGCACCATTTTCTCCATTAACCATTTTCTTTTCAAGTTCTACCAGAGATTTCAGTTCCGGATCTTTTTTCACATTTTCAAAATCATTATCCTGATTGATTACAAGATCAATATTATTATGGATAATAGTTGTGCCATTTTTATCAAGTACAAATGCCTTACCATCTTTCCCATAGGTAATATCACTGACTATATCAATAAAAGTCTTTGAATCAACCGTTGCAACTAATACCCCATTTATATTATTATCATGTCCCTTTACTGGTACTGCAAATACTATTACCATAGATTTATCTTCTTTACTTATAATTGGCTCAGAAACGGTGCTTGTCCCTGCAATTGCCTTCTTGAAATACTCCCTATCAGATATATTAGCTACTTTACTATTTGTTGACATCGAATTTCCATCTTTGCCTGCAATTGCCATAAAAAGATATCCAGCTCTTTTTTGTTCCTCATCAAGTATCTCTTTTTTTTGTGCCCAGGTACTCTCATTCTCTCCCAATTTACCCCTTATAATATTACTATTTGCTACAATTTCAAGTGAGTCTAATCTTCCGCTAATTCTTTCCTCAATAACCTTAGAAGCCTCAACTGCAATCCCACCTAAAGCTTTATTGGTTTCATTTCTTAATGCCTTTGATGCATTATATTGTGAAGTAGCTGCTAAACTTGAACATATTACTGCTATTAACAAACAGTTAGCCAATAACATTTTCCATTTTATGCTTTTCATGATCTTCTCATCTCCCTACATAAAAAATTTAATTTCAACATTTTTCCAAGGTATTGAAAAAGCTACTTATTACCTCACCTCCAATAAAACTCAAATTATATTTATTATTATATTGATGATATAGGTTTTACCTAAAGGACTAACTTTTATAGAATTAATCCTTGAATGTTGACACTACTAATCTGAATTAAAGCGCTCAGTTGCTGTCTACTTTCTGCTCTCTCCTTAATTGAATAAAATATTTACTTATGCTATATTTCTACATAATTTTCCTTTTTCCTCTATTATATAACACTATTTTCTAGTTTTTTCATTAGCTATCCCTATATTATAATATTACATTGTGATTCTATATTGTTGAAAGAAGCCACAAAATATTTTAATGATTTTTTTTAACATATATAGAATAAGGATTATAAGCTTATTTAATAGGGGAAGGAAGATAAATAGATGGGTAAAAAATGTAAATATAGGGAGCTGTAGTATAAGAGGCCTGATATAAAGATGGTATCTAAGACATTAGATACCATCGCGGATAAAGTAAGAAACGTCAAGTCTTATCTTGAAGTTAAAGCTTTATATGAAACTTATGATGTTGAAAATAATATTATAATTGATGCAATAATAGATAAATGCTCTGTTAGTGAAAGAGATATGGCAATACAACATATTAACAACATGTATTCCATATTGGGCACTGGTAAAAAAATTTTGACTATATTTGATAGGGGATACATTTCATTAAATCTTTTGATCTCTTTGAACAAATCACCTATAAAATACCTTTTTAGGCTTCCTAATAAAATATTCAGATCAGAGAGAACTTGCATGGAAAGTAATGATGAAATAATAAACATAAAAATAACTGAGTCTAGAATGTCTGGACTAACTACTGAAAATCGCATTGCAGTATCTAAAGGATTAATAGAAATACCTCAAAGGCTGGTCAAAGTAATTCTGCCAACAGGCGAAACAGAATGTTTGTTGACAAATCTGTCATTTGATGAAGTCAATACTATTGAAATAAGAGAATTGTATTTCAAGCTTTGGGGCATTATGCTGATATCAGCATAAGGGAGATTGAGGAATCCTTCAAAATTATTAAAAGCGACTTTAAAGCTCGCCCCATTTATGTCAATAAAGGCCAACACGTTGAGGCACATTTTTTAATTTGTTTCGTTGCCTTGGTAATAATGAGAGTTCTTGAACATTTGTTGAGTAAAAAACATACAGTGAAAGAAATATGAAATGCCTTAATTCAATACTCGTGCACCTATTTGGAACAAAACTATTATGTATTCAATTACAGAGATGATGTAATAAAAACAATAGAGTCTGTTTTCAATTTTGATTTAAGCAAGAAATATATGACATTAGCAGAAATTAAAAAAATTTTGAAATATAAAAAATAAAACTTAATACACTACAACTTTTTGACACAAATAAAAACCCGTCAGTCCTTGTATTTACTTGGCTAACGGGTGATTTTTACTCTTTTTTGCTGCAAAACTCAGTATATAGTTTAATATTATCACATCAGAACAACTTGTCTATATATTATATATGATGCTAACAATTTTTGTTAATATGAAAATACAATATTATAAAGCAGATATTGGCTATAAGCTGAGATACACACTTTTTGAACATTTGTTAAAGCTTCCGCCTTCATATTTTGAAAAAAATTCAACTGGTTATATAATGTCAAGACAGACAGATGATCCAGAAGGAATAGAAGGTATGATGTTGTACAATATAACTGATTCTATACTGGCATTTCTAGAATTTGCAGCAATTCTTACTATAATGTTTAAATCAAGTATATCATTAACTCTCATTGCCCTTGCTATTATAATAGGTGATTTTTCAATAACCTTTGCTTTCCCCTTAAAAAGATTATATAAGGATCATAACAAAGCAAAGGCACATATAAATAAAGAACTACAAGATTCAATATCAGGAATAAAATTAATAAAAGCTAATTATTCCATTAACTATGAATTGGATAGATTTAAGATAGTTTTACATAATTACTTTAATAAAAGATTGAAACGTGACAGAATTGACATTATAAGAAGAAGTGTAGGTTCATTTTTAAGAGGTCTTAGCACTCCCTTAATAATTATAATTGGTGGATATTTCATTTTTAAAGGCAATCTTTCTGTAGGATGTGTAATGTCATTTACATTATATTTTCAAAGACTAACTACTGTATTCACACCTATTGTTAATTTTGTGCCCCTTTATAAAATTGCCAAGGCATCATCAGAAAGAATGGACGAAGTATTATCAGTTCAAGTTGAAGATGATACAATACATGACACAGAAAAAAATACAATAAAGGGTTATTAACAGTTCACTAATAATATAATCAAATGTAATAAATAATGCTCAAACATTGATAAGTAATAATGTAGAAAATGGTTATAATACTATTATGTATAGAAATAAAGTAAAGGTGGCTGCTAAGGATGTTGCAAACTTACCAAACAAAGATTAAAGATTGTA
>DAMCZI010000035.1:0-8932 GCA_032095175.1 Clostridiaceae bacterium
GTAAGCGTCGTGAGGCGTTGAGCTGACTAATACTAATAGGTCGAGGGCTTGATCATAATTTTTACTTGAAAAGATTGTTGTGCAGTTTTGAGAGAACTGAATAAAAATTTAATTCTCTAATATTCGGTGGCGATAGCCTCGAGGTCACACCCGTTCCCATTCCGAACACGAAGGTTAAGCTCGAGCACGCCGATGGTACTTTGCGGGAGACTGCATGGGAGAGTAGGACGCCGCCGGATACTTAATTTAATATACAAATGTTTTTAAACGTTCCGTGGTAGCTCAATGGTGGAGCATTCGGCTGTTAACCGAAGGGTTGGAGGTTCGAGCCCTCTCCACGGAGCCAATTTTATTTTTTGAAAGAAAATTCTGATAGAATATGAAACATTGAAATATAAACAAAGCCCCGCAGAAGACTCAATGTTCTCGCAAATCGACTAGCTAACGGTCGGGTTTCGAGGTTCGAGCCTTCTCTAGGTCGCCAATTTATTTTTTGAAAGAAAATTGTGAAAAGATAGAAATAACCTCTGGTGCTTTGCACCGGAGGTTTTATGTTAGATAGAATATAGCCATTGAGAGTACTCCTAAAGAAAGAAATATAGAAGCTAATATTAAATCTGTTTTTTCACTCCATTTATGAGGGTTGTCTACTTTGCCTATCATATGCTGAAAGGTTTCATTCATTATAATTCGTTTTTCTGGAGGAGCCATTCCTGGTTCTCCGCCTTTGAAGTAGATATTTGGGTTGGAAGTCGTAAAGAAAAAGCCAGCGATGATTATCAGTACTACTCCTAGATAAAAAAGAAACATAATAAACATCCCCTTAAATAATGATATTAGTTATTTATAATATCACAACAGGTAATATATGTCAAACGATTAGCTGTTCAAAAAAACTTTGTTTAAACAGGGTATTTGTGTTATTGTATTATTGTTAGCTTAAAATAACAAATTAATTTTATTGAAAAGGAGAAACTCGATGGATAAGAAGGTTTTAGCCGTAGTTAATGGCAGAGAAATTACACAGAAGGATTTTGATATGGCTGTATCAAAGTTTCCACAGGATAGAAAGGCATTTTTCCAAACTGAAGATGGAAAGAAACAAATGCTTGAACAGCTAGTATCATGGGAGATTATGTATAACTATGCCGTTAGCGAAGGATTTGATAAAACAGAGGAATTTAAATCACAGCTTGAAGATGCAAAAAGAGCTATATTAACACAGTTTGCAATTCAAAATGTTATTTCAGATATCAAGGTAGAGGAAGAAGAAGCTAAGGAATACTACAATGATAACCTTGATTACTTTAAAGAAGGACCAAAGGTAAGTGCAAAACACATTCTTGTTGATTCTGAGGAAAAGGCATTTGAGATTCTTGAAGAAATAAACAAAGGAATGAAATTTGAGGAAGCTGCACAGCAGTACTCATCCTGCCCATCTAAAGCACAGGGGGGAAGTCTTGGAGAGTTTGCTAGAGGAGCTATGGTACCAGAGTTTGAAGAAGCAGCATTTAACCTTGAAGTTGGAGTTATAAGCCAGCCTGTTAAGACTCAGTTTGGATATCATCTTATTTTGGTAGATAATAAAAATGAGGAAGAAGTAAAGTCATATGAAGAGGTTGAGGGCATGATAAAGGCACATATGCTTCAGGAGAAGCAGAGCTACAACTACATGCAGAAGGTTAACAGCCTTAGAGACAAATATGGAGTAAAAATAAACGAGTAATTAATACAAAATACATAGGACAGCCTATTATAAAAATAGTGCTGTCCTTTTTATCACTTTAGAGTACCTATTTTTGTTAGTTTAAGATTTTGTATTGGATCAATTGGCTTACTGGCTACTATTATTGTTATAGTACTCGGTCCTCCGGATTTTTCAAGATTATAATCTATGTCTTGCTCTAAAGATAATTTAAGCCCGAGTTCATTAAGCATTTTATTCAATTCTCCATTAACACCTGTGGAGCCTACAGGTATTATTTCATGTATATCTCTGTTATTTAGGAGTTCTACTATTGTATTGGCTCTGGTTATCTTGTCTGGATTGTTTAAGACTTCATTTCCAAGAAGGGGAAGTCCCAGGGTATATACAAGGTCTCCAGTACTAACTTTTCCAAGAAGCAGCTTATGCTTGTTAACTCTTCCGAATACTGTTACTCCAAGGGCAGTCATTGAGGTTTTCATGTTTTTTTCTGTACTTATTGTAATTGGTATGTTAAGACCAACTTCGGACAGTTCATCATTTATACCATTTAATATTTCATCTCCAGTAGGATGAGGTTCATTACATATATTAACGCTCATACCTATCGGAAGGGCATTTACTGAAAGAACCTCCATCAAGCACACCCTTGCTGTATATTTACCTGCAATAAATGGAGGGGCCTTTACAACATCCCCTTCTTTAGAGCCTATACCACCACATGAATCACATGCTGCCACAAGTACTTCATCACCTACTATAGGTATTATCTCAGTATCTCTATAGCTATATTTCATTCTTTTTAACCCTATCATTAAAACCTAAACCGGCCTTTGTAATTATTGTGCTTATTATGTCTGCCATAACTACATTTATACCACTAGCAACAAGAAGAATAGGTATAAGGCCTAGTAGTAATTGTGGGTTTGATTTTGGAAGCAGCATAAGTAAAAGTGGGGCACCAGCACCATTTACAATTGTTCCAACAATAGATGCAAAGAATATATTAGTTTTTTCATATGTAAAACTAAATAAATAAACTGTTATAGCCATAACTACCGCAATAATCAAATGCACAGGTAATGTTAATGGAAAACCTGCGTTAAGTGATGTTGCAATGTGACCTAAGAATCCAACTACTGCTCCTGGGATTCCTCCAAGCAATATTCCTGCTGCATAGGCAGGCATTGCATCTAATGCTACAGTACCAGTTGGACTTGGAATTTTGATAAAGGCGCATACTACACTTAGGGCGATTAATAACCCCATAAGTACTAATTTTTTTGTCTTGTTCATTTAAATCATCCTTTCATTTGCTGTTCATTATTTATGGCCAATCTTAAAACATATTGTATAAGGTATTTATAATTTCTACATGGCCATTATTTAATAAATAAAAAAGGGACTCCATTCAGAGTCCCTAAATACCTAACAAATACTGCATTTTAAAGCAAATTAAATTAAGTATATTACTTCCCTCCGAAATAATAACACATCTACAATATATGCAGGTTTCCTGGCTATCACTTCATCCTAGTTTCTCTCCTTCCCGAAATAACGGTGGAAAATAAGATTTCGTCTGTGAATACAGTAGCGGGGGCTGCATCGGAATCTAACCGATTTCCCTTTTAACCTTTTTCAAGGCACATATATTGTAATATTAAAATTTAAAAATTAAATATTATGATTTTACATAACATTCATAGTATACAAGAAATTTTCTGCATTTACAATATGGAATTTTAGCTTATAAATATTATAAAATAAAATGTGCCGATAATTAATTTGTTATCGACACATAGAAATACATTGTTGTTATAAAAGTTAAATTTATTTCTCTTCCCAATTAAATATATATGGTATGTTTCTGTAGTAGTCGCCATAGTTCAAGCCATAGCCTACAACAAATACATCTGGTATTTCAAAGCAGCAGTAGTCAGGAACTAAGGTAAGTTTTCTTCTCTCTGGCTTATCAAGAAGCACGCAGCACTTAACACTTGCTGGGTTAAGCTTTTTAACGTGTTCTATTACAAAATTCATAGTAATTCCTGTATCAACTATATCATCAACTATTAGTACATCATAACCTTCAAGGTTATCTGAAATATCCTGAACAACCTTAACATTTCCAGTTGAAGTTTCTCCGTGACCATAGCTTGAAGTAGCCATAAATCCTATTTTAACGGGAACTGATAACTGCCTTACAAGATCCGCAGTAAAGATAAAGCTTCCTCTAAGAAGAGATAGTACATATAGTTTTTTACCATCGTAATCCTTAGATAAATTTTTACCAACCTCAGATATTCTTTCCCTTATTTCTTCTGAAGATAATAATATGTTTACCTTTTTATCCTCCATTTTATCCCTCCATAATAATTATATATAATTGACAACCGGGTAAAATCATATTGAATTGACTTTCCGATTAATATCAAAAAATACTTTAGAATTATCTATAGTGTATGATAAGTATAGATTCAATATAATTTAAAATTATAATGCTGTCAAGGCGTGAAGAAAAGATGTATAATAATTTAAGTATACAGGAGGTGCTATTAATGATAAGAGGAAACATTGATGGAGTTAAGAAAATATATATAAGTGCACTTGAGGAATTGTATGAAGTTGATTGTGACAAGAATGTTATTATTACCATGGAGCTTCTTGAAGTTATATGCAATATTTCCTATGAAATAAACAGAGAAATATCCATGTATATAAATAGGAGAGGAAAGGTAGTTGATATAGCAATTGGAGATGCCAGCACCGTAAAGCTTGAGGAAATGAGTGAAAAGAGGAGCCAAAACGGTCCATCTGGTATTAGATGTATTCATACCCATCCATCTGGTCAGCCTGAGTTATCACCAATGGATGTAACTGCTCTTATAGATTTAAAGTTTGATTGTATGACTGCAGTTGGATTAAATGAAGATAAGCCAGAAAATTTTTCAGTAGGATATCTTTCAGTAGAAAATGGCAAGCTTGAGGATAAGGCAGTTATTCAGGGTCCATATGGTATTGGTAGAATAGGTGAGGTGGACTTTTTAAGTACTGTTAAAAGTATAGAAGAAGGTATTTATGATAAAACCCATGATATTCTCGAAAATGAAAAGGAGAGGGTAATACTTGTTGGCAGTTCCTCCAGTGATCTATACAGCCCGGAGGAATCATTGGATGAATTAAAAGAGCTTGCTGAAACTGCAGGTGCAGAGGTTGTTTATAGAGTTATTCAAAATAGAGCAAAGGTAGATAAAGCCTATTATGTAGGCAGCGGAAAGGCATCTGAAATAGCTAACTTGAGGCAGAGTATAATGGCCGATTCGGTTATATTTGATGATGAGCTAACAGGAGCTCAGGTTAGGAATCTTGAGGAACTGATAGGCTGCAAGGTTATAGATAGGACTACACTAATACTTGATATATTTGCGCAAAGGGCAAAATCCAGGGATGGAAAGATACAAGTTGAACTGGCACAGCTAAAGTATAGGTTACCAAGGCTTATTGGGCTTGGAGGAAGATTGTCAAGGACAGGTGGAGGAATTGGTACAAAAGGACCAGGGGAAAAGAAGCTTGAGATAGATAAAAGGCATATTAGGAACAGAATAATAGACCTTGAAAGAGAACTTGATGAAATGAAAAAGGTGAGAAATATTCAAAGGGAAAAGAGAAAAGCAAATGAGGTTCCTGTTGTATCCCTTGTGGGATATACAAATGCGGGCAAATCTACACTTAGAAATAAATTGTGTGAGATGGCCGGTATGGATAAGGAAAAGGTATTTGAAGCCAATATGCTTTTTGCGACCCTTGATACCACAACCCGCCTTGTTTCTCTACCCTCTGGGAAGGATGCTTTGATGTCTGATACAGTTGGATTCATTAGAAAGCTTCCACATGACCTTGTAGAAGCCTTTAAATCCACATTGGAGGAGATAGTTTACAGTGATCTCCTTATACATTTGGTAGATGCATCTAATAAAAATGCTGGTGTTCAGATTGAAACTGTAAACAAGGTTCTTAAGGAGATAGGTGCTGAACATAAGAAAGTTATACTTGTATTTAACAAGATAGATGCTGCTGATGAGGATGATATTTCTCTTCTGAGATCAAAGCACAGTGACTATATTGAGATTTCAGCTCGTGAGAATATTAACCTTGATAAGCTGCTGGAAATAATAGAAAAAGAAGTATATAAAGACATGGTTGATGCAGAACTTTTAATTCCCTATGGAGAAGGAAAAATTGTATCATATCTTCATAATAACAATTGTGTAGAAGCCGAGGAATACAGAAGTGATGGCATATATGTTAAGATAAGGACTACCCAGGACGTATTTGGAAGGGTTAGAGATTACCAGATAATATAAGGGAATGAATATATGCAGGTTAGAACAAGCTTTTAAGAGGTCAGCAAATGTATAAGTTGTAACCTGCATATATTATATATTATTATATTAATCGTACTAAAGATTTTTCATTGGGTATTGTGGGGTTAATGAATCAAGGAATATGATTTCCCATGAATGTTTGGGGTTGAGCGATGTAGAATCATTTAGGTGAAACATATAGGTAGAAATATTTGATTAGTTATGTAATTGTATTTTAATATATATATTGGTATAATTTAGTTAATTTCTAAGGGAGGTGGTTTTGTGGCTGCAGAGAAATTATATGGTGTCGTTACTATGGATATAGTTGGTTCCAGGAAAATAAACAATAGAATACATATACAGGATAAGCTAAATACATATATAAAGCATATTAACAGAAAATATGATGGAATACTGCCTTCAAAAATAAGTATAACTCTAGGAGATGAATGGCAGCTCATTACAGACAGGCCTGAGGAATGTTATAATCTTTTTCATGAATTTCAAAAGCTGCTGTGGCTTGATGGAATAAAGGTGTATGCTGGTATAGGTATTGGCCATTTAAGTACCAGGATTTATGAGGATATTAGAAAAATGGATGGATCTTGTTTTGTTTCAGCCAGGGAAGCAATTGAAATTGCAAAAACAAAATATATAAAAAAGAGTAATTTTATACACAGCAAGGAAAATCGTGTTTATTTCAAGTACGATGGAGTATCTGACAATAAGTTGCTCTTTAAGAAATTTTATAAGGATCATAGGGAGGTTGCTATAACACAGGATGCCAACAGAAAGTTAGGCATTCATGCTGAAGATGAATTTGGACAGCCACCTTATATTGAGAATGTAATAAACACTATAATAGAGAATAATGAAATTCTAAAAGAAAAAATGACAGCAAGCCAGAAGAAAATATATTATTTGTACAGTGAGCTTGGATCCTATACTAGAATAATTGATTTTCTTGAAGGGAAACTTCTTGATGAAGATGATAAAAGGCTTGCAGGCTTTTATATAGGAAATGTATCAACTTCCAAGGAATCTGAAAGCGGTATAAGCCAGAAGCTTAGTAGTGCTAATTATTGGACAATACAGCATAATCAAAAAATGGTTTTTGATCTGCTATATTATTTTTTCAGTTTGGGGGATGTATCAGAATGAATTATGGAGTTCTATTTTGTCTGATACTTGCCCATGTGGCTGGGGATTTTCTTTTCCAGAAGGAGAGCATTATCAGGCTGCGATATAGCAAAGGAATAGTAAAACAGCTAAAGGGAAATGAAATGCACGCCCTTGTTTATTTAATAATAACCCTACTGTGTTCATTATACTATTTTTCATTTAAAAGCTTGTTATTCATTCTAATACTTACAGCATCACACTTTATAATCGATTTTGTAAAATCAATAATTGTATCTAAAAATCCATTAAGGCAGTACAGCATCACTATCTTTCTTGTAGATCAATTTCTGCATCTTTCAGCAATTATTGCAGTATCAGCATATATTAGCAATCATTATGTGCCTCCATCAATATTGAATCCAGTTATAATAAGTATTAAAGGCCTTTTGCCATTACAGGGAGTGGTTCTTACATATAGTATGAAGGTGTTCCTTGCAGTGATTTTAATATTAGTTGATCTTTGGGGAGTTGGAGTATTTATAAGACTTTTCTTCAATTATTTAAAATATAAGTCCCCTGAAGCAAAATATAAGAAAAATATTGAAAGTGGTATTATTATAATACCTCAACAGAATGGAGGAACCAGAGATGGTGGCTTCCTTATTGGAATTCTTGAACGATTGTTTATTATAACTTCCATTGTTCTTCTAAAACCAGAGTTTATTGGATTTGTTCTTACAGCAAAATCTATAGCAAGGTTTAAAAAGTTTGATGATGACAGCTTTGTTGAAATTTTTATAATTGGGACCTTTATTAGTTTTATTACTGCAATTTTTACTGGTATTATAATTAAAAAACTAAACATTATTCCTTGATGGTGTGGCAGCAGGTTATATTAAATGTAATACGCCTTATCTCTATTGTATAACCACCAAGGAATAGTTATTTTTTTTTGCCACTTCAATTGCACTGCGAGCGAGATAAAAGGATGGACCATCCAGTTGGTTAACTGTCAATTCAAAATCATGAATCGTTATTTCACCTATTCCAATACCACAATAAAAATCTATATTACCAAGAACATCATGAAAATAATCAAACAATATGTTGTAATCACAGGGATATTTAAGCAGTCCTTGCCACTCATCACCAATTGTTATTATAAAAGGATTTACAATTAAATTTGAGAATTTATTGTTTGCCTTTTTAAGCATGTCTATTAGAAGATATTGAACCTTCTCCCTTTGTTGTAAATGCCTTGAGTTTTTTATATCACATATCATGGTCATATACTTCATAGCATTACATCAACCCCTTTAGGTTATATTCTAAACAGACGTATACTTTAGATTATAACCTAAAGTATATAATATTTTAGATTATAACCTAAAGAAATTTTCAACTATATTCCAATAGGGACTATATAGAATGCGCTTATGTTATAATATGCAATTAATCTATTATTGCTACTTACTGTCTATATAGAATTTTTGATTTATATTTAGTTTTCTAAATAAAATCTACTACTACTAATTTTAAGTCTCATTATTATATTGTTTAGGAATAAGCAAATTATACGAATCAGTCGTAGAAATTAAGTTAAAATTGAAAAAATTTGAAATTTTGTGCCTTTTGAAGCGCCTTTTTGAATTTAAATTTTTTTAAAGTTACCTATTGCAAAAGCGAAAAAAGATGATATAATAATAAGTGTTCTCGTTGCCGAGTAGCCAAGTTGGTA
>DAMCZI010000035.1:9032-46539 GCA_032095175.1 Clostridiaceae bacterium
AGGCACCTGGCTCTGGACCAGGCATTCGTGGGTTCAAATCCTGCCTCGGCAGCCATATTTTAAAAGTTAATATATTAATGCATTATATTTTTGCCGAGTAGCCAAGTTGGTAAGGCACCTGGCTCTGGACCAGGCATTCGTGGGTTCAAATCCTGCCTCGGCAGCCAAAAGTGGGAAGTACCCACTTTTTTTGTTGTCTAAATTTATTGTAATGCTATAATTGAGTTAATAATAGCAAGGAGGAATTTATTAATATGAACATATTGATAAAAAATGCCATGATAGTTACAATGGAGGATCAGAAAAGTGTAATTAAAAATGGCTATGTGCTTATAGAGGATGGAGTAATAAAGGAAGTTAATTCAGGAAAATATATGGGAAATATACTTGGGCATAAAATAATAGACGGAGCTGGCTGTGCTGTACTTCCAGGTTTTATAAACTGTCATACACATACTGCTATGACCCTTTTAAGGGGATATGGAGAGGGATTACCCCTGATGAAGTGGTTAAATGAGAAGATATGGCCCTTTGAAGCTAAGTTAAATGAAGAGGATATTTATATTGGAAGTACTTCAGGAATGATAGAGATGATTAAGGGCGGAACTACTACCTTTTCTGATATGTATTTTATGCAGCATGTTGTTGGAAAGGCTGCTATTGATATTGGAATGAGGGGATGCCTTGGAAACCCCATAATAGGAGAGGCCTGGGAAAAACAGCTTGAAGAAACGGTAAAAATATATGAGATGTTTAAGGATAATCCTTTGATAATACCTATGGTGGCACCACATTCTCCATATACATGCAGTGAAACTACTCTTGAGAGTGTTGGAGAATTAGCAAGAAAATACAGCATGCCTGTGCATATACATATTTCTGAAACAGAGGATGAGACGAATATAATTAAAAATAAATATAATATGACTTCAACTATGCTTTGTGAGAGAAAGGGACTTTTTAATGGAAATAAAGTACTTGCGGCTCATTGTGTCCATGTTACTGATGAAGATATAGATATTCTTGCAAAAAATGATATAACAGCTGTACACAACCCACAGAGCAATATGAAGCTTGCAAGCGGTGCTGCACCTATAGTTAAGATGATAAAAAATGGTGTTAATGTTGCAATTGGTACTGATGGAGCATCAAGCAACAATAACTTAAACATGATTGAAGAGATGCAGACAGCATCATTGTTGCAAAAGCTTGTTACCAAGGATGCTACGGCACTTGGAGCCTATGAGACATTAAGACTTGCTACAGTTAATGCAGCAAAGGCCATAGGAATGGATGGTATATTGGGAATGATAAAGAAGGGATATGCTGCTGATATTATTATGATGGATATATCAAGGCCTCATATGGTACCAATACATGATATCTATTCAAATATAGTATTTTCTGCACAGGGTAGTGATGTTAAGACTGTTATTATTAATGGAAGAATCGTTATGGAGGATCGCAGGATAAAGGGCATAGACGAAGGGGAGATTATAAAAAAGGTGTCTTCAGTAGTTGAAAATATATTAAAAAGATAAACCTGGAGGACATTAATCCTTCAGGCTTTATTTCCCAATTCAAGTATTCTATAAGCTATTATCATAGAGGTAAAATATACAATACACTCAAGAGCAATAAGAATATTAGTTAAATTTGAGGTTTTGTTAAAAAAGGATTCAAAATCCTTAAAAGGATAGGGCATAAAAATTTTTCTGATGGAGGCTATATCGCTATTTGTGTTTATAAGGCTGTTTCCTGTCATATATATTGTCTTTGGAAGGCCTATTATATCACAGATTGTAGGGGCGATATCTATTTGCTTTTTTACTTTATAATTGTCTTTTAGATTAAGGGTAAAAAGTCTGCTGTCAATTAAGGCTATGGGTATTATGGTAGATTCACTACTGTCATCTCCATGGCCTCCTTTATCCCTATGGCCATGGTCTGAAACAACAACCATTGTGTAGCCTAGCTTTGAAATATTATTCCAAAGGAGATGTATTTCATTGTCTATTTTACATATACAATTAATATACTCATTTGAGGTTCCTCCGTTTTTATGGCCTGCACAATCAACTGCCAGGGGATGAACAACAATGAAATCAGGACTGTGGTTATAAATAAGGCTTAATGCATTATTGAAGGTTTTATCATCCTTTAAATAATAATGATACCCACTATCTATTTGTATAGGATAAAGGTTATAAAACCAGAAGAAGCCTGAAAAAGCGGTTTTTAGACCATTTTCCTTGGAAAGAGAAAAAAGGTTTGGAGTAAGAGAGGGGATGTACTTATAATTGGAGTCTATATTATTAATATAGGATGTTGTTCCTGTAAGTATCCTCTCATATCCTGGTCTTGAGTTTGAAGGAAGACCACTATTGCCCTTATAAAGCTTGCCATTTTTAGTGGTTGTTATTTTGCTTAAAAAGGGCATTTTTGAAACTCCATCGTATCTTAAGCCGTCTATAATAACAAGACATACCTTTTTATGGGTAAGGTTAGGTTCGGTACGAAGGTTATACAGGTTTCCCTGTAATAAAAATATTGAACTGTTTACAAGAGACAGGTAAAGGGCAAAATATATAGTAAAAAATTTTGTGCTCATTTTATCATCTCCAGTAATAATTTTTGTAGTTTTATGTGAAATATTAGAGAAATGTAGGGGAAATATGTATAAATATGTCTTTTGAAAAAACATTTTAAATATGAATAATAATATATAATGTGATTAAGGAGGGGTATTATGAATAATAAATTTATACCTGAAATAAAAGGAAATCTTAGAAGTCATATGATTGAGCTTCCACTTGCAATAAGGGAAGCCAGTGGAATATTGATATTTGGAAAGAGAATAAAATCAATAGTTTTTACAACTGATGTTGCAGTTATTAGAAATACAAATGCAGATGCAGCAATTGCTGTATATCCATTTACTCCACAGCCGGTTATCACCCATGCACTTATGTCTGCTGCTGATATACCAGTGTTCTGCGGAGTAGGAGGAGGAATTACTACTGGAAAAAGGGTAGTAAACCTGGCGCTTGATGCGGAGTTTCAGGGAGCAATGGGAATAGTCGTTAATGCGCCTACTCCAAATGAAACAATTCGTATGGTGAGAAAGACTATAGATATACCAATAGTTGTAACAATAGTATCTGATGGAGAGGATTATAGATCCAGAATAGAAGCAGGGGTAAATATATTTAATGTATCTGGAGCTCAAAATACGGCTAACATAGTAAGAAAAATAAGAAGCGAGTTCCCAGAGGTTCCAATCATTGCAACTGGAGGCCCTACTGAGGATACGATAAGGGAAGTTATAAAGGCGGGAGCAAATGCAATAAGCTATACACCTCCAACAACGGGACAAATTTTTAGAGGTATTATGGATAAATACAGGGAAACTTTTTAGATTTTGGTTTAATGTACCTTTCCAAACATGGATAATTAATGTATAATAATTATCAAGAGATAAAAATTATCTTTGGTTATTATTTATTATGTTGGTATTTGGGAGGGATATTAATGGAAAAGATATTAATCATAGGTGGAGGAATTGCAGGCTTAGCTGCAGGCGACAACATAAGAAAAATTAATAAGGATGCTGGAATAACCATTATTACCAGTGAGGCATTTCTGCCCTACAGCAGAATTAAGCTGAGTAAGTATTTATATAAAGAGTTTAATGTTGAGGAGCTCTATTTACATAAGCAGCAGTGGTATGAGGATAACAGAATAAATGTAATGCTTTCAACAGAGGTAAAAGCTATTAATCCTTCTGAAAAGAGTATTACAACTGATAAGGGCGAAAAACTTCAATATACAAAGTTGATTATTGCAAATGGAAGCCATGGTTTTGTTCCGCCAATACAAGGAAGCAGTCTTAAGGGTGTTTTTACTGTTAGAACCATGGCAGATGTACTTGCAATACAAAGCTATATCAAGGAAAAGAATGTAAAAAATATTGCAGTAATAGGTGGAGGACTTTTAGGTATAGAAACTGCATGGGCTTTTAAAGAAAGCAATAAGGCTTTCAATATAAGCGTAATAGAAACAATGCCAGGACTTCTACCTAGACAGCTTGATTATGATGGCTCCAGGATTCTTGAAGATACTGTTTGGGAAAATGGTATAAGGCTTTACCTTAACTCAGGAGTTTTGAATATAGAAGGTCAAAATGAAGTTAGTCATGTAGTGTTAAAGGATGGAAGCAGCTTAGATGCTGAAATGGTTATAATATCTGCAGGGGTAAGAAGTAATGTAGATATTGCAAAGAACTGTGGAATAAATGTAAATAGAGCTGTGGTAGTGGATAGCCATATGCAAACAAGTATGGACAACATTTATGCCGCAGGAGATATTTGCGAGTATAATGGTATGATGTGGGGATTATGGTCAGTAGCAATTGAACAGGGAAGGATTGCTGGTATAAATGCAGCTGGTGGAAATGAAGAATATAAGGAAATATCACCATCAAGCCTGCTGCAGGTTATGGATATGAGCATATTCTCAACAGGGGATATTTCAGTTAAGGGATTAGATGAGGTCAAGTATGATGGCAGCGCCTATACAAAGCTTTTCTTTGAAAAAGGTGTAATTAGAGGGGCAATCCTTATAGGAAATACTAAAAAGGGATTTTCTCTTAAAAAGGCTATTGAAGAGAAGAGAGATTTCTCTATGGAGCTATCAAAGGGAATGAATATATTAGAAGTTATTTAGACATTATTTTAAAAACTACATTATAAAAGTAGTGGGTTTGTTTTGAGATATTTAAATAAAAATATGAGGTGCAGCAAAAAAGTTTTGCTGCACCTTATTAACTTTATAAATATTGTTTGTATCTATTAAGGAGTATTATATAACTTTGAGAGGTAGATATTTATTTCATGTAATAAATAATTTATTAAAGAATAAATTTATACATATAGATGTTTTTAATTGAGTAGAAAAGCTTACAAAAGGATATACAATTAAGTATACATATTAATTGCTCCTTTAGATGTTATATTTTATCTATATTGTGTAATAATAATAACGGCAGCGGTGATGTTTTATTAAATGGCTTGGGAGATGATTTTATGCTCATATGCCCTGTATGCAATGGATTAATTGAATATATTAAGTACTGTCCGAACTGTGGTACTAAAATGAATGTAATGGATAGAGTTGAAAATTATTATGATGATTATTCACCATATCTAAGCTATGAACTGACAGATCTTGTTGACGGTGATACTTCCTATATATGCTCTCACATGTGTTCTTGTCCAAGTTGTGGCAAAAAGAGTATTGCAGCTGTTAGAAGTGTATTAGAATAAGAAAATTTTAAAGAGGCTGTTGCACAATATCTATCTCTTGGTGACAGGCTCTTGAGTTATGAGTTATTTAAGGCGTATTAAAGAAAAACTATCTTCTAATGCTTATCTATCATAAATAACTCATAACTTAAGTGCTTGTTACCACGGGATATAAGGTATAACCTTTCTTTGTGCGATAGCCCCCTTTATTTTTAGTGTGACAGTATTCAATATAATTTGTAATTAGTTTGTACTTTTAGTATAATTAGCTTATCATAAATTAGAGGGTGAAATATCAATGGGTGTAAATATAAAGGATTATCAAAATGCCTATGAATCAGCTGTTACACAGTTAAGGGAGAATAGCCAGGTAGTTGCTATTGTCGTTTATGGAAGCATGGTTTCAGGTGATATTTGGGAGGAATCGGATATAGACTTTTTGGTTATAACCAAGGAGAAGGGCAAATTTGAAAGCATATATACTAAAATATCCAGGATTCCCATACATATAAATTACTTATCAAAGGATGAATTCATAAACTCCTATAACAGAATGTTGAAGGGTGGAACATTTCATAAGGCCTTTTTTACTGGAAAGATGGTTTACTGCTCTGATAAGGATATAGAAGAGATTCATGTTTCATCCAGGTTTTATAGCGATAGGGACAGATATGCAAGAAATATAGAAATACTTTGCAATGTTATAAATGCTGTGCATTACACTAAAAAATATCTTTGTACAGGAAAAATTGAAACAGCATATCAATGGTCAATAGATATTTTAACTAGCTATGCAAGACTTGTGGTGGGTCTGGAGGGACATATTACTGATAAGGACATATTATCCTTTGCAGTTAATGTTAATCCAAAGGTGGAGCATCTATTCAAGATTGTTGAATCACAAGCAAAAACCAAGGAAAAGATTAATGAAATACTTAAAAATGTTGAAAATTCTTTGGAGGCAAATATTGCAGCAATTACAAGTCCCATTGTTGAATTTTTGAAGGCTTCAAGCTTTCCATGTTCAGCAGAGGATATAAAGAATAGTAGAGATTTTAAACAAATAGAAGCAGATATTACTCTGCTTCTTGATAGAATGAGCAGAGCTGATATAATAAAAGAGGGAAGTAGAAAATACATGACCTATGGAGATGAAGCTCTTATAGATGAGATAACCTATTTTGTAGAATAAGGCTATTATGGTTTTACAATAGCGCTGGAGGGGTTTTATGAAGGAAATAAAGATAGTGGTTGACAGTGCATGTGACTTGGATTCCGATGTTCTTGAAGAACTAGGAGTGCACATGATACCTATGAAGGTTCATTTTGGTGAAGAAGACTATTTTGACAGGACTACTATTTCAACAGGTGAATTTTATAAAAAACTTAAGAACTCAACTGAGCTTCCTAAGACATCACAAATTACACCTGCAATATTTATAGAGAATATAAAAAAATATATAGAAGAAGGATACCATGTAATTTGTATTTGTTTTTCCTCAAGATTGAGCGGTACATATCAGTCAGCATGTGTTGCAAAGGAAATGCTTGAAAGTGAAGATATTGATGCTATAGATTCAAAGGCTGCTTCTGTAGGCTTTGGGCTTATTGTAAGAGAAGCAGGCATAATGGTAAAGGAAGGCAAAACAAGAGAAGAGATACTTGATAGAATAATCTACATGAGGGATAGAATGGAGCATATATTTGCTGTTGGCTCATTGGATATGCTTAAAAGAGGAGGAAGAATAACAAGAGCACAGGCTGTTGTTGGAACCCTTCTAAATGTAAAGCCAATACTTCAGATACAGGATGGATATATTATACCCTACGAAAAGGCAAGGGGTAAAAATGCAGTTGTAAATAAGATGATAGAAACAATGAAGGAAAGAGGAAATGAGATTTCCAAGCAGTTATTGGGTTTAAACTATGCTGGAGAGGGAAGTATGGAGCTTCTAAACTCTCTTAAAGAAGCAATAACCAAGGAATTCGGCAATAAAGAATTTGTAATTTCAGAAATCGGTGCTGCAATAGGAAGTCATGCAGGTCCAGGAACTGTTTCTGTTTTCTTTTTAAGAAAATAGGAATAGGTATGATAATATATTAATCGCACTAAAGATTTTACATTGTGCGTTATGCGATTAATGAATCAAGGAATATGTTTCGCATAAATGTTTAGGACCGAGCAATGCAGAATCATTTATGTGAAACATATAGATAATAAATTACTTTATTCTGATATGAAAATGGCAGGAGACTGCCATTTTTTATATATTGTATGAGTAATGAATCAATAAATACGATTTAACATAAATGTTTAGCGTTGAGCAATGTATATACAAATCAAAAATTCTATTACATTCTGTCTTTTTAAACATCCTAGAGTCGAACCAATTAGCAGGGCTGTTTTAAAAAAATGTAAAGAATTTTACGATTTATATATAGAAGCAATTATGTGAAACATATAGAATAAAATTCCTTTGTTGAGGTGGAAATATGAAGGTATATGAAGCAATAACCTTAAATAAGGATTCCGAGGAACCGATGTATGTACAGTTATATGAATATCTGAAAAACCTTATAGAAAATGGAAGTTTTGAAAATGATGAAAAGCTTCCTGCTATAAGAAGCCTTTCAAAAAAACTTGGGGTTAACAATGTCACTATTGTTAATGCTTATAGGCTTTTGGAACAGAAGGGATATGTGTATTCAAAGATAGGCAGCGGAACCTTTGTAATGGGAAACAAGACAGACTATAAAAAAGAAGAAAATCTATCAACTATAGATATGATGGAGCATGGGTATGTAAAAATAAATAATGACGAGATCAATTTTTCAACATCAACACCTAATCCAAGATTGTTCCCTGTAAAGGAGTTTAAAGAGGTTTTAAACGAGGTTTTAGAAAGGGATGGTGGATTTGCCTTTGGATATCAGGAATCTCAGGGGTATTATCCTTTAAGAGAATCAATAAAGGAGTATCTTGGAGATAAGAAAATAGATGTAGATACAAAGAATATACATGTTATATCAGGCGCACAGCAGGGAATAGATATTATATCAAAGGTACTTGTTAAATTTAATGATACTATTGTGGTTGAGAGTCCAACATATACAGGAGCTCTGGCTGTATTTAAATCAAGAGGGGCCAACATAATAGAGGTTCCAATGCTTGAGGATGGAATAGACACAAAAGAGCTTGAGAAGGTTTTAAAATCAGTTAATCCCAAGCTGATATATGTTATGACCAATTTTCAAAACCCTACAGGAATATCCTACAGCCAGGATAAAAAGCTTCAGCTATTATACCTTGCTCAGAAATATGGTACCTATATACTGGAGGATGAATATCTTTCAGAGTTGAATTTTTACAGGGAAGCTGATATGCCAATCAAGTCATTGGATGGCAGCGACAGGATAATATATATAAAGAGCTTTTCCAAGATATTTATGCCTGGTATAAGGCTTGGCTTTCTTGTTGCTCCTGAGAGTATTTCTAGTGCTGTACTTTCTGCAAAGCATACAACGGATATTTCTACATCAAGCTTGATGCAGAGGGCTTTTGATTTGTATCTAAGAAGAAGAAAATGGGAACAGCACATGAATATGATGAGAAGCATATACAAAACAAGATATGATAGATTTATAAAGGAACTGAAGGAAAAGGCTCCATTTATACAGATTGTAGCGCCAGGAGGTGGAATACATATTTGGTGTAAAACCGATGTAGACTCATCTATGCTTGCAAGTGCAGCAAGGCAAAGGGGAGTTCTTATTGCACCAGGAAGACTTTTCTATCTTGATGAGAGGCAGAGTAATTATTTTAGGATAAGCTATGCAGGTATTGAGGATGATGAAATTTCAAAGGGATTGGATATACTGAAAAGTGTATACATGGATTTGAAAAATATGAATTCAGACAGTATACTGCCATTTTTATAAGGCACATTAAAGAAAATAAATGAGTCAGATTGCGAAGTAATTTTAATTCTTTTCTAGGCACTCAATCACGCACATACTAACTGTATGTAAGTGATTGAGTAACGACGAAAAGAATTAAAAGGACGAGTAAGATGACTTATTTATTTTTTTAATGTGCCTAAGGCACATTAAAGAAAATTAAAAGCCGCGGAACCCCGCGGCTTATGTTACTTTATTACTTCGTTTAGATCCTTTATCATTGCATCTACATCAATTCCATGAGCTAGAGCACCCTGCTCTAGATTTTCAAATCTTGCAGCCATTCAACCAAAGCAGTGCATACCATATCTTTGGAAAACAGGTACTGTGTCTGGGTATTTTTCAACTATATCAGTTATTGTCATGTCCTTTGTTATCATACAAACACCTCCAATTATATTATATGTCAAATAGAAAATTTCAATCGACTGTCTTATGTTTATTATAATAACAAATAGTTGCGGCTTTGACAAGTAAAACTATGGAGAAAATGATTTAAAGTGGAATGGATTTTGTTTTTTTATTACGGATATATAAAGTATTTTTTTAGACTTGACTAAATGAGTAAATTTATGATCTATTAGGTGAGATGTCAAGCTATTTTATAGGATTAATTAAGTAAAAAAATAAAACCCCTTAAAGGGGTTTTACAGCTATCAGCTATTTCTTTAGTTTTTCATTTAGATCCTTAACGATTGCATCTATATCTATTCCATGGGCAGCAGCACCCTGCTCTAAGTTTTCAAATCTAGCAGCCATACAGCCTATACAGCCCATTCCATATTTCATAAAAACTTCAACTGTTTCTGGATGATTCGAAACTATTTCTGATATTGACATTTCCTTAGTTATCATAATATCCCTCCAAAAGTGTATTATCTTTTCAATTGTTTTAGTTTATGCTAACATATAGAAATAAATGTAACAACAGTTAGAGGAATTTTCAATAATTGATTAATTTAATATAATAATATGTAATAATGAATAATATAAGGGATGGTAGATATGATAATATCCTGGGAAAATATTCAAGAGTTAAGCGATAGTGAGATAAGCTATCTTTTATACCTTGAAGGAAAGAACATCAAAACAATATGTAGAATAAGGAATTTGGATAAAAGTGATGTTGAAAGACAGATAATAGAGTGTAAAATTAAATATAGGATACTTGAGGGAAGCGAGAGGACAGAGGATATAGTAGCAAGGCTTATGAAATGCAGGAGAGAAGAAAGAGCCAATGCTATTTCATATCTTGACCAATCAAAGCTTAAAGAAATTGAGGAATATTCAATAAAGCATCTTTTTAATTCAAATAGAGATGATTGTATATTCTATATATGGCTGCTTGGTGAAATTAAAAGCAAAAGGGCACTTACTTCAATTACAAGTTTTTTAAGATGTAGTGATGGCAATATAAGAAGAATGTGCTGCTCGGCCCTTGGAAAGATAGGAGATATTAAATCTGAGGATGGTCTTATAAAATGCATTAACGATCCAAGACCACAGGTAAGGGAATATGCAATTAAATCCCTTGCAAAAATAAAAAGCAAGAAGGCATTAAGTTTCCTTGAGGAGGCTTTAAACAATGATAATGAAAAGGATTATGTTAAGAGAGCTGCACAGAATGCAATAAAAGAAATAAGGGATATATAAGTCAAAAATTCTATTACATTCTGTCTTTTTAAACATCCTAAGGTCGTACCAATGTATATTAATCGCACTAAAGATTCTACATTGGGTACTGTGCGATTAATGAATCAAGGAATATGATTTCCGCGTAAATGTTTAGGGTCGAGCAATGTAGAATCATTCACGTGAAACATATAGTAGGGTTGTTTAAAAAAACAAAATGTAAAGAATTTTACGACTTATATAGAGATGGAGGATTAAATGACAAAGGAAGGTTATACAGTGCTAAAGCAGGTTGAGGTATCTATGGAGGAGAGAAAATCTCTTTTTATATGTAATATAAAAAGAATAAATGATGAAAATGAAGCCATGGAGTTTATAAATTCCATAAAGGAAAAATATAAAGATGCAACCCATAATGTTTATGCGTACATAACAAATAATGGTATATCCATGAGGTATTCAGATGATGGAGAACCACAGGGAACAGCTGGTCCTCCAGTTCTTGAAGTTTTGAAAAGAGAAGGAATTAATGATGTTGCAGCAGTTGTAACAAGATATTTTGGTGGAATACTGCTTGGAGCAGGAGGGTTAATACGTGCATATGGAGGCTCCTGCAAGCAGGGAGTTGATGAAGCTAAAAAAGTCAAACGCCTTGATGGCGGGGTTATATCCATTACATGTGATTATGAAAAATATGGAAAGCTAAATAACTATCTTCAGAAGAAAAATGTAGTAATTAAAAATGTTGATTTTACTGAAAATGTAACAATAAAGCTTTTAGGCCTTAAAAAAGAGTACGATTCAATAAGAGGCGACATAATTGAAATGATGAATGGGAAGGATATTATTAATGTAGTTGATAATGTGCTTTGTTTTGTAGATGAGAATGATACAATAATGGAGGTCTAAAATATGATAATGGATGATTTTAAGGCAAGGAGGACATGGGCTGTTGTTGGAAGCGTTCATAATAGTGAGAAGTTTGCATATAAAGTATATCAGTTTTTAAAATCCAGAGGATATGATGTGTTTGCTGTTGATCCAACAGGAAAGGATGTTGATGGAGATAAAAGCTATATATCCCTTTCAAGTCTTCCAGTGGTTCCAGAAGCTGTTGATATGGTTATAAACCCTGTGAAGGGTAAAGAATATCTAGATGAAGCTAATAGCCTGGGTATAAAATATGTGTGGTTTCAGCCAGGTGCAGATAGTCCTGAATTGGTGGATGCTGCGATAGCTAATGGAATGATAGTTGCGTATAACAAATGTGTAATGGTTGACATGAGGTAAAATAAACTTGTTTATGATGAGGGTTCTGCCCTTAGAAAAATAGAAAGACAAAAAAACATTTTATTAAAAATGGAATTTTGAATGACAAAAAGGAACAGGATGGATTTTAATCCTCTGCTCCGTTATTAGGTGTATTAAAGAAAATAACAAGTCAATATTTTGGTCTGTTTTGTGTAATACTTCGTCAATTGAAGCTCGAGTTAGCTCAACTAGCTTGAGCTTCAATTTTCTTGTCTGACACAAAATATCCTCAAAATATTTGACCTGTTATTTTATTTAACTTGCCTTATTTTTGCATTTTTTATCTTTGCAGCATACTTCATATACTCCCATTACAAAAAGAAATACCCCAAAGGCCTTTCTTAAAAATGATGAGGATAGATGGACTGCAAGGTATGAACCTATAAGAGCTCCTGCAATACCTCCTGTGCAAAGTTTGAAAATAAGCTTTTTTTCTATATTACCTTGCTTAAGATGAGAGATAAGTGCCACAATCGCTGTTGGAATAAAAGATATTAAATTAACACTTTGCGCTATTTGCTGCTTTGTTGAAAGAAAAATAGTCAGAGCGGGAATAAGCAGAGTACCTCCTCCAATTCCCATTCCACCTATAACTCCTGCTGCAATGCTTATTATATATATTAGCATTTACCAGAACACCATCCTTACAGCTGCAATTATCATTGAAATACCAAATACTTTTCTTAAGACACCATCAGAACATTTGTTTAGGAGAAGAGAACCTATGTATCCTCCTATGGAACTAAATATAGCTACTTTATAGGTTAGTTTTAAATCAACAAGGTTATTTGAGATATAAAAAAAAGAGCTAATTATGGAAAGTGGAAGAATTATGGATATTGCAGTGGCATGTGCCTTGTTTTCCTTTACCCCGAGCATAAAAACCATTGCTGGGACAAGTATTGTTCCTCCACCAGAGCCAAATATACCATTGCAGAGACCAGCGGCAAATCCTATTAGCATAATCTTTAATGTGAATTTATCCATTAAACCACCATTCCTTAAATTACTTTAGGCACATTAAAAAATTAAATGAGTCAGATTGCGAAGTAATTTTAATTATTTTCTAGGCACTCAATCACGCACATACTAACTGTATGTAAGTGATTGAGTAACGACGAAAAGAATTAAAAGGACGAGTAAGATGACTTATTTAATTTTTTAATGTGCCTTAATATGGCTATAGCTATAATTTAACCACAAATGCGAAGCTTATTCTATTACGTTGCAATAAAGGTAATATTGTGCTAAGATTTTTAAAGGAGTAAAGCTTAGGGAGGCGGATTCGAGCAATGAATATAGAGATGAAGGCTGAAAAAGTTGTTGAATGGATTAAAAAATCTGTTAAAGAAGCCGGTGCAAAGGGTGTTGTTTTAGGAATAAGTGGTGGTGTTGATTCTGCAGTTGTTGCTGCAGCATGCAAGAGAGCTTTTCCTGATGATACACTTGGTATCGTTATGCCATGCCACAGCAATCCAGAGGATGAAGAGGATGCAATGCTTTTAATAAATGCATTGGGATTGAAATATAAAAAGGTTGTTTTGGATGATGTTTTTGATAGCCTTATGAATGCAGTGAATTCAACTGGAGATGAGCCAAAGCTTGCAATTGCAAATATTAAACCAAGGTTAAGGATGGTTACACTATACTACCATGCAGCTTTAAATAATTACCTTGTTGCAGGAACAAGCAATAAGAGTGAAATTACTGTGGGATACTTTACAAAGCACGGTGACAGTGGTTCAGACATTATACCTCTTGCACCATTTGTAAAGCGTGATATATGGGAACTGGCAAGATATTTTGGAGTGCCAGACAAGATTGTTAATAAAGCACCTTCTGCTGGTTTGTGGGAAGATCAGACTGATGAGAAGGAAATGGGAATAACCTATGAAGAACTGGATAATTATATATTAACCGGGGAAGCTGAAGACAGAGTTAAAAAGGTTGTTGACAACTTAAACAAAAAGAGTCAGCACAAAAGAGAATTTGCAAAGATGTTTGAGCTTTAAAATATATTAATCACACTAAAGATTTTGCATTAGCAATGTGCGATTAATAAATTAGTAAATATGATTTTACATATATATTTATGGGCGAAAACCTTATAATCATTTATGTGAAACATATGGTAAGTGTAATAATTTTGAAAAAATCATCATAATGTGATAAAATATATAGTCGCATGATAAAAGCTTAAGGGGGAGTAAAATATGTCAGGACATTCAAAATGGGCCAATATAAAGCGTAAAAAAGGTAAAGCAGATGCAGTTAGAGGTAAAGTATTTACAAAGATAGGTAAAGAAATAGCTGTAGCATGCAAGGAAGGCGGCGCGAATCCAGAGGCTAATTCAAGATTAAGGGATGCAGTCGCAAAGGCAAAAGCGAACAATATGCCTATGGATACTATTCAAAGAGCAATTAAAAAGGGCGCCGGAGAAATGGAAGGCGTTAACTATGAGGAAATAATATATGAAGGATATGGACCAGCAGGAGTTGCAGTTATAGTTGAAGCGCTTACTGAAAACAAGAACAGAACTGCTGGAGATGTAAGGCATACATTTGACAAGTATGGCGGAAATATGGGAACAACAGGATGTGTTTCCTTCATGTTTGAAAGGAAGGGCCTCATAGTTATTGAAAGAACAGATTCAATGGATGAAGATGAAATGATGATGATGGCTCTTGATGCAGGAGCAGAAGATTTTTCATCAGATGAAGAAACATTTGAAATAACAACAACCCTTGAAGATTTCTCAACAGTAAGGGAAGCACTTGAAAGCAATGGAATAGAATTTGCATCAGCAGAACTATCCATGATTCCAAGTACCACAGTAGCCCTTGACAGTGATAAAGCCGGAAAGTTTGAGAGGCTTATCGACATGCTAGATGACAACGACGACGTTCAAAACGTATGGCACAACGCCGAATTCCCAGAAGGCTGGGGAGAGGAATAATCCCATATATAAAAGCTTAATCCATCCACAGGATGAATTAAGCTTTTTATTTTTTTATTAAAAGGAAGAGATAAAGAGAGTTGAACATGAAGAGCAATATGGCTTGTTTAGGTTTGGAAGACCATTGCTGGGGAATGAGGAAATTATCTATACTGAAAAGTTTGTGCTGAAAAAATTTAATGAAGCTTTAGTAAAACATAGATTATATTCAAGTAATGTATAGGAATAGAAAAATATGGGCATAATGTCACTGAAAGGAGGCATATTATGTTGTTCAAGCGTCGTTACATTTTTATTATACTTGCTGTAAGCCTCGCATTAAGCTTTATTGGGGGGTATTATGCTACATTAAGATATAGTAGTAAATTTGAAAAGGAAAAGCCTAGAGTTACTGCTGAGACAACTCTTCTCCCGACTAATACTGTGGTAAGTCAATCCACCAGGATAATAAAAAGGCATAGATATTCAGAAGGCATGCCATATTCAAAGGATGTAGAGGAAAAACCAACTCCAGATATTCTGGGCATGGATAAAAAGTCAGTTGAAGCTTATTATAAGAATTTGGGCTATAATTTAGTAGAATTTACTTCTAAAGAGGTATTGGTTGTAAAAGATTTTGAGAAATGGCCTCCAGGGTGTACTGTGGTTAAGGGATCAAATGGAGTAATAGCGATATATGATGTTGATAAGGATGGCAATTTGAAGTTTAAGGAATCTACAGCAATACTTCTTGAGGACCTTCCAGAGGAGGATAGAAAAGAGGTAAATCAAGGCAAGATATTTGAAAATGTTGAAGAGGTTTATGAACTATTAGAGGAATATGCTTCATAGCTTTTAAGCATATTTAAAGTTCAAATTGTAGATGAGCCCTATGGTTTTTTGAAAATCATAGGGCTTTAATATATAGAGAATATGCTACTTAGCCCTATTTAAGTTCACAACATATTGTATAAATGATATAATACTATCGAACACATTTTCGCTTAGGAGGGTTTTATGATTATAATTGGTATTGATCCTGGTATTGCTATATTGGGATATGGCGTACTTGAATACTGCAATAACAGGTTTAAAACAATAGACTATGGAGCTGTTATTACAACTCCTAAAAATACTATGCCTGAAAGAATAGAGATAATTTATGATGAACTTGAAGTGATTTTTGAGAAATATAGACCAGACGCGGTTGCATTTGAGGAGCTTTTCTTTAATCAAAATGCAAAGACAGCAATAACAGTAGGACAGGCTAGAGGCGCAGCAGTTCTTTCGGCTCAAAAAAAGGGGCTTAATATATATGAGTATACACCTCTTCAGGTTAAGCAAGCAGTTGTTGGATATGGAAGAGCGGATAAAAAGCAGGTTCAACAGATGGTTAAAATGCTTTTAAACCTAAGAGAGATACCAAAGCCTGATGATGTTGCAGATGCTCTGGCTATAGGTATATGCCATGGTCATTCAAGTCATGCCGGAGATATGTTTAAAATAAAGTAAGAAGGTGATTTTATGATAGCTTATGTAAAGGGTATGATAGAAGAGTGTGGAGAGGATTATGTTATAATTGATAATAATGGTATGGGATACTATATTTCAATGCCTGCAGGTGAGATTGAAAAAGTTAAAAAGCATGAAGGAATTATAAAAATACATACATACCACTATGTTAGGGAAGATTCTATGGGACTCTATGGATTTCTTGACAGGGAAGCTCTTAACATATTTAAAATGCTTATAAACGTTTCAGGAGTTGGTCCAAAGGCTGCACTTTCCATACTTTCAGCTATAGAACCATCTTCTATAATACTATCAATAATTACTGATGATTCAAAGACATTATGCAAGGCCCAGGGTGTTGGCAAAAAGTTGGCACAAAGAATAATACTTGAGCTTAAGGATAAGTTTAAGAACTATGACTTTGCTACAATTAATAATGGAGAAGCACCAGTTGAAACCAGTGGGGGAGAAGCTTTTGAAGCAATTGGAGCACTTATGGCGCTTGGATATACCAGAGGTGAAGCAGCCTCTGCAATAAAAAGCATAGATGCTGAGGGAAAGGGCATTGAGGAGATAGTTAAGATGTCATTAAAAGTATTGATGAGAGGGTAGGTGTAATTAATGGATGAAAGAATAGTCACATCGGATTTCAATGTTGAAGATGTTGATATTGAAGGTAGTTTAAGGCCTAAAACCCTTGATGAGTATATAGGACAGGAAAAAACAAAGGAAAAGTTATCTATTTTTATACAAGCTGCAAAAAATAGAGGAGAGGCTCTTGATCATGTTTTATTATATGGCCCTCCGGGTCTTGGAAAAACTACTCTTGCAAGTATAATAGCAAATGAAATAGGAGTGGGTATAAGGATAACATCAGGTCCTGCTATTGAAAGACCAGGAGATCTTGCAGCAATACTCACAAACCTAGGGGAAAAGGACGTATTGTTTATAGATGAAATACACAGACTTAATAGAAGTGTTGAGGAAATACTCTATCCAGCAATGGAGGATTATGCATTAGATATTATTATAGGAAAGGGTCCTAGTGCTCGATCTATTAGAATAGATTTGCCGAAGTTTACACTAATAGGTGCAACAACAAGGGCAGGAATGCTGACTTCACCGTTGAGGGATAGATTTGGTGTTATATCCAGACTTGACCTTTATAATGTAAATGAATTATCCTATATAGTAAAGCGTTCTGCAGGGATACTTGATATAGGAATTGATGATGATGCATCTATTGAAATAGCGAGACGTTCAAGGGGAACACCTAGAATAGCTAATAGATTGTTAAAAAGAGTAAGGGATTTTGCGCAGGTAAAGGGAAATGGATATATTGACCACAAAACTTCAAGTGATGCATTGGATCTCTTGGAGGTTGATAAGCTTGGTCTTGATAATATTGATAGGAAAATGCTTTTAGCGATTATGACCAAATTTGGAGGAGGACCTGTTGGATTGGATACGCTTGCATATTCAATTGGTGAGGAGAATGTTACAATTGAAGATGTGTATGAGCCTTATCTTTTGCAATTGGGCTTTATAAATAGAACTCCAAGGGGAAGAGTTGCAACTAAACTTGCATATGATCATTTCAAGCTGCAAAGGGATGAAAAAGTAGATAGTGAACAGATGTCGTTGACTATTGACAAATGATGAGATTAATGTAAACTATAAATCGTGTTTTATAGCAAATATAGAAAACAATTTTCTGGAACGGAATGCATCAGGAAATTTTCTGTATTCCATTTTTTATAAAGGATATGCTATATAGTAGAACTTAATTCAACATATATACCCAGGAGGAAAGAATGAAGGTACATGATTTTTATTTTGATTTACCAGAGGAACTAATAGCTCAGGAACCTATAGAGCAGAGGGATATGTCCAGGCTTCTTGTTCTTCATAGAGAGGATGGAAGTATTGAGCATAAAGTTTTTAAAGATATGATTGATTATCTTGAAGAAGGTGACTGCCTTGTTTTAAATAACAGCAGAGTAATACCAGCAAGACTTTATGGAGTGAGAGAGGAAACTGGAGCTAAAATGGAGTTTGTTCTTTTAAAAAGAATAGACAAAAATAGATGGGAAACCCTTGTAAAACCAGGAAAGAAGGCAAAGCCAGGAACAAGATTTGTTTTTGGAAATGGAGAGCTTAAATGCACTGTAATAGAAACTACCGATTCAGGCGGAAGAATAATAGAGTTTGAATACGAAGGTATATTTGAAGAGATACTTGATAAGCTTGGTCAGATGCCTCTTCCACCATACATTAAAAAACAGTTAAAGGATAGGGAAAGGTATCAAACTGTTTACTCGAAGATAGAGGGTTCAGCTGCAGCACCTACTGCAGGGCTGCACTTTACTAAAGAACTTCTTCAAAGAATAAAGGACAAAGGTGTTGATATAGCTTATGTCACCCTTCATGTTGGGCTTGGAACCTTTAGACCTGTTAAGGTAGAAAACATAGAAGAGCATCATATGCATTCAGAGTTCTATGTAATTGATAAGGAAAGTGCTGACATGATAAATAGAGCAAAAGAGAGAGGTAAAAGGGTAATAGCTGTTGGAACTACATCCTGCAGAACTCTTGAAACAGCTTCAAATGAAAATGGAAGAATCACACCATCATCGGGGTGGACTGATATATTCATATATCCAGGCTATAAATTTAAAATGGTTGACTGCCTTATTACAAATTTTCATCTTCCAGAATCAACGCTTATAATGCTTGTAAGCACCCTTGCAGGTCAGGAAAATGTTATGAATGCTTATAAGGTTGCTGTTGAAGAAAGATACAGATTTTTTAGCTTTGGAGATGCAATGTTCATAGTTTAGGAGGAGAGAAATGGAAGCAATAAGATATGAATTAATTAAACAATGCAAGGAATCAGGAGCAAGGCTTGGAAGATTGCATACACCACATGGAGTAATAGATACTCCAGTATTTATGCCAGTTGGTACCCAGGCAACAGTTAAAGCCATGACACCTGAGGAGCTAAAAAGCATAGGGGCTCAAATAATATTAAGCAATACATATCATCTTTATCTTAGACCTGGTGAAAAGCTTGTTGAGAAGGCGGGAGGCCTCCACGGCTTCATGAACTGGGACAGAGCTATTTTGACAGATAGCGGTGGATTCCAGGTATTTAGCCTTAGCGATTTGAGAGATATCACTGAGGAGGGTGTTACCTTTAAATCTCATATAGATGGATCAAAGCATTTTATTTCACCAGAGAAAGCAATTGAAATAGAAAATGCCCTTGGTGCTGATATAATAATGGCATTTGATGAATGTCCTCCATACCCAGCTGATTATGACTATTCAAAACAGTCTACACTAAGAACAATCAGATGGGCTGAAAGGTGTAAAAATGCTCATAAGAATACAGAAAAACAAGCCCTCTTTGGAATAATACAGGGAGGTATGTATAAGGATCTCAGACAGGAAGCTGTAAGAGAGATGACAAAGCTGGATTTCCCCGGTTATTCAGTTGGAGGTTTAAGTATTGGAGAACCAAAACCTATTATGTATGATGTGCTTGATTGGACAGTACCACTGATGCCAGAAAACAAACCAAGATACCTTATGGGTGTTGGTAGTCCTGACTGTCTGATTGAAGGAGTAATAAGAGGTATAGACATGTTTGACTGTGTTCTTCAAACAAGAATAGCGAGAAATGGAACTGTATTTACAAGCAATGGTAAGCTTGTTATAAAGAATGCCAAGTATGCAGAGGATTTCCGTCCATTAGATGAGGAATGTGACTGCTATGCTTGTCAGAATTATTCCAGGGCATATATAAGACATTTGTTTAAAGCTCAGGAAATACTTGGAGCAAGGCTTACTACAATACATAATCTAAGGTTTACTATAAAACTTATGGAGCAAATAAGAGAAGCGATAAAAAATGATAGCCTTTTGAAATTTAGGGATGAATTTTTTAACAAATACGGTTATAATAATGATAAATAATAAATTATAAATAAGGAGGTAGAAAAAATGCCAGGTGGAGCTTATGGAATATTATCTTGGGTTTTAGTTATAGCTGTTTTTTATATTTTTATGATACTTCCAGAAAAAAAGAGACAGAAGAACATGAGAAGTATGATTAACAGTCTAAAGATTGGCGACAGAATACTTACAAGGGGAGGAATATACGGAACAATTGTTACTACAAGTGAGGATTCTGTAGTAATAGAAAGCGGTCCTGACAATGTGAAGTTAGAAATGGCAAAGGGATCAATTGGAACCGTTCTTGAAAGTACAAGCGATGTTGTAGAAGAATCAACTGAATCAGAAGAAAAATCAGAATAAGAATACATATAAACACATAATCCCACATATCTTTTATTAGGGGGTGGGATTATGTTTGAAAAAGTAGATTCAGGAGATAAAACATATGTGGTTTATCTCAAGTCCTTAATCAGAGGAATAATTCTTTCAATAATTCTTCTTATAATTGGTTCTGTTATATTCTATTTTGCAAACCTTTCTGAAGGATATATGAAAACCTTCATTTGGATTATGACTGTTATGAGCATTTGCTATTCTAGCATATATGGAACCATGAAAATAGGAAGCAAGGGTTATATTCATGGGGGAGCGATTGGCGGTATATATACAATTGTACTTTCTATAGTAGCTTTTCTTGCAGAAAAAGGGCAGTTGAACTTTAAAACTTATATTATACTGTTTATTATGTCCCTTGTGGTTGGAGGACTTTCTGGTATGATAGGTATGATTTTAAACAATCGTGATTAACATTGGATTTTTATCTCAAGCTTTTTGTTGAGATTGAAAATCCTATATGATATAATCTAAATGACCAATTTTAAAAGATAAATCCTACATAATTAGCTTGATTTGATTAAAAGTATTAAATATTAATATTGGTCAATGACAAAATCCATGTAAAAATGACAAAGGGAGGAATTCTAATGAGCCATATCAAAACAATAAATACTGGAGTTTTAAAGGCAAGCGTAAACAAGCCAGGCTGCAAGGAATGTGCAAACTCATGCCAATCAGCATGCAAAACTTCATGTACAGTAGCAAATCTTGCTTGCGAAAGCAAGTAATACTTTGGCAGTAACTATTGTTACTGCTTTTTATAATGGTGTAGGTTTTATATTGAGGAGGAAGTAATTTGAAAATTCATAAGTATAAAAAATGTGATATGAACATTGTAATAGATGTTAATAGTGGTGCCATTCATATAGTTGACGATGTGGTTTATGACGTATTGGATTTATATGAAGGAAAAAGTAGTAATGAGATAATTGAGGCTTTAAAGGGTAAATATAATGAAAATGTAATTATGGAGTCTATTAATGAAATAAAAACACTTGTAGATGAAGAAATGCTTTACACAGATGATATATATAAGGATATGTTGTCAAATAACGATTCTCCATCATATGTAAAGGCATTATGCCTAAACATTGCACATGATTGCAATCTTAAGTGTAAGTACTGCTTCGCTTCAGAGGGAGAGTACCATGGAGAAAGAAAGCTAATGAGCAGCGAGACAGGAAAAAAGGCCATTGATTTTGTAATAGAAAACTCAGGCCCAAGGCATAACATAGAGGTAGATTTATTTGGTGGAGAGCCTCTTATGAACTTTGAGGCTGTAAAAGAAATAGTTAAATATGCAAGAATCAGGGAAAAGGAAGCCAATAAAAATATAAGGTTTACAATGACAACTAATGCTACCCTTTTAAATGATGAAATTATGAAATTCATTGATGAAGAGATGGGTAATATTGTATTAAGTATCGATGGAAGAAAAGAAGTTAATGATTATATAAGAACAAGAAGAGATGGCTCAGGTACATTTGATTCAATACTTCCAAAGATAAAGTCCATGGTTGAAATGAGAAAAAATGGAAAACAATATTATGTTCGAGGAACCTTTACAAGCAAAAATCTTGATTTTTACAACGATGTAATGGCAATGGCTAATGAAGGGTTCAAAGAGATTTCTATTGAACCAGTTGTTTTAGAAGATGGAAATCCTCTAGCTTTGAAAAAGGAACACCTTGAAAAGATATTTGAGCAGTATGACATACTGACTGATGAAATAATAAGAAGAGAAAAGGAAGGTAATGCCTTTAAATTTTATCATTTCAACATAGATGTAAACGGAGGCCCATGTGTATATAAGAGAGTTTCAGGCTGTGGAGCCGGACATGAATATGTTGCAGTAACTCCAGAAGGAGATATATATCCATGCCATCAGTTTGTAGGAAATGATAAATTCAAGATGGGAAATTTGTATACTGGTGGATTTGATAAGGAAATAGTAGAATTATTTAAGCATGGAAACATATATTCAAAGCCTAAATGTATGGATTGCTGGGCAAGGTTCTACTGCAGCGGTGGATGCCAGGCAAATAATTATAACTTTAATGGTGACATACATGAGCCATATGCATTAGGCTGTAAAATGATGAAAAAACGTGTTGAGTGTGCAATAGCAATTAAAACAAAGCTAATGGAATAGTAATAGTGAAAAGCATAAATTTATAACTGGTTATTATTACACATATATGTCCTCTATTGGAATATTTTGAAATAATTTTAGGCAAAATAGTAACTTATAAAAAAGTCGCTATTCAGCTTGGGACAAGCGTTTTACCAGTTTTAAGTATGCAGAATTACATGAATGTACACAAATAGCTAAAGTTGACTAAAAACACCAACGGTTGTATAATAAGCATATCGACTTTGTCAAAGGGGGATACAATATGAAAAGAAAAAGTGCAATTACGTTTATTGTAAGTGCAGTACTTATTGTTTTTTTTGCCGTGATTCTTTTAAATGGAATGCCTCTTGGTAAAAACTACAGATTTAAGCCGCTAAAAGACAGCTTAAAGCTTGGTCTTGACTTAAAGGGTGGAGTTTATATTGAAGAGGAAATATTGGACAAGAATGTTGATCAGGAAAAGGTCAACAGAGCTAGAGAACTTTTAGACCTAAGAGTAAATAACCTTGGAGTAACAGAATCATCTGTTACCATCGATGGAAGTAACAGAATAAGAATCGAGATCCCAGGTATGTACAATGCAGACGAAGCCCTTGCAACAGTAGGAAAGACTGGTGAACTTAGATTTGTCGGACCAGAAAAGGATGTAATAATCACTGGAAAAGACGTTGAGGATGCAACTGTAGGAATGGATCAGAGAACTAATGAACCAGTTATACAGCTAAAGCTTAAGAGCGAAGGAGCTAAAAAGTTCTATGAAGCTACAACAAAATATGTTGGAAAGCAAATAGCAATATACATGGATGAAGAGGTTGTATCTGCACCAAGAGTTAATGAACCAATACCAAGTGGAGAAGCAATAATACAAGGAAGTAAGGATTTAGAGGATGCAAAGAGAGTTGCCGGTATTATAAAGTCAGGAGCACTTCCTGTTAAGCTACAGCCTGCTTCAGTTAAGACAATAGGACCATCCCTTGGAGCAGAAGCTATCCCTACCAGTGCTAAAGCCGCTGCTGTTGGTATTGCACTTGTAATGATTTTTATGCTTTTATATTATAAAATACCTGGACTTATAGCTGACCTTGCACTTACAGTTTATATAATATTAACTGTTTTAATATATACACAGGTATTAAAGGCTACCCTTACATTGCCCGGAATCGCAGGTTTACTTCTTTCAATAGGTATGGCAGTTGATGCTAACGTACTTATATTTGAAAGAATAAAGGAAGAATTAAAGGTTGGAAAATCCTTAAAAACTGCAATAGATGCAGGTTTCCACAGAGCTTTATCATCAATACTTGACTCAAATATTACTACTTTAATAGCAGGATTTGTACTCTACTTCCTAGGCTCTGGTTCAGTAAAGGGTTTTGCATTAACACTTATTACAGGTATAATTTGCAGTATGTTTACAGCAATAACTGTAACAAGGTTCCTTTTAAAATCATTTGTTAACGCTGAATGGATTAAGAACTTAAAATATTTTGGGGCATAGGAGGGGTTTTGATGCTTAAGATTGTAGAAAAAACGAAACTATGGTTTGCAATATCCCTTATTATCATTACCATTGGAATGGTTACTTTAGCGATTAGAGGCCTAAATGTTGGAATAGATTTCGCTGGTGGAACGGTTGTTACTATTCAAATAGGAAAAGATTTCAATGTTGAGGATGTAAGAAAGATTGCTGAAAAGTATGACAAACAGGCACAGGTACAAGAGATTCAAGGTAATGAAGTTACAATTAGAGGAAAAGAAATAGAAGATGCAGAAGTAAAGCAGATGTTCAATGAGGTAAAAGAAAAATACCAGCTTAAGGAAGATGCAATGAGAGACTCTGCAAGACAAGGACCTTCAGTTAGTAAGGAACTTAAAAGAAATTCTGTATTAGCTATGCTTGTTGCAGCTGCACTTATGCTTGTTTATATAACATTTAGATTTGAATATAAATCAGGTGTGTCAGCAATTGTAGCACTTCTACATGATGTATTGATTACTGTATCTGTTTATGCATTGCTTAACATACCAGTAAACAGCAGCTTTATAGCAGCGCTTTTAACTATACTTGGATATTCAATAAACGATACAATAGTTGTTTTTGATAGAATAAGAGAAAACAAAAAGCTTGGCAGATACAAGGATTATGGAACCCTTGCAAATGCAAGTATAACACAGACAATGTCAAGATCTATAAATACTGTTTTAACAACATTATTTACAATAACAGCAGTATATATACTAGGAGTTCCATCAATAAAGGAATTCGCATTACCACTTATAATTGGTATATTGAGTGGTACTTATTCATCAATATTCATAGCAAGCCCATTATGGGTTTTATGGAAAAAGAAAGAAAAATATGCTTAAATCCATTTGAGCCAGCTTAGTCTGGCTCTTTTTGTTGAGGATTTATATATAAATCGTAAAATTCTTTACATTTTGTTTTTTTAAACAGCACTGCTAAATTGGTTCGACCCTAGGATGTTTAAAAAGACAGAATGTAATAGAATTTTTGATTTGTATATATAAAAATTTTATGAAATGGAATTATAAACATTGAATAATTTTAAAAACTAAATTATAATATATTTTGCTTTACTTATCTATTGAGGGTTTATTACGATTATATTAATAGATAAGTGACCTATGATTTTGCATAAATGTTAAGGGTCGAGCAATGTAGAATCATATATGCGAAACATATAGTTGGCCAATTATAAGGGGAAAATGTTATGAAAAAATGGATTGTTAAGAACAGATTTAAAGATGAAAGCAGATTACATAATAATGTTATAATAAGTAATCTTTTGCTATCAAGAGGCATTAATGACATAGAAAAAAGCAATGATTTTTTGAATCCAGAGATTAATGGTCTGCATGATCCTTTTTTACTTATGGACATGGGTAGAGCTGTTGACAGGATAGACGAAGCTATAAAAGGAAGAGAAAAGATAACTATATATGGCGATTATGATGTGGATGGTATTACTAGTACATCCATACTTTATACTGCTCTAAAAAGGATAGGAGCTGACATTAGTTATTATATACCGGATAGAATATCAGAGGGATATGGAATAAATAATAAGGCTATTGATTATATTAAATCAATTGGTACAAACCTTATTATAACAGTTGACTGTGGTATATCTGCAGTAAATGAAATTGAGTATGCAAGGGAAAATGGAATTGATGTAATAGTAACTGATCATCATGAATGTGGAGAAGTTATCCCTGATACTATTGTCGTAAATCCTAAAAGAAATGGGTGTAATTATCCTTTCAAAGAGCTTGCAGGTTGTGGAGTTGCATTTAAGCTTATCCAAGCATTATGGACAAAATATGAACTTACAGGATTTGAGGAGTTCATAGACATTTGTTCAATAGGAACAATTGCTGATATAGTTGAGCTTAGGGAAGAAAACAGAATAATTGTGAAGAGGGGACTTGAAAGATTAGAATCAAGTAGAAGATGCGGCATTACAGCGCTAAAAAATGTTTCTGGGATAGATGGAGAATTGAATTCATATAGTATAGCCTTTCAGATAGCACCAAGAATAAACGCCGCAGGAAGATTAAGCGATGCAAAAATAGCAGTGGAGCTTTTTACAACCTGTGATTATGATAAAGCAATGCAAATTGCAAAGTATCTGGACAATGAGAATAAGAATAGACAAAATATTGAAGATAATATACTAAATGAAGCAATTGATATGATAAATGAAGGTTATGACCTAAAGCAGCAAAGAGTAATTATATTATCATCTCCTAAATGGCATATAGGAGTTGTTGGGATTGTTGCCTCAAGAATATTGGAAAGATATAATAGACCGGTAATACTAATATGCGAGGAAGATGAGATTGGAAGAGGTTCTGGAAGAAGTATAGATGGCTTTAATCTTTTTGAAAATATCAGTGCATGTAAGGATTTGCTGTTAAAGTTTGGAGGACATGAGCTTGCAGCAGGAATTACTATTGAAAAATCAAAAATAAATGAGTTTAGAAAAAGGCTAAATGAGTTAGCCCTTAAAGTTGATCCAGAATATTTTCAAAGTAAAATAAACATAGATATGGATGTTCCAAGTCAGCTTGTTAATATTGAAACTGCTGAATTGTTAAAGACATTTGAACCCTTTGGAGCAGGAAACCCTTCCCCTGTATTTTGTATGGAGGGATTGAAGGTGATTTCTAAAAGGGGAGTAGGGAATAAGGAACAGCATTTAAAAATGATACTTGATAAAGATGAAAAAAGCTATGACTGTATTATGTTTGGCGGCAGCATGGAATATATTGATAAGAACTGGGGCAGAGTAGATGCAGCTTTCAATATGGACATAAACAATTGGAATAATAAAAAAAATCTTCAGTTTATATTAAAGGACTTAAAACCTAATGCAGTGTGGATTAATGAATATATAGAAGAAAATTATTATAGATATATAAAGAACACAATTAATGAAAAGGTGATAGATAATGATCTAAATAGAATAATATTTAAAAAGAAGGATAATGAATTTTTAAAGGAATTTATATACTTTAATCATGGTTATGTATTAGTATCTTCTATAGAATCGGTGAAGGATATTAATTTTATTTTAGACAGTGTAGATATATCACTTGGGAAAAATTATGGATGTGGTACTCAAATTATATTCTGTCCAGTAATAGAAGATATTGAATTTGAAAATAATGAAGTGCTTATATATGACTTTTTACCAGGAGAGTACGAATATTCATTAATAGAAGAGAAAGCTAAAAATTCAATTTATAATTTCTACTTCAAAGAAACATTTGAACAGATGGATGACTATGCAGAGAAATTAACAATAAATGAGGGTTTAGTACTTAAATTCATAGAGAATTTGAGTTATAATGGAGTTGTTGGCACAATCAGGGAAATTGCACAGGAATATAATATAAATCCATATAAAATGTTTAAGCTTGTTTCATGGCTTAAGGATAATAATTTTATTGAATTGCGTGCCAAGGGTGAAGTTATAAAGATAGAACTTAAAAAGGGGTGTAACACTACTGATTTAAAAATTGGAGAGCAGACAGTAGTTGAAAAATTATATAAATTAAAAAATAAGTTTAAAACCTATTTAGAGGAGGAAATCATATGAATTTAAAGGAAAAAATAAGGGTGATAGAGGGATTCCCAAAGGAAGGTATAAGCTTTAAGGATATTACTACTATACTTCAGGATGGAGAGGCATTAAGATATACAGTAGATAAACTTATAGAATTTGTTAAGGATAAGAAAATTGATGTAATTGTAGGGCCAGAAGCAAGGGGATTTTTAATGGGAACACCAATTGCATATAAGCTTGGAGTTGGATTTGTACCTGTAAGAAAGCCAGGAAAGCTTCCAGCTGATACTATTAAATATGAATATGATCTTGAATATGGAAGTGATGCCCTTGAGATTCATAAGGATTCAATAAAGCCAGGACAAAAGGTTTTAATTGTTGATGACCTCCTTGCAACAGGTGGAACAATAGGATCAGTTGCAAAGCTTGTGGAGCAGCTTGGAGGAGAAGTTGTTGCAATAAACTTTTTAATAGAATTAACTGGCCTTAATGGAAGAGAAAAGTTAAAGGGATATGAAGTAAATTCATTGGTACAGTATGAGTTTTAGTTAGACGTATTAAAGAAAATAATAAATCAATATTTTAGTTTGTTTTGTGTAATACTTCATCAATGGAGGCTCAAGTTAGTTAACAAAAAATTTGCAAAATTTTCGAACTTAATATATAATATATAAAAAATATGGCTGGTATTTATACCAGCCATTATTGTAGTTGAGTGAAAAGAGGGCTAATATGCTTCAAAAGTTACTGGATAAAATTATGGAATGTAGACTTGATGTTGATACAGACATGATTGAAAAGGCTTATTACTATGCCGAAAAGGCTCATATAAATCAGCTAAGGGAATCTGGTGAACCCTATGTTATGCACCCTGTTGAGGTTGCAGTTATACTTGTAGAAATGGGGCTTGATACAGATACTATTTGTGCTGGACTTCTTCATGATGTAGTTGAAGATACGGAACACACCTATGAGGATATAAAAAATGAGTTTAATGAAGAAATTGCAAATCTTGTTGAGGGTGTTACAAAGCTTGGAAAGATAGAGTATAAATCCAAGGAAGAACAGCAGGCAGAGAATATTAGAAAAATGCTTCTTGCAATGGCAAAGGATGTAAGGGTAATTCTTATAAAGCTTGCTGACAGGCTTCATAATATGAGAACTCTCAAATATCGTACTCCTGATAAACAAAAGAGTACCTCTCAGGAAACCATTGATATTTATGCGCCGTTAGCTCACAGGCTTGGTATATCAAAGGTGAAATGGGAGCTTGAAGATTTGTGCCTTAGATATTTAAATCAAGAGGAATATTATGAGCTGGTAAATTTAATAGCTCAAAAAAGAGCTCAGAGAGAGAACCAGATAACACAAATAGTTAATACATTAAGGGGGAAGCTTGACGAAGCTAAGATAGAAGCGGATATTGAGGGAAGACCTAAACATTTTTACAGCATATATAGAAAAATGCACTTCAAAAATAAAACATTTGATCAAATCTTTGATCTTCTTGCAGTGAGAGTAATTGTTGATTCGGTTAAGGACTGCTACACAGTACTTGGGTTTGCCCATGAGCTGTGGAAGCCAATACCTGGAAGATTCAAGGATTATATTGCTATGCCAAAACCAAACATGTATCAATCTCTTCATTCTACGGTTATAGGACCAGGCGGACAGCCTTTTGAAATACAGATAAGGACCTGGGAAATGCATAAAACTGCTGAGTATGGTATTGCAGCTCACTGGAAATATAAGGAAGGTATCGGAGAGTCTGATATTGAACACAAATATAAATGGATAAGACAGATAGTTGAATATCAAAAGGAAACAAATGATGCAAAGGAATTCATGGAAACTATTAAAATTGATCTGTTTTCCGATGAAGTATTTGTATTTACACCAAAGGGGTCTATTATAGATCTTCCTATTGATTCAACACCTATAGATTTTGCATATAGAATACACACCGATATCGGAAACAAGTGTGTTGGAGCTAAGGCTAATGGAAAGATGGTGCCACTTGACTATAAACTAAATACAGGAGATATTGTTGAGGTAATAACATCTTCTTCTTCAAAGGGACCAAGTAGAGATTGGTTGAATATTGCAAAGAGCTCCCAGGCTAAAAATAAAATAAGACAATGGTTTAGAAAAACCTTTAAGGAAGAAAATCTTGAAAAAGGTAGAGATAGCTTTGAGAGGGAGATAAAAAGGCATGGATTGCTCTATGATGACGTAATGAAGTCTGAATATCTAAACACTATTTTAAAAAGACTAAATATGTCTCAAATGGATGATTTATATCAGTCCATTGGAAGCGGTGCCTATACTGCTTCTCAGATAATAACGAAGATTAAGGAAGAAATAAGAAGAAATGAACCTGAAGGAAAAACTGTAAAGGATACAGAGAAGCCTCAGGCTGAAAAGAAGAAAAAAAGAGGAGAGAACAAAAAGCCAGGAATAGAAATAAAGGGTGAAAGAGACATACTTGTAAGGTTTGCAAAGTGCTGCAATCCTGTTCCCGGTGATGATGTTGTTGGCTTTATTACAAAGGGAAGAGGCGTTTCAATACACAGAACTGATTGTAAAAACTTTGAAAATATATCAAAGGTTGAACCAGAAAGAGTTGTGGAAGCAAGTTGGACAGGTGAGCGTACAACAGATTTTCTTGCTGATATTCAAATAGAAGCTAGTGATAGGAATGGATTACTTGCTGAGATAACTAATATAATAACAAGTGCAAAAACCTTTGTTAGGTCAATTAATGCAAGAACAAATAAAAATCATATGGCATTGATAAGTTTAACACTGCAGGTAACTGATGTTGAACAGTTAGAAAAGTTAATGAGGGATTTTAGAAAGGTTACAGGAGTAATGGACGTATATAGAAGCAGAAGTTAAGGAGTGATTGGATGAGAGCAGTTGTACAGAGAGTGGATTTTGCATCTGTTAAGGTTGATGGAGTAACAGTTGGAGAGATTAATAAGGGATTAATGATACTCCTTGGAGTAGAGGATGAAGATGGAGCTTTAGATGCTTCCTATCTTGCAGAAAAGATATCTAATTTAAGAATATTTGAGGATGAAGAAGAAAAAATGAATCTCTCCCTTATGGATATTAAGGGAGAGATGCTTGTTGTCTCCCAATTTACTCTTCATGGGGATTGCAGAAAGGGGAGAAGACCTAATTTTATGAAGGCTGCAAAGCCTAATATAGCTGAAGAGCTTTATTTGAAATTTGTAGAGGAATGCAAAAAATATATCAAAAGAGTTGAGATGGGGCAGTTTCAGGCTCATATGCTTGTTGAACTTGTAAATAATGGTCCTGTAACTCTTCTTATTGATAGTAAAAAGACTTTTTAAGGAGTGTTTTAAATGATTATTGAAATGTTACCAGTTGGTGTTTTTCAAACAAATTGCTATGTAATTGGCGATGAAAATACAAAAATAGGAGCAGTTATAGATCCAGGTGGAGAGGGAGATAAAATACTTGATATATGCAAAAAACATGGTCTAAGTATTAAATACATCATTTTAACACATGGACATGGAGATCACATTGGAGGAGTAAGTAAAATAAAGGCTGAAACCGGTGCTATAGTACTTTTAAATGAAAAGGATGAATACCTTGTAAATGGAGCTACAAAGGAGCTTATTCCAATTTTAAGAAATATAAATTCCTTTGAGGCAGATGTGCATATAAAAGAAGGTGATGAGATAGAGATTGGAGATTTAAAACTTAAGGTACTTGAAACTCCAGGTCACACCCCAGGAGGGATTTCTCTTGCTTCTGATGATGTTGTGTTTACTGGAGACACATTGTTTCAGCGTTCCATTGGTAGAACAGACTTTGAATTTGGAAGCTTTGATGAGATTGTAAAGTCGATAAAAGAAAAGCTCCTTGTTCTACCTGAAGATACTAAGGTTTATCCTGGACATGGAGATGTAACTGTAATTGGATATGAGAAAAAATATAATCCTTTTGTAAGATAATTAAAAGTGCCACTTGTCACGTGCCTGGCACTAAGGATGTCTATATAAAAAATAATAAAAAATGATTTTGTGGGTAAAATAATATCAATGTAGTAATATTATGCAGCAGGGGGAATTTTATATGGTAAAGAGACGTTCCTTTTTAAAATCCTCTTATTATGAAAACCCACAGGATAATTTTGATTATGATGCATATGTTGAAATGTCAGAAAGAGGTTATAAAGAAAGGCATATTGCCAATGAATTAGATGTTAGTCAGAAATTTCTGACAAGCATTAAAAAACAGGAAGAAGAGGATTTTTAAATAAATATGATTAGAGTAAAACTTAGAGGGCATGACTTCAGATATGAAGCCTATCAGATTATATCACTTTTCTATAGTAAAGAGGATATAGTATTTACAGATGATGAAAATGATATGGAAAGCATATTTGACAAAGAATCATCCTCAATAGAATGTGTGATTTATAAAGGCATGGGGGAAAGTATCAAAAGAAATATTAAGGTTAATCCAGAGAACAAGAAGGATATTAAAAATGCTATAAAGATGACAATTTTAGGGTGCCTTGAGGAACATACTGGTGTAAAAATACCATGGGGTATACTTGTTGGGATAAGGCCAACAAAAATTGTTCATGAATATATCAAGAAGGGCTTTGATGATGAAGCTATAATAGGAGAGATCATCTCAAAATACAGCCTTTCTAATGAAAAAGCTAAACTTGCAGTGGAGGTTGCCCATAATGAAGAGAGATTTCTTACTACAAGGGGCAAGGGTCTTAGTCTTTATATTGGTATTCCCTTTTGCCCAACACGCTGCATTTACTGTTCATTTACATCAAACCCAGTTAAGGGAAATTCAAATCTTGTAGAGGAGTATCTAAATTGCCTTACAAAGGAGATAAACATAACCCTTCAACATATTAAAAAATCAGGTTTTTACATAGATACTCTATATATGGGGGGAGGAACTCCAACAGCACTTTCGGCAAGCCAGATGGAAAGGCTTCTGAATACTGTAGGCTCCCATTTGAATTCTGATGATATAAGGGAAATTACAATAGAGGCAGGACGACCTGATTCTATAGACATGGACAAACTCTCTGTTATAAAGAATTTTGGATGTAAAAGAATAAGCATAAACCCACAGAGCATGAATGATGAAACATTAAAGAGAATCGGAAGAATGCATTCTGTAAATGATGTTATTGAAAAGTACAATATGGCAAGAAGTGTAGGTTTCGATAGCATTAATATGGATATGATAATAGGACTGCCTGGTGAAGGAGAAGAAGAGGTTAAAAGAACAATGGCTTCACTTGAGAGGCTTTGTCCTGAGAATATAACAATACATACCATGGCAGTTAAAAGAGCATCAATACTGAATGAAAAAGAGCATAATATAAGAAGCAGCAAGGCTGCATCAATGTATGAGATTGCAACAAGCTCTGCAAGTGCAATGGGAATGTACCCATATTACATGTACAGGCAAAAGAATATGGTTTCACCACTTGAAAACGTTGGATACTGTATGAAGGACAAAGAATGTATATATAATATTCAGATGATAGGTGAAAACATATCAATTATATCCTTTGGGGCTGATGCAGTAACAAAAATGGTTTTCCCAGAGGAAAACAGAATAGAAAGAGTAGCAAACCTAAAGGATGTAAGGGAATATATAAACAGAATTGATGAAATGATAGATAATAAGATAAACGCTATAAACATGTTGACAAAATAACAGCTTTGGATATATAATACTTTCATATTAGTGGCAGTGAAGGGGACTAGTAATCTTCACCACCAAACAGGGAGAATTCGCCTTGATTGAGAGCGTTTTCATGGTTAAGGAAGGATGAAGCACACCCTGGAGTTGATTGTTCGAAAGTAGTAGAACAATCCGTTTTCCGCGTTAAGGATTTGAGTGGGTTATTAAACCAATTAGGGTGGCACCACGGGTATACGCTCGTCCCTTTCGTCAGGGACGGGCTTTTTATATTGTTAAGGAGGGGTGAAAATGTTAACAAAGGCACCAAGAGGTACAAAGGACGTGCTTCCACAGGAGGCTTATAAATGGCAGTATATTGAGAATGAAATAAGAAGAATTTGCAGTGAGTTTGGCTTTGGGGAAATAAGAACCCCTGTCTTTGAACATACAGAACTTGTACAAAGAGGTGTTGGTGAAACAACAGACATCGTTCAAAAGGAGATGTACACCTTTGAGGACAGAGGAGGAAGAAGCATTACCCTTAAACCTGAGGGTACGGCACCAGCAGTAAGGGCTTTCATTGAGCATAATATATATACTGGTCCACAGCCAACAAAGCTGTTCTATATTACACCAGTATTTAGATATGAGAGACCACAAGCTGGTAGACTAAGAGAGCATCATCAGTTCGGTATAGAGCTTTTTGGAGCATCTGAGGCAGCTGCTGATGCTGAGGTTATTAGCCTTGCTATGACATTTATTGAAAGGCTTGGTATAGGAAATTTAAAAGTAAATCTAAACAGCATTGGATGTCCTGAGTGTAGAAAGAATTATAATAATGCACTTAAGGAATATTTAAGTGAGAATTTAGATAAGCTTTGCACTACATGTAATGACAGGTTTGAAAAGAATCCACTTAGAATTCTTGATTGTAAAAATCCTGATTGTGCAAAGATTGCAGAAGGTGCACCTGTTGTTTTAGACTACCTTTGTGATGACTGCAAGGTTCATTTTGAAGATTTAAAGGGACAGCTTACAGCACTTGAAATACCATATGAAGTTGATCCACATATAGTAAGAGGCTTAGACTACTATACCAGAACAGTATTTGAAATAATATCCGAGAATATCGGGGCAAAGAGTACTGTTTGCGGAGGTGGAAGATATAATAATCTTATTAAAGAATGTGGTGGACCAGAGGTTCCAGCAGTAGGATTTGGACTTGGAATAGAAAGGCTTATATTAACACTTGAATCAAGAGGTATAAATATTCCTGAGCCAAAGGGTCCAAAGCTTTTTATTGCTTCACTTGGAGAGGGTGCGAAGATAGAAGCTTCAAGAATAGTTCTTTCACTAAGAAAATCGGGTATCTCTTGTGAAAGGGACTTATTATCAAGAAGCCTTAAGGCTCAGATGAAATATGCAAACAATATAAGAGCAGAATATGTAATAGTTCTTGGGGATGATGAGGTTAAATCAAATAGGGCAAAACTCAAGAACATGACTACAGGTGAAGATGTTGAAATAGAACTTACTAATCTTGAGAACGAAATGAAGTCAAGATTTTAGGGAGGAGATACTATGGGAGAAACTATAAAGGGTTTGAAAAGAACATGTATGTGTGGAACTCTAAATGAAGGTAGCGTAGGGGAAATTGTTACTGTAATGGGATGGGTTCAGAGAAGAAGAGACCTAGGAGGACTTATATTCGTAGATTTAAGGGACAGAACAGGTATTGTTCAGGTGGTTTTTGGTGAAGCAATTGATAACGAGGCATTTACTAAGGGACATGAAATAAGAAGTGAATATGTTTTAGCGGTTACAGGAGAGGTTGTACTAAGAGAATCTCCAAATCCACAAATGCCTACAGGATTAATTGAAATAAAGGGAAAGAGTTTAAGGATTCTTTCAGAATCCGAAACTCCTCCTATCTACATAAAGGAAAATCTTGATGCTGCTGAGCATATAAGATTGAAATACAGATATCTAGACCTTAGAAGACCTGATATGCAGAGAAACTTAATGGTAAGACACAGAACTGCAAAGATAGTAAGGGACTTCATGGATGAAAATGGATTCTTGGAAATAGAAACACCTATGATGACAAAGAGTACTCCTGAAGGAGCAAGGGATTATCTTGTTCCAAGTAGAAATTTCCCAGGAAACTTCTATGCTCTGCCACAATCACCACAGCTGTTTAAGCAGCTTTTGATGGTTTCAGGAATGGATAGATATTTCCAGATTGTAAGATGTTTCAGAGATGAGGATTTAAGAGCTAACAGACAGCCTGAATTTACACAGATCGATATGGAGTTATCCTTTGTTGATGCTGATGATGTTATGGAATTGAATGAAAGGCTTATGCAAAGAGTATTTAAAGAGGTAGTGGATGTTGATGTACAGCTTCCAATTCAAAGAATGCCATATAAAGAGGCAATGGAGAGATTTGGCTCAGATAAGCCAGATATAAGATTTGATATGGAGCTTGTTAATATCTCAGACCTTGTTACAAACTGCGGCTTTAAGGTTTTCACTGATGCTGTTAGTACCAATGGAAGCGTTAGAGGTATTAATGCAAAGGGATGTGCAGGCTTTGGAAGAAAGGAAATAGATAAACTAGGGGAGTTTGTAAAAACATACAGGGCAAAGGGTCTTGCATGGATTGCAATTAAAGAAGATGAAATAAAATCTCCTATAGCAAAGTTCCTTACTGAAGAAGAGATGAAATCCATAATAGAGAGAATGGGAGGAGAAAAGGGAGACCTTCTTCTATTCGTAGCAGACAAGAATGATACTGTATTTGCTTCTTTAGGAGCTTTAAGACTTGAGCTTGCTAGAAAGTTAAATATAATCGGACCTGATAACAAGGATTTCAAATTCCTATGGGTTACTGAATTCCCACTTCTTGAGTTTGATGAAGAAGAAAACAGATATGTTGCAAAGCATCATCCCTTTACAATGCCAATGGAAGAGGATTTAGAATTCCTTGAAAGTGATCCTGGAAGGGTTAGAGCAAAGGCATATGATATTGTTTTAAATGGTGAGGAAATTGGTGGAGGAAGTATAAGAATTCATGACACCAAGCTTCAGGAAAGAATGTTTAAGGCCCTTGGTTTTACAATGGAAAAGGCTTGGGAAAGATTTGGATTCCTGCTTGAAGCCTTTAAGTTTGGACCACCACCACACGGAGGACTTGCATATGGGTTAGATAGACTTATAATGTTCCTTACTGGAACTGAAAATATAAAGGATGTTATAGCATTCCCTAAGAACCAAAATGCAGCTGACCCAATGACAAATGCTCCATCAGATGTTGATGGTAAACAGCTTAGAGAGCTTGGAATTGAAATTATAAAAACTGAAGAGAAATAAAATAGTATTAAATGGCACCTAAAAAAGGTGCCATTTTTTTGAATAAAATCGTGATTTATACAAATAATATTACTATAGATAGTTGAAAATATGGTGTATTGGTGATATATTTATGTTAGGCACATTAAAAAAATAAATAAGTCAGCTTATTTGTCCTTTTAATTCTTTTGTCGTTACTCAATCACTTACATACAGTTAGTATGC
>DAMCZI010000036.1:0-46284 GCA_032095175.1 Clostridiaceae bacterium
AGGGCTGTTTAAAAAAACAAAATGTAAAGAATTTTACGATTTATATATAGATTATTTCTATTATTAATTTAAATTATAATAGATAATGACTGACCCCATTATGTCAGTCATAGAAAAATTTATTTAAAGGAGTACTATGTGAATTTATAATCAATATTTGAAGTATATACTTGTATTCTGTATAATGAAGTAAACAATTGTGGAATAGTACTAAATAATGGTTATTTATATTATGTTAAAGGAAAGGATGGGGTTTCGTTTGAATGAAAAATTAGATTATAAAAAAGAATATAAGGATTTATATTTACCAAAGCAAAAACCAATGCTAATAGATGTACCAAGGATGAACTTTATTATGGTTGATGGCAAAGGAGAACCTGCAGGTAAAGAATATCAAAATGCTATGCAGGTTTTATATGCCTTGACTTTTACAATTAAAATGAGCAAAATGAGTGGACAGCAACCGAAGGGATATTTTGAATATGTTGTACCACCACTTGAGGGATTATGGTGGTGTGAAGGCGGAAAGTTAGATTGGCATAAACAAAAATCTGAATGGTTATGGACATCTATGATAAGACAACCTGAATTTGTAACACCTGAAGTTTATCAGTGGGCAGTAGAAGAATGTATGAAAAAGAAACCAGAATTAGATGTCTTAAAAGCAAGATTTGAAAGTTTTAAAGAGGGACTTTGTGTGCAGATAATGCATATTGGATCCTATAATGATGAACAGCGCTCTATTAATAAAATTGTTGATTTTATCGATGAGAATAAGTTAAAAGATATGACAGATGATATTCATAAACACCATGAAATTTATCTTTCTGACCCAAGAAGAACAGCTTCTGATAAATTAAAAACAGTATTACGTTTTCCTGTACAACATTTATAGGCAAATCAAACAAAGGAACTCTATATGAGTTCCTTCAAATATGATAAATCATCAACATTGTTTTAAACATAGCCTTAAATCTTACTGTTCAATTAAATTATTTAGAGGTACTTCTTTTTTGTTTTGTGGCTGGTTCAAAAAGTGGATTGTAGCAGTGTTATCTTTTTCATTTACTGTTTCAATATAAACCTGAGAACCATCATATGTTACATTAGCCATAACTGGAGAAGAAGCTATTTCTTTAGCACGTTGGTTAATCATAAAAAAACCTCCTTGTATAATGTAAACAATTATATTATTTGTACTAAGACAAAAAATATTCTATGGTTTTATAAGAATAAAGGCTTAAACATTTAGGGACCTACTTTATAATCTGAAAAACTTCCCCAATTTTCTGTTTTGTAAAAACTTAGATTGACTGAATTTAAATATAAAAAAACACTATCAATAACTTTGATAGTGTCTTTTGCAAGCTACAATTTCTATTTTTCTTCTTCTGCTGTTTCAACAGGTTCATCATTAGTTATGATTTCTGTTTCTTCAACAGATTCAATTCCATCAACAACTTCAATTTCTTCAACAGATTCTGTTTGTCCAACAATTTCATCTTTGGATAATAAATTTAAGCATTTTGAAAGTTTATTGTTTATAATGCCAGCACAAATTAGAACAAAGGCAATACCAAAATAAATACCAATTGGTTCTAGTATTCCTGGAATTAACTGCTGTGATACCAATATTTTATTAACTTCTGCAGCAGGATAACCTTGAGCAATGTACTGCTTAACTGCATCTTTGAATGCATTAATAACAGTGTATATGTTTATAGCACCAATAAGCCCAATTATACCAGAAATTATATACATAATAGTTGAACTGACAGGAGTTTTTGAGGTTTTCTGAACTGCTTTATTGTTAAGTTCCATGAGTATATCCTCCTTTCAAGTAAAAATTGATATAATAGTTTGCCTTTTATACAAGCTATGTAATATATGTCAAAATAAAAGGCTACATAACTATTATATAACTTAGATGTGTTATTTCAATGATTATCTTATGAATGTTTTGTAAAGTTTAAACAATTTGGATTTATTGATATAATAAAAATGATTTATGCAAAACATATGGAAAGAAGAGGTTATAGATGATTGATGATAAAATGCTTAAAGGTGCTTTTGATGAAATCATAATGCTTAGAAGGGAATTTCATCAAAAGCCTGAAAAAGGGTGGATGGAATACTGTACAACAGCAAAAATAATAGAGTATCTTAAGGAATTAGACTTTGAAGTGAAATATGGAAGGAACATAATATGTGAGAACTCAAGAAGCGGATTACCTGAGAAAGAAGAGTTTGAAGCGGCTTTCAAAAATGCTCTGACAAGCGGTGTTGATAGAAATATTCTTAAAAGTATAAGAGATGGATTTACTGGTGTAGTTGGAAAACTTGATTCAGGATGTCCTGGAAAAACCACTGCATTTAGATTTGATATAGATGCAATGCCTGGGGAGGAAATATGTTCTAGCAATCATAAACCTTTTGAAGATGGGTTTTCTTCAATGAATTCTGGAACTATGCACAGCTGTGGACATGATGGACATGCTGCTCTTGGACTTGTTTTAGCTCGCTGTATAAAAAAGATGAAGGATGATGGAATTCTTAATGGAAAAGTAATATTCATATTTCAGCCGGCAGAAGAAGGAGTAAGAGGTGCGAAGTCAGTTGTAGATTCAGGTATTCTTGACGATGCAGATTACTTTTTCTCTGGCCACATTGGGCTAAAGTCAAAGAGAACAGGGGAAATCATATGTGGAGCTAGCGGATTTTTAAGTACTATAAAGCTTGATTGCAGCTTCAAAGGAGTATCAGCACATGCTGGTTCATGCCCTGAAAAGGGGAGAAATGCCCTTCTTGCTGCATCAACTGCAGCAATTGGAGTTCATACTTTGGCTCAGCATGGGGCAGGAGCCTCAAGGATCAATGTTGGAATTTTGAACGCAGGTACATCGAGAAATACCATCCCAGATAGAGCAAAGCTATGCATGGAAATTAGGGGAGAAAATGATGAGATTACTCAGGATATATTTAAAAGAGTTAAAGAGATAATTAATGGAGCCGCAGCTATGTACGGTGTTCAAAGCATCATTGAAATTGTAGGACAGGCTCCTAGTGGAAAAAGTGATTCGAGATTGATAAATATCATAAAGGATGCATGTAAAAACATAAAAGAAATAGATTCGATAATCGATGAAGCTAACTTTGGAGCCTCAGAGGATGTAACATTCATGATGAACAGAGTTCAGGCTAATGGTGGAAATGCATGCTACACAATAATAGGAAGTAACCTTGCAGGAGAACATCATACAGAATATTTTGATTTTGATGAAAGATCACTTGGTATATGGTTGAGGTTGAATATGGAGGTTATTTCGATAATTAATAAGGTGAGGGAAATCATATGAATGCCCTTCTCAAGGAGCAGAGGAGCTGTTGCAGGTGTTTAAAAAAGAATGTGAGAGATATGGTATTCTTTATAAGATGGAGGATATAGCGATAATCAACTTACGTTGTTTTGAGTTTTTATAGTAATCCAGGTTGATTATTTATAGTTTCCATTGTATAATATTGTATAATATAGAAAAAATATTTGAAAAGTGAGGATAAGAAATGGGTATGTGGTTGTTCTAATAATATTTTGATTTTTTAATAGTAGTATGGGAATATTGCCTATTTAGGTTTATTTGTTATACCCATATTAATCAAATATTTAAGAACAACATCAACAGCGTAACCTCTTTTAAAATTAACTTTAATAAATATACATGGGATATTGCTTAAAGTGATAATATACCTTTTATTAGTATATTTATTTGGAATTAGAATACAATTGCTGTGCAGATGTGCACAGCATTTTTTGTATAAAGATGTCACTTTCCGTGTATTTATTAAGGTGTATAAAGACATCCCTTTATTTTTGATAGTTTGTAGATATTGTTCTTAAGTAAATATTTCTTTGAATACAAGCAAATTATTCAATAATGATCGAAGGGATGATTTTATGAGAATAACTCTTAAAAATATTTGTAAAAGCTTTAATGGGAAAATGATATTTGAAAATGCATCGTGTCAGATAAACGAAGGAGATAAAATTGGATTGATTGGAATTAATGGAGTTGGGAAAACAACATTAATTAGAATATTGATGGGGCTAGAGGAATATGATTCTGGAATACTAGAAGTAACTCCAAAGGATATTAAAATAGGCTATTTGAATCAGTCATGTAATTTTGATGATAATCTTACCATAAATCAGATTTTTGATAAGCTTTCTATGGCAGCTGCTTCAACTGCGAATAATGGAAGCTATAGCAGAAAACTAAAAAATTCTCTATTAACACTAGGCTTTAAGGAGAAAAATTTAACAAAAAAGTTTTCGAAACTAAGCGGGGGAGAAAAAACGAAGCTATCTCTTTGCCTAGCACTTTCAGAAAATCCTGAAATATTAATACTTGATGAACCTACGAATCATCTTGATATGGATACGATTAAGTGGCTTGAAGATTTTCTGAACAGTATCAATAAAATAGTATTAATAATTTCTCATGATAGGCTGTTTTTAGATAACACGGTTAATAAAATATTTGAAATGAAAAAGGATGGGATTAGGGAGTACGATGGGAATTATTCAAGGTATAAGCTTCAAATAGAAAATGAGCGTAAGTATTTGATGAAAGAAAATGAAAATCAAGAGAGAAAAATTGAAGAGCTTAAGGAAAATATAGAAAAAAGAATGATATGGTTTAAAAAAGCACATAAGAATAGTGAATCTACTGGATGCTGGGGGAGTGCCTTTAAAAAGAAAAAATCAAAAAAGCATGTAAATGTGTTAAAAGCAAAACGAAAACAACTAGAGAGAATTCAAGCAAACAGAATTGAAGTACTAAAATTAGATGCTTATGCATCATTTAGCATGATTAATAAAAACCTTGAAACTAATGATAAAATGCCAAGATATTTAGTTAAGGTAAATAGATTAAACAAGAGTTTTGGTGATAAGTGTCTTTTTTCTAATGCAGCCTTTAATGTGGAGCTTGGGGATAAAATTGCACTTATTGGCAGGAATGGAACTGGAAAAACAACTCTTATAAGAATTATTCTTGGTAGAGAAAGAGCTGATTCTGGAACAGTTAGCATTACTCCTTTAGTTAACATTGGCTACCTATCCCAAGAGTTGGAGAATTTAAATTTTAATAATACAATACTAGAAGAAGTAACCTCTATTGGAATGGATAAAAATTTAAGCAGAAGAATGCTTGGAAGGTTTTTATTTTCTGGTGAGGAAGTCTTTAAAAAGGTTGAAAATCTAAGCATGGGTGAGAAATGCAGAGTTGCCTTTGTAAAGTTATTATTATCTGGAATAAATCTTTTGATTTTAGATGAACCGACTAATCATATGGATATTGTATCAAGGGAGAAGATTGAAGAAGCATTAAAGGAATACGAGGGAACTTTAATATTTGTATCCCATGATAGGTATCTTGTAAAAAGCGTTGCTACAAAGATTTTTGAAATAGAACACGAAAAAATAAAGGTTTATAAGGGAGATTATAAATATTATCTTGAAAGCAAGGAAGAAGAACAAAAAAAGGAAAGGATTGGTGAAGGATATATTAACATCAGGGATGAGATAATAAGATTAGAATGTGAAATTGCCTTTCTTTCTGGAAAACTTGGACATAAGAATATTGATGATTTAACTAGAGCTAAAATAGAGGGAATGTTTTTTAATACTGCACAAAGGCTTGATGAATATCGAGAAAAATTGAAGTAACAGATAAAATTTTCATATTTAAAATAAGCATTCATCTTAGGGTGAATGCTTATTTTTTGTTAGTAAATATAATTTGTTTAAGATATAAACCTAACAGGAAGAAAGTATTATTCTACTTTCTAGTGCCATTTTAACATTTAATTCTTCATATGAATGGAGAATAGATGATAAATAAATGGTGCTAGGAATAAATAAATTGTCGATTGCAGACAATGAGTAATGATGTATAAACATTTTAAAGTAACAAAAATCATATTTGATGAATAAAATGTACTAAAGAAGTAAAATGCTGTCGAATGTAAGATGCTTTATTTCGGCATCATTGCATAATAGGGTGGCTGATTTTTGTATTTAGTCTAAGTAAAATTATTTAAGATGTTTTGGAGGTGTTTTTATGTTTGGTTTTGGAGGATACGGCGGATTTGGATACCCATGGTATGGTTATGGTAGATATGGGTATCCTGGGTATGGCTATGGAGGATTTGGATATCCATGGTATGGTTATGGTGGCTATGGATTTGGATACCCATGGTACGGATATGGCTATCATAGATATTGGTAATTGAAAATGTGAAATATCTATGTCCTAGTCAGAATTATATGTTTTGCACAAATGATTCTACATTGTTTGATCCTAAACAGTTATGCAAAATCATATTCCTTAATTCATTAATCACGTAATACCTTGTTTAAAATCTTCAGTGTGATTAATATAAATGAACAAATAACTTAAGCTTTTTATGCTTATCAATTTTATTCTGAAATATTCCTATACTATAGAGCTTTTTACTAAATCCATGAATTTTAAAGATAATTGCTGAAATGAAAATATACTCAAACATAAAAATCCTGTGTTTGTATATTTATTAATAGAAATAGTTTATGGGTTTTATGTGTTGGGCATATATGACTACAAGAAAAATGATTTTGAAAGCATATTCAGTAGGTTTCAACAAATATCAGCCCAATCGGGCTGATATTTGTTAATGTTTTGTTATCTTATCTTATTCTTTCCAATATGGTTTTCGCCAGGTGTCATAAGGTATCCATTGAACACAACAATGGCGGCAATTCCAATAATTCCATAGAGTATCCTAGTTACTGGAGAACTATATCCTCCAAGTAGCCCTCCTAAGGGATCATATCCAAACAGGGCAACCAGACCCCAGTTTACTCCTCCAATTACAACAAGCATAATGCATAAAAGGTTTATGTTGCGCCAAGAAAACATAAAAAATCACCCTTTCTTGTTGTATTTTCTCATATAATCATATGTTTTATTCATATCAAGGAATTACTTTATACAGTAATGCTATGTTACTCTTATAAATTTTAGTGGTTCACTATTTCCTTTATTGCCTATACCACATATAATAAAAAATAGAACCCTTGTGGTTCTTTATTTGTTGTTGGTTTTATGTAAAAATAAAATTGAGGTGGATATATGTTTACCGATATAAATATTAATGGAGATAAACCAGTTTATCTTCAGATTAAGGATTATATAAAAGAAATGATAACGAGGGGGATACTTCAAGAAGGAGTAAGGCTTCCCTCTACAAGAGAATTAAGTGAGATTATTGGCGTAAGTAGAAATACAGTTATAATGGCTTACAACTATCTTGAGGATGAGGGCCTTGTATATACAGTTAAGAATAGAGGGGTATTTGTTTCAAAGGTTTCTATAAAGCCAATTCAGGGCTTAAGCCTTGATTGGAAGGAAAGAGTTAATGATTTGCTTTTAATGTCTGATGAACTGGATATTATGAAAAAGCAGATTAGATATACAAAGGAAACGATATCCTTTCAAAGCATAGCACCTGATGGAAGTTTGTTTGACATTGAAGGCTTTAAGAGAGCATTTTTAACAAGGATAGATAATGAAGGAGAAAACATATTAAACTACGGATATGCAAAGGGATACAGACCGTTGATTGAATACCTTTTAAAGTATATGAAATCAAAGGGTGTTGACATAGATTCCAAGGATATACTTATAACCAATGGCTTTACAGAGGGATTTGATATATTAATGTCAGGTCTTGTGAAACCAGGAGACAGCATTATTTGTGAAAATCCAACCCACAATACTGCAATAAAGATAATGAAGCTGCATGGTGTAAACATAGTTGGTGTGGATATGAATGAAGATGGCATTGATACTAATAAGCTTAAGAAAAAACTTGAGGAAAATGATATGAAGCTTGCATATCTCGTTCCTTCATACCACAATCCAACAGGGATTGTTATGTCGCCTGAAAGAAGAGTTGAAGTATTTAACATTTTAAAGGAATATAAAGTTCCAATAATAGAGGATGGCTTTAATGAGGAATTGAGATACTCAGGTTCACATGTTTCTCCTATGGCTGCACTTTCAGGAAGCGGAAACAGCATCATTTATACAGGAAGCTTTTCAAAGGTGCTATTTCCAGGACTAAGGGTTGGATGGATATTTGGAGACAGTGAGCTTATATATATGCTGGAAAGTATAAAAAGAAGTAGAAATATACACACATCGGTTCTCGACCAGGCTGTACTCTACCAGTATCTTTTGGAGGGTAACTTTGAGAGATATGTTAAGAGGGTAAAAAGGATATACAAGGAGAGGTATGAAAGAGCACTGGAATGTGCTAAAAAATATATACCCTGCAAAAGGATTTGGGGAGAAGGAGGACTTCACATATTTATAGAGCTTGATGGAATTGACTCTAGAAGTCTTCTCGAAAAATGCTTTAATAGAAATGTTCTTTTTACTCCGGGAGATATATTCTTTACAGATGGTTCTGGAAAGAATACGTTAAGAATTGGTTTTGGAAGAGTGGATGTTGAAAAAATAGAAAAAGGTATGAAAATAATTGGAGAAGTAATTAAGGCTTGGAGGTAGCAAAATGAAAATAGGAGTTATAATGGGGGGAGTTTCTTCAGAAAGAGAAATATCCTTAAAAACTGGTGAGGCAATATGCAGTAATTTGGACAAAAATAAGTATGAGGTTTATCCAATAGTAATTGATAAAAAGGAAGACCTAATAAATAAAGTAGAGGGAATGGACTTTGTTCTAATTGCTCTTCATGGAAAGTTTGGAGAGGATGGAACTGTTCAAGGAATACTTGAGACTTTGAATATTCCATATTCAGGCTGTGGGGTGCTTTCTAGTGCTCTTTGTATGGATAAGGACATGACAAAGAGAATAGTAAGAGCTGAAGATATAAATACTGCAGACTGGTTTATGGTAAAAAGTGTTTGTGATATAGATTATGAAGTGATTGAAAAGATGGGCTATCCTGTTGTTGTTAAGCCAAATTCAGGTGGTTCCAGCGTTGCAACGAATGTTATAAAGAAAAAAGAAGATATTGAGGAAGCTGTAATAGAAGCATTAAAGTATGATAAGGAAGTAATGATCGAAGCTTATATAAAGGGTGATGAAATAACCTGCTGTATGTTAGGAGAAAGAATGCTTCCTGTCCTTGCAATTAAGCCAAGGGCATCATTCTTTGATTATACTTCAAAATATGCTGATGGTGGAGCAGATGAATTCATAGTTGAGCTTGAAGAGGAACTTCATAAAAAGGTTGAAGCTATGGCAGTAAAGTGCTACAGAGCATTAAAATGCAGCGTATATTCAAGGGTAGATATGATTGTAAGGGATGGAGAGCCATATGTGCTTGAGATAAATACCCTACCTGGATTTACTAAAAACAGTCTCTTCCCAAAGAGTGCAAGGGGAGTTGGAATATCCTTTGGAGAACTTTTAGATATAATTGTGGAAAACTCTTTAGTAGAGAGAAGATAAGGCGTATTAAAGAAAATAGAACTGTTAAAATAAATGAGCTATCTTTTGAATTCAAGAGATGGCTCTTTATTTATGTGACAGGGAAGCTTCCCCAAAAGGACCACTTTTAATAACTTACGAATTTTATAGGAATCTAACTTTTATGAGGTATAGGTGACAGGTTCTTGGGTTTTGGGTTATTTAATCAAAAGCATCGCTAGATGCTTTCGTTAAATAACTCAAAACTCAAGTGCCTGTTACCTTGTATTTTGTAATATTTTTTAGAGGAATTCAACTATATTTCTAGAATATGTATAATTAAAATGTATAGATTGGAGTGGAGGATATGAAAGTATATATTAAGGACAGAATTAAGCTTGTATTGTTAATGTTACTTCCTATATTGGTTGTTGGGTATTTTGTTTATCCGACGATTTTTAAAAAGGGTGTAGTGACAGGGGGGATTTTTTCTGTAAAGGTTATTGATGAAAATAATAAAGAAGCTTTAGAGTCTTGTAATGTATATCCAAACTCTTATCCTATTGCTATTAAAACAAAGGATGGCAATAAGTTTTACTTAAAAAAGTCGATGACTTTAAGTGATAGATATGAACTTACTGAAAAGCAATTCAATAAATTACAGGATGGTGAGATCTACTGGATCGAAGTAAAATATATTCGAAATAATAATCTAAAGAAGGGAAATGTAAAAAAGATTTATACATATAATCCTACTACAAGATGATAGATGCTTGAAAAAAACAACCGAGGCGATGTTAGTGTAATGGTTATGAAAAGAAAGCTATTTATAAACCAGAAGCGCCTATATCTTATTGTACATTGAGATATAGGTTAATTTATTAGCTTATATTGCTAATAAATGAAATATGTATTGCCCATAATAAGCCAGGTATGAAGTGGTTGAAGTGATAGAATATGCTTTAATATTGATTAAAAGGAAGTATTGCTTTAAAATATATTTGAATAAGGATATACAATAGGGGGAAAGCTATGTTTGATTTAGAATCATGTATTTGCTTTATAAACAATAGAGTTTCAAAAAAGATGGCGGATATTTTCAACGAAAGGTTGGCTACCTTTGGAGTAACAAGGGTTCAGTGGATAGCAATGTATTATCTCTTAAAGTACGGGGTAATGAGTCAAAAGGATTTGGCTGATAGAATGGATTTAAAGGAATCTACTGTAGCAAGATTGGTTGATAGGATGGAAAGCGAAAACTTAATAGAGAGAATAAAGGATGCTTCTGATAGAAGAGTAACCAATATAGAGCTAACCGAAAGTGGCAGAAAAAGAATGGAAGAACTGCTTCCAGAGGGTCAAAAAATGAGTGACTTTTTTTCAAAAGGGATTACGGATGAGGAAATTGAAGTATTCAAGAGAGTATTAGATAAATTCATGAAAAATATTAGTTAAAACATTAACAATGCAAATTGAATTTATACCTATTACTTGCTATACTAATAATTAGCATAGCAAGTAATAAAAATAAGGAGGAATACATATGGCAAAGAATCCAAGAGAAATGCTAAATGATTTTATGGGAGGCTTACAGACTGTATCACAGACAAATGGAGCACAGGTGAATGCTTTTATGAATCTGCTTGGTGCAGCATATCAGCCAGGCGCAATGGATACAAAGACTAAGGAACTTATAAGTGTTGCAGTTGGAGCATATAATAGATGCGAATACTGTATAGTATTCCATGTATATAAGGCTTTAGAAGCAGGTGCAACTCCTGAAGAAATAATGGAAGCAGCAATGGTTGCTGTAGCATTTGGAGGAGGCCCTTCAATGGCATATACAGTAACTCTTCTAAAGGATTCAGTTGAAGAGTTTAGAAAAGATTTCAACAAATAAATGTAAGGCAGCTTATGCTGCCTTATTCGTTATAGATATCATTAGAGAGGTGTAATAAATGAAAATAGATATAAAATTACAATCACCTTTAAATAATAAACAGGTAAAGATAGTTAAGATTTTGAAAAATACAGGGGATAAGATACAGCAAGGAGAAACTCTGTTTGAGGTGGAGGCAGATAAATCAAACACCTCAATTAAGCCTGAAGCTGTTGGAATTGTTGAAAGCATAAATGTAGTTGAAGGAGAGGTTGTAACTGGAGATAAGATATTGGCTGTTGTTGAAGGGGAAAAAGCAGCTGAAACACAGAAAAATGCTCCAGTTGGTTTTGGGTATTTTGGAAATCTAATGAAACCATCAAAGGTTGAACTGAATGTGGATATAACCATAATAGGTGGAGGACCAGGAGGATATGTTGCTGCTATACATGCAGCAAAGCTGGGAGCTAGTGTTGTACTGGTTGAAAAGGATACAATGGGAGGAACATGTCTTAATAGAGGGTGCATACCTACCAAATCCTTTGTTCATTCAGCAAGGGTTTACGATACATTAAAGAATGCTGAAGAGTTTGGATGCTCTGCAAGTGGTATAGACCTTGACATGAAAAAGGTGGTTTTAAGAAAGAATCAAGTAGTAAACAAGCTAGTTCAGGGAATAAAATATTTAATGGATAAGAATAAGGTTAAGGTTGTATATGGAAGTGGGGAAATTGTTAATAAAGAAGAGGTTTTAGTAAAGGGTAATTTACAGGAAACAAGAATTAAAACAAAAAATATTATAATAGCTACAGGCTCAAAACCAGCAGTGCTTCCTGTTCCGGGCTCAGATATTACTAGTGTAATAAGCAGCAATGAAGCCCTTGAAATGCAGAGCCTTCCTAAGAAAATGGTTATTGTAGGCGGAGGAGTAATAGGAATGGAATTTGCATTCATCTTCGCAAGCTTTGGAGTTAAGGTATCTGTTGTTGAATACATGGATGAATGCCTTATTAGCTGTGATAGCGACATAATTGAGGAAAATAGAAAAAATGCTTCTAAAAAAGGCATAAAGTTATACACTGGTTCTAAGGTTGAAGAAATAAGAAAAACAGAGGATGGAGAATGCATTGTTTCTTTTACAAAGGATAATGAAAAAAAGCATGTAACTGGAGAGGTAGTTCTTATGTCTGTAGGCAGAATCCCATGTATTGAAGGAATAGGAATCGAAGGAATTGGAATAGAGCTTAATGATAATAAAAAGGGAATAAAGGTTAATTCCAAGCTGCAAACAAACATTCCCAATATATATGCAATAGGAGATGTTACAAATAGAATGCTTCTAGCTCATGTTGCATCCCATCAGGGAATTACTGCAGTGGATAATATAATGGGAAAAGCACATGAAATGGATTATGACGTAGTTCCATCAGCTATATTCACAGATCCAGAGATAGCAATGGTGGGAATAGGTGAAAAAGCAGCAGAAAAAATGGGCATTGAAATAGAAGTAGGGAAGTTCCCATTTGCAGCAAATGGGAAGGCATTAACAGCAGGTGAAGAAGGCGGCTTTATTAAGATAATAAAGGATAAAAATGCTGGAAGAATTATTGGCGCAAGTATTATTGGAATACATGCAACAGATATGATATCAGAGCTCACCCTTGCAATTAAAAACAATTTATCTGCAGAGGATATCATAAAGACAATACATCCTCATCCAACAACAGCAGAGGTAGTACATGAAGCAGCACTTGCACTAGATGGAGGAGCTATTCACCTTGCATAATGAAATTAAAACATTACTAATTGATTCCAACTCAAATGATCCATGGCATAACCTGGCTTTAGAAGAGTACCTAACATACAATGTTGGTAAAAATGAAGCTATTCTATATTTATGGCAAAATGACAGAACAGTTGTTATAGGCAAGAACCAAAACCCATGGAAGGAATGCAGACTTAAGGAACTTGAAGGTGATGGAGGAAAGCTAGCAAGAAGGCTTACAGGTGGTGGAGCCGTTTATCACGACCTTGGAAATTTGAATTTCAGCTTTGTAATGGATAAAGAGATATATAATGTTGAAAAGCAGCTGGGAGTTATTATATCCGCCCTTAAAAAACTTGGGATTGATTGCGAATTTTCTGGCAGAAACGATATTGTCTCAGATGGAAAAAAATTTTCAGGGAATGCATTTTACTCAACTGATTTTTCTTCACTGCACCATGGTACATTGCTTATTAATACTGATTTTTCAAAGCTTGATAAGTACCTTAATGTATCCATTGATAAAATAAAATCCAAAGGGATTGATTCTGTAAAATCAAGAGTGGTAAATTTATCACAAATAAATGAATCAATTACTGTTGAACAGGTTTCAAAGGTGGTTAAAGAGAGTTTCATCGATGCTTATGGTGGAAGTGGTGATATAATAGATGCCTCTTTATTTGAACCCAAACTAAAGGATGTTTACAATAAATATTCTTCATGGCAGTGGATATATGGAGAGACACCAGCTTTTGATATGGTTTTATCGAACAGATTTCCATGGGGAGGAATAGACTTGTGTCTTAATATGGAAAATGGGTACATCAAGAATACCAAGGTTTATACAGATTCTATGGATACTATGGTTTTTGATAAGATATCAGATGGATTGATAGGCATAATGTTTGATGAAAACTCAATAAAAAAAGCACTATCGAATATATCGGTAAAGGATGAAGAAAAAAATTTAGTTGAAGATATAATGTCTTGGGTAGTTTCCAAGATAGCATGATTTTATTTTTAAGCCTCTTTAGATTAAGTTTTATATTAAAATTTAATCTAAAGAGGCTGTTGCTTTATGATTTTATACTGGAATATAAGCTTGTCCCAAGTATTATTAAACCTCCCAGAATAATCTGTGGTGATGGTATCTCTCCAAATAATACTACTGTTGATATTATTCCATATACAGGTTCAAGAGTTGCTATAATACTTGCTGTTTGTGCTTTAACCATAGACATACCACTTACAAATAGTGAATGAGATATTCCTGTAAAAATTACTCCAAGAATAATTAGAAGTAAAATGTCATTTGGACTAAAGACTGGTTTTATAATAAACATAAATGGAATAAGCAATACTGTTGATACCGAAGTTTCATAAAAGGTAATTATGAGCCCAGAATATTTTTGTGTATGTTTCTTGTTTAATATTGATAAAATAGCAAATGTGAAACCAGATAATATACCCCAAAGAGCTCCCTGTGTCATGTTGTTGTTAAATTGAAATTTGGGGATAACAAGTGCAACGCCTATAAAGGTTATTAATGATATTATTATATCTCTTAAAGTTATTTTAGTTTTGAAAAAACAGGGTTCTAAAAACGTTACGAAAACCGGAAAGGTTGAAAAGGTTAATAACCCAAGGGCAACTGTTGATAGTTGTATAGATTTAAAATACGAAATCCAATGTATAGTAAGAAGTGCCCCAAGGCATATAAGAAAAAAGTAATCTTTTTTATCTTTCAGCAGCAATGTTTGATGAGTTGCCTTTAGATAAAAGAAAAGAAAGAGTGCTGCAAATAGAACTCTGCCAAACACTATAACCATTGCAGATTGAGAAATAAGCTTTCCAAAGAGCCCTGCAAGTCCAAAAAGTAAAACAGCTATATGTATTTTTATGATTCCACCATTATTTTTAAACATAGATGTTCCTCCCAAATAAGCATTAATATTTTTAAAAACATTATCTTAAAGTTTTATGCAAATTATTATTATTCTTTCATCAAAAGTAGATGAAGCTGTAGAAATAGGAACAAGTTATTGTTTTATGTTGTTTCTATTTATTATAAAAGAATTCATTTTTGTACGTCTCTATTATATCAAAAGAAACATCCTTTTGTTTTATATATTAAACCATATATATTTAGGCAAATTTTGAAATATTATAGCTAGTCATGGAATTATCCATTATAATTAATTGTGAAATTGGGATTAAAGGGAAGTATATCATAATGGGTCACTTCAAATAGTGATCATCTGATATATATAGATAGACCAGATGTGGTAATTAATTGTTTAAAGTCATTGGTTTAATGAGTAATATATTTATATAAAATTTAAATGTAATTTTAATGGGAAGCCATTGGCTTCCCATAATTCATATTGGTACAAAGATGTTCAGAAAAAATGTAAAAGCATGAGTTAATTGGAGTGTTTTTTTACTACCGGATACCATAATTCAATATATCCATATTCTTCATTTCCGCCATATATTTCAAACTCTGCACCATCAACCTTTTCATAATTTGAAGTTGGCAGCCATTCACTGTAAAATCTTTTTTGTAGTGTGTTTAGAACTGTACTAAAATCTTTATCCCATCTAAACTTTTTAGAAGGGAAAATGGCATAGGTCTGTGCTGGAATATGTGCGATGTTATAGCCTTCTGTGTTACTATTATTTCCTACGAAACAGCACAGCATGTAGGGAAATGTATTTTTCTCTGTTTTTCTATAATTTGCTGCTCCATGAATCTTACATAAATCCTGTGAAATAAATGGTGGTAAATTACCTGAGTCCTTAAATAATTTTTCGTACAATCCGTTCTTATGGCATTTTTGCCAAAGTTCTGCGGGATTTTGATAACTATCATCTCCAATTGAAGATCCAATTGTCTCAATTCCAAAAATATCAAAAGCTTCTTTTGTTTCAATCCTATACTCCATCTCATTCTCTCCTTTAATGGAAATTTGAAAGGATATTCGTGGATAGGCTTTAAGTATAACACCATCATTGCGCGCTAATGAGGGTGCTATGCCATGTAGTGCTTGAAATGCTCTGGAAAATGAAACTGGTGATTCATAACCGTACTTTAATGCAACATCTATTATCTTTACATCGCCGTTTTGAATTTCAAAGGCTGCAAGAGTCAACCTCCTGCGTCTTATATATTCAACAAGTGATATTTCGGTTATAAAAGAAAACATTTTTTGAAAGTTATAAGATGAGCAACATGCCATTTGAGCCACCACATTCATATCAATTTCATTTGTTAGGTTGTTCTCTACATAATCCAATGCACGATTCATTCTTTTTAGCCAATCCATATAAAAACCTCCTTTCAATAAAAAGTATATATAAAACAAAAGTTAATGTCGCAACTATTCTTGTACAGAAAATGTTTGCACATTATAATAAAAATTGTTTTTACATTAGGTGACATATATTTGATATGATATATACTAAAAATACATTGTGGATTATATTATGTTTTTATGTTAATTATAGCGTTGATTTCCTTCGATTTCTATTGTTTTCTCATTGGAGAGGAATGTACAAAATGACGACAATGTTTTGAATATTTTGATAAAGTGAAGCATTTAATTCGTCAAATGCTGGAATATGCGTTTTTTATAATGCTATAATAATGTCAGAGACTAAAAAGGAGGGGATTAGATGGAAGGTAAGGATTTGCTTTTTAAGTTAAGCAACAGCTTTGGAATTTCCGGAAGTGAACATAAGCTTCATGGAATACTTGAGGAATATTTCAAGGAATGTACAGATGAAATGAAGATAAATAAAATCGGAAATTTCACTGCAATCAAAAAAGGAACAGGAAAGCTTAAGGTAATGCTTGCTGCACATGCAGATGAGGTCGGGCTAATTGTGACAGAAATCGATGACAGGGGCTTTGTTCACTTTGGAAACCTTGCTGGAGTAGATGGTAAAACGCTACCTGCCCAGGAGGTTATAATTTATGGGAAAAGAGAAATATATGGTGTAATTGGAGCCAAGCCACCCCATGTTTTAACTGCAGCGGATATGAAAAAAGCTGTTAAAATGGAGGACATGGTAATCGATACTGGAATGACAAAGGAAGAATTATCAGAAATAGTTTCAGTTGGAGATTTCATAACACCTAAGAGAGAATGCAAAAACCTTCTTGGAGATTTCATAACAGGAAAGGCATTTGATGATAGGGCAAGCATTGCTGCTATGTATGAATGCGCAAAGGAACTACAGAATATAAAGCATGATGCTGATGTTTACTTTGTATCAACAGTTCAGGAGGAAAGAGGATGCCTTGGAGCCAAGGTTATGTCCTATGATATTGATCCTGATCTTGGTATAGCTATTGATGTAACCTTTGGAGATAAATATGCGATACCTGACCTTGAAAGTGAATGTGGAAAGGGACCTGCAATTTCCTTTGGACCCTATATACATGGAGAGTACTTTGAAAAGCTTACAGAGGTAGCAGATGATTACAATATACCTTATTGTGTTGAAGTAGCACCAAGAAGTACAGGAACAGATGGTGATAATATACAGTCATCAAGGGATGGAATACCAACACTTGTAGTATCCATACCTCTAAAGTATATGCATACCTCCACTGAAGTTATAGATTACAAGGATGTAAAGAGCATAGGAAGGCTTCTTGCACTCTTTATAGCATCCTTAAAGGACAGGGGGGAGAATTAATGATTCTTAAGGAATACACAGATGCATTTGGAGTATCAGGCTGTGAAAAAGAAATAAGAGAGTTGATATCAACTAAGCTTGAGAATATTGAAGATAAAAAGGTAGACAGGCTTGGAAGCCTTATTGTGCATAAGAATGGAAAGGGCAAAAAGGTTCTTCTTGCAGCCCACATGGATGAGGTTGGCTTCATTGTTACAAATATAAAGGATGATGGAAGAATAAAATTTGCTCCAATGGGAATAGACCCTAGAATACTTGTATCAAAGAGAGTTATTTTCGGAAGAACTAAGACACTTGGAGTAATAGGTGCAAAACCAATACATATTCAAAGTGCTGATGAGAGAAGTACTCCAATAAGTGTTAAAGAGATGTTTATAGATATTGGAGCTACATCAAAGGAAGAGGCTAAAAAGCATGTAAAGGTTGGGGATTATGCAACCTTTGAAAGTGAATATGTAGATATGGGAAGGTACATAAAGGCAAAGGCTCTTGATGATAGGGTTGGATGTGCAGTAATCACCGAGGTTTTAAAGGAAGAGTTTAATCTTGATTTATATGGTGCATTTACTGTACAAGAAGAGGTTGGACTTAGAGGTGCAGGAGCAGTTGCATTTGCAGTTGAACCTGAAATAGCAATAATCATTGAAGGTACAACCTGTGCAGATATATCAAAGGATGAGAAGGATTATGTTACAACTCCAGGTATGGGACCTGCTATATCTCTTATGGATCATACATCATCATCAAATGGTAGATTTTTAAGAAGAATTGTTGAAGTTGCCGAAAAGAATAACATACCTTACCAGTACAGAAGAGGAACCTTTGGTGGAAATGATGCAGGGAAAATACACAGAGCAAAGGAAGGCTGCATAACAGCTACTATATCAGTACCAACAAGATATATACATTCACCTATAAGCATGATAAACAAGGAAGACTATGAAAATGTAGTAAAGCTTGTAAAGCTTGTATTAAAGAGCTTAGAGGAGGGGGAAATATAATGGAACTTTTAAGAAAGCTAACAACTACCTTTGGACCATCAGGATGTGAAGACAAAATAGCAGAGGTTATAATAGAGGAAATAAAGGACTATGTTGATGAGGTAAGAAAAGATAGACTAGGAAATGTTATAGCACTTAAAAAGGGAAACGGGAAGGGCAGAATAATGATGGCTGCTCATATGGACCAGATTGGTGTTATGATTACTGAAGTTGAAAAGGAAGGATTTTTAAGATTTGTTCCTGTTGGAGGAGTAAGTCCACATATAATACTTGGACATAACATTGAATTTGAAAACGGAACAGTAGGAGTCATCTTCAAGGAAGGCAAAAAGGAAATGAAGGACTTAAAGCTTGGTGATATGTATATAGATATCGGAGCATCAAGCAAGGAAGATGCAGGGAAGAAGGTTAGAATAGGTGACTTTGGAATATTTAAGTCTAACTTCATTGTTGATGGAGACAGGGTAACAACTGGAGCTCTTGACAACAGAATAAGCTGCTATGCTCTTATTGAGGCAGCAAAGAGGATGAAGAAAGCTGAATATGATTCATACTTTGTATTTACAGTACAGGAAGAAACCTATACAAGTGGTGCTGCAACATCAGCCTATGCAATTGAGCCTGACTGTTCAATAGTAGTTGATGTTACAAGTACAGGAGATACTCCAAACTGCCGTAGAATGGCTGTAAAGCTTGAGGATGGTGCTGCAATAAAGGTAATGGATGCAGGAATGGTATGTCATCCAATGATGAAGAGATACCTTGAGGATACTGCAAAGAAGTACAATATTAAGCATCAGTTTGAGATTCTTGAATTTGGTATGACTGATGGAGCAGAGATACATGTATCAAAGGCAGGTGTTCCAACAGGAGCTATATCAATTCCTACAAGATATATACATACACCAGTTGAAACTGTAGATATGAAGGATGTTGAAGCTTCAATAGAACTTCTTGTAAAGGCTATTGAGGATTATAAGTAGTTGATTTTCCCGGGGCAGATGTTTATGTATATTAAAAAAGGTTTTTAATATAATCCTCCGGTAATACCAATATTATGATATTATCGGGGGATTATTTTGTGCGAAATAGTAATAATAATCAGAGTAAATACAGGAAGGGGGATGACTGTTGAGTAAAATATGGAAGGTATTAAAAATCGCACTTCCTGCAGTTTTTGAGATGATATTCTACACCCTTATTGTTGTAATAGATACAGCTTATGTAGGCAAATATGGAGCAGATGATGCCCTGAGTGCTGTAGGATTTAGTTCGGAAATTATATATACCATAATGAATATGTTTATATTTGTAGGGGTAGGCGTCGGAATAACTACAATGGTAGCCCAGAGTATTGGAGCAGGTAAAAAGGAGAGGGCAGAGGAATTTTTCAGCCAGGGACTTTGCCTTGGAATTGTTGTAGCAATAATTATATCCTTTGTCATGGGAGTTTTCCCAAAGCAAGTGCTCGGGATTTTTGGAGCATCAGGAAGTGTTCTTGAACATGGTGCAAGTTTTATGAGAATTGTAGCAATAGGAGCATTTTTTAATATGATGAGTGGTATTATGAATGCTGCACTTAGAGGGTCAGGAAATACAATAATCCCTCTTGTGGCTTCAATGATAATCATTGGGGTTGCTATTCCACTTGATAAAATACTTATATTTGGTAAATTTGGATTAAGGCCACTGGGTATTATTGGCTCTGCTATTGCAACATCCACAGGATACCTTTGTGGATTTATATTTCTTTGCTTTTACTTTAAGTATTTTTCTAATTTTAAAATACGAATTGAGTACATGAAAAATATAAATGTAGATTATATAAAAAAAATAATAAGGCTGGCGATACCATCAGGGCTTCAGGAAGGTGCATTCAGTGTAAGCAGACTTATAACCATCTCCTTTATTATGTATATAGGAACAAAGGCCTTTGCTGCAAACCAGATTACAACCCAGATTGAATCAGTATCCTTTATGCCAGGATGGGGATTTGCTGTTGCAGCTACTTCCCTTGTTGGCCAAAGAATAGGTGCGAAGGATTACAAAAATGCAAGAGAGTATGCGAGGATTTCAGCTATACTTGGTGTTTGTGTGATGCTTGTGTGCTCAATACTTTTCTTTGCAATACCTGGGGAGCTTGTAAAATTGTTTATTGATAACCCTGATACAATAGGCCTTGCAAAGGGATGTCTTATGATTGCTGCAATAGAGCAGCCCTTTATGGCAGTTTCAATGGTTCTTGGTGGAGCACTAAAAGGAGCAGGAGATGCAAAAACACCATTTACCATATCGCTGATTTCAAGCTGGCTTATAAGGCTTCCATTAATGGCCTTTGTAATATATGTTCTTAAGCTTAGTGTTGTATATGTATGGGTTATTACATCAATACAATGGGGATTTGATGGAATGGTTATACTGTATATGTACAGGAAGAAAAGCAGAAAGTGGGAAGAAAAAATAGAAATAGTATAATAAATTGATATATATAGGTTGCATTAAAATTCTTACATTTTATCTTTACAAACAGCCCTGCTACATTGGTTTGACCCTAGGATGTTTGTGAAGATGGAATGTAATAGAATTTTTGCAACGTATATAGTAAGCGCATTAATGATCTTACATTGAGTGTTATGCAATTAATGAATTAAGGAATATGGTTTTGAATAAATGCTTAGGGTTGAGCAATATGGAATCATTTATGTGAAACATATAGCGCTTTAAGGATAAATAAAAAATCACCATCATAATCTATAGTATTAATAATGATTATGATGGTGATTTTTTATGCTTGCTGATGCTGTATTTGAGGGTGGTGGAGTTAAGGGGATAGGGATTGTTGGAGCGTTGTGCTGCCTTGAGGAAAAAGGATACAAGTGGCAAAGATTTGCTGGAACATCAGCAGGAGCAATGATTGCAGCTCTTCTGGCAGTTGGATATTGTGGGAGTGAAATAAAAAGGATATTATTAAAAACTGATTATAGGATGCTCATTGATAAAAGTAGAGTTCAATCCATACCTGTTCTAGGAAAACCTCTTGGGTTTATATTTGAAAAGGCTATTTATGATGGAAAATACCTTGAAGATTGGATTGAGCATATGCTCAGAGCAAAGGGGAAGACAAAGTTTAGAGATGTTTATAAAAATAGGGAATTTAGGCTTAAAATCATAGCTTCAGATATAACAAAAAAGGAAATGATTATACTTCCAGATGATCTTGTAAAGTATGGAATAGATCCGATGGATTTTAGTATATCAAAGGCTGTAAGGATGAGCATGAGTCTGCCTTTTTATTTTAAACCAGTAAGGTTAAATGGGAAGGATGGCGAAAGTATCATTGTAGATGGAGGAATATTAAGCAATTTTCCTATTTGGATATTTGATGTAAATGGAATACCCAGATGGCCTACAATTGGATTTAAACTTGTTGAGCCTGATTTTAAGTTTAAAGAAGCTTTTAAAGGAAACATTATAGCATATACTATGGACATAATAAGAACGATGTTGGAGGAAAATGATGCAAGGTATATTAAAAATCCCGACTTTATAAGGACAATCTCAATACCAACTTTAGGGGTTAAGACAACTGATTTTTATATATCAATGGAAAGAAACATTCAACTTTTCAACTCGGGATATGGGAGCGCAATAGAATTTCTTAAGCTATGGAATTTTAATAAATATGTAACAAAATATAGAAATAGCAAATGCTCTACAAGAAGGGAAATGCTCATGATGTGAGCATACACCCATTTTAAAAATAAAATTATCACATGATAATGTAAAATATATGTCGAACTTGTAAAAAATATGTTGATAGTAAATATATACATAATGTATAATTATATTTGTTTACTAGGGTATCAAACGGGGGTGAAGGTTATGGGTAAAATAGGATCCAAAATTCTTAAAATTACTATGGCAGTTTCTTTGATATTTGCGATAATATCAGGAATGACTCTTTTTATTTCTTTAAACATGGAATATAAAAAGATGCAAAAGCATCTTACTGAAACGATTAAAACCCTTCAAGATTATGTGGATATTGATAAAGTTGAAACTGTTATTAAAAACAGAGATGCTAACTCAGAAGAATATAAAGAAATATATGATTCTCTGCTGAAAGCTAAAGCCTTCAATGATTTAAAGTATGTGTACATATTTGGTGAAAAGGATGATAAAACTGCTTATTATTTAATGGATATTACTGAAGAACCAGAGGAAATTGGTACTGAGTATCCATTTAAGGGTGGTATGGAGGAAGCATTTAAAGGTAATATTTCATGGGATAAAAGGCCCACTAAGGATGAATGGGGATATTTTATATCTGCGTTTTTGCCCTTAAAAAATTCTTCTGGAGAGGTCTTAGGTATTCTTGGTGTAGATGAGGACGTAACAGCATTTCAAAATATAAAGAACAGGCTTATTGGTGGATTTACAGCAGCATGTGTTATATCTATTGCATTATGCACAGCAGTATGTGTCTTATTTTCAAGAAAACTTTCAAAAAATATTAGAAAAATACAAACAAGTTTGGATAATATGTCTAAAGGAGATTTATCCTGTGAATTGAGTATTGATAGTGGGGATGAGTTTGAGGTAATAGGAAAATCGATAGATGACTTTAGAAAAAGAACATCAATATTGGTATCAGGAATAGTAGAAATGTCAGAAAATGTTGATGCAATTTCATCTGATGTTACTGCAAGTACCCAGGAGGTAAATGCATCTGTAGAAGAAATTACAAGCTCTGTAGATGAAATATCCTCAAGTATTCAAACACAAGCAGAGGCATCATCACAGACAGTTGAAATATCAGAAAAGTTAGCTAATAACATAACAGATACAACTTTAGAAGTTAAAAATATATATGATTTATCTCAAAGCTCTAAAAAACTGAATGATAATCAGCTCGGTTCAATGGAAGAACTAATGAATGCATATAAGGAATCTGATAGGATAACCAATGAGGTATCGGAAAATGTTAGTCTTTTAAATGAAAAGGCTAAGCAAATAGGAAGTATAACAGATATGATTACATCAATTGCTGATCAGACAAACCTTCTTGCATTAAATGCAGCAATAGAAGCAGCAAGAGCTGGAGAAAGCGGACGAGGCTTTGCAGTTGTTGCAGAAGAGGTAAGAACTCTGGCAGAGCAATCAGCAGTTTCAACGAAGGAGATAGGTGAACTTATACAGAGCATACAGAACACAATAAAAGATGCAGCTTATAATATGGACCTGAATAAGAAGTCTTCCCAGGCACAGTATGAAATGGCCTTAAGGTTTAAAGGTGAATTCCAGCAGTTGTATGATAATATAAATTCCATAATCTCTAGAATAGAAAAAGTAGATGGTTCTATGAAGGAAGTTTTTGACTTAAAAAACTTGGTTACTAACACCATAGAGAAAATAAATGATATGCTCACAGGTGACTCAGCTGCCATACAGCAGATAAAGGCATCTGTTGAACAGGAAAGTACAGCTGTTAATGGAGTTACTGAAAATATGTCTGAACTTTATAATAAGGTTGATAAACTAAATAAAACAATAGAGATTTTTAAGATATAGCATAAATCCCATGCCGTTGGCATGGGATTTTAATATTCAAGCAAATATAGAAAGCTATTTTTCCTTCTTTAAAGTGATTATAGAGTATATTGCAAGAAGTATTCCTCCAATTTGCACTGGATATATAGTCTCATTCATGAACAAAAATGAGAATATTGCTGATGAAGGAAGTTCAAGAGTACTTATTATAGAGGTTGTTACAGGCCCTATGTATTTAATTGCGCCATATAGAAGTGTAAGGGGTATTATTTCGCAAAAAAATGCAAGGCAAGCTGCGTTTTGTATTGATGCAATTGAAAGGATTTTTAGCTTTGGTATAAAACCAGGGTTAAAAATCAAAAGAACAATAAGAGAAAAAATAGTTGTATATAAGGTTATAACAATTGGAGGAACTTCTTCAACTATTTTTTCAGAGTATATGTTCATAAAAGCATAGAAAATTGCTGCAAGTATTCCATAAGCAATTCCGAGTATGCTAATAGATTTAAGGGAAGCTCCATTAAAAATATTTAAAACCATAAGTGAACCAATAAATGTGCCTGTTATAGCAAAAACCTTGCGCTTGGATATTTTCTCTTTTAAAAATATTGAAGAGTAGGCAGCAACCATTGCAGGATATGTGTATAAAAGCATTGTTGCTGTTGATACACTAAGATATTTGAATGAAGAATAGAAAAACACAGTCATAAGAGTATTTCCAATTACACCTTGAATAGCTAACTTCTTAAGCATTGGTTTTGAAGGAAGCATTTCCTTCCTATATTTTATAATGCATATAAAAGTCAGTATAACTGTTGCTATTATGTACTGAAGCATTAATAATTCAACAGGACTAAAATTGTCAGAGTATCCGCTTTTGACAAATATGCCTGCTGACCCAAAAAATACTGCGGATATAATAGCATATAAATATCCCTTTACTTTCATTTTAAACCCCCGTATTTTATTTAATCTTATATGAGTCCAAATGGCAATCCTAATAGATTATTATATTATTAATTAATATATTATATATTACCATAGGTTATTTAGTCCAAAAGTATTATACCATATTAAAGAGGCAGTATTAAATATTATAAAAATAGCAATCCTTCTACTTAAAAGTAGAGGAATTGCTATTTTATTTATGTAAGGGTAGGGGCTCCTACTTCCCAATTTACTGGGCATGCTTTTTTAGTTTGGAGAGCTGCAAGAACTCGTAATACTTCATTTATATTTCTTCCTACAGCTGTATCATTTACATTAATATATCGGATCATTCCTTCAGGATCGATTATAAATGTTCCTCTAAGGGCTATTCCTTCCTCTTCCATTAGAACACAGTAATCCCTTGACAGGGTTTTGTTGTAGTCTGCAACTAATGGGAAATCTACTCCGCCAATTGATTTAGCCCATGCTTCATGGGTTGGGACACTATCAGTGTTGGCACCAATTACAACGGCATTAAATTTTTCAAACTCCTTTAACCTACGGTTAAACTCTGGTACTTCAGTACTTCAAATGGGGGTAAAATCCAGGGGATAAAAGAAAAGAACCTTCCATTTGCCACTATAGTTTTTTAAAGAAATACTTCCCTTTGTGCTGTCTAGTGTAAAGTCGGGAGCATTCATACCAATTTTCAACACAAAAACTCCTCCTTAAACTATTTTACAAAGTATATTATTATCCAATATAATGAAACTATACATATTTAAAAGGGGAGTGATATTAGTGAGATTCTTTATATATTATCTGGTTGTTATAAATAGTATTTCTTTTGTTACGATGTGGTATGATAAAAAACAGGCAAAAAAACATGGCTGGAGAGTGCCGGAAGCAAGAATATTCATGCTTGCAGCTTTGCTGGGGGGGCCAGGAGTTTTATTTGGAATGTTTATTTTCAGACATAAAACAAAGCATTTAAAGTTCTTATTTGGTATACCATGTATAATCTTTCTGCAAGCTATTATAGTACTAAGGATTTTAGGAATATTGTAGAGCATGTAAATATAAATATTGTATCACATGAAAGTTTTTAAATAACATAGTATTGAAGGCTGAAGCATTGTATATTTATGAAATTGATGTACAATAGTAATGTACTAAAGTTATATTAATCGCACTAAAGATTTTGCATTGGGTGTAGTGCGATTAATAAATTAAGGATATGATTTCGCAAAAATGTTTTAGTCTGAATGGTACAGAACATTTTTACAAATCATATATTAAAGTGTTTTAGAAAGGAAGGGTATAAGATGAATAATATTAGTATTGATTATTCAAAAGCATTAAGTTTTATTAATGAAAAGGACATAGAAGCATTAAAGGAAAATATATTCGATGCCCATGACAAACTACATAACAAAACCGGTTTGGGAAATGAATTCTTGGGTTGGTTGGGTTTACCTGAAAGTTATGATAAAAATGAATTTAATAGAATCAAGGAAGCTGCTGAGAGGATAAAATCAAATTCCGATGTTCTTATTGTTATTGGAATTGGTGGTTCATACCTGGGCGCAAGGGCAGTTATAGAAATGTTAAGTCACAGCTTTTATAACAACCTTCCATGCAGTAAAAGAAAGACTCCGCGAATATATTATGTAGGAAATAATATTAGCCCAATATATCTTAAGGATATATTCGATGTTATTGAGGGAAAGGATATATCAGTTAATGTTATATCAAAATCTGGAACAACTACTGAGCCTGCAATAGCATTTAGAGTATTTAAGGATTATGTAGAAAAAAAATATGGAAAGGAAGAAGCTAAAAAAAGGATTTTTGCTACTACAGACAGTAAGAAGGGTGCATTAAAGGGATTAGCTGATTCTGAAGGATATGAATGCTTTGTTATACCAGACAATGTTGGAGGAAGATATTCAGTTTTAACGGCTGTAGGGCTTCTACCAATAGCTGTAAGTGGTATGAATATAGATAGTCTCATGGCTGGAGCCAGGGAGGCAATGGATGAATATTCAGTAAAGGATATAAAAAACAATACCTGCTATCTATATGCAGCTATTAGAAATGCCCTTTATAGAAAGGGAAAGGGAATAGAGATTATGGCAAACTTTGAACCATCAATGCATTATTTTGCAGAGTGGTGGAAACAGCTTTATGGTGAAAGTGAAGGTAAGAACAAACTCGGTATTTTCCCTGCTGCAGTTGATTTTACAACAGACCTTCATTCCATGGGGCAGTATATACAGGATGGAGTTAGGAATTTATTTGAAACATTTATTGATATAGAAAAACCAAGATATGATTATGAAATAGGAATGGATCCGGAGAACATAGACGGATTAAACTTTCTTGCAGGAAAGACGATGAATTATGTAAATAAAAGAGCTATGGAGGGAACTGCCATTGCACATGAAGATGGAGGAGTTCCAAACATAACAATAAAGATTCCTGAAATGAATGAGCATAATTGTGGAAAGCTTATATACATGTTTGAAAAAGCATGTGGAATAAGTGGATATGTTCTTGGTGTGAACCCCTTTGATCAACCTGGAGTTGAAGAATACAAAAAGAATATGTTTGCCCTTCTTGGAAAACCAGGCTATGAAGAGAGAGGGGAACAATTGCAAAAGAGAATAAAATAAATAAAATTAACCCCCAAAGCTTAAAATATGAGTCTTTGGGGGTTAATTTTATTTGTTCTCTTCTTCAATTATTTCTATTTCGAACCTATCAAAGTCTATTTCTTCGATGAAATTATCCTGACTGAATGAGGTTTTACTTATTCTATTGAATTCTTCAAGATTCTTTGGAAGCCAATAGGGTTTTTGTATGTCAAATTTATTGCAAATCTCAATTATGCATTTTTTAAGCTGCTGCTGAAATTCAATATCTTCATTGCAGATAGCTTCTTCATGAATTTTTATTTTATTATTCTTTATTATCTTTCCCCAAAGTCTAAGCATTTGCACCATCCTCTACAGTAATATAAACAACTTCAAGTTGCTATTTAGAATAGTATATCAAAAAAAATCTTCAATTAAAACAGAATATAAGTAAAAAGAGAGGTATAGTTCTTAAAAAAATATTAATGGATAGCCTGACTAATAATATGGAATAGGATATAATATATTGTATATATGTTTGAAGGAGGCTGTTCATGGATATTAAGATTACTGCAATTGCAGGTGAAAAAATAAAGGAAGAATTAAAAAAGGTTGATGGTAACCTGATGGTTAGAATATATGTTGAGGCTGTTGCCTGTTCAAGGGCGAAGTTTGGAATTGCCTTTGATGAGTTAAAGGATGGCGATGAAATAACTGAGGTTGATGGAATAAAAATAGTTACTGATACACAGTATATCCCTAAATACTCAGAGGGTATATCTATTGATTATGTAACTGGAGAACGTGAGGGTTTTATAATTAAGTCTCTTAATGTAGTGTCTGGTGGATGCTCAGGAGGGTGCTCTAGTGGTTGTTCAGGATGCCATAAAAAATAGGTAACATACTTGACAATTATATTATTTATGTTATATATTTAAAAATAATACATAAATAATAAGTTTTAAATACGATGATGGGAAGGAGTAGCTGAAGGGTTCAGTTTTAGCGAATCGGTGAGGGTGCAAGACCGGTATTGGATTTCAGTGAAGGGCGTCCTTGAGTGTTGAGTACAGAGTGGGCAATATGCCAACTAGGGTGGAACCGCGGAAGTAACCTTTCGTCCCTTTTATTGGGATGGAGGGTTTTTTTATATTTAGGCTGCGGCTCAAAAAAATAATATTGCATGTTAGGAGGTTATAAACATGGCTGTAGAAAAGACTATGGATAAGGTTGTATCTTTATGTAAAGGAAGAGGATTTGTTTTCCCGGGTTCGGAGATTTATGGAGGACTTGCAAATACATGGGATTATGGCCCACTAGGTGTTGAATTTAAGAACAATGTTAAAAAAGCATGGTGGAAAAAGTTTATACAGGAGTCACCATATAATGTTGGAGTTGACTGTGCGATTCTTATGAATCCTCAGGTTTGGGTTGCCTCAGGACACGTTGGTGGATTCAGTGATCCTCTAATGGACTGTAAGGAATGTAAAACACGTTATAGAGCAGATAAGCTGATAGAGGATTACATGAAGGCTAATGGTGAAGATAATCCTGCAGTTGATGGATGGACTAATGAAAAAATGATGGAATATATAAAGGAACATAACGTAAAATGTCCTGAATGTGGAGCTCATAACTACACAGATATTAGAAAGTTTAACCTTATGTTTAAGACATTCCAGGGAGTAACTGAGGATTCAAAATCAGAGGTTTATTTAAGACCAGAAACAGCACAGGGTATATTTGTTAACTTCAAAAATGTTCTAAGAACATCAAGAAAGAAGCTACCTTTTGGTATTGGACAGATAGGAAAATCCTTTAGGAATGAAATAACTCCAGGTAACTTTACCTTCAGAACAAGAGAGTTTGAACAAATGGAACTTGAATTTTTCTGCAAACCAGGTGAGGAGCTTAATTGGTTTGATTACTGGAGAAGTTACTGTAAGAATTGGCTTTTAAGCCTTGGAATGAAGGAAGAAAACATGAGGTTAAGAGACCATGATAAGGAAGAACTTTCTCACTATAGTAATGCAACAACTGATATAGAATATCTCTTCCCATTTGGATGGGGTGAACTATGGGGTATTGCAAGCAGAACTGATTTCGATTTAAAGCAGCATATAAATCTTTCAGGAGAAGAGCTTTCATACCTTGATCCTCAGACAAATGAAAAGGTTATTCCATACTGTATTGAGCCTTCAGTTGGTGCTGATAGAGTTGCTCTTGCATTCTTGGTTGAAGCATATGATGAGGAGCAGATTGGAGAAGGAGATACAAGAGTTGTAATGAAGCTACACCCAGCTCTAGCTCCATTTAAGGCAGCAGTACTTCCACTTTCCAAGAAGCTTTCAGAGGGTGCACAGAAGGTTTATGCCTTACTTGCAAAGAAGTTCATGGTTGACTATGATGAGGCTGGAAGTATAGGAAAGAGATACAGAAGAGAGGATGAAATAGGAACTCCATTCTGCATTACCTATGATTTTGACTCTGAAAATGATAACAGTGTAACAGTTCGTGACAGAGATACAATGCAGCAGGTAAGAATACCAATTGATGAACTTGTAAAATATATAGAGGATAGGTTAGAGTTTTAATTCATATGTAAGGAGGGAATACTATGGAAGCAAGCAGTCTTGTATTAATGAACAGGGTAGATAGCATCCTTGAAAAGGAACTTGGAAGCTATGAGATAGAAGAAGGTCTAGAATTGGTTTATAAGGCCTTTGTTGAAAATGGTAAAGTTTATTTATTTTTAACCGTTGACAGAGATGTAAATGATGAACAGTATAACGATATATTTGATAATTATAATGTTGATGAGATATCAAATATGGGATTTGATGTTAGTGAGGTTGAAGAGGAATATAATCCAGTATGGCAGGTGAATTTTGAATTTAAAGATGACCATGATGAAATGGAGGAAGTGTTAAATTCAATAATAGCTTATCATAATGAGGAAATTAAAAGAGTATTTGCGGAAATTGCAGAGTAATAGAACTTTGTATAAAAAAATCAGGCATTGCCTGATTTTTTTATACATCCCTTTTTACAAGGGGTATTATTACTTTAAAAATATTTTTTGATGGAATATTATAATATTTTATCTTTCCATAGGCCTTTATAAAGTTACCAATATCTATGGGAAGGTTGAAATATTTTTTCTCAGAATCTATAGTAATTAGCTTTAAATAAAGCCAGTGGTTTCTCCTTATATATACATTGTTATGACGCTGGTTTTTTAGAGAAGCACCAGGAGTTATTATTTCTATGGTTTCTTTTCTTATATTTACTTCAATAAAGCTGTTTATATCAAAATAGTCTCTGTGTGTTGATGCTTTTGATATTAAATCAAATACGATTTCTATCGGAAAACTTTTATCCTGTAGTGAATTGTTTATAAAATTAAAGGAATCTTCAAGCATTTCTATAATAGTTCCAGAAGATATATGTGTATGTCTTGTACTGCTATTATAAATTTTTATTACGGAATGGGGTATAGAATTCTGTGGCTTCTTTCCGAAAAGGAGCATGCCGCCACAGGTAGGATAGGATTTACCATCATCCTTATCGATTGTAACTATACCAGAGCTTAAAAGCATAGTATCATTTATATTAAGGTTGATTCCAGATTTACTGAAATAATCAGAAATAAGTTGATTGTCTAAATCCTTAAGGGAGGCTTTTATTACTGGAAGAAGTTCATAATTAACAATACCAATGTCCTGCAGCATAGAAGCTATTTCTTCCTTTCGCATTATATCAGTAGTGGAACCTCGCCTAATATAGAATGCACCGCTATCCCTCACTTGATGAGGTTTTTGTTCTGTATTATATATTGTTATTACTCCTATGTATTTTTCCTTCATACTTACAATATCCACGGAAATAGGTACAGGGGGATCAATGCGTGTACTTACAATTTGTTGTATTTTTTCTTCTTTAAATTCCAATGGGTCGATGCCAATAATTCTTTTGGTTTTATCCTCAATTCCAATAAGTAAATATCCACGGCCACCTCTCGAATTTGCAATGGCACATATATCCTTTGCAAGCTCTTTTTTCCCACTTTCAATTTCGAGTCCCAGTTTAAGCTTAAAATCAAGCTTAGGTCCTTCCTCTCTTTGAAGAAGAGAGATGATTTTTTGAGTCTCCATATACTCACCCTTACACAAATTTTATTTTGCAAGTCTCATATATAATATTATTATATAATTTGAATTTGTAAAATGATATATTAATTTATATATCCAACAGACATAAATCATATGGTATAATGGTAGAGGAATGAAATATGCTTATTTTTATGGAGATAAAGCTTTGCTTTAAAAGCATATTTCAGATGCATAGGCTGAGTTAAACTTTTAAGTGAGTTTGAATGTTAGCAAATAGTAAAAAAACAGTATATAATATACTAGGATATAGTATAGCATGAAAGGGGCTATTGATGTGTATAATGCTGAAAGTATAATGGTATGTGTTACACAACAAAAAACCTGTGAAAGGTTAATACAGAGAGGAGCAGATCTAAAAAATAAACTAGAAGGCGATTTATTTGTAATCCATGTTGCCAAGGAAGGTGTAAACTTTTTAGGAAATAAAAAAGAGGCTGATGCTCTTGAATACCTCTTTGAAATTTCAAAGGGAGTTGGAGCTGATCTTACTGTTTTACGTTCTGCAAATGTAACAGATACTATTATAGAATTTGCCCAGAACAAAAAGATAGAGCATATAATATTAGGAGAGCCTCCAATTGAAAGCAAGGATGAAGGTATTATTAACAAGCTTAAAGAAAGACTTCCTCAGTGTAATTTTTATATAATACCAGCAAATGAGCTTAGTTAATTATAAGGATGATTAGTATATAAATGCAGCAGAAAAAATCCCAAAAAAAAATTGGAGTTTTTGCTGCATTTTTGTATTTTACTATTATCCATAAATTGCCTAAAAGCCTGTATGCTGCTGGATTAATAAATATTTTAATAAAGTGAGAAAGTAAGGAATAAAATGAGGAAATAAGTAAATACTTTAAAATAAGAAAGAAAATTATATGTTTTCTTAATTGCAAAAATATTCTGAATATAGTATGCTCTAATTAAACAAAAATATAATTAATGGGGTGATTTGAAATGATTCAGGTATTGACCGGCGAAAAAGGATCCGGAAAGACCAAGAAAATGATATCACTTGCTAATGAACTTGTTAACAGTTCAAAGGGCAACATTGTCTATGTTAGCAACAACCTGGAAAGCATGTTTCAACTTAACTCAAAAATTCGTCTTATGGATGTTTCACAGTTCCCCATTTCCAATCTCGATTCCTTTGTTGGGTTCCTCTATGGTATAATTTCATCTGACTATGATGTTGAGACGATCTTCATTGACAATCTTAATGTAATTCTTAATGACAATAATCAATCAATTCCACAGTTCGTTGAATACCTAAAAGATTTATCAGTTAAATATGGAATTAAGTTTATAACTGGCGTTAAAGGCTCTAGTAATACTTTGCCTGAACTTGAAGTTGAATATATTGCGGTTTAATATATGAGGGGGATTTGTAAATGTCCCCCTTTAATTTTTTTAAATTGTGGTATATAATACATACATCTTATTAACTCTCTTATTTTCTACTGAAGGAGATGTATAAATAAATGAACAGGCAAATATGTGATAAGATAAAGTTTATGTTGTGGGGAATGACTTCAAGAATAGAGGAAAACAAAGACTTTATTAATTCCATAAATTTTCTTTTTAAGTCAGGACTTAAAGAATACAAAGGAATATACTCCATTGATGAAAAGAAAGTAAATTTTAATGGAAAAGATACTGGATTATCAATTGCGGACATTCCTCAATATATTGCAGAGGAATCTATGAATTATGATTCTCTTGAGTTTTTTATAGACGAAAGGGGAAAAACAACGATACTTTATGCAGACAATAAAGGTGTTAAGACAAAACAGGTTGATTCAGTAAATAATCAAGGTGATGAGGGAATAAAAACATCCCATATACTAAATAGAAACTATTACATAAAGGTTGGAGAAGCCGATGCACTATTAAAAGAAATAGGCATATTGACCAAGGAAGGTAAAATCAAAAATGATATGATAAGAAAGTACAATCAGATAGATCATTTTGTTGAGCTTGTTGATAGTATGATAGACGAGCTTATGGACAGTGAAACTATAACTGTGCTTGATTGTGGGTGTGGAAAGTCATATCTAACCTTTGTGCTCAATTATTACATAAAGGAAATTAAGAAGAAGAACTGCTACTTTATAGGAATAGACCGATCAGGAAAGGTTATTAAAGCATCCAAAGACATTGCAAAACGCCTTGGGTATAAAAATATGGAGTTTATTGAAGGCGATATTAATACCTACAATCCAGAGAAAAGGATTGATTTGGTAATAAGTCTCCATGCATGTGATATTGCAACCGATATGGCATTAGGAGTTGCAGTAAAGGTTAATGCAAGGGCAATAATGTGTGTTCCCTGCTGCCATAAGGAGCTTCTTTCACAATACAGCTCTGACGTTCTTGAACCTGTTATAAAACATGGAGTATTTAAAGCAAGATTTGCAGATATGCTTACAGATGGAATCAGGGCACTTCTGCTTGAAACACAGGGGTATAAGGTTTCTGTTGTGGAATACATTTCACCACTTGAGACCCCCAAAAACCTGCTTATGAGAGCTGTTAAGGCTGGAGAGCGAAACCAAAGGGCTATAGAAGAGTATAGAAAACTTAAACAAACATTTAATATAGAACCATATCTTGAAAGATATTTGGAGGAAATATAAATGCCACAGATAAGATTTAGAGGATTAAACAGTGAAGGTGTTAAAGCTATAAGTAAAGAACTTGTTGATAACCTTACAAATATAATTGGATGTCCAAGAAACTATTTTATATTAGAGGTTGTAAATTCAACATTTATTCATGATGGCAGCGAGATTGAGACCTATCCATTTGTTGAAGTTGCATGGTTTGACAGAGGGCAGGAAGTAAAGGATAAAACTGCAGCAGAAATTACAAGAGCAGTTAAATCTATTGGAGATAGAGATGTTGATGTTGCATTCATTGAGTATAAAGAGGATTCTTACTATGAAAATGGAAAGCATTTTTAAAATATGAAATAAAAATGAAGCATACAGGAAAGTTTCCTGTATGCTTCATTTTTTTCTATACTTTTCAACAATCTCTTCAAAGCCATGAATGAGATTATCTGCTGCTTCTTCAAGTTCTTCTGGAGTACATGTGCCATAGGAATCAAATATTCCTGTTACCTTCATATTGGCAGCCTTAGCTCCTTTTACAGCGGATAGGGTGTCCTCAAATACCAGGCACTCTGAAGAATCAACTTCAAGCCTTTTGGCAGTCTCCAAAAATACATCGGGATAGGATTTATCCCTTGGTACTTCACAGGTTGTTACAACCTTGTCAAAGTAATTCAAAAGGTTGTTCCTTTTAAGGGAAGCTATGGCAAGATCATGGAAATTACTTGTTGCCAGGGCTATCTTATAATTGTTTTCTTTTAGGTACTCCAGGAAGTCTGCTACTCCTGCTTTAGCTTCAATTACTGATGAATAATAGTCACCAACCATAGATGTCCATTCGTTTTTTATTGTTTCTACATCGTCTTCAATATTAAATCTTTTCCTAAAATAGTGTGCAGTTTCTGTAAAACCCAGTCCCTCTATGCTCTTTTGAAGATCATCAGGAAGGGCTATACCTCTTTTCTTTAGATAATCTATATCTACCTGTTTCCATACCCACATTGAATCGATCAGGGTTCCATCTAAATCAAATATTACTGCTTTTATATTAGTAAGCATCATATCACTCCTTAAAAAACATACACCTATAGGATATAATAAAATCCAATTTGGCACAATATAAAGGTTGGGGATTTTACATAAATGTTTAGGTTCCAGCAATGCGGAATCATTTATGCGAAAAATATATAAGGGAATAAAATAAAATTACATTATACCCGTATGGGGTACTTGACTTTGTTTAAAAATTATCATATATTTAAATTAGATAGAGTACTGAAATATAAAGCTTTTCAAAATAATACCATAATAGGGTATAAGGAGATGGGAATATGTCCAAAAAAGTGGTTATTATCGGTGGCGTTGCTGGAGGAGCAAGTGCAGCTGCAAGACTTAGAAGACTTGATGAGAATATGGAAATTATAATGTTTGAAAGGGGAGAATATATCTCCTTTGCAAACTGTGGTTTGCCATATTATATTGGCGATACAATAAAGGAAAGAGAAAAGCTTCTTGTACAAACTGAAAAGGGAATGGAAGCGAGATTTAATATTGATATAAGACCAAAGAGTGAAGTTATTAGAATTGATAGAGAAAAAAGGGAAGTAGAAGTACTTGCTGATGGAAAGACTTATACTGAAACCTATGACAATATTGTTTTATCTCCAGGAGCGGAACCATTTGTTCCAAATATAGAAGGGGTAAAAAGAGAGTCTATATTTACACTAAGAAATATGGCTGATGTGGATAAAATAAAGGGATATATAAATGAGAAAAAGCCTCAAAGAGCGGCAGTTATTGGTGGCGGATTCATAGGGGTTGAAATGGCAGAAAATCTAAGGCACCTTGGAATGGATGTTACAATCGTAGAAGCTGCAGAACAGATATTATCCTTTATGGATATTGAAATGACAAAATTTTTAGTAAAGCACATGGAGGAAACCGGGGTAAGCGTAATAACCGGGGATGCTGTAAACAGCTTTAAGGGTGACAATGAAATAGAGGTTGTTCTAAAAAGTGGAAAGACAATTCCAGTAGACATGGTAATAATGGCAATAGGGGTAAAACCTGAAACAAAGCTTGCAAGAGAAGCAGGTCTTAAGATTGGAGAAAGAGGAGGAATTAAGGTAGATGAATATCTTAGAACTTCTGACCCATCCATATATGCAGTTGGAGATGCCATTGAGGTTATAGATTTTGTTCAAGGAATAAATACGCTGATACCACTTGCAGGTCCTGCAAATAAGCAGGGAAGAACAGCAGCAGATAACATTTGTGATAGAAATGTAAAATTCAATGGTTCCCAGGGAACATCAATATTAAAGGTGTTTGATTTAACAGCAGCAAAAGTAGGAAATACAGAATGGATGCTTAAAAGAGCAAATATACCATATCTTAAATCCTATACGCATTCTGCTTCACATGCAGGATACTATCCTGGAGCCTTTGTTATGACTATAAAGCTTATATTCTCACCTGAGGATGGAAAAATACTAGGTGCTGAGATTGTTGGAAGGGATGGAGTAGATAAGAGAATAGATGTGCTTTCAACAGCAATGAGGAGCGGATTAACGGTATACGATTTAGAGGAACTTGAACTTGCATATGCTCCACCATTTTCCTCAGCAAAGGATCCTGTAAATATGGCAGGATATACTGCTTCCAATATATTAAAAGGTGACATGAAGGTAATGCACTGGGATGAAGTTAAGAAGCTTGGTGATGAATATTTCATACTTGATGTTAGAACACCGGTTGAATATGAAGGCGGTCATATTGAAGGTGCAGTAAACATTCCAGTTGATTCCCTAAGGGAAAGATTAAATGAGCTTCCAAGGGATAAAAAGATATTTGAATACTGCAAGATAGGACTTAGAGGATATGTTGCATATAGAATACTTGCACAAAACGGATTTGAGGTTTATAACCTAAGCGGAGGAAATGACCTTTATACAATAGCAGGGTATGAGAATGGCAAGAGTTTTAAAAAGGATACTAACACTAAATGTATCATGAATGATGTAAAGGATGAAAAAAGCTGTAATGCTTCGAATACAATAAAAGTTGACTGCTGTGGACTTCAATGCCCTGGACCTATAATGAGGGTTTATAAGGAAATAGAAAAAATCAATGAAGGTGATGTGCTTGAGGTCCATGTAACAGATTCAGCCTTTTCAAATGATATAAAGTCATGGTGTGAAAGAACCGGAAATACTCTAGTTGGAATTGAAAAAACCTGCTGTGACTTTGTAGCCTATGTAAAAAAAGGGCTTGATGATAAAAAAAAACTAGACTTTAATGAAGCACCAATAAATATGAACAATAGAGAAGTTGAACTTCCACAGGGAAAGACGATGGTGGTTTTTAGTGGAGAGCTTGATAAGGCAATAGCATCCTTTATAATTGCCAATGGAGCGGCCTCTATGGGAAGACCTGTGACTATGTTCTTTACCTTCTGGGGATTAAATATACTAAGGAAGAATTCCAAGGTAAATGTAGAAAAAACATTTATTGAAAAAATGTTTGGCAGGATGATGCCAAGAGGAAGCAAAAAGCTTGGACTTTCAAGGATGAATATGGGGGGAATGGGTTCAAAGATGATAAGAGGAATAATGAAAAAGAAAAATGTTTCCTCCCTTGAAGAATTAATTGAACAGGCGAAACAAAATGGAATAAAGCTTGTTGCCTGCTCCATGTCCATGGATGTTATGGGTATTAAGAAAGAGGAACTAATTGATGGCGTCGAAATAGGTGGAGTTGCCTACTACCTTGGAGAAGCAGAACAATCTAATGTAAATCTATTTATATAGTAAAAGTGCCAGGAACGCGGCAGGTTTAATAACACTGGATTACCCAGCATATTAAACTTGCCGCGTTCCTGGCATCTTCTATTTTATAAGAGCCATTATTTTATCAAAGAGTGACATTACAATCTCAATAAGAATTAATATAATAACCATCCATTCAAGGCGGGTGCCTCGCTTAGCATGGGTTAATCCTGAGAAAACCTCTGTAATGTCTAAAAGTACTTCGGTTTTATGACGGATTTTTTCATATCTATCCTTTAATTCAAACAGCTCTGAAAGCTGAACAAAAAAGTCCTCAATGTGCTCATTGTTCCAGGCTATATCAGGCTTTTCAAGAAGCATTATGTATGAGATAGTATTATACTTAAACCTTAATACCTTTGCTGATGTTTTAGCAAGTTTTTCATCACTTAAATCCAGGTGACCTTTATCAAGGAATATTATTACTTTTTCTATATCATCAAGGAGAAGGTCAATATCCTCTTCTATCTTTTCAAGTGCAATTGACTTAGCTAGTACAGTTGAGATAATATCTAAGTGAGGTTTTTTAAGCTCTACAACTGTAACAGAGTTATAGTTCAACTCAAAGCTGGCTTTTTCATCAACATTTAGATGAAAATCATCTGCGCGGTTTACGTTAATATTATCATTAAGATTTTCATCTATTTTTTTTAAGTAAGTTACGATATCCTTTATTTCATGAAAAGCCAGGTTTATGCAAACTATGCTTCCAAAGTGATATATGTAGACGTTTTTACCCTCTGGCTGTGGAATTATCCCTTTAAGATACTTTTCGTCAAGTATAAGGGGTTCCTCCCATTTAAACTTTTTATTGATGCCGAAATGACTTGCAATTTTGTTCAAGCTTATTTCAGGAGCAACAACAAATGCTTTAAAATGAAAATTTATCATTACTATCATTCCTCTCAGCTTTATACACTTATATTATGTACTATTTTATAAAATTTTCACTGAAGAGTAAATTGTTTTTTTTATTTTCTTTAATGCGCCTTAAGCTATTTTGTGGTAGAATATAAGCAAATACATATAGGGGGTGTTGGTATGTTTGATTTATCAGGAGCATTTACATTTGATGAGTATGTTGAAAAATCAACTGAAGAAAAAAGAAAGGTTCAAATGGATGCTCTAGAAAGAACAGTACTTTCAGATAATGCTAAAAATAAAATTAAACAAATAAATGAAGAAATAAACATAGTTGTTTTTTCAGAAAGCTATTGCCCAGATTGTGTTGTTACCCTTCCCTTTATTAAAAGAATTGAGGAACTTAACAACAAAATAAAAATGTATATGATGCCTCTTAAGGGAAATGAAGCAGTACTTGAAGAGAGTGTTGGAGAAAAGAGAATACCAACTGTTATGGCATTTGACAGCAAAATGGAACCAATTGGCGTTTATATAGAAATGCCTGGTGCTTTAAAAGAGAAAATGGTTGGACTTTCTGAAACTGAAATAAAGAGTTTAATAGCGGATTATAGACAGGGAAAATATAATGATCTTGTTGAATCAGAGCTTTTGAGCATAATATCAAAGTAAAAAGCTAATTATATATAATTTCACATTTAACACAAGCCCCTTGATTTTTTTAAACCAAGGGGCTTGTGTTGGATATGTTATAAAAATATTTACCTATATAGAATCTCTTATTAAATCTCTTTGATCTCTTGCAAGTTCTTTAAGTCTTGGACTAACACCTGGTGTTACAATAACCTTTCCAAGCCATCTTAGTGCGGATTCATTATCCCCAATTCTCCTTGAAAGCTCACCTAAAAGATACACAAGTGTATATGTATCCATACCGCATATTGGGAAGGATTCCTTTGTAAATGCCTCTTTAAAACCTGTCAGGGCTTGTTCTGAAAATTTCAACTCATTTTCATTATCTTCCTTTAGTCTGTACATCCAGGAAAGTTTAAGACAAATGAAGGCTTTCTCGCTCAGTTTTGAATTTTTAACAACTGCATTTAAAAGAGCTAGCTTGTACCTTTCTATTGCAACATCTTCATCATATAAATCAGGGTAGACCTTTGCTCTGAATTTTTGTGTAATTGTTGATTTTATTAGTAATGCCTGATCATGCTTTAGTTTTTCAAAATATCTTGAAAGGGCAGCATAACCGCAATTTTGACAGAGCACAACATCATAAAAAAGAGGATTTATATTTTCATATCTTGGCATCAAATCTGTATCCTTTGAAACGTTTCTTGCTTTGCCAACCTTAACAGTTCTTGCTTTAACTTCATTACCGCAGACTGGACATGTATAGCTTTTATCATAAATATAATCCAATATGCTGGATTCATCCTTTGCAGCAGGTGTGTCGTTTTCCTTTCCCTCATCCTTGTTGTATAGATCTACTTCGTTTAGGTTTTTAAAGCCAAGTTCTTCTAAACCTGAAAATAGATTATCCATTGCATATCATCCTTTCGTTTGTAATATCTATAACTATTTTGGAATATAGTCAAATTCTAAAATTGCATACATGCAAATAGAATGGTCAAATGTATTTGCATTAATCTATATTGAGGAGCATAGTATAATAGAATTTGTGCTTATATATATATTATAACAATGTTATCCAATCTTTTCATCATTTAAAGAATAAACGAAGGCTATTATTTCAGCCACAGCATCGTAAAGCTCTGACGGAATGCTTTGTCCTATGGGTATTAGGCTAAGGCTGTCAACTAAATCGGAGTTTTCAATAATAGGAATATCATTTGATTTTGCATTATCCAAAATGTTTTCAGCAATTTGCCCAAAACCTACTGCTGTAACTACTGGTGAAGAGTAGCTTTTATCATATCTTAATGCAGCAGCTTTTTTTCTTTTCATACCATCACATCCAGTTCCTTAAGTATATACTCATTGAAGAAAGAAGAGAGTCCTATTATATCATTTTTACTTTTTAACCTTTCTATAGATATATTCAAAGGATTAAAGCCTTTGGATTTAAGGCTGGTTTTAAGCAGTTCAATATTATTCTTAAAAAGGGATATAAACTTATCTTCGACCTTAATGGTAATCATTATGTCATTATTTCTTTTATATAGGTAGTTTTCTACAACCCCCAGATGAGGTGTTTCAATTGTAATAAACACCTTTACATCATTAACATCAATATGTTTTGAATTTTTGTATTTATGTTTTACTATAATACTGTTTTTAAAAAGACTTCCATTTTGTAATGCATTAAAAGCATATATGTTGTAGTTATTATAAATGTTCTTTAAAATATCAAAATTATCAAGTACATTTTTCAAAAAATGTTGATTGGGTAACTGTACTTTTTCAGGGAAGTTTTTTAAAACATCCATTGCCTGCTTCAAAGTATAAATTTCTTTTTTTTCATCTTTTAAACCCAAAACTGGCTTGAGAGTTTCAAATATTCTATCAAGAAGAATATCATCCTTAATGAATTTTTTATTATTTAGAGCTTCTGCAGTATCATTTGTAATATTATTTTGCATTTCATTTGAGGAAAGACCGTTATTAAATTTTGAAAGCTGTTTTATCAATTCTTTAAACGTTGAAAAATCACTGCTTTCACTATTAACCTCTTTCCCAATATATTTTTCCATAAAACTTAACATATCTTCATCAGGCATCTCTTTTAATGCATCAACAAATGGCATATCAGTGTTTTCTAACGCATCCTTTGAAAACTGCTCTGTTATTAGCTGCATCTTTTCAGGTTCATTTTTTAATATGTCCAAAACTTGTTTTAATGTATTAATTTTATCTCCCTTTGAATTTAAAACAGAGTTCAATTCATTTATTGCTCTGTTAATAAAAAATCCATCTTCAATTATGTTTTGGGTTTTTAGCATACTGCTTATATCCTTAGGTATTTCGTTTTCTGTTAAAAAGGTTAAAAAATCGATATCTATGGTGGATAGTTTCGTAATTAACTCCTTTGCTGATAAAAATTCACTGCTGTTTTTGGTAATCTCTTTTCCAATGTATTTTTCTAAAAAGGCTAAAATATCCTCATCAGACATATCCTTGAGGGTGTTTAAAAATGAGATGTTTTTATAGATGCTTAAAATACTTTCATCCTTTGCAGGAAGGTTGAACTTCACTAGGCTCATAACTATATCTCTTCCTTTTTCCAGGGGAATATTGAGTTTTTTTGATATTTCCTCCAGAGAATCCTCTCTTATCTCATTTTCATCAAGGGTCAAAGCTTTTATAAGTATTTTTTTGTCATCAAATCCTTCAACTTTAAACCTTATATATTTTTCTTTTTCCAACATGTTTTCGGAAATAAATATTGCGGGTATAATAGTACCATCATATAATTTTATTATGCCCTCATTGTTTTGAAGGGAAATTATCTTTCCGCCTACTATGCTTCCTTCGGAAAGTTTTAGCCTTAATGGTATGTTTTCCTTTAAAATTGACCCAATATTTTTTATATACATATAAATCACCTATTAATATATCGGAAAAAATAATATAAAATGAATATATACAACATAAAAATTCATTTATATTCTGAAATTCCAAACAACCTGGTGTCAAACTATCAAAACAGGTTTGTTAAAAGTGGTAGAATGTAAGAATTTTATTGTGTTTTATATGGGATAATACAATTTAGGATGTGATTATATTGGCATTGTATGCAATTTCTGATTTGCACCTTTCATTAAATTCTGATAAACCTATGGATGTTTTCGGAGAATTGTGGAAGGAGCATCATATAAAAGTTAAGGAAAATTGGGAAAGCGTCATTAAAGAAGAGGATACAGTAATTATTGCAGGAGATATATCCTGGGCATTAAAGTTTGAAGATGCAATGGCTGACCTTGAATTTATACACAGCCTTCCAGGCAAAAAGGTTATGATAAAGGGAAACCATGATTTTTGGTGGGGCTCTGTTACTAAGATGAATGCTTTGTATGATGATGTGTGTTTTATACAGAATACATATGAAAGATATGGAGAATATGGAATATGTGGCACAAGAGGCTGGGTAAGGATAGATGAGAGTGATGATGAGGCTCTTCATGATGAAAAGGTTTATAAAAGAGAGATTATAAGGCTTAAAATGTCACTGGATGCTGCAGTAAAGGATGGAATTGATAAATTCATTGTAATGATGCATTATCCTCCTGTTACCAGGATAAGCAGAAGCCAGGAGTTTTTAAATTTGCTCTCCAATTATAATGTTGAAAAGCTCATTTATGGTCATATTCATTTTAGTTCTAAGGAAATATGTATTAATGGAATGTATAACAATATAGAGTATATATGTACCTCTGCTGACATTATTAACTTCAACCCAATTCGGATATTATAGCGAAAAATACAAAAAATAATATCGGGAGGGATAAAATGAAGGAGTATACTTTTAAAATTCCATCAATGCACGACGAAAACTCAGCTAAGGAAGTAAGAAGCACAATTGTGGGAATTAGAGGAGTCGAGGATGTAAATACAAATTATGAAGATGGTATAGTAAATGTTTATTATGATGAGAATCAGGTTATTGTTGATAAAATAAAACTTACTGTTGAGAACAGAGGCTATTCTGTAAGGAAGCCCTATTAGAAATGACAGACACATGATAAGTGGCAAGCTAGATAATGTTGAATAATCCGACATTAGGCGCATTAAAAAATAAATGAGTCAGATTGCGAAGTGATTTTAATTCTTTTCTAGGCACTCAATCATGCGCATACTAATTGTATGTAAGTGATTGAGTAACGACGAAAAGAATTAAAAGGACGAGTAAGATGACTCATTTATTTTTTTAATGTGCCTTATCTAACTTGCCACTTGTTATGTGCCTGCACTTGTTACATCCTGCAAAATAATTTATAATTATATAAATCGCAATAAAGATTTTGAATAATATATATTACGATTTATGGATCAAGGAATATGGTTTCGCATAAATGTTTAGAGTCGAGCAATGTAGTATCATTTATGCGAAACATATAGTTTATATAAAAAGACAGGAGGAAAACAATGCAGTACAGTAAAATTTTAAATCAAATTATAGTTCTATTTTTAATAATGGTTGTAGGATTCTATGCAAGAAAAAAGAATATAATCAATAAGGAGGTAAATCGAGGACTCTCATCACTCCTTTTAAATATAACTCTTCCATTTATGATTTTTGCATCCTTTAACATAGCTTTTAATAAGGACATGCTTATTAATGGGGGAAAGCTTTTGATATATTCTACATCAATTTATCTGTTTGCAATTTTAATAAGCAAATTGCTATACTTTAAATATCCTAAGGATAAAAAAAGTATATTACGCTTTGTAACAATATTCTCAAACTGTGGATTTATGGGATTCCCTGTAATTGAAAGTGTTTATGGAAAAACAGGTGTATTTTATACATCGATATTCAACATATCCTTCAACATTTTAATATGGGTAGTTGGAATAATACTTTTAACTGGTGAATTTAATCTAAAAACATTAAAGGAGGTTATGCTGAATCCTGGAATTATTGCTACGTTTTTAGGGTTGGCTGTATTTATATTCTCTATAAAACTACCTTTGCCAATATATAAAACCTTTGATTTAGTTGGCTCCATAACAACTCCAATAGCAATGCTGGTTGTTGGTGCGATGCTTGCAGATATCAAGATAATGGATGTATTTTGTGATATTTCATTGTATTATGGAACAGCAGTAAGGCTTATTGTTATGCCTCTAATTGTTTTGGTGGTAATGAAATGGTTAGGAGTTAAAGATATGTTTTTGGGAATCTCTGTTCTCATAACAGCTATGCCTGCACCTGCGAATGCAGCCATTATGGCTGAAATGTATGGTGGAGATGCTTCCTTTGCATCAAAATGTATTTTCTTATCAACGGTTTTATCAGCTATAACAATACCGCTTATTATAAAGCTTATGTAGAAATAAAATGCCAGGAATGTTCCTGGCATTTTATTCTTTTACTCTATCTGGAAGGTTAAAGGATTTTTTTATTTCATTTAGAGATTTAGAGGTCGCTTTTTCAGCGGGAATGTTTAGTAGAGAAAGTATCTCATATATTTTCTCTTCACTTTCAGCCTCAATCTCTATGTAGGGTTCAGGGAAAACTTTTTTGTCCCATATATCTATCTCGATTAGGGAGTTTAAGAGTAGATAGCTTTCTCTATATTTATCCTCCCTGGAGAAAAAGTCTGCTCCCATGGATTTTAGAAATTCATCTGCTTCTTTAAAGTCTAAAACTTCAAATTCATGTTCTTCAGTCTTTCTTGCTGCTTCCTGTGATATTATCTTTTTAATACACATCATTAGTTTAGTGGAGCCATCCAGAAGGTTGTGTATTTTTCTTATTCTTATATATCCCTTTTCATCCTTCATATGTGGTGGAAAATCATAAAAATAGTTCTCTTGATTCTCCCTCTTTGCCATTGTTCCCCCAAGTGACAATACATTTGTCTTTATATCTTCAATATCAACACCAAATATCTTAACTTCTATTTCCTTCATAACGTACCCCCAAAATTATTAAATTCGATCTTCAATCTATGATTATAATATATCACAACCTATATTTTCTCAATCTTTAATTTATAAAAGCGGGATTATGCATCTTAACTAAGTAGTTAGTTTGTACCCTTAAAGACCGTTCCAACCGAGGTGTCGGGGCATTTAACCCCTTGGAAAACACTCACTGCGTGTTGAAATTCTAAGATTGCATGGATGGCGAGAACCTAAGAACATTCGAAACTCATATGTTGCAAGAATTCTACATATTTTATTTTT